>CAZOYW010000001.1:0-152906 GCA_964584165.1 uncultured bacterium
GTTGAAGTGCTCGTCGAGGCGCGTGCAGATCACCGGCGTCGGAGTCGCCGCCGGGGCCGGCGTGGGCGTGTTCGGGGCCTCGGTCGGAGTCGGGATGACCGGCGTCGGCGTTTCTGGAACCGGCGTCGGCGTCTCGGGAACCGGTGTCGGCGTCTCGGGAACCGGTGTCGGGGTCTCGGGGACCGGAGTAGGGGTCTTGACGACCGGCGTCGGCGTCGGCGTGAAGGGCGTCGCGGTTCGCTCGGGCGTCGGCGTGGGCGTCGCCGGGGCGGCGGTCGGCGTGGGCGTGATCGGGCCGTTCACCGTGATGTCGTCTAAGGCGACGTTCCCCGCGCTCTTGGTGTAGGTGAAGCGCAAGCAGGTCGTGGCCAAGGAGAGGTCGTAAGGCCCCATCGCCGTCCCGGTCGTGGGCAGTCCGACGAGATCGGTCAAAATAGACCAGGATCCGGGGGCGTACTCTTCGATCCGCAGGGAACTCGTCGCATCGGTGGTGACGCCCTTGAGCCAGAAAGCGAGGGTGCTCGAGGCGTCGGTCGCGATCGGTTTGGTGGTGACGATGTCGCCGCTCGCGCTGAACCTGAAGGAAGGCATGCTCAAGCCGTAGTTACCGCTGCTGGTGTAGGTATCGGAGTCGTTGTTGCAGTTGGTGAAGGTCCAGCCGGAGGGACGGACGCCGGCGTCGAAAGAGTTGAAATGCTCGTCCAGAATCAGATGAGTTGCCGGCGTGGGCGTCTCAGACGCCGGCGTGGGCGTCGCCGGAGCGGGAGTCGGCGTTTGCAGAGGGGCCGTCGGCGAGGCGTAGACCTGTCTCCGGCGGATGGGACGGTAGGAGGAGAGCGAGGACCAGTACCAAGTCCTTTCCCTCGCCAGCCAGGGCGTCTGCTCCATCGATTCCATCATCCCCCCGCCCAGGTCCCGGCTGAAGATGATGATGTGGTTGTTGGAGGCGTTGCAGGCGTCGCCCAGGATCAGGCCCGCGGTCTGGCAGGTCCCGATGTCCCCCAGGCTGTCGACGTACCCCTCCGCGCCGGTGGCGTCGACTTCGAAGGAATAGGTCGTGTAGCGGGTAGGCAGCTTCCAGCAAATGCTGGCAAACCCGGAGCAGTCGTTCCCGTAGCCCGTGTTGTCGACCAGGAGATAGTCCCCGGTCGAGTGGTAGGCCGCGCACCATCCGGTCTGGGCGGAGTACTCGACATGCCACCAGTAGGAGGAGCCGACCTGGATTCCGTTGTCGGGGTGGGAGACGATCTCGGCCGTCCCGCCGCTCGGTATGGTGGTGATGATCCCATACTCCGTCCCCGGGCCGTAGCGCATGTTCAAAGCCGTGGTCGTCCGGACGGTGGCGCCGACGCTGTAATCAACGGCCAGAACCGCGGAGGTGAACTCCGACCAATACTCCTGGGGGTTGTTCTGGGTGTAAGCAATCCCGGTGTAGACCTGGGGATGGGTGAAGGTGTGCCAGGTGGAGCCGTAGCCGAAGTTGTAGATCCCCCGCTTCGGCGACCAGGTCAGGTTCATCATCAATTCCGCCCGGGCCACGATCTCTCCCCGGTTGAGATCGCCCCAGGTTTCGGTGATCCAGGGGTGGGCTGGCGGAGCGAACCAAAGGACGGCGGCCAGCGCGACGACGGAAAAAGCGGGGATGGCGATGCGAGCGGATTTCATCTCTGTCCTTTCCTCTCCCAGTTCCAGCGGTTTAGGGCCACGCCGTCGGGGCCGGGGAGCACCTGAAAAACGTCACCCGCGCGGTCGATCGCGAGGAGCCGCGCGGTCCAGTTGGAGTAATTATTTGGTATTTTCTCGATCATCGCAAGCGGATTACCTTCGCCGTCCACCTTGAGCACGCCGAGATCGACGCCGGGTCCGGCTTCGCGGGATTGCTCGACCTGGAGATAGGCGTTCCCGGACCGGTCCTCCCCGAGGAAGACGATCGAGGCGAGGCGGGGGACGGGCAGGCCGACTCTCCTGGTCTCCTCCCCTCCCCTGATCTCCAGCTCGGCCAGCGATTCGGAAACCTTCCGGGCCGCGTAGGACTTTCCCGACTCCGCCGCCAGGCCTTTGGAGACGGCGATCTTTTCCCGCTTCTTCAGTTCCCCATCCTCCAGGGACCCCAATTCGAACTCCTCCTGGTCGCGCCCGACCAGGACGATGCGTCCCCCGACCAGCCGGAGATTCTGGACCTTCGGCAAGAGATCGGGCGGGATCGGGATGGCGCTGACCGGCTTTCCGTTGGAATCGTATGCCGCCAGAGTCCCGGCCCGGCCGTCGAAAGCGAAGATATTCCCCGCATCGTCGAGAGCGAGATCGAGAAGCGCGCCCGACGCCGCGATATCCAGCACCGTCTTTCCCCCCGGGGAAAACGCCTTGATCCGACCGTTGACCGTGTCGCCGACGTAGAGGTTACCCTCCCCGTCGATAGCGAAGGAAGCGGGCCCTTGTCTTTCCACGCCGGGCGCGTTCACCGCGCCGATCTGGTCCGACCGGTTTCCGTAGGAAACGATGATCCCCGAAGACGGCGCCGGAAGGCGCTCGAGCGGGCGAGCGCGGAAGACGGCGACGCGGGAGAGGACCGGCGCTCCTCCCGCCTTCTGGCGGTACTCCAGCGAGTAGCTGGGAAGGATCTTCTTCAGGCATTCCTCGACCGGGACGCTCTCCAGGTCGGCGAAGAGGGGGAGATCCGGTCGTTCATAAAATGCGATAGCGAAACCCGCCTTCTTCGAAAGATCCTCCAGGACCGCCGCCAGTTCTGCCCCGCGGGCCTTGAGGGTTGCCAGCCCATCTCGAACTGACAGGGTGAATGAAGGCGGAGGAGTCGTCTCGGCCGGCGCGGCGGCGGCGAGGAGGGCGAGCACGGCGAAGGCGGCGCGGAGGACCGGCGGCGCGCGACTGGGTTTGCCGGTTCGAGAGAACATAAGCGCCCAATGTATTACTTTTGCAAGCGTGTCATCGCGAGGACCGCGACCGGAAGTGAGCCGGATCATCGGCGCGCGGAGGACGGGCGGCCGAGGTATTCGATGAGAGGCGGGAGCGAGAACTTCGACCACTCCTCCACGATCACCCCCGGCCGGGAGATGAGCGCCTCGAGCTCCTCTGCCGCGCGCATCCCCCCCTCCTGGAGTTCGGGGCAGGCCGGATGGACGACCGTCTGGGACGTCGGGATGACGTAGAGAACCCCGAAATGGACCTTCCCCACCGGGTCGGAGTCGTCGTTGATGTAGCCCAGCACTTCGGGCTCCCCGGAAGAGGCGAGACCGATCTCCTCGCCCACCTCCCGGAGCATCGAGGCGCGGATCGGGTTCCCGTCGGCTCCGTCGCACTTCTCGATGTGCCCCCCCACGCCCCAGGACCACTTCCCCATCAGCCTCGTCTCGTGGTATTCGCCCGCCTTCGACGAGCGCTGGTAGGCGAAGACCGTCCGCGCGGCTCGGTTAACGACCAGGGCGTAGCCGATCGGCTGCTTCCAGGAGGGGTCGTCCTCCACCTCCCCCCGCCTCCGGTAGCCGAAGCTCTTGAGGAGACGGGACTCGTAGTCGACCTCCCGGGCCGGGCGGAAGCCCTGGAAATAGTCGGAGGCGAAAAGGACCCTCCTCGGCGCCACCATGATCATCTGATCGCTCTTCATGCCGTCCAACCTTCCCGTCGGTTCAGAGCTAGAGACAAATCCGACATTCAACACATCGGAGTAATGGAGGTGCGGAGTGTTGGAGTAATGGAACTAATGTCGGTAACGAGATCATTACTCCAGCACTCCAATACTCCGTCTTTATTTCATCTTCTCCGTCGCCCTCTTCGCTTCCTCCTGCACCCAGGAGCTCTGGTCCTTGAGCGCCGTCGCGAGCGCGGCGGCGTCGTCCTTTCCTCCCAACTCGCCCAGGGCGAAGGCGGCGGCCGAACGGACGGCCGGGGAGGGGTCGGCGAGCAGGGGCTTGAGAACCGGAACCGCGCCGGAGTCCTTAAGCGCCGCCAGGGTCTCCGCCGCCAGGGCCCGGAGGTTGGGATCGGGATCGGAGAGGAAGGTCCGAACGGCCTCGGAGGCCTCCTTCCCCCCGATCTTCCCCAGGGAGCGGACGACGTTCTTCTTCAACGAGGGCTGGACCAGCGCCTGGCCGGAGGGCCGGGCCAGGGCAACGAGGGCGGGGACGCTCCCCGGCCCGCCGATCTTTCCCAGGGCGGAGACGGCGAACATCCGGACGTCGGGGCTTGGGTCCTTGAGCTTCTCCTCCACCGCCGCCACCACGGCGGGGTCGAGGGCGATGACGGCGGGTTTCTCCCGCCGCTTGGCCGGGACGCCCGCGAGTATACCCCGGTCGCCGATCTTGCCCACCGCCTCGACCGCGAGCCAGCGGGTCTGGGGGTCGGACTGGTCGTTGAAGGCGGCAAGGAGGAGGGGGACCGTGGACTCGGCGCGGAGGTAGCCGGACATGGTCGCGGCGTTGCGGCGGGCCGCGACCGGCGCCGATCCGTCCTTGAGCGCCGCGGAGATGGCGGCGATCTCCGCCCCCTCTTCCAGCTCCCTCAAGACGATCATCGCCCGCCAGCGGACGTGCTGGTCGTAGTCGTTGAGCATCGCCCGGGCGACCGCCGGGATCGCCGGCTTGGCCATGAGCTCGTCGAGGGCGTCCAGCACCGCCTCCCGCACCCGGGCGTCGGCGTGCCCCAATCCCCCGATCAGGGGCTCGATCGCCGAGCGGTCGGAGAGGTTCCGGAGGGCGTAGGCCGCGGAGCGAGCCACCCAATACTGGGAGTCGTTGAGGAGCCGGCCGATCGGCTTGACCGCCTCCTTGATCTTGAGGTCCCCGAGGATGAGCGCCGCCTCCTTGCGGATGCCGGGGTCCTGGTTGTCCAGGGCCTTGAGGACGGCGGGGACGGCGGAGGCGCCGAGCGAGCGGATCTCGGCGGCCGCGTCCCGGATCGAGTCGAAGTCGAAGCCGCTGAGCTTGGCGATCAGCGCGTCGACCCGCGAGGGGGCGGCGGCGCTCCCTTCCGCCGGAACTGGGGCGGCGGCGGGCGGGGGCGCCGCCCCGTCCTGGGCCCGGGCCGACGGGGCGAGAAGGATGAGGACGCAGGCGAGACAGGGTATCTTGGCCATGGTCAAGCCTTCCTTTGCTTGTAATAGGTCTTATAGGTCCTATAGGACCTATAGGTCCTATTGTTTTTTGAGGATTTCCACCGGCACCCGGCAGAAGTTCTTGAATTTCTCCGCGTCCGCGCGGCTCCCCACCACCGAATCGTAGTGGATGGGAATGGCGAGACGGACCTTCAGGTGGTTGGCCGCCGCGGCCGCCTCCTCCGGGCTCATGGTGTAGGTCCCCCCGACCGGAAGGATCGCCACGTCGACCTGGAGGCCGTCGATCTCCGGGATGTAATCGGTGTCACCCGCCTGGTATATCCTCTCCCCGCCCATCTCCACGATGTAGCCCACCCAGCCCTTTTCCCGGGGGTGGAACGGCTTGTTCAGGTTGTAGGCGGGGACCGCGGTCACGATCACCCCGCCCACCGTCTCCGTCCGCCCCGGGGAGATCTTCCGGAATCCGGCGGGGAGCTCTCCCGCGCAGTCCGGGGTGGCGATGATCACGGTGTCCTTCTTCAAGAGCGCCTCCACGTCCCTCGCCGAGCAGTGGTCGTGGTGGGAGTGGGTGATCAGGATCAGGTCGGCCGGGGGCGCCTCGGACGGGAGTTTCCAGGGATCGATGTAGACGGTCTTCTCCCCCTCGATCCGGATCGAGGCGTGCCCCAGCCAGACGATTCTATTCGCGCTCATTTCCGTTCTCCCCGTGGGGCCGACGACCGCCCCGGGCGGCGTGGGCCCGCTCGCCGACAGAAAGGCGAGCAATGCCAGACTAGCTCTTAAAACAAGATCCATGGTGCCCGACCCTGCCAGCTATACCTTAGCATAGCTCGCCCAGCAGTCGTCCGTCTCATAGACCTTAACTTCCCTGAGCCGGCAGCGGCCGGGAGGGAGGGTGGCGGCGACCTTCTCGTAGAGGCGGCGGGCGATCGCCTCGGTGGTCGGCGGCTCGCCCCGAAAATCTTCGGTCTCGTTGAGGAGGCGGTGATCCCAGCCTTCCACCGCCGCCAGCATCAGCTCCCGGAGGAGGGAGAAATCGACCGCCATCCCTTCCTCCAGTGCCTCCGCCTCGGCCAAGGCCTCCGCGCGGTAGTTGTGCCCGTGGATCCGCCCGCACTCCTCCCGCCTCCCCCGGTGGCGGTGGGCGGCGCTGAAACGGACCTGAACCGCGGCGGTATACATCTTCATTCCTCCTTCCGGGCGAGGGCGGCGGCAGAGACGGCGCGGACCGGGAGGGCGTCGGCGATCCCCAACGCGATCGCCTCGGCCAGGCGATCGCGGTAGTCCGGCTTCCCGAGAAGGCCGTTCTCCAGCTCGTTGGAGAGAAAGCCCGTCTCGACCAGGACCGACGGCATCCGCGTGTATTTCAGGACGTAGAACTCGGCCGACTTGACCCCCCGGTCGGGGCCTTCGGAGGCGTCGACCAGGCGGTCCTGGATCTTCTGGGCCAGCCGGACGCTGGTCAGTATCCGCTCCGGGACGGATGGCCCCTCGCCGTTCGCCTCACCCTCCCCGTTCTCCTTGCTCGCCTCGAGCTTCAGGACCGCGTTCTCCAGGATCGCGAGCGACTGGGAGAGGAAGTCGAAGGCCGGGGCGTAGTAGAAGGTCTCCACCCCTTCGGCCAGGCGGTTATAGGCGGCGTTGGCATGGATGCTGACGAAAACGGCGGCCCGGCGGCGGTTGGCCGACCGGGCCCGCTGGCGCAGGGGGATGAACTCGTCGCCCTCCCGGCTCATGGCCACCTCGAAGCCGCGCCGCTCCAGGATCTCCCCGACCCTCCGGGCGATGTCCAGGGCCACCTCCTTCTCCTCGGCCCCGTCGTCGGCGACCGCGCCCGGGTCGAAACCGCCATGGCCGGGGTCGAGGAAGACCAGGGGCGGCCCCCAGCGGGGCGGCGCGGCGAGCTCGCCCGGGGGGAGCTCCCGGGGGAGGGTCTGGAGGGCGAGGTAGATGGGGACCATGAGCTTCCCCTCCGACCAACCCGCCGGGCCGGCCATCTCCACGGCGCGGCCGTTGATCACCGCGACCGGGCTGCCGGGGGCGAGCTCGAGCTGGAGACGGTCGGAGGCGAAGACATAGCGGAGGCCGTCGGCGGAGATCAGGCTCATCCCGTAGGCCCGGAGGATCGCGGGAACGGGGACGTAGAGCGTCCCGTTCATCCGCCGCGAGCGGGTCTCGATCTTCGCCGCGGGGCCCCGGATGATCGCGCCCAGGGCGCTTGACGGCGCCCGGGCCATGCCCACTCCGAGAGCGAGGAGGAGGAGACCGGCGGCTTTCCGGAAATGTCGGTCCGTCCTGATTATGTCGCCTCCGATATTTTCATTTTCCCCGGGCGAGATTCGTGAGAATCTTGCCCGGGGAAAATGAAGATAGAACTGAGAGAAAAACCCGGTTTCTGCATCCTCTCCCTGGCCGGGATACTGGACGCCCAATGGGCGCTCGCCATCGCCGACCGGGTCTCCTTCGCGCTCGAGCCCCATGCCGCGGGCGGCGCCCTCGACGTCGATCTTTTGATCGACCTAAGCGGCGTGAACTACATCTCCTCGGGAGGGCTCCGGGTCATCCTCTCCCTGGAGAAGAAGATGCGCGCCGGGGGCAGGAAGCTCGCGATCTGCAACCCTTCCTCCGAAACCTCCGCCGTCTTCCGCACCGCGGGCCTCTACGGCCAACTGATGGTCGTCCCCTCGGTCGCCGCCGCGGAGCAGGCTTTGTCGGCCCGCTGATCCCTTCTCGGGGATAAGGCGGGTGGGCCGGAACCCCTGGCTGTCGAACGGGGAATGCCCCCGCAGGTAATCCAAGAAGGCGTCGCGGAGGAGGATGCCCGTCTCCGTGGCGGCGCGCCCCCGGGCGAAAGCGTCGAAATAGTCCCCTCCCCCGGCCAGGAAGCCGTTGGTGGCGACCGTGTATTCCCGGGAATCCTCCGCCGGCTCGCCGCCGATCGCGAGGCTCCGCAGCCTCTGGCCGGCGGGCCGGCCGAGGTCATAGGCGGCGGTCAGCCCCGAGACCTGGATCATCCCCTTGCGAAGCGAGAGACCCTGCTCCAGGACCTCCTTGATCCGCCTACCGGTCATCTTCATCAACACCACCTGGTCGGCGAAGGGGATCACTTCGAAGACGTCCCGGCGGGTGATCTCGCCCGCGAGAAGGGGAGCGCGTATCCCGTAGGCGTTCTGGAAGGCGACCTGGGCGCCCGTCGCCTCCCTCATGGCGTCGCAGATCAGATCGCCGAGGAGCGACTCCGCCCGGTCCGCCCCGACGATGTCCCCGATCGTGAGCCCGATCGCCTCCTCGAACCCCGCCCCCACCTCGGCCGCGATCCGGTCGAGGAGCCGGTCGACCGCGAGGTCCTTGGGGAGGGCGAGCTCGCGGTTGGCGAAGACCTGGTAGCGGTGGTCGCGGATCGCTCCCGTCCTCGGGTTGATCCAGAGGTCGAGCCGGCCGGCGGAGCGGCCGTAGCAGCCCGCCTGGCAAACCAGGGTTCCGCTCGGCCCCGCCCGGATCGGCTTTTCGATCAGGTCGTGGCTGTGCCCCCCGATGATCGCCGCGATCCCCTCCACCTCCTTGGCCAGCGCGATGTCCTCCTCCTTGCCCAGGTGGGAGAGGACGACGATCAGGCTGGCGCCGTCCTCCCGGAGGCGGTCCGCCGCGGCCCGCACCGCCGGCGCGGGCGGCTGGAAGACGACCTGGTCGACGTTGCGGGCCAGGGTGACCATCCCGGTCTCCGGGGTGACCACCCCCACGATCCCGACCTTGATCCCTTGGGCCTCCAGGACGAGATCCGCTCGGGCGAAATCGAGCCCCTTCCCGGAGATCTTCCCGACGGCGTTCGCCGCCAGGAAGGGGAACGCAGCCCGCTTCGAGAGCTCGGCCAGGTTGAGGTAGCCGTCGTCGAACTCGTGGTTCCCGATCGTCATGGCGTCGTAGCCGACCGCGTTCATCAGGTCCACCACCGCCGCCCCCCGGGTCAGGTTCCCCTCCGGCGTCCCGGCATAGACGTCGCCGGCGTCGAGGAGGATGGTCGCGACCCCCTTCTCCTCGTTCTTCGCCCTCTGCTCCTTGACCCAGCTGGCGAAGACCGCGTAGCCGCCGGTGCGGATGGGCCAGCCCCGGACCTTCTCGGGGATGACGTGGCCGTGGAGGTCGTTGGTGTGGAGGATGGTGATCTGGACGAGGTCTTCCCGCCCGCAGCCCGGGGCGAGGAGGAGAAGAAGCGCCGCCAGGGGCAACCAGAGCGGGGCGGTGGCGCGGAGGAATGTCCCGATCTTCTTCATCGGCGCGGGCCAGCGCCCGCGGTGGAACGCGGGCGAGAAGGACATCATACCTTGGC
The DNA here is from genome assembly GCA_964584165.1 of uncultured bacterium. Taxonomy (GTDB): domain Bacteria; phylum Auribacterota; class Erginobacteria; order Erginobacterales; family CAZKCI01; genus CAZKCI01. The sequence continues at coordinate 9,396 of CAZOYW010000001.1, forward strand.
CCGCCTTCCCGCCGCAATCATTTGTCGGTCCCCGTCCCGGAGACTGGCCGGGGACTCGCCCGGTTCGGGCGCGTTGCAGGCCGCCTCTCCGCCACCGCTGAAGCTCCGGCGGACAAGTGTGAAGCGGCGATTTTTTCGATCAGGCCTACGCCCCCGCGTAACCGAATCATCACGGCGGCGGCCGGGATCATCTTGACCAGGACTTCTTTTTGCCGCATGTTTAATTTCTCGGGCGCCCTCGCGCCCCGGCCAGCGCAGGGGATCAAGCACGATCAGTTCGGCCTTAAAGGATGGCGAATGGGGATGCGGACCGTCTTCACCGAGAAGCGGGACCGGAGGCTGGTCACCGCGCGGCGCGGCGGCACCCTCCGGGACGCCGATCATCGCCTGCTCGCGGCCTGGGCGGCCGATTGCGCGCAGCGCGTCCTTAGCTTCTTCGAGCGAGCGCGTCCGGGCGACGACCGCCCGCGCCGGGCGGTCGAGCGGGCGCGCGCCTGGGCGCGGGGCGAGATCACGATGGCCCAGGCCCGCACGGCCGCCTTCGCCGCCCACGCCGCGGCCCGGGAGGCTTCCGGCGCGGCGAAGGAAGCGGCGCGGGCCGCCGCCCACGCCGCGGCGGTGGCCCACGTGGCCGAACACGAGCTCGGCGCGGCGGCCTACGCGATCCGGGCCGCGCGCGCGGCGGCGAGCGCGGACAAGCGCGAGGAAGCGGGACGCCGGGAGTGCCGCTGGCAGCGCGCGCGCCTCCCCGCCGGGATCCGGAGACTGGTGCTCGACGACCAGAAGCGGCGCAACGGGAAGTGCTGGTTCCTCTTCGATCGCTAGCCCGCTTTATTCATGGATTGTCCCGGCGATACTCCTGCCCTGCCAGAAAGCCCCGCTGGTGAGCTTCCGTCCCACCACCTATTGTCCCCATGAGACTGGTGAACCCGTCGAAGAATCCATGGGAAAAATCCTTTCGGAGGACGTCTTCATTGGCCCGATCTTGATCCGACAGAATACCAAAATGCCTATCCGCTAATCGCTCCACAACCACCGGAACAGGAGAAAGCTTATGCCGTGGCATAGCCGAAGGCGTGCTCGCGCTCTGACCTGCGGAGGTTAGGGGACTCCCCGGCGATGCTGGCGAAATCGGGCTTGGAGACGGCTGCGGCTGGGGTGGCCGACTCAATTGGCAAGTGTGCCGCTCGCCATGGAAGGGAGGAGGGCCTTCCTTTATTTCATCCCCATTCTCATTCCACCAGATGTGACTTACTGTCGTGAAATTGTGCCACTCGCTTTCCTCCCATTTTTGGCCATTTTGATGCCACCAGGCAATCTTTCCATCCCCATTCCTGAATTGCAGCGTACTCTCCGTCTGTCCGCTCCAATACCAGGTGATGCCTTCCCATCCCGTTTCGGTTGTGAAATATGTCCTCTCTCGCTGCTTCTGCCCGTCCCAGTAATAAAAGCAGTCACGCACCGCCTCACCGCTGCGATAGTCCGTCTCCCCCTCTTTCTGTCCATTCTCATGCCACCAATAAAACGTTCCTTCAGGTTTCAAGTTGCAGTACTGGCCGGCAAATTCCGCTTGCCCGTTCTCGTACCAGGCACTCCATTTCCCGTCCCTCTCGCCGTCGCGATATTCTCCCTCTTCTTGCATCTGTCCGTTCTCGTACCAATAGGTCCATTTCCCGTTCTGTTCGTTGTTGCGCCATTCGCCTTCTGACTTTGCATTTCCCTTTTCATACCATTCGACCCATCTCCCATCCCGCTTGCCTTCAAAATATTCGCCAGAGACTTTCTTCAGTCCATTCTCATGATAAGTGACCACGGTCCCCGTAAACGGGTCTTCCGAGCCGACTTCGTAGAAAATTCCATCCCGGGGAACTAACTGCTCAAAACCAATAATCTCTCTCCCCGGGGAACCCCCGATGGAGAGCATCGCCACAAGCATTCCCGGATAGATCATCCATCTCTTCATCTTGTCGTTGCTTCGTGGCGTTGTGACCACTGGCGCGCCAAAAAATAAATACCCGGCCGGACTTCTCTGTCCATAGCCGGGTCAAAACCGCCAAACTTCTTGTCCCTCTCTTGCTCTCACGGCGCCGCTCGCCGGGGTTGATCCGGCGAACCGTCACTAGAGATCATACCTCTTGGCCATGAAAGTCAATATCACAGAGAGCGCTTATCCGCGCCCCTGATCAGGCCGCTTACCATTTTGGAGATCGCTTCCATCCTTTCCCGGAGCGACTGATGGGAGTCGTCATCGAGCAATCCTTGGCGATGACCAAGATCTAGGAGGGGAACGCATTCCAGGAGGGATCCGCGAGCGATCGTGAAGAAATGGGTGCGATCGGCTTTTGTAAAGCGGCCGTTGCCTTCGGCGATATTGGCGGAGACAGAAGCCGCCGCCCGATTAAGCTGATCGGCGAGAAAATAGAAACCGCGAGGGAAAGTATTGGTCAAGGCTATGATCGCATCGGCGAAGGCGACGGATTCCTGGTAGACGCGGAGATTTTCGAATAGGAAGGCCATGACCGGGCTGGACTGAGTCTCGACAATCGATAACAGAAAATCGACCGCAATCGAACGAGGGTCTCGCAAATCTTTCGATTGCTCGACTCTCTATTGTTCGATTGCTCTATTCAGGCCGTGCCTTGCACGGCCTGAATGGAGGCGGGGGGAGTCGAACCCCCGTCCTGTGGCAAATCCCTCCGGTCGTCTACAGGCTTAGACGGTCTTTTGCGTTCGCCCCCGATAGCTCCGGCCGACAGGATCGGTCGGGGACTAACCACCGCGTGTCAATCTCGCCCCTTCCCCCGGCGATTCAGGGTTGGGACCAGCCCGCTTCCGTTCGCCCATCCCCGCCCCGCGGGCCGGACAGGGTGGACGTGGCGGCATTAAGCCGCCATTACAAACTGCTCATTGGCAGTTATCATTGTGCCAGGTGTTTAGAGAGGCCTCCCGGCAACCTCTGCCTGCGGAACCGGCTTCATCGCCCCAGTCGAAACCGTTTCGCCCCCTTTTTATCTCCCGGTGGGAGATAAAAAGAATTATCAAAGAGCTTCTTTTCATTTTCCCAAGAGGAAAAATGAAAAGGGTAAACCAACAGCCGCCCATAAACTAACCCATCGCCGGGCGAGATGCAAGGGCGGAGACCCAGGGGATGGACGGGATGGACGATACGGACTAAAAGGACGGCCCGGCCGAGCCGGTTGGGAGGAGCAGCCGAGGGCAAGAAACGGCTCGGTGAAAGCGATCAGAGGGAGCGGCCCAGGGCGAAGGCTTCGGCCAGGAGCCGCCGGTCGGACCGGACCGCGCCTTTCCTCCCCGCGCCGGGGGCGAGTATCCGCCCGGCGAGTTCCATCTCGAGGTAGGCAAAAGACTTCTCGAACATCCCGATGAGCGGAAGGGCGGCGGAGGGATCCTTCTCCTCGAAGGGGACGGCGAGCGCCGCCTTTTTTCCGCGAATCAGGGCGCGGTGCTTCGGGGAGTTGAAGTAGACGAAACGGTCCAGGAAGGCCTTGCACAGGGCGGTGGGGCCATACCAGTAGACCGGTGTGCCGAAGACCAGGGCGGCGCTGGAGGCGATCTTCGGGTAGAGAGCGATCATATCGTCCTTCTTGGAGCATCCCCTCCCCCGCCAGCAGGCGTGGCAGCCGTCGCACTCGCCGATCCGGAGCTCGGCCAGGCGGACCAGCTCGGTCTCGGCGCCGGCGGCGACGGCCCCTTCGAGTATCCCCGAGACGAGGATCTCGGTGTTGCCGTTCTTCCGCGGGCTGCCGACTATTCCCAGGATTCTTCTCATGGCCGGCTGGAATTCTAACCTGATGGACTTGATGGACTTTATGGACGAGATGGACCAGATGGACGTGATGGAAGCGGCCGGACCTTTCAATCGTCCATTTTGTCCATGGAGTCCATCGGGTCCTTCGCCGGCGAGTGCTCTTCGCGCAGCCGGTTTCTAATCTCGGTCAGGATGTCGTAGTAGCGCCAGGCGGCGGGAGGGTCGGGCTCCTGGTGATGGTCCGGCTTCAGAACCAGATCGCCGGTGGAGAGAAGGACCTTCTTCACCTCGGGGTTCTGGCGGACCTTTTCCCAGGTCGCTTCCACGATCAGGCGGTAGTGCTCACCCGGATCGATCGGACGGTAGGGGAACTGGCGCCCCTCGAACGACACCCAGTCGATCCCCATCGTCTTCATGTTCTCGCTGGCCAGGTTCCCCGCTTCCTTGCCCTCGAAACTGACGAGCCCCGCCACCTCCTCTCGGGTGTATTTCCAGGTCAAGCCGGCGAAGGTCGCCCGCGGATCGTCGGGCGACTCGGGGTATTTCATCATCTGCCAGAAACCCTCCAGGCTCGCGTAGCGCTTGCCCCGGAACTCGAACGGCGTGGCGGCGAAGTTGGAGAGGAGGCCAAGCTCGTTCCGCTTGGAGAGGATAACCTCCCCGGGACCGGCCGCCTGGGGGAGGATCTCCCAGGCCGGAGCCCCCTCGGCGGAGACCGGGGCCCACCAGCGGCCGGGATAGCGAGAGTCGCGCACGATTCCGTCCTGGGGTGACGCATCCGCCGGCTGGCGCTCTTGACACCCCGCGCCGGGAAACAGCGCCAGCGCCAGGACGGAGGCCATCGCGGACGCGATCCTCATGCCGCATTTTACCTCATCGGGGGCGAGAATGTGAGTGACGAAAAAATCATGCAAGAAAACCCCGGCGAGAACTGTCCTTATCTATGGCGAGGAAGTGATGGACGGTATGGACGAGATGGACGGTATGGACAAGATGGACAAAATGGACAAGACGGACGAAATTGACCTATGACCGACCCGGGTTATCGCGAACCGCTGATACCGAAACACGACGGCTACCGGAAGCTCGTGGGCTTCCAGATCGCCCAGCTGGTCTACGACCTCACAGTCCGTTTCTGCGAGCGTTACGTCGAGAGGATGAGCCGCACGCGCGACCAGATGGTCCAGGCCGCCCGCTCCGGCGTGCAGAACATCGCCGAGGGGTCCCAGGCGAGCGGGACCTCCCGAAAAACTGAGCTAAAACTTACCAGCGTGGCCCGGGCGAGCCTGGAGGAGCTGCGCCTGGACTACGAGGATTTTCTCCGCCAGCACGGCCTTAAGCTCTGGCGGCGGGACGACCCGCGCCGGGCCGACCTGGTGGCGCGAAGATGCGCCACGGCGGATGCGGTGGCGGCGTGGGTGAGGGAGAAGGCGCGGGAGGAACGGGCGGGAAAGGATGGACTATATGGACGATATGGACGTTATGGACGAGATGGACATAAAAAAAACCCTCCGCAGCCCGGCCCATCCCTATCGCCCATTCCGCCCATGCCGCCCATATCGCCCATGCAGCCCATATCGCCCATAACGTCCATATCGTCCATACCGCCCATATCGCCCATGCCGCCCTTATCGCCCATGCCGCCATTAGCACCCATGCCACCCTTATCGCCCAGGCCGCCCTTAGCGCCCATGCCGCCCATATCGCCCAGGCCGCCCTTATCGCCCATGCCGCCCTTAGCGCCCATAACGTCCATGACGTCCATACCGTCCATATCGTCCATGCCGTTCATGAAGTCCCTGCCGCCCATCGAGTCCGCCTATCCCGGGCTATCGGCCAACGCGGCCCTCGTCCTGATCGGAGTGGCGGTCTCGCTCCTCGACCGCTAGATCGCTTCACTGGCCCGAAGCTTTGCAAGAGAAGGCGGCTTCACCGAGAGGCTCTATCGGACGAGGCAGAAGGCCCGGCGTTCTCAACAGACGATTGAATAGGATGGAATAGGATACTACCGACCAGCCAAGCCCATCTTATTCAATCGTCTGCTGAATATTATTAGCGGGCTTTGGTCCGCAGGGCGCGGGCGAAGGTCCGGACCCGCGGAAGGGAGACCGGGTTGGTGGTGATCCCCTTCTCCTTCAGGGCGGTCCCGACGATGAAGCCGTCGACAAAGGGGAGAAAACCGGCGAGGTTCTCCGGGGTAGTCCCCGAGCCGATCAGGATCGGGAGGCCGGGGACGGCGGCGCGGACCCGCTTCACCCGGGAGAGCTCCGTCGCCTCGCCGGTCCCGGAACCGGAGACGATCAGCGCGTCGGCGAGCCCCCGGTGGGCGGTGTCCTTGGCCGCCCCCTCCAGCGAGTAATCCCCGAGCGGGGCGGAGTGCTTGACCATCACGTCAGCCCAGACGGCGATGGGGGCTTTCAGAGCGGCCCGGGCGCGGATGGTTTCGGCGGCCTTCCCCTGGACGATCCCCTGGTCGGTGACCATCGCGCCGGAGTGGACGTTGACCCGGATGAAGTCCCCGCCCGCGGCCAGGGCCACGGCGAGGGCCGAGCGGGCGTCGTTCCGAAGCACGTTGATCCCCATCGGGAGGGAAACTTCGGCGCGCAGGGCCCGGCCGACCACCGCCATCGCCGCCACCGTCTCGGGGGGGACCCGGTCCGCGAAGAAGGGGACGTCCCCGTAGTTCTCCATGATCAGGGCGTCGGCCCCTCCCTCCTGGAGGGCGAGGGCATCCTTGAGCGCCCGGGCGACGATCGGCTCGAACGACCCTCCGTACTCGGGGCTCCCGGGCAGGGGGAGAAGGTGGACCATGCCGACGAAAAGCTTTCCCCCTCTCGAAAAAAGGGTAGGTTTGGATTTCATGGCTCAGAGTTCCTGGTGGGAGAAACTAGCGGAGTGAAGGATTAATGGAGCAACGGAGTATTGGAGTACTGGAGTATTGGAGTACTGGAGAAGGCTGCTTACAGATCACATTACTTCATCACTCCACTACTCCATCACTCCATTACTCCGACACTCCATTCAAGAGTTTTTTGAGCGTCTCGCTGAGATCCTCCGGCCGACAGGTCACCGCGGCGGGGGCGTCGCGGCGCTTTAGCTCCAGCTCGCCGGTCTTCAGGAACTTCCTCCCGATCGTGATCCTAAGCGGGATCCCGACCAGGTCGGCGTCGTTGAACTTGACCCCCGCTGAAACGGGGCGGTCGTCGTAGAGGACCTCCCAGCCCTCCCCCTCCAGCCGGTCGTGGAGAGAGGCGGCGACGGAGGCGATCTTCTCGTCGTCCTGGTTGAGTCCCTGGACCAGGACCTGGTAGGGGGCGATGGAGACCGGCCAGACGATCCCCTTGGCGTCGTGGGACTGCTCGACGACCGCCGCCACCACCCGGCTCACGCCGATCCCGTAGCAGCCCATCACCGCCGGGATCTCCTCCCCCGTCTCGGTCTTGACCAGGGCCCCCAGGGCGGAGCTGTACTTCGTCCCCAGCTTGAAGGTGTGGCCGACCTCGACTCCCCGGGAGAGGGCGAGGGGGGCGCCGCAGCGGCCGCAGGGGTCGCCCGCGGCCGCCACGGCGAGGTCGTGGAACTCTCCGATCGCGCAGTCGCGCTCGAGGCTGACGTGGAGGAGGTGGCGGTCCTTCGCGTTCGCCCCGGTGATCCCGTCGGAGATCGAGTCCACGGAATAGTCGGCGACGACCCGGATCCCCGGCAGGCCCACCGGCCCGGCGAAGCCCAGCGGCGCGCCGGTCGCTTTCTCGATCGTCTTCTCGTCAGCCAGGGCGACCTGGCCCGCTCCGAGGAGGCGGCGGAGCTTCCCCTCGTTGACTTCGCGGTCGCCCCGGACCAGGACCGCCACCGGCGCTCCGTCGGCGACGTAGATCAGGGTCTTGATGAAGCGCTCGGGGCCGGCCCGGAAGAAGGCGGTAAGCTCCTCCACCGTCCTCAAGTCGGGTGTGTCGACGGCCCGGAGCGGCTCGGCGGTGCGCGCGGCCTTCCCCCCGGAGGGGCGCCGCTCCGCTTTCTCGGTGTTGGCGGCGTAGCCGCATTGCGCGCAGGAGGCGAGGCAGTCCTCCCCCGACTCGGCCGGGACCATGAACTCGTGGGAGAGGTTCCCGCCCATCACGCCGGTGTCGGCCTCCACGACCCGGATCTGGAGCCCGCAGCGCGCGAAGATCCGGACGTAGGCTTCGTACATCTTCCGGTAGGACTCCGCCGCGCCGGCGTCGTCGAGATCGAAAGAGTAGCCGTCCTTCATGACGAACTCGCGGCAGCGGATGAGGCCGAAGCGGGGCCGGATCTCGTCCCGGATCTTGGGGGCGATCTGGTAGAGGTTGACGGGGAGCCCCCGGTAGGAATCGATCTCGCGCGCGACCAGGTCCGTCACCACCTCCTCGTGGGTGGGCCCGAGGACGAGCTCGCGCCCGGAGCGGGACTTGGCCCGGAGCATGATCTCGTCCATGATCCCGAAGCGGCCGCTCTTCTCCCAGAGCTCCCTGGGCTGGAGGATCGGCATCAGGATCTCCTGGGCGCCCGCCCGGTCCATCTCCTCCCGGACGATCCGCTCCACCTTGCGCAAGACCCGGAGGCCCAGCGGAAGGAAGGTGTAGAGACCGGAGGAGAGCTTCCGCATCAGACCGGCCCGGATCATCAGGATGTGGCTTATGATCTCCGCCTCCTGGGGCGCTTCCCTTAAGGTCGGGATCAGTGTCTTGGTCCAGCGCATGGGTCAAATGCTCAAAGGTTCACGGTTCAAAGGTTCACGGTTTAAAGGGTCCCGGTTCAAAGGTTCACGGTTCAGCGGTTGGACAAGAGCCGAGCTGCAACCGTGAACCGCTGAACCGTGAACCGTTGAACCCTGGAACCTTATTTCTTTTTCAGTTCGCGGTACTTCTCTTCCCAAATCTTGGCCTGCATTTCGTCCTGGAGCTTGTCCCGGTAGAGGCGGTAGAGGCGATAACAGGGCGAGGAGTTGTCCGGTTCCGCCGCGGCCCAGGCCCGATACTGGGCGGCGACCTCCTCCCACCTCTCGAGCTTCTCCAGCAAGTCGATCAGACGGCGGCGGGTCCTCCCGCTGGCGGCGGGGGCCTGCTTGATCTTCTCCGCGAGAAGCGAGATCGTCTCCTCCCGGTAGCGGCGGGACGCGGCGGCGTCGCCCGCCTTCTCGGCGAGGTTCGCCAGGCGCCGGAGGGCGTCTTCCCGATCGCCGGTCGCCGGGGCGGACTTCTCCAGGAGGGCGATCGCCTCGCGGTAGGCCGCCCGGGCCTCCTCTTCCCGCTCCAGCTTAACCAGGATATCCCCCGTCTCCTCCACCGCCTCCGCGCGGGCGGCGCCCTTAAGATTCCCCGCCGTGTCGCGATAGGCCTGGAGGGCCTCCTCCCGGCGGCCCGCGGAGGCGAGCAGGGCGGCGCGCCGGAGGCGCAGACGGGCGGCCTCCGCCGGGGCGGCGAACCGGGCCGCCCGCTCGTATTCGGCGATCGCGCCCGCGCTGTCCTTGTTCCTCTCCATCAGGCGGGCGCAGCGTTCGGCGAGGTCCGCCCGGTCGGCCCGCGGCATCCCCTCCAGCTTCCGGTAGACGGCCAGCGCGCCGGAGTAGTCTTTCCTCCGCTCCAGGAACTGGGCGGTCTTGAGAAGGACCTCCTCCTTCTGGCCGGGCGCCAGCTTGAGGGTCGCGTCGTATTGGGCTCGGGCGGCGTCGTATTCGCCCATGTCCTCGAAAATCGAGGCCAGGCGGAGCGAACGGTCCAGCCGCTGGGCGGCCGTCTGCCGCTCGCCCTCCCGCATCTCCTGGATCAGGCGGCCGTAGTATTCGCGCGACCGGGCCTGGTCGCCCATCAGGCCGTAGAGCTGGGCGATCTTCTCCAGGTACTCGGGGCGGGAGCGGCGGTCGGACTGGAGGAGGAACTTGTACTCCTGGATCGCCAGCTCGTACTTGCCTTCCTTGACCCACTTGGTCAGCCGCTGGCGGTAGAGCGACTCCTGGCTCTCCTTCTGGGTGAGCCGGGCGAGCTCCCGCTCGATCCGGGCGTTCTCCCCGTCCCCCATCAGCTGGTAGATCTCGGCGATCTTGCGGTGGCAGTAGGAGGAGCGGGAAGGGTCGGTGATCATGTCGAATCGATACTCGTTGATCGCCTTCTCGTATTGGCCCGCCTTCACGTAGATCTGGGCGATCTTCCGGCGGGCGGAGGAGGCGGCGGAGGGGTCCCGGACCGCCTTGAGCTCCTCGGCCTGGACGGCCCGGGCGACCGCGGCGAGATCGGGGCGGGGCGTGGCGGCTCCGGCGGGGCCGCTCGCCGCGGCGCGCGGCGCGACCGTCTTCACGAGCAGGACGGCCAGGGTCCGCCGGTCCCCCGCCGCGACCGACCCGGGCCAGGGCGGCTCCTCGTCGGTGAGGAGGACGCCCCAGGTCCCCGAGACGAGGAGCGCGTCCCCCGCGGCGAGCGTCGAGAGAAAGGGGGAGGCGGCGCGGGCGGACTTCTCGTCCAGGAAGCCGGTCCACTCCTCCGTCTCCAGGACCCAGGGGTAAGCGGGATCGAAGTTCCGCTCGTCCCGGGCGAAGGAGCGGAAGGTTCCGGTGACCGTCGCCTCCTCTCCGGCGTCGTCCAGGAGGTCCTGGGGCAGGGTCCCGGCAAGGTCGGCGGGGACGGAGAAGACGATCTCCGCGCGGGCCGGGCGGGCGAGCAGGAGCGCCGGGAGGAGGAAGATGAAACCCGCTGTCCAAAGCGCCTTCACCGCTCTATAGCCTTTTCCCGTTCCGCCGGACGCGGGACGGCGGCCGGCGGCACCCGGGCGGGGACGAAGACGATCGCCCCCTTCTTCAGGTCCACCCGGATCCGGGATCCTTCCGGGATCCGGGAACGGAGAAGCTCCTCGGAAAGGGGGTCCTCGACCAAGCGCTGGAGCGCCCGGCGCAGGGGCCGGGCTCCGGCTTTCTGCTTCTCGCAGTCCCGGACCACGAACTCCCGGGCCTTCGGGCTCAGCTCCAGCGAGATCCTCCGGTCCTTGAGGCGCTCGGAGATCTCCCGCATCTCGATGTCCGCGATCCGCTCCAGGTCCTTCCCGTTCAGGTGGTGGAAGACGATGACGTCGTCGAGGCGGTTCAGGAACTCCGGCTTGAAGATCTTCTTCATCTCCGCCATCAGCTTCCCCTTCATCCCCGAGAACTCCTCCTGCGCCGAGCGGGCGGAAAAGCCCACCGTGGTCTCCTTCTGCAGAAGCTCCGCCCCGGCGTTGGAGGTCATGATCACCACCGTGTTGCGGAAGTCGACCGGACGCCCCCAGGAGTCGGTGAGCTTCCCCTCCTCCAGGATCTGGAGCAGGATCCCCATCACGTCGGGATGGGCCTTCTCCACCTCGTCGAAAAGGACCACGGCGTAGGGCCGGCGACGGACCCGCTCGGTGAGCTGCCCGCCCTCCTCGAAACCGACGTAGCCGGGGGGGGAGCCGACCATGCGGGAGACCGCGAACTTCTCCATGTACTCGGACATGTCGATCTGGATCAGGGCGTCCTCGTTTCCGAACATGAACTCGGCGAGCGCCCGCGCGAGCAGGGTCTTCCCCACCCCGGTCGGCCCCAGGAAGATGAAGGAGCCGATCGGCCGGTCGGGGTCCTTGAGCCCCGAGCGCGAGCGGCGCAAGGCCCGGGAGATGGCCGAGATCGCCTCCTCCTGGCCGATCACCCGGGTGTGGAGCTCGCCCTCCATCTTGAGGAGCTTCTCCGCCTCGGTCTCTTCCATCCGGGCGACCGGGATATCGGTCCAGCGGGAGAGGACGCTGGCGATCTCCTCCTCGTCCACGGTGACCTTCTCCTTGCTCTTGGTCTCCTTCCAGGTGTCGAGCTCCCGCTTGAGCCGCTCCTGGGCCCGCCGCTCCTCGTCGCGCAGACCCGCCGCCTTCTCGAAGTCCTGGTCCTTGACCGCCTGCTCTTTCTCCTTCTGGATCTCCTCCAGGCGCTTCTCCAGCTCCTTGATCTCCGCCGGGCGGGTCATCACCGCGATCCGCCGCCGGGCGGCGGCTTCGTCGACCAGGTCGATGGCCTTGTCGGGAAGGTAGCGCCCGGAGAGGTAGCGGTCGGAAAGGCGGGCGGCCGCCGCCAGCGCCTGGTCGGTGATCTCGGCGTTGTGGTGCTGCTCGTACTTCTTCCGCAGCCCCTTCAGGATCTCGATCGTCTCCTCCACCGTGTTGGGGCGGACCTTGATCACCTGGAAGCGGCGCTCCAGGGCGGCGTCCTTCTCGATGTATTTCCGGTATTCGTTCATCGTGGTGGCCCCGATGCACTGGAGCTCGCCCCGAGAGAGGGAAGGCTTCAGGATATTGGAGGCGTCGATGGCGCCCTCGGCCGCCCCCGCCCCCACGATGGTGTGGAGCTCGTCGATGAAGAGGAGGACGTTGCGGGAGCGCTTGATCTCGTCCATCACCGCCTTGATCCTCTCCTCAAACTGGCCGCGGTATTTCGTCCCCGCCACCATCAGGGCCAGGTCGAGAGTGATCAGCTTCTTCTCCCGGAGGATCTCGGGGACGTCGCCGGAGACGATCCGCTGGGCCAGCCCCTCCACGATCGCGGTCTTGCCCACCCCCGCCTCCCCGATCAGGACCGGATTGTTTTTCGAGCGCCGGCAGACCACCTGGCTCAAGCGCTCGATCTCGGCGTCCCGTCCGATCACGGGGTCGAGCTTCCCCTCCCGGGCGAGCTCGGTCAGGTCCCGACCGAAGGTCTTCAAGGCCGGCGTCTTCCCCGCGCGCTTGTCGCGCCCGTCCGCGGGGGAAGCTTCCGGGCCCGCCTTGGGCCCGTACTCCATCTTGAGCTTGTCCAGGATCCGGCCCCGGGTCTCCTCGAGATCCACCGCCAGGTTCTTGAGGACCTGGGAGGCGACCCCCTCCCCCTCCTGGAGAAGGCCCAGGAGGAGGTGCTCGGTGCCGATGTAGCTGTGCTGGAGCTTCTTCGCCTCCGCGACGGCGAGTTCGATCACCCGGCGGGCCTTGGGGGTGAGGGGGACTTCCCCCGCCGTCTTGGTCTCGGGGCCGGTCCCGACCGCGCGCTCCACCTCCATCCGGAGGGTCTGCAAATCGACCCCCATCTCGCGCAGGACGTCCACCGCCACCCCCTGGCCAAGGCGGAGCAGGCCGAGCAGGATGTGCTCGGTCCCGATGTAGTCGTGGTTGAAGCGGTCGGCTTCCTTGCGGGCCAGGATGATCACCTGGCGGGCGCGGGGAGTGAATTGGTCGAACACGGCGATCTCCGATCAGGGCGTTGAGTGCTGGAATGGGTTTTGTTTCACCAGGGACGATAACCGTGCAAGCTGTAAAGTGTCAGGTGTAATGAAGGCTGGCTGGCCGACCGGTTCCTTATACCTTACACATTACACTTTACACCTTCCTCACTTCCTCCCCTCCGGGGCGCGGCGGTGGTCCCCCTCCAGCTTCTCCCGGATCAGGGAGGCGCGAAGCTCGTCGCGGCCGCGGGTGGAGAGGGCCTTGCCCGCGAACTTCTGGAGGTGGGCCGGCTGGGTGGAGAGAAAGAGCTCGTTGAGAACCACGCGCGAGACGCCGGGCAGGAGGCCCATGTCCACGCCCAGGCGAAGGCCGGAGAGGAGATCGAGCGTCTCCCCGGAGGAGATCAGGCGGGCGGAACGGAGGATCGCGGCCGCGCGGTAGATCCGGTCCTCCAGCTCGGCCGCGCGGGACTCCGCGAGGGCGGCGCGGGCCGCGCGCTCGTAGGCCGCCACCTTCCGGATGATCGCTCCCAGGTCGCGGACGATCTCCGCGTCCGCCTTCCCCAGGGTCACCTGGTTGGAGACCTGGAACATGTTTCCGCTCGCCTCCGTCCCCTCTCCGTAGATCCCGCGCACCGCCAGCCCCAGCTTCCCGAAGGCCTGGACGATCTGGCCTATCTGCTTCCGGATGACCAGGCCGGGGAGGTGGAGCATCGCCGAGGCGCGGAGTCCCGTTCCCACGTTGGTGGGGCAGGCGGTCAGGTAGCCGAGGACGGGCGAGAATTCGTAGATGAGCCGCTGCTCCAGTTCGCTGTCCAGGCGGTCGGCCTGTTCCAGCGTCTCGGCCGGGCGGAAGCCGGACTGGAGGACCTGGAGGCGGAGATGGTCCTCCTCGTTGATCATCACCGAGACGGATTCCCGGGGGCTGATGGCCACCGCTCCTTGCAGCCGCGGAGACAGCTCGGGGCTGATCAGGTGGCGCTCGACTAGAAACTGGCGGTCGATCTCGGAGGCCTTCTCCAGCTCGATCAAGAGGGCCCCGGCGAGGCCGGGCGTCGCGGCGGCCGCCGAAGCGGCCGCCTCCAGGACGGCCCGGCGCTCCGAGGCGGTCGCCTTCCGGCTGAAGGGGATCCCCTTCAGGTTCCGGGCCAGGCGGACCCGGGTCGAGATGACGATGTCGGACTCGGGTCCGGCGCCGCAGGTCCATTCCGGCGGATGATAGAGGAAATACTCCAGCTTCATCTCCGCCGGCCTGTCCAGGGCGTTGGTCACTGGGCACGCTCCAGCTTCTTGATCAGTCCGGAGAGCCGGGCCGCCTCCTCGAACCTTTCCTTCTCCACCGCCGTCCGGAGCGACTCCTGGAGGCTCTTCAGGTCCGGCTCGGCGACCGCCGGGGGGTGGGCGGAAGGCACCTTGCCGACGTGGCGGTCGCCGCGATGGATGGCCGTGAGCAGCGGGACGAAGGCCTCGGCGAAAGCCCGGTAGCACTGCCCGCAGCCCAGCCGCCCCTTCTTGCGGAACTCCTTGAGGCTCATGCCGCAGGCTCCGCAGCGGAGGTCGGCCTCGTCGGCGGAGGCCGGCGCCTTCTCCGCCGGGGGAGCCTCCCCGATCCCCCGGGCCTGGGCGCAGGCGGCGCAGAGGTGGATCTTGACCGTCCCCTGGTCGCCGATCTCGGTGAGATGGACGACCGCCTCCTTCTTATTGCAGGACTGGCATTTCATACCGATAGTCGATGGGTTAGGGTCAGGATATTGTTCTGGTAAATGGGCCAGGTAAATGGTGCGGCCCGGCGAGCAACCGGCCAAAGCGGACCTTACCCTCGCCTATTCACCAGACCAATAACCTAGCCCTTGCCTGGCTGCTTGCTTCGGGTACGTTTCCCCTCCGTGGTCACCGGCTCGCCCTCGCTCCGGGTCAGGTGGTGGTAGGCCTCCATCAGGGAGCGGGTGACCGGTCCGGGGTCCCCCGCCCCGATGATCCGGCCGTCGACCTTGACCACCGGGACGATCTCCGCCGCGGACCCGGTCAGGAAGACCTCGTCGGCGATGTAGAAATCGTGGCGGGTCATAACCACCGGCTTGACGTCGATGTTCTTCTCGCGGGCGATCTGGATGACGGCGTTTCGGGTGATCCCCTCGAGCACCCCCATGCTGATCGAGGGGGTGAGGAGGACGCCCCGGCGGAGGGCGAAGATGTTGTCCCCGGTGCACTCGGAGACGAGGCCGTAGGAGTTGAGCATGATCGCCTCCTCCACGCCGGCGTTGATCGCCTCGATCTTGGCCAGGATGTTGTTCAGGTAGTTGAGCGACTTGATCCGGGGGTTAAGCGACTCCGGGTAGTTGCGATGGGTGGCGACGGTGACGACGCTGAGCCCCTTTTCATACAGCTCCTGGGGATAGAGAGCGATCTTGTCGACGATGATGATCACCTGCGGATGCGAGCAGGTGAAGGGGTTGAGCCCCAGCGAGCCGGGGCCGCGGGTGACGAGGAGGCGGATGTAGGCGTCCGGGAGGCCGTTACGGCGGACGGTCTCGACGACCGCCTTCGCCATCTCCTCCGGGCGGATCGGGATGGTGAGGCAGATCCCCTTGGCCGACTCGTAGAGGCGCCCTAGGTGCTCCTCCAGGCGGAAGACGCGGTTGTTGTAGACGCGAATCCCCTCGAAGACGCCGTCGCCGTAGAGCAGGCCATGGTCGTAAACGGAGACCTTCGCCTCGTCCTTGTCGAAGTATTTGCCGTTGATGTAGATGTGCATGGCGTTGCCCTCGCTTCGTGGGGATATTCAGAGTTGGATTATACCATATTTTCAGTGCCATCGCTCAATGGTGTCAGGTGTCAGGAAAACCAGCGCCCGGCGCCCACTTGACACCTTACACCTGACACCTTACACCTTGCACCTGACACCTGACACCTTCCTTCCCTCCCCCTCCACCACACCGTCGCGCATGGTCACGATCCGGGGCGCCCAGTCCGCCACCTGCTGATCGTGGGAGACCACCACCACGGTCTGCCGAAGATTCCGGTTGAGCTCGGTGAGAAGGGAGAGGATGGCCAGCCCCGTTTCCGAGTCCAGGTTCCCGGTCGGCTCGTCGGCGAGGAGGAGGCGGGGGCGGTTGATCAAGGCCCGGGCGATGGCCACCCTCTGCTGCTCTCCCCCGGAGAGCTGGCTGGGGTAATGGTCGAAGCGCGCCCCGAGGCCGACCAGGGCGAGCGTCTCCTCCGCCTGCCGCCAGGCCCGGCTCCCCACGATCCCCCCTCCCCCGCCCCGGATGAGCAGGGGAAGGAGGACGTTCTCCCGGGCGGTGAACTCGGGGAGGAGATGAAAGAACTGGAAGACGAAGCCGACCTTGAGGTTCCGGAGGCGCGCCCGGGCCCGGGAAGGCATCCGGCTGATTTCCTGCCCCTCGATCACGACCCGGCCCCGGTCGGGCGAGTCCAACCCGCCCAGGATGTGGAGGAGCGTGCTCTTGCCGGCGCCGGAGCGGCCGGCGATCACCAGCGCCTCCCCCTCGGAGACGGCCAGGTCGATCCCCTTGAGCACGGGGAGGACGGCCTTGCCCATCGGGAAGGACTTGACGATGCCCTCGGCTCGGAGAAGTTCAGACATGAGCGAGCGAAAATATGTGATTTGGTGATGGAGTAGTGGAGTAATGGAGTATTGGAGTGACGAAAATAATGGCTGGCCGTACCGGCTTTCCGACACTCCAATACTCCATCACTCCCTTGCTCCAGTTGTTATTCATAGCGCAGCGCCTGGACCGGTTCCATCCGCGCCGCCTGCCAGGCCGGATAGAGCGAGGCGAACACGCTGATCAGGAGCGCGCAGCCCGCGATGATCAGGGTCTCCCGGAAATCGGCCCGGGCGGGGATCGACTCGAAATAATAGACGTCGGGGGGGAAGACCTCGATCCCGAAACGGGCGGAGAGGAAGGCCGCGACGTGGTTGATGTTGGCGATCAGGAGAAGACCGCCCAGGACGCCGACCACTATCCCGACCAGCCCGATCGTCATCCCCAGGACGACGAAGATCCGCCGGATCGAGGCCTCGGTCATCCCCAGCGACTTGAAGATCCCGATCGCCTTGGTCTTCTCCTTCACCGTGACGATCAGCGTGCTCGCGATGTTGAGCGCGGCGACCACGATGATCAGGGTGACGATGATGAACATCAGGTTCTTCTCCACCCGGATGGCCGAGAAGAGGGGCTTGTTCAGTTCCATCCAGGAGCGGACGATGAAGGGGGGATAGGTGAAGATCTCGGAGAGGCGGTTGCGGACGGCGTGGGCCTCCTCCACGTCGTCGACCACGAGCGAGATCCCGGTCACCGCCTCCCCCAGGTTGAAAAACCGCTGGGCGGCGGAGAGCGAGACGTAGGCCAGCTCCAGGTCGTACTGGGCCATCCCGGACTTGAAGACCCCGGTGACCGTGAACTTCTCGCGGCGGGCCCCGGCGCCGCCGGGGAGGAGGTCCTCGGCCGGGGAGATCAGGATGACCTTGTCGCCCACCGAGAGGCGGTAGAGCTCGGCCATCTGGGAGCCGATCAGGATCCCGTCCGGGCCCAGATCCAGGCTCCCCTCGCGGAGGTAGGAGGCGAGCTTGGAGACCCTCGCCTCGGCGGCGGGGTCGATCCCGCGGAGGTTGACCCCCAGGGCCCGGTTGCGGGTGCGAACGATCACCTGGCCGGCCACGTAGGGGGCGACCGCCTTGACGCCGGGGTGGCGCTCCACCCGCTCGACCAGCGACCGATAGTCGTTGAGGATCCCCTCCCCCGAGATGACGACGTGCCCGTAGACGCCCAGGAACTTGTCCTTGAGCTCGGCGTCGAAACCGCTCATCACCGACATCACCACCATCAGGGTCATCACCCCCACCGCCACTCCGGTGACGGTGATCAAGGTGATCAGGGAGACGAAGGAGCGCTTGCCCCGGAAGCGGGCGTAGCGCAGGGCGATCCAGAACGTGTAGGGAAGCATGGCGAGAAGGTTACGGAAAAATTGGTTACGCAAGGTTACGTCGAAAAGGTTACGCGATAAAAATAGTTACGTAAGGTTACGTCGGAAAGGTTACGTGGGGTTACGCGAGAAAAGGTTACGCAACTAGAAGAGGCGCGCTCAGGTAACCTTACGTAACCCTATGTAACATTACGTAACTTTACGTAACATCATTCTTCAGCCTTGGGCCTCAAGTGCGGGAAGAGGATTACCTCCCGGACGCTGGTCACTCCCGCGAGGATCATGGCCAGGCGGTCGATCCCCATCCCCATCCCCCCCGCGGGGGGCATCCCGTGCTCGAGGGCGAGGACGAAGTCTTCGTCCACCTCGCCCCGCCCCGCCCCTTTCCGGAGCTGGGCCTCGAACCGCTCCCTCTGCTCCAGGGGATCGTTGAGCTCGGTGTAGCCGTTGGCGATCTCCATCCCGCCGATGAAGAGCTCGAAGCGCGCGGCGAGGCCCGGGTCGTCCGGAAGGGTCCGGGCCAGAGGCGTCAGCTCGATCGGGTAGTTGACGATAAAGGTCGGGATCTGGAGGGAGGGCTGGACCGCCTTGTCGAAGACGGAGTCCAGCGCCTCCTCCCGGGTCGTCTCCTTGGTCACGGCGAGGCCGAGGCGGGAGGCCTCCTCGAGGACGGCGGCGGCGCTGAGAGCGCGAAAGTCGATCCCCGTCCCCTCCTCCAGCGCCCCGTAGTAGGTCCGCTCCGCCCAGGGCGAAGAGAGGTCGATCTCCGTTTCCCCCTGGGGGAGGCGGACCCGCCCCGAGGCCGCGGCCGCCGCGAGGACGAGCTCCCGGGTGAGCGCCATCATCGCCCGCCAGTCGGCGTAGGCCTCGTAGACCTCGAGCATGGTGAACTCGGGGTTGTGGCGGGTGGAGATCCCCTCGTTGCGGAAGTTGCGGTTGAGTTCGTAGATCCTCTCCCAGCCCCCGACCAGGATCCGCTTCAGGTAGAGCTCGGGGGCGATCCGCAGGTAGAGATCGATGTCGAGGGCGTGGTGGTGGGTGACGAAGGGCCGGGCCGCCGCCCCGCCCACCGCCGCCTGCATCATCGGCGTCTCCACCTCCAGGAAACCCCGGTCGTCGAGGAACCTCCGGATCGCCCGGATCGCCTGGAAGCGGATCCGGAAGGCCTCCCGCGCTTCCGGCGTGACGACCAGATCGAGGTAACGCTGGCGGAAGCGGACCTCGGTGTCCTTGAGGCCGTGCCACTTCTCCGGCAGCGGGCGCAGGGCCTTGGCGAGCAGGGTGAGGCGCCGGGCCTGGACGGAGACCTCCCCCATCCGGGTGGTGAAGAGCGCCCCCTCGACGCCCAGGATGTCGCCCAGGTCGAGCTCGGGCAGAAGGGCCGCCCCCGCCTCGCCCAGGCCGTCCCGGCGGAGGTAGACCTGGACCTTCCCGCTCGAGTCCTGGAGGTCGGCGAAGATCGTCTTGCCGTGCTCCCGCCAGCCCACGATCCTTCCGGCGACGGTCACCTCCTTCCCCTCCGCGTAGTCGGCGCGGCAGGAGACCGCGGTGTCCTTCCGGGGAAATGCCTTCCCGAATGGTTCGACCCCCGCCGCCCGGAGGGCGGCGAGCTTCTTCAGGCGCTGTTCGTGCTGGGATTCGCTCATGACCACTGGTCGATGGGTGAAGGCTAGGAAGTGGGTTTGGTCTATGGGTTAGGGTAAGGTGTATCCGGCGCAGGCATTTCCGCCGTCAGTGAGACCCTCCACTAACCTGACCCATTTACCAGACCCACTTCCTAACCCTCACCCATATACTTTATCTCCTCGGCGGCCTCCCCCCCTCCGGCTTGGCGTGGGCCTCGTTGACGTTGAGGGTGCGGCCCTTCAGCTCCTTGCCGTTCATGCCCCGGATGGCGGAAGCGCCCTCCTCGGCGTTGGGCATCTCCACGAAGCCGAAACCGCGCGGGTCGCCGGTGATTTTGTCCTTGATCATCCTGACCGCGCTGACTTCGCCGAAGGCGGCGAAGGCCGCGCGCACTTCCTCCTCGCTGATGTCGCGGGGCAGGTTGCCGACATAGATCGTCATCATCTCCTCCTCTGGTTGGTGAAACTGGTCTTCGGGTTCAGCGGCAAACGGCTCACTCCTTCGGCTCCTCCAGCGCGCCGGCGTCGGCGGGAACCTTTGCCCCCCGGCCCGCCTGCTGCTTCAAAAAGGCGTCGATGTAGGGGTCGAGATCCCCGTCCATGACCCGGTTCACGTCGCCGGTGGAGACGCCGGTCCGGTGGTCCTTGACCATGGCGTAGGGATGGAAGACATAGGAACGGATCTGGGAGCCGAAGCCGATCTCCTTCTGGGACTCGTGGTGCTCGGCCGCCTTCTTCCGGAGCTCGTCCTGCTCGCGCTGGTAGAGGCGCGCGCGCAGGATCTTCATCGCCGTCGCCCGGTTCTTGTGCTGGCTCCGCTCGTTCTGGCACTGGACTACGATCCCGGTCGGGAGGTGGGTGATCCGCACGGCCGAATCGGTCATGTTGACGTGCTGCCCTCCCTTGCCGCCCGAGCGGAAGGTGTCGATCCTCAAGTCCTTCTCCTCGATCTCGATGACGATCTCCTCCTCGAAGTCGGGGGCCACGTCCGCCGAGGCGAAGGAAGTGTGGCGGCGGTGGTTGGAGTCGAAGGGGGAGATCCGCACGAGGCGGTGGACCCCCCGCTCGGCCTTGAGATAGCCGTAGGCGAAGGGGCCCTTGATCAGGGCGGTGAGGTTCCGGATCCCCGCTTCTTCCCCCGGCGCCAGGTTCACCACTTCGACCTGGTAGCCGCGCCTTTCGCACCAGCGGCCGTACATCCTCCAGAGCATCTCGGTCCAGTCGCAGGACTCGGTCCCGCCCGCCCCGGCCTGGAGGCTCATGATCGCGTTCTTCCTGTCCTCCGGGCGGGAGAGCATCGCCGAGAGCTCGAGCGCGTCCAGGCGCTCGCCGATCCGGCCGAGCTCGGCGGCGATCTCGCCCTCTAGGGAAGCGTCCTCCGCGGCCAGGGCGAGGAGATCGGGGAGCTCCCGCAGGTCCTTCTCGAGCGAAGACCAGGGATCGAGCACCTCCTTGATCGCCTTGAGCTCGGCGATGGCCCGCTGGGTCTTCTCCCCTTCGTCCCAGAAACCGGGACGGGAGAGGTCGGCCTCCAGTTCCTTTAGGCGGGCCTGCTTTCCGGCGAGGTCAAAGATGCCCCCGCATCTCCGTGAAGCGCTCTGCGAGGGCCTTCTGCCTTTCCGAGAGTTCAGCGTTCATGTCCCGTCCTGCCTTCCCCGGCGAAGCGGCCGGCCGCGAAGAACGGCGGCCGCCAGCAGGAGGCCGGCGGCCGAGGCGATCAGTCCGACGCGGAAACCGGGGGGCTGATAATATAATGCCACGGAGGCCCGGCGGGAAGGTATTTTTACCGCGATCAGCCCCCTCCTCTTCTCCACCCTTCCGCCACCGGCGATCCTCCAGCCGGGGTCGTGGTTCTGGTTGACCACGAGGTAGCCCGGGCGGGCGGAAGAGGTATCGATCGTAAGGCGGTTCGGCGACCAGAGCCGGATCGTCGCCGTCCCCTCCGTCTCCTCCAGGAACGCTTCGCCCCGGTAGCTCGGCCACTCCGAGGGGATCGCCATCCGGGGGACCTCCGCCGACTCGTAGGCCTTGATCACTCCCAGGTTGCTCAAGAAGGCCGGGTAGAGTCCGCCCCAGGATATGTGCTTGGGGCTCTCGGCGTACAGCACCCAGCCGACGGACGCCGAGTAGGACGGGAACGACTTGACCTGGCGAAAAGGGCCCGGAGGGGGGACCGGGAGCGGGGGGATCGGGAAGGCGTCCCGGAAAACACGCGAGGAAACCAGGATCAGGTCGGCCGAGATGACGAGGATAGAGGCGGCGGCGAGGGGAGCGGAGGGGAAGCGCGGGCGGAGACGGCGGAGGCGGCCGAGGAGGGCGTCGAGACCTAAGCCGGCGAAGAGCGAGAAGGCGAGGAGGAAGAAGATCCGGTAGCGCTGGGCCACGCGCATGGAGGAGAAGACCGGAATCCCGCGGAGGAGGT
The DNA here is from genome assembly GCA_964584165.1 of uncultured bacterium. Taxonomy (GTDB): domain Bacteria; phylum Auribacterota; class Erginobacteria; order Erginobacterales; family CAZKCI01; genus CAZKCI01. The sequence goes on from CAZOYW010000001.1 coordinate 31,365, forward strand.
CCCAGAGGCTTAGGGGCGCCCGGGAGCCGAAGGCGAGCCAGAGGGAGAGGAGGAGGGAGATCGCCAGCGCCGGGCGGCGGCGGGCTCGGGAGAAAAGGCCGATGAGGCCGAGGAGCGCGGCGGCGAAGCCGAGGTACATCCCGTTCTCGTCCATGAACCAGGAGACGCCGCTGAGAAAGCCCTCCCGCCCGGGATCAAGCGCTCTCTCGATCGCTTCGAGTCCCTGATCGCGGCTGAAGAGGGAGAAGGCGAGCGAGGAGAGGCTGTAGCCCGAGTAGTCGTCGATGAGTCGGGGGCGTTCTTTCAGATACAGGAAGGCGGGGACGGCCTTGACCGCGCTGATCGAGAGGGCGAAAGCGAGGGAGAGGAAGAAAGCCGCCGCGGCGCGGGAGAGACGCCTTTTCTCCAGAAGGACGGCGAAGAGCGCGTAGGCGAAGAGGAAGAGGACGGCGATCACGACGGGATAGATCCCTCCGCCCAGGAAAACCAGGGCCAGGCAGATCCCGCTCGCGGCCGACCACCTGAGATCGGCGTCCGCCCGACGATAGAAATGGAAAGCCCAGGGGAGATAAGCGGTGGAAAGGAACCAGGTCATCCCCACGGTCAGGTTGAGGGCGAAGGAGGAGTTAAAAACGAAGAGGGAGGCGGAGAGGGCGGCCCCCCACCGGCTCATCCCGAAACCGCGGGCGAGGCGGTAGGCCCCGGCGAGCCCAATGATCAGGTGGAGGAAGATCTCGACCTTGATCCCCCACACCGCCCCCAGGAGGAGGACGGAGAGGTAGGTCGGGGAGAGAAAGCGGGACTGGGGGTTGGCGAGAAGCGGCGAGCCGCCGCAGTACCAGGGGTTCCAGAAGGGGAACTGGTGGTAGCGCAGGACGGTATGGCGCGGGACAGCGTGGTAGAAGAGGTGCTGGTCCCAGTCCTGGATCCCCCAGTTGTCGAAGTCGCGGAAAATCGGATGGCAATAGGCGAAGGCGGCGAGGAGGGCGAGAAGAAACAGCGCAAAACCCCGGGACGATGAAACCACGGTTTTCACGGATTGGGCTCGGCTTGGCGTTTTAAACCGCGAAATCACGCGAATAAGGCGAGCAGGGATTATTATCGGGCATGGATCGCGGCGGTTCTTGGTTGCTTTGCCCGTAGACGCGGACCTCAAAGGTCCGCGCCTACGACGATCCGCGGCTATTATTTCGCCAGGCCGGCCCGTAGCGCGGCGGCGAGAGACAGGATTACACAGGCCCAGGCGAAGAGGTCGCCGTGGCGGGTGTAGAAGGACCCGGCCGGCCGGAGCGAGACCGCCGCCGTCGACGAACCCGCGATGAAAAGCGTCTCCCCTCCCCCGCCCCTGACCTCGGAGACGATCCTCCCTTGCGGATCGACCAGGCAGGAGTAGCCGGTGTTGGTGGAGCGGGCCAGGTAGACGCGGTTCTCCACCGCCCTAAAGAGCGCGGCGTAGGCGTGCTGGAAAGGAGCGCTCGTCCGACCGTACCAGGCGTCGTTAGTCACGTTGGCGAGGAGGGCGGGCCCCTTCCGGCAGAATTCCCGGACGAGCCCCGGGAAGATATCCTCGTAACAGACCAGGACGGCCATCGATTTCCCGGGAGCGATCGGGAGGAGGGAAAGGTCGGCGCCGGCCGAGAAGTCGTCCTCCCAGGGGACCATCCTGCGGACGAAGGGGAGAAATCTCCTCAGGGGGACGTACTCGCCGAAGGGGACGAGGTGGACCTTGTCGTAATGGCCGGCCATTACCCCCCCGGCGTCGAAGAGGTAGGCCCGGTTGAAGTAGCGCCAGCGCGCGGATGGACCGTCGGCCTTCTCCCGAGCGTCGCCCCCGAAGAGGAGATGGGTCCTCCCCTCCGCGCAGAGATCTCCGATCTTCGTCCGCACGTCTTCCCTCTCCTCTACGTAGTAGGGGACCGCCGACTCCGGCCAGAGGACGAGATCGGGGTGGGTGGGCAGCGCCCTCCGGGTCAGGCGGAGGTAGGTCTCGAGGTGGCGGGGAGCCAGCGCCGGGTCCCACTTCAGGTCCTGGCTGATCCCTCCTTGGACGAGGCAGAGGTTCAGCGACGGCGCCGGGGGAATCCCGTCCGCATATTTCAGCTCCCTCTCTCCGGCGAGCCAGGCGGCGGCGAGGGCGGCGAGCGCCGCGGCCGGGGGGAGGAGGCGGCGCGATAGGCTCGTCGGAACGGTCTTCCCTCCCGGGAGGAGGCTGGCGAGGGCGGCGTTGGCGAGGGCGACGAGGAAGGAGACGCCGTAGACGCCGGTGGAGGCCGCGACCTGGATGAGCGGCGCGTTGAGCGCCTGGGAGACGCCGAGAAGGTTCCAGGGGAAGCCGGTGAAGAGGCGGGAGCGGAGGAACTCCAGGGCGACGAGGGCGGCCGGGGAGGCCCACCAGAGCCATCCCGGGCGGCGGCGGGAGACGAGGGAGACGAAGCCGGCCCACCCCGCCCAGTAGAGGGCGAGGTAGAGGGCGAGGATTGCGTAGCCGACTGAGGTCACCGCCCGGAGCCAGTGCAGTCCCGCGAAGTTAAAAACGCACCCGGCGAGGAACCCCAGGGCCGCCCCCGTCCGGACGGCCCGGAAGGAGGCGGCGGCGAGGAGGGGGACGAGCGCGAACCAGGCGAGTGCGGCGAGGGCGAAGTTCAGAAACGGAAGGGCGAGGAGAACCCCGGAGAGGATCGCAAGAAAACCGGTGAAGGCGGGAGAAAGGCGGGGATGCCTGGAAGCGATCATGAGCGATCAATCTAAATAAAATCGCCCGGGGCGATTTTATTTACCGCAGCATTTCTTGTACTTCTTCCCCGATCCGCAGGGGCAGGGGTCGTTGGGGCCGACCTTGGCGGCCTCCCGCCGCACCGTGACCGGGGCGGCGGGGGCGGGCTCGGAAGGCGGCGCGCCGGGGAAGAGCTCTCCGGGCGGGCCGCCCAAGAGAGCCGCGGCGGGGACGGGACGGGAGGGGGCCGGTCCGCGCGGCCGGACCGGGAGACGCCCGGAAAAGGCAGCGACCTCCTCGTGGATGAAGCGCTCCGGGGCGCGGACGACCGGCGGGGGGCGGACGGAGGCCCGGAAGATCGCTCCCGCCACATCCTGCTTCAGGTTCGCCTCCAGGTTCGAGAACATCTCGTAGCTCTCCTGCTTGTAGTCGACCAGCGGGTCCCTCTGGCCGTAGGCCCTCAGCGATATCCCCTGGCGGAGGTCGTCCATGTTGGCGAGATGCTCGAGCCAGAGGCGGTCGATCACGGTGAGGACGACGAACTTCTCGAGGCGACGCATGTTCTCCTGCCCCTCGTAGACCTCCTTGAGCTCGTAGAAGCGGGCGACCTGGCCTATGATCCTCTCGATCAGGCCGTCCGGGGTGATCCCCTCGGGCGGCGCCTTCTCGGGGAGGGCGAGGAGGAAGGTCTGCTGGAGCCAGAGGGAGAGGCGCGGCCATTGCCACTCCTCGATCGGCGCCTTCTCCGGGCAGAACTCCCCCACCTTCTCCCGGACCGCTTCCTCGATGATTCCCAGGATCCCCCGGCGGGGGTTGAGGCTGTCGATGATGGAGGTACGGAAGGCGTAGATCTCCTCCCGCTGCTTGTTCATCACGTCGTCGTACTTCAAGATGTGCTCGCGGATGGAGAAGTTGTGCCCCTCCACCCGCTTCTGGGCGGTCTCGATCGCCCGGGTGAGGAGCGGGTGGGTCATCTCCTCCCCCTCCTGGATCCCCATCCGGCCCATGATCCCGGCGATCCGGTCGGAGCCGAAGAGGCGCATCAGGTCGTCCTCGAGGGATAGGTAAAAGCGCGAGGAGCCGGGGTCGCCCTGGCGGGCGGAGCGGCCGCGGAGCTGCCGGTCGATCCGCCGGGCCTCGTGGCGCTCGGTCCCGAGGATGTGGAGTCCGCAGGGGACCTCGCGGCGGCACTCGAACATCTGGGCGGGCTTCCCGCAGAGGGGCTTCGACCCGCGGCGGCACTTGTCGTAGAGGCGGCAGTTGAGGCAGCACCAGGGCGCGCCCGCAAAGGCCTCCCCGGCGGCGCGCCGGTTCCGGCCCCGGGCCTCCAGGCACTCCGCGCGGACCACGGAAGGCCCGAGCTTGATGTCGGTCCCCCGGCCGGCCATGTTGGTGGCGATGGTGACCGCGCCGGCCACTCCGGCCCGGGACACGATCTCCGCCTCCTGCTGGTGGTAGCGGGCGTTCAGGACCTGGTGGGGGATCTTGCGTCGCTTCAGCATGCGGCTTAAGACCTCGGAGGTGTCGACCGAGACCGTCCCCACCAGGACCGGCCGCTGCTTCTCGAAGCAGGCGGCGATCTCGGCGATCACCGCCTGGTATTTCTCGTTCTTGGTCTTGTAGATCCGGTCGTGGTAGTTGGTCCGCCGGACCGTCTCGTTGGTGGGGATGACCATCACGTCGAGATGGTAGATCTTGTCGAACTCCACCGCCTCGGTCTCGGCCGTCCCGGTCATCCCGGCGAGCTTCTCGTACATCCGGAAGTAGTTCTGGATGGTGACCGTGGCCATCGTCTGCGTCTCGTGCTCGATCCAGACCCCCTCCTTCGCCTCCAGGGCCTGGTGGAGGCCGTCGCTGTAGCGGCGGCCGGGCATCAGGCGGCCGGTGAACTCGTCCACGATCACCACCTTGTTGTCCTGGATCACGTACTCGACGTCCTTCTCGAAGAGGTCGAGCGCGCGGAGCGAGGTAAAGGCGGCGTGGATCCGGTCGATCTTCTGGTTGAAGGCCTGCTCCTCCCGGACGATCTCGGCGTGGCGGCGGACCTTCTCCTCCCGGGAGAGGGCGGGATCGGACTCCACCTTCTGGTGCTCCTCCGGCCAATCCTTCTGCTGGGTCTCGACCACGTATTCGTCCGGGTTCTGGGGGGAGAGGGCGAGGTGCCCCTTCTCGGTGATGTTGATCTCGTGGGCGCGCTCGTTGATGGTGTAGAAGAGCTCCTCGCGCAGGGCCCTCCCCTCCTCCGCCCGGGGGGCCTGGGTGGAGACGGCGTCGAGCTCGACCTCGGTCCGCTCGATCATCCTCCGGGCGGCGGCGTCCTCGATCAGGCTCAAGAGCTGCTTGTTCTTGGGCTGGCCCTTCTTGACCTGGTAGAAGCGCCGGGCGGCATTCTCCTCGTCCCCCTTCTCGAGCGCCGCCTTGCCCTCGGCGAGGAGCCGGGCGCAGAGGAGGGCCTGCCGCCGGGAGAGGTCCTTCATCAGGGGCATCACCCGCTTGTAAACGAGGTGGGTGGATTCGTCCCGGGCCACCGGACCGGAGATGATCAGGGGCGTGCGCGCCTCGTCGATCAGGATCGAGTCCGCCTCGTCGATGATCGCGTAGTAGTGGCCGCGCTTGAGCTCGTCGCTCTCCGCCTTGTAGAAAAGGTAGAGCCGCTGGACCTGGTCCTCCGGGCAGCGCGCCATGTTGTCGCGGAGGTAGTCGAAGCCGAACTCGTTGTTCGTCCCGTAGGTGATGTCGCAGGCGTAGGCGGCGCGCCGTTCCGCCGGCTCCATCCCGGTCTGGATACAGCCCACCGTGAGCCCCAGGTTTTCGAAGATCTTCCCCATCCACTCCCGGTCGCGCCGGGCCAGGTAGTCGTTCACCGTGACCAGGTGGACGCCGTGGCCGGCGAGGGCGTTCAGGTAGAGGGGGAAGGTGGCGACCAGGGTCTTGCCCTCCCCGGTCGCCATCTCGGCGATCCGGCCCTGGTGCAGGGCGAGGCCCCCGATGACCTGGACGTCGAAGGGGACCATCTCCCAGGTCACGGACTGCCCGCAGACGTCCCAGGACTGTCCGAGGAGCCGCCGGCAAGAGTTCTTCACCGCGGCGAAGGCCTCGGGGAGAAGCTCCTCCAGCGCATCCTTCTCCTCCTCGCGGATAGTCCGGATCAGCCGCTTCTCCTCGGAGCGGATCTCCTCTTCCCCCCCCGGCGGGAGGTCGGCGGCCAGGCGAGCGCGGACTTCAGCCAGGTCGGCGGCGGGGCCGGCGATTCGCTTCGCGATCCGCTCCCGGAAGCCGGCGGAAAGGGCGCGGAAGGCCTCCTCGGAGAGGTTCCGATACCCCGCCTCCCGGCGGTTGATCTCATCGACCAGGGGCTTGAGCCGCTTGCGGTCGCGGTCGAACTTGGTGCCGAACAATCTGGTCAGGATGGACATGGACGGGATGGACGATATGGACAATATGGACGATATGGACGGAATTGACGGCCGGGGGCGGCGGTCACACCCGCCGCATCTCGCTTACAATACCACACGTGTTTCAGGATACAAGATGCAGGATATCGGTGTCAGACGTCTGTGTTCAGTGAGCAGGGTTCAGGTGTCAGGTGTCGGGTGTCAGGTGTCGGGGTGTCAGGGGGCAGCTGTCGGGTGTCGGGGGCAGGTGTCAGGGTTCAGGGGTCAGGGGTCGGGGGTCGGCGGGCGGGGGTCAGGTGTCGAGGGTCGGGAGGGCGAGGAGGTGTGCCGGACAGGATTGGTCCATATCGTCCATATCGTCCATACCGTCCATATCGTCCATTTCGTCCATACGGTCCATTCCGTCCCTATCCCCTCATTTCCCCCTCGGCGGGATGACGATCACCATCCCGGGCCGGAGGCCTTCCGGCTTCTTGAGCAGGTCGCGGTTGGCATCGAAGATCGTCTTCCAGGCGTTCCGGTCCCCGTAGTAGACGGCGGCGAGGCGGGCCAGCGTCTCCCCCGACTTGACGGTGTGTCGGGAGGGCGCGGCGGCGCTGACCGCCCGGGCGGGGGTCGGGCGGGGAGCGACGGCGGAGGGCGAGGGGGAGGGCCGGGCCGGAGCGGGCGGAGCGCTCTCCGGCCCCTTTTTTGCCGCCCGGGTCGGCGAGGCCGTCGGAGGGGGCGGGGCGGACGGCGTCGGGCGGGGGGTGGACCGGCCGGGCGAAGGGGTGGGCCGGAAGATCGGAGGAGGGGACGCCGCCGGGGGAAGGTCCTTCTCGATCTCCGCGCACCACTCCTTGACCATCTCCGCCATCATCGAATCCGGCTCGAGGGAGAGGAACCTCCGGTAGCAGAAGAGCGCCTGCGCCTTGTCCTTGAGGTTATTGTCGTAGATGATCCCCATCTGGAGGAAGGCCTCGGCGCAGGACCGGTCCATCCCGATCGCTTTCTCGAACATCCTAACCGCGCCCGCGTAGTCGCCGCGCTGGTAGAGCGTCTTGCCCATCCCGATGTGGTAGGTCGGCGTCCTCTCCTCCCCCTCGCCCACCTCCCCGTTTCCGCAGCCGTGGAGGAGAAAGGCGAGGGCAAGGGAGAAGGCGACCGCCCGGCACCACGCTCCGCGCGGACGGCCCGCGGCCTTCCCCGGTCTGGCGGCGGGTGCGGTCATTGCTTGAGCCAGCCCTTGATCTCGGCCGCCGCCTTCGTGTTCGGCTCAAGCTGGATGTACTTCTGGGCGTAGGGGCGGGCCAGGTTCTTCATCCCGAAGCGGAAGTAATACAGCTTGAAAAGCGCGAGCTGGGCGGGGGCGAAGGAGGGGTTGAGCTGGGCCGCCTTCTTGTAGGAGGCGAGGGCCTCTGAGGCGCGCCCGGTCTGGCTGTAGACGACGCCCAGGTTGTAGTGGGCCTGGTAGGAGCCGGGCTTCTCCCGGATCGCGAGGAGATACTCCTTCTCGGCCTCCGCCGTCTTCCCCTGCTGCTGGAGGCGGGCCCCGGCCACGAAGTGATCCTGGGCCGGCGCCGCCTTCGGGGCCGGTCGGGCGGGCGGGCGGACGGCGGGCGGCGGGGAGGCGGGAGGAGAGACGAACCCCCTCACCCGGTCCGCGTCCGGCCCCCGGGGGACCAGGGCCAGATATTTCTGGTAATACCGGCGACCGTCGGCCGGACGCCGGAGCTTCGCGCTGTAGAGGTCGCCCAGCGCCAGGAAGTCCGAGGCGTTATCCGGCCGGAACTCCACCGCGGAACGGAGGTACTGGGCGGCGGCGGGATAATTCCCCCGGTCATAAGCGGCCCGGTAGGCGGCCTGGAAGGCCGTCCATTGCCCCTGCTGGGCCTCGTGAACCTTGCCGTAGTCGGCCGCCTGGCGGTACCAGTCGGCGGCGCGCTCGAACTTCTTGTCGGAGAGGGCGCCAGTCCCGAGTTTTAGATAGGCCGCGCCGATCTCCTCCCGGACGGGGAGCGAATCGTCGATCGCCAGGGCCTTCTGGAGGAGCGGAAGCGCTTCGCTGGGATGGCCGGAGGCGGCCAGGAGGCGGCCGAGGCGGAAGAGCGAGGGCGCGTGGTCGGGAGAGAGGGAGAGCGCCTTGCGATAGAAGGCCTCCGCCGCCTCGGGACGCCGCCCTTCCTCCTCCTCGATCCCGCGCCGGAAAAGGCCCTCCGCCTTCTCTTCGGGGGCGGCCGCGCGAGGCGAGGGCGGCCTGGGCGAGGGGGGCGGCGGAGAGGGCGGCGCCTGCTGGGCCAGGATCTGCCTCTCCATCTCGCGGCGCAGGGTCGTGAGCCGGGCGATCGCGGCGTCCGCCCAGGCGGAGCGGGGAGCGAGCTCGAGCGCCTTCTCGTAGCCCCCGATCGCCTTCATCTTGTCGGAGAGGGAGCGGTCGTAGAGACGGGCCCGGCGGTAATGCGCCTCGCCGGACCGGGGGGCGAGGGCGAGCGCCTCGCCGTACTTCGAGAGGGCCCCCGCGAAGTCGCCGGACTCCTCTCGGCGGGAGGCCTCGGCGAGGCAGTCCTGGGCCGTCGGCGCCGCGGGGGTCGGCGGAGGCATCTCCTCGACCAGCCGCCTGACCGCCGTCTGGTCGAGGGCGAACGGCCGGAGCCTGAGATACGTCTGGAGCGCCTGGTTCGCCTCCGGCCGGCCGTCGGGGGCGGCGAGCGCCGAGATCCCGAGGTTGAGCCAGGCCGTCGCCAGGTTGGGCTCCAGCTCCACCGCCTTCCGGAACGATTCCTGGGCGGCGGCCGCCTCCCCCTGTCGCCAGAGGAGACAGCCCAGGTTGTTGTGGCCGAAAGCGTTCCCCGGCTCCAGCTCGACGAAATCGATCAAGAGCTTTTTCGCCTGCTCGAGGTCTCCCCGGAGGAGGAAAAGGCTCCCCTGGCGGTAGAGAGCGGGGGTGAAGCGGGGATCGCGGCGGAGAGCCTCCCGGAAGAAGGTGTCGGCCCGCGGGTAGTCCTCCATCTCCTGGTAGATGGCGGCCAGGTTATAGGGGGGGATGGGATCGGTCTGGCTGATCTCGACCGCTTTTTCCAGTTCCTCGATCGCCTGCGAGTAGAGGTTCTGGACCCGGTAGATCTGGCCCAGGGCGTTGTGGGCGCGCGCGCTGCGGGGGGCGATCTGGATCAGGCGGCGCATCTCTCCCACCGCCTCCTCGTAGCGCTTCTGCCGCGCCAGGGTGAGAGCGCGGTTGAAGGACCGCCCCGCCCGGTCCTGGCAGGAGAGGGAGAGGAGAAACAGCGGGATCAGGGCATACAGCCATGCCCGCATGATGTGTCGCTTGGCCATCTTGAAGGTTCCAGGGTTCAATGGTTCCAGGGTTCAACGGTTGGAGAAACCGTGAACCGCTGAACCATGAACCTAACCTTTGCCCATGTCCCGATTAATTCCGCTCTCCCTCCATCGGCGTCGTCTCCTCGCCGAGGGATGACGACGGCGACGGTGCCGGAGTCACGGCCGTCGTCCCTTCCCGGGACAAAGCCCATCCCCGGATCGCCGCCACCTCCGTCTCCCGCAAGGGCCCGTCGCCGTCGGGGTGAAAGGCGACCTCCCGTCCGGTGATGGCCCGAAGCGCGCCGGCGGCGTCGCGGCGCACCCAGACCGACTCGTCGTTCAGGGCTTCGATCAGGGGCCCGACGGCCGACTCCTCTCGCATGATTCCGAGGATGTAGGCGGCGGTGGAGCGGATCCGCGGCTCCTCGTCCCGGAGGAGGCCGATCAGGGCGGGGGCCGCCTTGCGCGAGCGCATCTTGCCCAGGAACATCAGGGCCTGGAGGCGAAAGTCGGGGCGGGGGCTCCCGAGCCCCTCGAGCAAGGCATCTTCGCCGGACCGGTCACCGATCTCGAAAAGGGCGCTGGCGGCCGAGAAGCGGACGTCGGAGTCGGTGTCGCGCAGGGCCTCCTGCAAGGGGGCGGCGGCCGCTCCGGAGGCGATGTTGCGCAGGGCCAGCGTGGCGCTTAAGCGGACCAGCTTGTCCGGATCATGGAGCAGGGGGGCGATCGTCCCGATCAGCCCCGGATCGGCCTTGTCGCCGAGGTACTCCACCCCGTCCGCCCGGCGGGCGGGGTCGGAGGAGGCGATCGCCTCCCGGGCTTCCTCCTGGCTCTCGATGGCGGTCTCCGCCTCGGGGAGCGAGGAGCAGCCGGCGCCGGAGAGCGCCCACAGGCCGATCCAGACGATCCCCGGGAGGCGGCCCAGACGCGGCGTGGCGATCATCGCCCGTTCTCCTCCTTGGCGCCCGCTCCCTCCGCGGGGAGGGTGAAGAAGACGGCGGTCCCCTTCCCCGGCTTGCTCTCCGCCCAGATCCTCCCCCCGTGGAGCTCGACGATGTTCTTGCTGATGGCCAGCCCCAGCCCCATGCCCCCGAATTTCATGGTCAGCGGATTCTTCACCTGGTAGAAGCGGTCGAAGACCTTCTCCAGCTCGTCGTCGGGGATGCCGATCCCCCGGTCGCTGACGGAGTAGACGAGTTTCCCATCCCTCTTCTCCCCCCGGATCGAGACCGTCCCCCCCTCGGGGCTGAACTTGAGGGCGTTCTCCAGGATGTTGCGAAAGACCTGCTTGATCTTGTTGCCGTCGCCGAGCGCGCGGCGGGCGGCGGGGCTGAGCCGCACCCGGAAGGAGACGAGGGACTTTTTGGCCGCCCCCCGCAAGGCCGCCAGGGAGTGCCGGAGCAGCTCCGCGACGTCGATCGGCTCCGGATTGAGCTCGAACTTCCCGGAGTCGAGCTGGGAGAGGTCGAGGATCTGGTTGATCAGATAGTTCAGATGGTCGGCCTCGTGCGCGGCCACGGAGAGCCCCTCCTCCTGTTCCGGGTTCAGCGAACCCATCTGCTTCTTCGTGAGCAGGGTGAGATACCCCTGGATCACGGTCAGGGGGGACTTGAGCTCGTGGGAGATGAGGGAGAGGAAATCGCTCTTCACCTGGAGGAGCTTCTTCAGCTCCTGGTTGACCTCGGTCAGCTGGAGGTTCTGGCTGCGGATCAGGTCCTCGGTCTTCTTGCGCTCGGTGATGTCCCGGACGATCTCGATCGCCAGACGCCGGCCGTCGGGGCGGACCAGGGGCGAGGCGACCAGTTCGTAGCGGCGGCCCTGCTTGTCCTCCGCCTCGTAGCAAAAGTAGTCTTTCCCCTCCAGGATCACCGCCTTCACCCCGCAGACCGGGCAGGGGGAGGAGCGGCCGATGAAGGCCTGGTGGCACTTCTTCCCCGACTGGTTCCCGAAGCGGCGGATCAGCGTCTGGTTCATGAACTCCACCTCATAGCGCTCGTTCTCCACCACCACCCCCTCGGCGATGTTGGAAAGGATGGCGTCGAGCTGGCTGCGCTGTCCGGCCATGTCCCGGCTGATCCGCTGGAGTTCTTCGGTCCTTTTGCGGACCTCCTCCTCCACCATCTCCATCCGGCGGCGGCGGCTTTCCTCGAGCTCCCGGATCCGGCTGATGTCCTGGGAGACCCCGACGTAGCCTACCGTCTCTCCCCCCTCCTTCACCGCGGTCAGGGAGAGGCGGACGGGGATGACCCGGCCGTCCTTCCGCCGGTTGAAGAGCTCGCCCTCCCAGCCCCGCTCGCCGGCGTGGGTGGAGATGAAGTCGGCCAGGCGGGGCGGGTTGCCCGGTATCCCCTCGAAGAAAAAGGCGGCCGGGCGGCCCCGCATCTCCTCCGGCCGATAGCCCAGCATCCTCTCCGCGGCCGGGTTGGCGTAGACGATCCGGCGGCGGCGATCGGTGATGATCACCGTCTCCTGGAGGCTCTTCAGTACCGCGGAAAGCTCCCGCAGGTGGGCGACCTCCTCCCGCTCCCGGGTGACGTCGCGCAGCGTCCCGGAGACGCCGGCCAGCGCCCCCCGGTCCCGGACGGCGGCGAGAGCGAGCTCAATCCTCCGCTCCGGCCGGCGAGCGGCCGCCACCTCCCAGCGGCCGTCGGCGCGGCGGCCGGCGGCGATCTCGGAGAGGGCGGCCGCGACCGGCGGCCGGTCCGCGACGGCGAGGAAAGCCGCGAGCGGCCTCCCCCGCCAGCCCCGCGCGGGCGCCCGGAGCAGGGACTGCCCGGCCGGGTTGAGGTGCCGGAGGTTCCCTTCCCCGTCGAGCCACATCACCCCGTCGGGCAGGCGGGAGAGGAGCTCATCGGCCAGGGGCTCGATCGTGCGCTCTGGGTTCATCAGTCGCAAACGGGAGACGATCCGACGGGAGACGAGGCCACCGGTACGGGCCATTCTGATCGTCCCGATCGGGGAACGCGGTTCCCCGATCGGCACGATCAGGGAAAGACCCGCCGGAGGATGCGGTCGATCTCGGCGAAGTCGAAGGGCTTGGGGAGGTAGGCCAGCGCTCCCAGCCGGACCATCTCCAGATCGCCGTCGCGGCGGCGGTAGGCCGACATCATCACCACCGGGGTGCGGTCGCCGCGGATCCTCATCCGCTCCAGGATGTCCTTGCCGGTGATCGGAGACATCCGGTAGTCGAGGAAGATCAGGTCCGGGCGGGTCTTCTCGATCTCCCGCTCCGCCTCCTCGGCTTTCTGGACGATCCCCACCGCGAAGCCCTTCTTGCTGAAGTAGAGCCGGAGCAGGGCGCCGATCTTATCGTCGTCGTCGATGACCAGGATCTTCTGGCTGGCCGCATCCATTGCTTAACGAGCCATCTTTTACTTCGTTCCCGGCGGGGTCGGTTCGGAAGGGAGACGCCCGATCTCCCCCCCCCAGTGGGCCTCGAGACAGCGGTAGTCGCCCCGGGATATCGCTTCCTTGTCGGAGAAATAAAGGTCTTCCGTCCGCTCCAGCTCCAGGTTCTCCTCCTGCTGGTGCTTCACGGAGATGACCTCGTTGGGCGCCGCGCTGATCTTCTCCTCGTAATCGGCGCGGATCCGCTCCTGGCGGAGGGCGTAGGCCCCCTCCAGGAGGCGGAGCTGCTGCCGGTGGGGGGCGAGGTCGGGTGGGGCGCGCCGGGCCGCGAACTTCCACAGGAAGACGGCGCCGCCCGCGAGCAGGATGACCAGGGCCGCCTTGAGCGCCCGGTGGCCGACCCGGCCGAGCGAGGGCTCGTCGCGCGCGTTTCCCGGCCGGTTCGCCCCCTGGATCATCTCGCTCCCCGCCGCTCAGCGCAACCCGAAGAGGCCCCGGGCGATCAGGGGGGCGATCTTGACCACCACCCCGGCGAAGACCACGGACACCATCGACATCAGCTTGATCAGGATGTTCATCGAGGGCCCGGCGGTATCCTTGAAGGGATCGCCCACCGTGTCCCCGATGACCGCGGCCTTGTGGGCGGGCGAGCCCTTGCCGCCGAAGGAACCCTTCTCGATGAACTTCTTGGCGTTGTCCCAGGCGCCCCCCGAGTTGTTGAGCATGCAGGCCAGCGCAAAGCCGGCGGTCATGGACCCGATCAGGAGCCCCATCACTCCGGGGACCCCGAGGATGATCCCGGTGGCCACCGGGACGATGATCGCGAGGAGCGCGGGGAGAACCATCTGCCTCTGGGCGCCCTGGGTGGAGATGGCGACGCAGCGGGCGTAGTCCGGCTTCCCCTTTCCTTCCATGATCCCGGGGATCTCCTTGAACTGGCGGCGGACCTCCTCGACCATGAAACCGGCGGCCTGGCCCACGGCCTTGACGGCCAGGGCGCAGAAGTAGAAGGCCATCATCGCCCCCAGGAAAATGCCGCAGAGGAGAAGCGGGTTCATCAGGGAGAGGTCGTAGGCGTTGACGAAGTCGGCCATCTCGGCCTTGGCCGCGACGACCACGTTGGTGATGCCGGCGGCGGCGGCCCGGGCCGTGCCCTCGGCGTTGTTAACGAAGGCGTATTTCCCGACCGGGAAATAGCCGTCCACTCCGGCCAGCTTGCCGACCCAGATCTTGATCTCCTCGATGTAGGCGGCCACCAGGGCGAGCGCGGTCAGCGCCGCCGAGCCGATGGCGAAGCCCTTCCCGGTGGCGGCGGTCGTGTTCCCGAGCGAGTCGAGGGCGGCGGTCCGCTCCCGCACCTCGGGGCTGAGCCCGGCCATCTGGGCGTTGCCCCCGGCGTTGTCGGCGATCGGCCCGTAGGCGTCGGTAGCGAGCGTGATCCCCAACGTGGAGAGCATCCCCACCGCGGCGAAGCCGACGCCGTAGAGGCCCATCGGGATGTTCCCGAAGCCGCCGGCGAAGGCGTAGGCGGCGATCAGCCCCACGACGATGGTGATCACCGGGATCCCGGTCGAGAACATTCCCACCGCGATCCCGTCGAGGACGGTCGTGGCCGGCCCCATCCGGGCCTGGTTGGCCACGGACTGGGTCGGGGCGTACTCGTCGCTGGTGTAGTGCTCGGTGGACTGCCCGATGATCACCCCGGCGAGGAGCCCGGCGACCACCGACCCGAAGACCCCCCAGGTCATCAGGCCCGCCCCCGCCATCAGGGCGCAGGCGACCAGGATCAGGATCGAGCTGCCGAGCGTCCCCATCAGGAGGGCCTTGAGCAGGTTCTTCTGGGAGGCCTGCTCCCCGGTGCGGACGAAGAACATCCCGACGATGGAGAAGATGATCCCCAGGGCCGAGACCAGCATCGGCGCAACCACCGCCCGGGCCGGGCTGAAGTGGCCGGCCAGGAGGGGGAGGGCGGCCCCCAGGGCGGCGGTGGAGAGGATGGAGCCGCAGTAGGACTCGTAGAGGTCGGCCCCCATCCCGGCCACGTCGCCCACGTTGTCGCCGACGTTGTCGGCGATGGTCGCCGGGTTGCGGGGATCGTCCTCGGGGATGTCGGACTCGACCTTGCCCACCAGGTCCGCCCCCACGTCGGCGGCCTTGGTGAAGATCCCCCCGCCCACCCGGGCGAAGAGGGCCATGGTGGAAGCGCCCATCCCGAAGGTGATCATCGTGGTGGTGATCTCCACGAGCTTGCCGTGCACGTAGGCCGGATCCAGCGCCCAGGCCGCGTTCCAACCCTGGCCGGAGAGGGCGCCCGCCAGTCCGACCTTCCTGGCCAGCACCAGGCTCAGTCCGAAGAGGTTGTGGTCATAGATCCAGTTCAAAATCAGGTACCAGAAGGAGATGTCGAGAAGGCCGAAGCCGACCACCACCAGCCCCATCACCGCCCCGGAGCGGAAGGCGATCTTGAGCCCCTGGTTGAGGGAGAGGCGGGAACCCTCGGCCGTCCGGGAGGAGGCCTGGGTCGCCGACTTCATCCCCAGGTAGCCGCAGAGGCCGGAGAAGAAGCCGCCGGTGAGGAAGGAGACGGGCACGAACGGGTTCTGGACCCCCAGGACCGCGAGCACGCCGAGGATGACCGCGAGCACGATGAAGATCTTGCCCACCACCGCGTACTGGCGGCGGAGGTAGGCATGGGCCCCCTCGCGGACGTAGCCCGCGATCTGGACCATGGTCTCGTTCCCAGCCGGCTGGGACATCATCCACCGGTAGAAGAAGAAAGCCACCGCCAGGGCGGCGACGGCGGAAGCCGGCGCGAGCCACCAGGACGCGGGGATCGCCTCGGACGCGGCCCAGCTTGCGGCAGGCGACAGTAGCGCGGCGGCCGCGGCCGCCGCGGCCGACCAGAATGCTCTCTTCATGCTTCCTCCCGTCTTTTCCGTATCGTTTCCCGGAAGGCGGCGCGCTCAGGGCGCCGCCCCCGCTGATCACCGAGAGCGAATTATATCCGCTCCCGGGGCCTTTTCAAGGCGAAACGGGGGGCTCGCGCTCGCGCGAGCCCCCCGAAATGACCGCCGACCCGGCGGAACCGCCAGGATCAGAAGAAGAAGTACTTCAGCCCGGCCCCGAAGACCATGGCGTTCATCTCGAGCTTCTGCTTGCTGCCCCCGTTGACCCGGTACTTGACGTCGTCGATGAACCACAGGTGCTTGACGTCGATGTTGAGGGCGAGATCCTGGAGAACGAAGTAGTCGATCCCCAGCGAGACGTGGCACCCGAAGGAGTCGTCGGAATTGAGATCGTAGGGGCCCTTGGACTTGAAGTTGTTGAAGTAGACGCTGGGACCGAAGCCGAGGTAGAGGCCGAAGTTGGGCTCGGGCTCGCCCCGGAGCTCGAAGGTCAGGTTCAGATAGGTCGTGCGCAGGCGGCCCTCCACGGGGGCCAGGATCTCGGGGTCGGTGTAACCGACGGTGAGGGCGGTGGCGAAGACGTTGCTCACCGCGTAGGAGATGATCCCTTCGTAGGCGATCTCGCTGTCCGCGTCGTCGTTGGAGTAGGGGAAGAAGTAGCTCACCCGCGCGCCGAGGCCGGGTCGGCAGGAAACCCCGATCATGCGCTCGCCCACCTCGATCGGTTTCCAGCGGTCGACGCAGCCGGCGTCGCCGTAGCCCTTGTCCATGTAGGCCTGGCCCCAGCTGAGGCCGGCGACGATCAAGGCGAGGCATGAAACCCCCATCACGCAGATCAGCTTTGTCTTCACCTGGGCTCCTTTCCTCTTTTCGCCGCCTGGAGGGCGGCGAAAAGAAAGCGGTTTAAAGGCTACTGGCATAATATATATGTCTGACTCGCGTGGCAAGGGGAAAATTCTTAAAATCGCACGCGCTGCCTGGCCTGGCCAGGAGCCGCTGGCAGCGGATCCTGGCGAGGCCAGGCAATGCCGGGAGCGGGACTCGAACCCGCACGGGTTACCCCATACGCCCCTCAAACGTATGTGTCTGCCAGTTCCACCATCCCGGCGAAAACCCTAATCGCCGGCGCCGCCGATCACCGGCCGGGCTTAGTCCCCGGCGGGAGCGCCGAAAAACGATTTTTCCTCACTATACCAGTAAAAGTCGTCAATCACAACGTTTTGTTCCGCCCGCGCGCGGACGGCGAGCCCCCAGAGGCGCCGCCAGGGCCGCAGCGACTCGATCAGCTCTTCCGCCGAGAGAAGCTCGCCTTCCGGCTTCTCGGGGGAGGCGAAAGCTTGCGCCCAGCGGACGATCCGGGCGATCTCCTCGATCAGGCGGGCGGTGTCGAGATAGAGGAAGCGGCCGCCCTCGGGGGGGACGGCGGCGGCGAGGCGGCGGAAACCCGGCTCCTCGACGAGCCTGCCCTCGGCGCCCAGGAAGGCCTTGAGGGCTTTTTCCACCGTCCCCGCGCTCGTCCCCGCGACCAGGTACCCCTCGGCCACCGTCCAAGCGCACTCCCCGAAAGGACCGGCCGGGACCGTCTTCACCTCCCATTTGCCCCGGCGGGAGACGGTGGCCGGGCCGGCCCCCAGAAGGGCCGCGACGAATTTCTCCATGCCGGAGTCCGCCGCGGCGGCGTCCTTCGCTTTGAACGCGGCCGCGACGTCCGGCAGGGGGATGAGACCGCTCGAGGCGAGGCGGTTAAGAACGACGACCGCTTCGTCGGAGAGAGCGGGGAGGAGGTCCTGCTCGAACTCGCGGGCGATCCGGAGGAACTTGTCCCCCTCCTCCCCGACGCCCCCGGAAAGGAGGGCCGGCTTGAGCATCCCCCAGTCGCGCCGCGCCCGCTCCCAGGCGAGGGAGAAATCCTCGGCCCCGGCCCAGACCATAAGCGCGCCGGCGGGAGCGAAACGGAGGGAGTCGAAACGGCGAGAGATCGGCCGCGGGAGCGCGGAGCCGTAAACCCCCTTCGCCCGGTCGGGATCGATCTCCCTCCGGACGAACCCCTTCAGCCCCCGCTCCAGCCAGACCCCCCCTCCGACCGAGCGGACGATCTTGAGGCGGCGACGGATATTCTCCATCAGCGCTTCCCACTCCCTGACCCCGGGGGCCTCGATCCCGACCAGGCTGTCCCCGCCCCAGAGCGCGGCGAGGCGGTCGACGCTCAGGTGCCAGGCGAGCCGCGGGGAGCCCTTCGGCGGGAGCAGGGCCCAGGTCTCCCGGAACCCCCCGAGGGAGGCGATCGAGACGCCCTCCCCCTTCCCCCGCGCCAGCGCCAGGGCCTCTTCCATCCCCTTCCCCGCCTGGACGGGGGAGACGAGGAAGAGGAGGCAGTCGCCCGAGAAGGCGTAGGCCGAGGAGAAGGGGAAGTCCGCGGTCGGGCGGATCTCCACCCAGGGGAAATCCTTGCTCGCCGACTCCTTCAAGCTCCTGTCTCCGGCGGAACGGATCCGGTCCTGCCAGCGCGAGACGAGCTCGAGGGCCCGGGTCTTCGCCCCGACCCGGGTGGCGAGAAGGAGGGAGGCCGGGCGTTCGTTCGCCTCGGGGAGAAGAGCGACGGCGATCTCCCTCCCCGCGAGCTCGCGAAAGTTGTCCCGGTCGAGAGGGAAGCCGGCGGCCGCTTCGAACGCGGCGGCGAACGCGGCGATCCGCTCCGGGAAGCCGGCCTTCTTTCCGAGCGCTGAGCCGGCGATCTCCCGCCAGAGATCGCCGGCGGAGAAGCTCTCCCAGAAGCCGCCCAGATCGTCCGCGATGAGGACGAGCGCGGCCCGCTCGGGGATGAAGGCGCTGAGCGGCGGCGAGGAAGGCGCCCGGAGGATGAAATACCAGGCCGCGAGCGCGGCGAGGACGGCGGCGACGATTGCCGGAACTATCCATTTTTTCATGCGCGGTCTCCGAATGATGACGCTTCCGAGTTCACTGGGGCCGAACCGTCATATTAAATTGCACCTTACACCTTACACTTTATTCTTGGCACCTTTCACCTGTTTCACGCACGCCACCCAATGCCCTTCCCCGACCTCCCGGAGCTCCGGGACCTGCTCCCGGCAGCCCTCCTCCCTCTCCCCGCAGCGGGGGAAGAAGGGGCATCCCCCGCCGGTCTTCTCCTCGGCCGGGGCGGACGGCGCGGGGCGGCGGGGCGCGGCCGGATCGAGTTCGGGGATGGAATCCAGGAGCAGTCGGGTGTAGGGGTGGCGGGGATCGGAGTAGAGGGCCTCCCGCGCGGCCGTCTCCACGATCCTCCCTCGGTACATCACCGCCACCCGATGGGAGATATGCTCGACCACCCGCAAGTCGTGGGCGATGAAGAGGTAGGCGATCCCCATCTCTTCCTGGAGGTCGGCCAGGAGGTTCAGGATCTGGGCCTGGATGGAGACGTCGAGAGAGGAGACCGGCTCGTCGCAGACGATGAAGGCGGGACGGAGCGCGATCGCCCGGGCGATGCCGATCCGCTGGCGCTGGCCGCCCGAGAACTCGTGGGGGAAGAGGCGCGCGGCGGAGGCGCCAAGACCCACCCTCTGGAGAAGGCGGCCCGTCTCCTGGTCGATCTCGCGCCCGCTCCCCCGCCGGAAGATCCGCAAGCCCTCCCCCACGATCGCGCCCACCCGCATCCGGGGGTTGAGCGAACCGAAGGGATCCTGGAAGACGATCTGCATCTCCTGCCGGAGCCGGCGCAGCCGCGCGGCGGGGGCGGCGAGGACGTTCTCACCCCGGAAGAGGACTTCTCCGCCGTCGGCGGGGAGAAGGCGGAGGATGAGGCGCCCGAGCGTGGTCTTTCCGCAGCCCGTCTCCCCCACCAGGCCGAGGGTGGTCCCGCGCGGGACCTCGAAGCTGACCCCGTCCACCGCCCGAACCGACCCCGCCGAGCGGGAGAAGAGACCCCGGTGAAGCGGGAAACTTTTTGTCAGTCCCCGGACGCTGAGGAGAACTTCTCGCGTGTGTTCGTTCATAAGCCGCGTTGCAATAATGGTCGATGGGTTAGGGCAAGGTTATTGGTCTGGTCAATGGGTGAGGTAAACGGTGGAACCCGGCCGCACCTAACCTTGGCCCAATGACCAGACCATTAACCTAACCCTGGCCAGTTTACCATCCGTGTTCGGACCTCTTCAGGTTCGATCGCGCGCTTCTCTGCGGGCGACGTGGCAGGCGGCGAAATGGCCGCTTTGGAGCTCCTCCAGCGCGGGGTCTTCCTTTCCGCAGACCGGCTCGGCCAGCGGGCAGCGCGGATGGAAGGAACAGCCGGAAGGTCGCAGGCTGGGGTCGGGGACGTTCCCCGGGATCGCGGCGAGCCTCCGCCGGGTCTGTCCCAGGCGGGGGATCGAACGCATCAGGGCCGCGGTGTAGGGATGAAGCGGGCGGGCGAAGAGAGCGGCGGTGGAAGCGGACTCCACGATCCTCCCCAGATACATCACCGCCACCCGGTCGGTCTCCCGGGCCACCACGCCCAGGTCGTGGGTCACCAGGAGCATGGACATCCCGTGGACGCGGCGCAGGCGGCCGAGCAGGGAGAGGATTTGCGCCTGCACCGTGACGTCGAGGGCGGTGGTCGGCTCGTCGGCGATCAGGAGCCGGGGGCGGCAGGCGAGCGCGATCGCGATCATCACCCGCTGGCGCATCCCCCCGGAGAGCTGGTGGGGATAGGCGTTAAGGCGCGCGGCGGGATCGGGGAGGTTGACCTCGGCGAGCAGCGCGAGCGCCCGGGACCGCGCCGCCGCCCGGCCGACTCGTTCGTGGGCGCGGATCGTCTCCTCGATCTGGGCGCCGACCGTGAAGACCGGGTTCAGGGAGGTCATCGGTTCCTGGAAGACCATGGAGATCGCCTTCCCCCGAAGCTCGCGCATCTCGCCCTCGCCCAAACCGGACAGGTCTCTCCCTTCCAAGGCGATCTCCCCCCCCGCGATTCGGCCCGGAGGCGGGACCAGGCGCAAGAGGGAGAGGGCGGTCATCGTCTTCCCGCAGCCCGACTCCCCGACCAGTCCGAGCGTCTCGCCGGAGGCCACGGAGAAGGAGACCCCGTCCACCGCCCGCACCGCGCCGCCCGCGGCGGGGAAGATCACGCGCAGGCCCTGCACCCGGAGGAGAACCGTCATCGCCGCCCTCCCTTCCGCCGCGGGTCGAGCGCGTCCTGGAGCCCCTGCCCAAGGAGGTTGTAGGAGAGAACGGTGAAGAGGATGGCGAGCCCCGGGAAGAGGGTGAGCCACCAGGCGCTGTCGATGAAATGCCGGCCGGTGGTAATGATGTTCCCCCAGGAGGAGACGGGGGGCTGGGCGCCCAGGCCGAGGAAGGAGACGCCGGTCTCGGTCAGGATCGCCGCCCCCACGGCCAGCGTGGCGTAGACGAAAACCGTCCCCAGGGCGTTGGGGAGGATGTGGCGGAAGATGATCCTCCCCCCGGACGCGCCCAGGCTGCGGGCGGCCAGGACGAATTCCCGTTCGCGCAGGGAGAGAAACTCGGCTCGGACCAGCCGGCAGAGGCCGGGCCAGCTGAAGGCCCCGATCACGACCATGACGTTCCCGATCCCCGGCCCCAGGAAGGCCAGGATCATGAGGATGAAGAAGAAGGTCGGGAACATCAGCACGATCTCCGTAAAGCGCATGATCAGGAGGTCGACCCAGCCGCCGTAGTATCCGGCCGCCGCGCCCAGGACGACGCCGATCAGGAGGGCGATCCCGACCGCCAGGAAGCCGACCGAGAGCGAGATCCTCCCCCCGTAGAGGAGGCGGCTTAGGACGTCGCGCCCGAGGTCGTCGGTCCCCAGGGGGCAGCCCGGGCCGGGCGGCCGGAGGATCTCCGCTTCCTCCGGCCGGACTTCGTCGGGGTCGCGGGGCGAAAGGACGGGGGCGAGGAGCGCCGCCAGGGCCAGCGCCAGAATCAGCAGCGATCCGATCGTTATGGAAGGATATCGAATGAGCAGCCTAGATCTCATGCGCCAGCCATCGCAATAGATCCGATATTGTTTCGCCTGCCTGCCGGCAGGCAGGGATTTTGTGCTTCGAATTTCTATTCGTATCTTATTCTCGGATCCACCCACGCGTAGACCACGTCCGAGATCAGGATCCCCGCCAGGGTGAGGAAGGCCGAGAGGAGCCCCACCCCCATGACCACCGGGTAGTCGTAGTTCATGATCGCGTTGTATCCCAGGCGCCCCATCCCCGGCCAGGAAAAGATCGTTTCGAAGATGACCGATCCGCCGATCAGGGAGGGGAGGGAGAGACCGAGGATGGTGACCACCGGGAGGAGGGCGTTCTTCAAGGCGTGCTTCCAGACCACCGCCGAGGGCTTAAGCCCCTTGGCCCGGGCGGTGCGAATGTAGTCCTCGCTTAAGGACTGGAGCATGCTGGAGCGGGAGTAGCGGGAGAGCCCGGCCAGCCCCCCGAAGGCGGTGGCGGCCACCGGGAGAACGAGGTGGCGGAGGAGGTCGCGGAGCTGCCCCCCCACGGGAAGGAAAGGCGCATACCAGGGACGCATCCCGGAGATCGGGAACCAGCGGAGATGGACGCCGAAGAACAGGATGAGCAGGAGGGCCACCCAGAAGGTGGGCGCGGAGTAGCCGATAAAGACCAGGAGGCTGCTCGCCCGGTCGAAGAAGGACCCGCGCCGGGCCGCGGCGATCACGCCGATCGGGACGGCCAGGAGGAGGATGGCGCCGAGGGCGAGCGCGTTGAGGAGAACCGTGGCCCCCAGCCGTTCCCGGATGAGGTCGCGGACCGGCCGATCGTCGACGAAGGAGCGGTCGAGGTCGAGGCGGACCACGCGCTTGAGCCAGAGAAGGTATTGGGACAGGAAGGGGCGGTCGAGGCCGTAGAGGTCGCGCAGGCGGGCCCGGGCGCTCCCCGCCACCTGAGGGTTCAAGCCGTAGCGGAGGCTGGCCGGATCGCCGGGGGCGAGGTGCATCACGCCCAGGGTGACCAGGGAGATGAGGAGGACCATGGGCGGGATGATCAGAAGCCGTTTGAGAACGTAGTGGAGCATCGCTAAAGATCCGCCTCTTCCCTCCGCTGGCCGGTCGGACGGATGAAAACGGCTGCACCCGATCGTCGATCCTTGGCCCGATCCGGAGGAATTGCGCCGGGAATTTCACCCGTGATATTTATTACACATCAATTCCGATCGGAATACAAATCCTTTGCCTGGATCAAAGAAGATGGCCGATAATCCCCACCCGGCATGAAAAGAAAGGCTGCCGCCGCGATCATCCCGCTTCTCCTGGGCGCCCTCGTCGCCGTCCTCTCCTTCTTCAAGCTCCGCGACCCCGATCTCTGGCTCTACGTCAAGACCGGAGAGATCATCCTCTCCACCCACCGCATCCCCCTCACCGACCCCTTCTCCTACACCCGCCCCGGGGCGGAATGGCTCAACCACTCCTGGCTCGCCGAGGGCGCCTTCGCCCTCGCCGGAAAGGGTGGGCAGGTGGCCGGCCTCTTCGTCCTCCGCTGGCTCCTCCTCCTCGGGACCTTCGCCCTCGTCTTCTTCACCGCCCGCCGCCGGGCGGGCGAAGCCGCCGCCGCGCTCCTCTCCGCCCTCGCCATCATCGCGGTCTCTCCCCGCTTCGTCGTCCGCCCCGAGCTCTTCACCTTCTTCCTTCTCGCCCTCCTCCTCGCTCTCCTGGACCGGGCGGCCCGTCGGGGCCCCCTGCTCTGCCTCCCTCCCCTCTTCCTGCTCTGGGCGAACCTCCACGGCGGCTTCGTCATCGGGCTTTTGACCATGCTCCTGGCCGGAGCGGGAGCGGCGCTCGACCGCCTGACCGGTCGTCTCCGCTCCGGCGCCCCGCCCCGCCCTCGGGCTCTCCTCCCCCTCCTGATCGCCGGCGCCGCCAGCTCCCTCGCCGCCCTGGCCAATCCCCTCGGGCTCAAGGCCTTCACGTACTACGGGGAAATCCGGGAGGCGAGCCGCCATATCTACGCCTGGCAGCCCCTCTCCTTCCTCCATCCGGAGAGCCTCACGCTCGCCCAGTGCCTCTTCCTCGCCCTGGTCCTCCTCGCCTTGGCGGCGTTCCTCGCCCGGCGCCGGGCGCCCGAGGCGGCCGACGGGCTCCTCTTCCTCCTCTTCTCCGCCCTCGCCTTTTCGGCCGCCCGCAACCTAGCCCTCTGCTCCCTCGTCCTCCCTTTCGTCTGCGCCCGGGCGCTCTCCGCCGGCCCCCTGCGCGCGGCCCTGGACCGCGTCCCCCGGTCCGCAACGGCGGCCGTCCTGGCCGCTGTCCTCGTCGTCTCCGCCTTCTACCCCGGCTGGGAGCGCGACCCCTTCCGGGGCGACATCCACCGCGAGGCGGGCTTCGGGATCTCCCCGGTGAGCTATCCCTTCGCCGTCGCCGGATTCATCTCCCTCCAGCAGCCTCCGGGCGCGATCTTCAACACCTTCGGGATCGGTTCGACCCTCGCCTACGCCCTCTGGCCGGAGCGGAAGATATTCGTCGATGGGCGGCTCCCGGTATACGGGAACGACTTCCTCGCCGATTACAACCGCCTCCTCATCGAGAACGAATTCTTCGACCGCGAAGCTAAGCGGCGGCGGTTCGGCCTGGCGGTCGTCGGCCATCTCAACCCCTCCAACGCCTCGCTCCTCGAGCACCTCTCCACGTCGGCGGACTGGACGCTCGCCTTCTTCGACGGCTCCGCCGCCCTCTTCCTGCCGGCGGGGGATCCCCGGGCCGCCGAGCTGGCCCGGCGGTCGCTAGACGAGGCGCTTCGCCTCCCCCCCGCCTCCCCCCGGGAGGCCTTCGCGAAGGGGCGCTTCCTCCTCCTCGCCGGCCGGCCGGCGGACTCGCTCCGCTTTCTCGAGACGCTGGGCCGCGACTTCCCCTCCGCCGTCTCCGTCCAGGCCAAGCTTGCCCAGGCCCTGGCGGAAACCGGCCGCTGGGAGGAAGCGCGGAGGGCCCTGGTCCGGGCCGTCGCCGACTGGGATGTCGGCCCCGACCTCGCCCTTTCCCTGGCCGACTCCTACTTCGCCAACCGCGATTTCCAGGAGGCGGCCGCCTGGTATGGCCGCGTCGGGCCGGACCATCCCGAGTTCGCCCGGGCGCGGGTCTATCTCGCCGGCTGCCTCGCCCGCTCCGGCCAGACCGCGCGGGCGCGCGCCGCCTACGAGTCCTGCGCCGCCGGAAAGTCCAGCTACGCCCAGATCTGCTTCTACAACCTGGCTCGGCTGGCCATGGAGGAGGGGGAGACTGCGGAGGCGCGGAGGTGGCTTAAGCGGATCACGGACGCGGGGCTCCGCGCGAAGGCCGCGCGGGATCCCGTGCTGGGGAAGGCGGCGGGGGAAGACAGTGATCAGTGATCAGTAATCAGTAATCAGTAATCAGTGATCAGTGATCAGTGATCGGCAAGCAATAACCGGAGGGAGATCGGGGGCGGAATTCCAGACAATCTTGAGCGGGATTCTTCATCCCGCTCAAGCTTTTCAGACTTCCACGAACTTCGCTCCCGCCGCCCGGGCGTCGGCCAAATGGCCGGGCCGCTTCTTGAGATCGTCCGTCTTTTCGATTCCGCGGAAGGTCAGGCGGCCGGAGATGTTGGCGTTGAGGATCGAGAAGAACTCCTTCAGGGTGACGAAGCTCCCCTCGAAGGTCCGTTCGCCTTCCGTCGCCCCCACCATGATGACGAAGGCGTGGCGCGGGACTCCGGGGATGGACTGTTTCAGGGAGTATTTCCGTATAAAATACAGCTCGACCCGGTCCACCAGCGCCTTGAGCTGGGCGGGGAGGGCATAGAAGAATACCGGCGAGGCGAGCACGATCTTCTCGGCCTCGAGGATCTTGCGGAAAAGCTCGCCGGCGTCGTCCCGGATCGAGCACTCCCCGGTCCGCAGGCAGTGGTGGTCCTCGCGGCAGGGGGCGATGGCGAGGTCGGGGAGAACGACCTTCTCGAAGGACCCTCCCGCCTTGGTCAGACCGACCAGGAACTCGTCGAGGAGAGACTCGCTGTTTCCCCCCCGGCGGGGAGAGGCGGCCAAAGCCAGCACGCGCTTCATCGGCACCTCCGCGGGCAAGGGAAGCCGCCGGCGGGATTGCCGGGGATTGCTTCCCGGGGGAAAGACTAGACAATAGCGGCGCCGATTGTCAACTTCGATCATTCCTCCGCTGCGGCCCCGGGACGGGAGAGGAGGACGCGCACCGTGTTCTCGGAGTAGCGGATCATCCTGGCCAGGGGCGCGCCGCCCTCCTCCCGGCGCCGCCAGTCCGCGATCCGGTCGCGGACGGCGTCCGCGGCGCCGGCGTCGCCCACCCGCCGGAGCTCGACGATCGCCTGGAAGGCGACGGGATCGCGGCCGCTCGAGCGCAGGACCTCCACGAGCCTTTCCTGGCGGTCGGGGAAGGCGAACTCGGAGAGGATCCGGGGAACCTCCTCCTGCCGCTCTCCAGAGAGTTCGCGCCATCTCCGCCCGATCTCCTCCCCCGCCGCGGGGGCCCCCAGCTGGCGCAGGGAGGCGGCCGAGGCCACGCGCAGGGCGGAGTCTTTGCTCCGGACGCCGAAGGGGCCGGGGGCGGCGGGGTCGAGCAAGGCGAGGCAGAGCCGGCTGAGCTCCGGGATCGACTCCCGGTCTTTCAGGTCGCCCACGGCGCGGGCGGCGGCGATGCGGGCCCCGGTCGGGCAGGCCGGGCAGGAGATGATCTCCCGCAGCTCGGCGAGCGCCCCCCCTCCCTTCTTCGCGACCAGCTCCTCCACCCGCTTCTCCTCCTCTCCGGGCGCGTCCTCGCAGATCAGGCAGGGGAAGGCCCTGGAGGCGAAAAGGCAGCAACCGACGACGAAGAGCCGGGCGAACCGCCGGGGGGATACGCGTTGCGAAGTCAGCTTGTTCATTCCCTCATCCTTTCCGAAGGGCGAACCCTGGGGGGCGTTCCCGCCCCGGGCGGGACCTCAGATCAGGCCGTTCTCCCGCAGGCTGAAGCATCCGTCCTCGCCGACGACGACGTGGTCGAGAACCTCGATCCCGACCGCGGCGCAGGCGGCCTTCAGGCGAACGGTGATCTCGATGTCCTCCCGGCTGGGGCGGAGCGTCCCCCCGGTGTGGTTGTGGGCGAAGACCAGCCGCGAGGCGTTGTGCCGGAGGGCGGAGGCGATCACCTCGCGGGGATGGACCACCGCCTGGTCGACCGTCCCCGAGAAGAGCTCCTCGGCGGCGAGGAGGCGGTTGGCGTTGCTGAGATAGAGGACGGTGAATACCTCCCGGCGCCGGCCGGAAAGCGCGCCCCGGAGGTAGTCGAAAACTTCCCGGGGCGAGCCCACCAGGGGTTTCTCCCGCGCCTTTTCCGCCAGATAGCCGCGGGCGGCCTCCCGGACCAGCGACAGGCCGAAAACGTTCTTGGGGCCGATCCCCCGGACTTCCCGGAGAAGCTCGGTCGGGGCGTCGATCACTCCCTTCCAGGAACCGAAGCGCTGGAGCGCCCGCCGCGCCGTCTCCCGGCAATCCCTCCGCGGCGTCCCCAGCGTGAGGAGGAGCTCGACGATCTCGTAGTCGAGGAAACCCGCGAGGCCGCCCTGGAGAAAACGCTCTCGGAGGCGATTCCGATGACCCTCTCCCCGAGGCAGAGATTCCTTAAGGGGGGATACGGGTCCGGACGCGATTGGTTCGGCGGGGAGCATGGAAAAACACCAATATTTCACCCTCTCAGCAGATCGAATTCTTTGAGGTCGATCCTTCCCTCCCGGAGGAGTTCCTCCCCCCGGAGGCGGATGGCGCTCCCGGCGAGAGCCTCCCCGGCGGCCTTCGCCTCCGGCAGCCCCCGGCTTCGCAAGGCCTCCTTGATCTCCGGGGTGAAGACAACGCACTCGAAAAGCCATTCCACCCCCTGGAAGCCGGTCCCGCGGCAGGCCGGGCAGCCGACCGGGCGAAAGAGCTTCTCGAAGCCCCGCGCGGCGAGGAAGCGGCGGCCGCGGACGTCCGCGTCGCCGATCGGCTCCGCCCGGCGGCAGGACGGGCAGAGGAGACGAACCGGGCGGACGGCCAGGACGGCCCGGAGGGCGGAGAGGAAAAGGGAGGCCGGGAGGCCGCATTCGCCGGCGAAGGCGAGGCAATCCGCTACGGCGCCGAGTTCGCTCTTGCCCACCACGGCCGCCCCGCCGAGGGCGAGCCGGACCGCCTGGGCGAGAGTCTCCTTCCCGTCGATGAAGTCCGTGAAGACGGCGTCGGGGTTCTGGCGGGCGAGGGACTGGAGTCCGCGGGAGTAACCCGCGTCGCTGTCCGTCTCCGCCTTGATCTCGGTGTAATCCCGCTCCTCCCCGCGGTCGTCCCGGCGCAGGGCGATGGCCTTGACCCGCGGCGAGATCTGGCGCTTGAAGGCGGCCTCGGCCGCCTGGAGCGGCAGCCCCCGGCCCGGCCCGCAGACGAGGTAGAGCCCGCCGTCCCGGCCGAAGGCGGAGGCAAACTCCCGCCAGGCCGGGGCGGCGGAGAGCGCGGCGGAGCCGTCCGCCCCCCCGTCGGCCGAGTTCTCGAAGGAGACCAAGGCTCCCGTACCGCCCAGGGCGGGGAAGAAGGAGAGGTGCAGGAAGGCCTTGGTCCCCCCCAGGGTCATGGAGAACTTGCGCCCCGCGTCCCCGTTCTCCGCTCCGGCCACTACCTTGAGGCGGGCGATGCAGATCGTCCGGAAGATCGGAGGATAGAGGGCCCGTTCCTCCATCCCCGCGGCCGAACGGTAGCGGACCCGGAGGCCCGCGGAGGCGGGCTCGAAGTGGATCTCCTTGATCCCCCTCCGCCAGCCCTCCAGGAGGTGGAAGTAGACCAGCGAGGCTCCCGTGATGTCGGAGATCAGGCGGGCGTAGGGCAGGTCGGGCGGCGGCTCGTAGCCGGAGAGGCGGTAGGCGCGGGCGATCTCGCCCCCCCCGGAGGAGAAGAAGTAGTCGAGCACGAAGAGGATCGCCTCCCGCCGCGCCACCGCCGGAAGGATCTCCCGCCGGGCGAAAAGGGCGAGCTCGGCGAGAGCCCGGGGGTCGCTGGGGTCGGCCAGGGCTACCCGCAGGGCCTCGCCTTCCCGGGCGATCGGGACCGCGAGGTGCTCGGTCAGGACCTCGGCCGGGACGGACGCCACCGCTTCGCGGCTGATCCGCTCCGGGATGAGCTCCACGTAGGGGATCCCCATCGCCGCCGCCAGCGCCCGGTTGAGATCGTCCTCCGAGAGGTAGCCGCGCTCCCGGAGGTGGGAGGCGAGCGTCCCCCCCGTCCGCTTCTGCTCGCGGCAGGCCAGGGTGATCCGGTGGAGCGGGATGAGGCGGCTCCGGGCCAGGTGGCGGATGAACTTGGTCTGGGAGAAGGCCTTCCTCACGGCGCGCCCTCTCCTCCCTTCCCGGAGGAGACCAGGTTGTCCCCGACGGCGGCGACCTCCTCCGGGGAGTCATCCGCCGCGAAAACCTCGGCCGCTCCCAGCTCCCGCGCCATCTCGCGGTGGAGGCTCCCGGACTGGCCCTCCACCATGACCACGGGGACGGCGGCGGTCCGGGGGGAATCCTTGAGCCGGACCAGTACGGTCAGACCGTCCAGGCCCGGCATCACCACGTCGAGGACGATCAGGTCCGGACGATGGCGGGCGGCCGCGAGGAGACATTCGGCCCCGTCGGCGGCCTCGGTCACCCGGTAACCCCGGAGGGCGAAGGCGTCCCGGAGGGCGAAGCGGGGGGCGGACTCGTCGTTGACGATCAGGACGATCTTCTTCATCTTCCATTTTCCGCGGGGCGGGACGCCCCGCCCCGCGGGAAATGGAAGTATAGCAGATATTCCGCGCCTTCGAAAATGCGGGCGGCGGATTCTTCTTTTCACGGTTCACGGTCCGCGGTTTACGGTTTACAATCCCGGCATTGCTCCCCTACTATATAGACTCTTCTCGCGCCGATTTTCTTGCAACAATCGCGGCGCGCTGGCGTCCAAAGCCGGCATCCCAGACGGGAACCCAGAACAGAGAGCCCGATCGCGCGCCGCGCCGGATCGGGACACAGGAGACGGGGATGAACATCAAGAACGTGAACGACGTCCGGGTGGTGGCCCTGGTCGCCCGCTTCGACGCCTACAGCGCCCGCGACGTCGAGACGGCGCTCAAGGGGCTGATCGACGGGGGGGCGAAAAAGATCGTCTGCGACTTCTCTTCCACCGAGTACATCTCGAGCGCGGGCCTGCGCGTGCTCCTCTCCACCGCCAAGGCCCTCCAGAAGAGCGGGGGCAAGATCGCCCTCTGTAGCCTCAAGCCCTACGTGCGGGAGGTCTTCGAAACCGCCGGATTCACCCAGCTCTTCCCCATCTTCGAAGACGAGGCGAAGGCAGTGGTCGGACTGAACCAGTAACTGAAGAAGAAGGGATCAGTAATCAGTAACCAATCGCCGGTTGCTGATCACTGATCACTGATTACTGATCACTGATTACTGATCACTGATTACTGGTCACTGATTACTGGTCACTGGTTCCTTCCCCTGCGGCACGGCGGGAAGGCTAACCCGCATACATCTCCGCGAAGGTCCGGATCGCCGACGCCGCCTCTTCCCCCGGGACGAGAAGCAGGTGGTTCCCCAGGGGGGCGTCCAGGTATTCCCCGATCCCCTCCCCGCAGCGGACCCGCACCTGCGTCCGGCAGAGGTCGCTCCGCCGCGGGCTGCCCAGGATCTCGCCCCGGACGATAAAGTGGCGCGAGAGGTCCCTCCCCCCGAAGCGGAAGACCGCGCAGGGCCCCGGAGGAATCTCCCCCTGGACCGAGACCCCCTTCCCCGATTCGAAATGGGTGAGGAGCCGGGGGCGGCGAAGCAGGCGGAAGGGGGCCGTGCAGTGGGCGAGGATCGTCTCGTTGCGCTTCCGGTCGACCGCCGAGGGGTTGGCCATGAAGACCGGCGAGTCGGTCAGGAGCTGGCCGACGAGCATGCTGAAGAGGGCGGGGACGTCCCCCTCGCAGGCGGCGGGCGTCCCCTCGTCGTTCAGGCGGGAGAGGGCCAGGCAGCCCGTGTTCCCGGTCCGGGAGAGGAGGTCGAAGCAGCGCAGGGTGATCCCGTCGAGGCGATGGGCCCGGATCAATGACTGCAACCCCCGGTGGAAAGAGAGGGCCTGGCTCAAGACCCCCCGGTCCCCGAACCGAGGCCACCCCGCCGCCGGTTGGGCGGGGCGGCCCGATTCCCGGAGCATCTCCCGGAGGGAGAGGGGGACGAGCGCGCACCCCCAGCGCTTCTTCACGGCCGACGGATCGACCCGGGACGCGATCAGCCAGGGGGAGGGGGCGCCGACCACGCCCAGGCGGGCGTTCCGGATCCGGGCGCGGGCGAAGGAGGCCGCCGCCCGCCGCCCGATCTCCCGCGCCAGCTCGGCGGGGGGGCCGTGGAGGAGAACCCCCTTCCCGCCCCGCTCCCGGATAAAGGCGAGCATCTCCAGGGCCGCCGGGAGGGAGTTTTCCGCGGGGTGCGTGAGGAGGACGACCGGCCTCTCCAGGCGGGGATAGACCCTCCGGAAGATCGTCTCCGTCCCTCCGGTCTGGACGAAGACCAGGGCGGGGCGCCCCTCTCTCGCCGGACGCAGGGAAAAACCCCCTTCCTCCTCCAACCGCTTCAGGAAAGGGACGGCCTTCCGCCGGATCCGCTCCGGGTCGTGGATGGGGGACGCGAGGGGGAGGTAATCGATCGTCAGAATCCCGGCCACAGGTATCTCCTTCCCAAGGGGTCCTTCTTGCGGATCCGGATCACCGAGAGCTGGCCGTCCTCGAAGATCAGGTCGGCCTCCCGGCCCGGGAAGTCCACCCACCAATTCCGGGCGGGGTTGGGGGGATTGCGGAGAGCGCCGCGGCGGCGCAGGGTCTCGAGCGTCTCTTCCCGGGGCTGGCCGATCCGGGCCCCGCACATCTCCCCGGCGAAGGGCTCGAAGGCGCTGACGCCGATCGTGGCCCCCTGGCGGAAGATGAAATAGAGCCCTTGGTCGTTGTAGCGGGCAAAGGTGACCCCGAAGTGGTCGTCGTTGGATATGGCCTCCGCGCCCTGCAACTTGATCTTGCCCAGGCTGGAGGGCTCGCCGAAGGCGAGCCGCACCTGGCGCTCGCCGAGTTCGAAAGGCCGCTCCAGGGAGAAACGCCGGCGCGAGGCCTCGTCGCCCTGAGTCTCCGCTCTCGCCTGGCGGAGGCGGTTGGTCGCCGCCTTGATCTCCTTCTCGAGGCCGGCGGCGGAGGCGGTGTTCCACTGGGGATCCTCCAGGCGGAGCATCCCCACCTCCCCCTCGGCCTTTCCGCAGGCCTGAAGGGCTTCCTCGATCTCGCCCGCTTTCTCCCGTTCCCCGGCCTCGCCGAGGCGGCGGCGGGCCAGGTCATAGCGCCGCGAGGGCTCAAGGACGGTGTTCTCCTCGTCCGGGACGACCCCCTGCGTTTCTTTTTCCGCCCAGCGCAGCAGGGCGTTCTCCAGGGCGAGGGCGTCCGGGAACTCCCCTCCCCACCTCTTGGGCAGAAGCTTTTCCGGGTCTTCTCTCCAGAAGAGGGCCTCCGAGCAGAAAGCGAGGAACTCCCCCGGCTGGCCGCGGAAGGAGAGAAGGAAACGGACCAGGGCCTCCGATTCCAGGTAAAGCAGCTCATTCGAAACCGCGTTTTCGGGATAGGACTTCATCCGCAGGATCTCCGCGATCGGGATCAGCCGGCAGCGTTGCTGGACGTTCAAGAGCGCGAGGAGATTCTGCTTCCAGTCCGTGGTCTCGTGGGCCTGGGCGAAGCCCTCGTGGAGCCAGACGGGGATCGGATACTTACGGAGGGGATCGAGGACGACCTCGAGGATCAGGTGGCTGAGCTCGTGGGGGAGGCTCTCCGTGAGCAGCTCGTCCGATTCGTAGAGGTAGATCGCGGCCGCCTCGCCCGCCCTCCCCAGCCTGAAGAAAGCCTGGACGCCCTCGATGTCTCCGGAGTGGAACTGGGCGGCCCGCCGAATGTATTCCTTCCTATCCGGCCAGACGAAGACCTGGCAGCGCGCGGAGAGGGCGCGCGTGACGTTCAGGTCCTCGGTCACCCGGCGATGGGTCTCCTCCAGAGCCGTGAGGACGCGGCCGGCCGTCTCCTGGTCCCGGGCGTAAACGGTGAAGTGGAGCGAGCTCTTCCAGGCGGCGAGACCCGTCTCCTCCGGGATGCGGGAGTGGGTTTCCAGCCCCCGGGCGGGATGGAGGCCCAGGAGCGCCAGCGCGGCGGGAAGCGCCAGGCGGGCGAGCGATCGAAACGGTTGGCTCATGGCGTATGGCGGGCTCACCGCTTCGGGATGGCGATCGACTCTTCCTTCAGCCCCTGGACATACTCCAGCCATTGCTTTTCGAGGACCAGCGGCTCGACCTGGAAAAAGCGCCGGAAGAGGACGATCTTCTCCCCGGCGCTCAAATCCTTCCCGTCCTTCGTCTCGTTCAGGTGGGCGATGTATCGGCCGAGGCAGGGGCGGTACCTCCCCCCTTCCCCGTGCATGAGGTAGTGGAAGAGGGCCCAGGACTCGCCGTAGGCCAGATCCACCCGGTCGAGATGGGAGAGGAAGAAACCCTCGGCGGGCACCAGCAGCTCCTTCAAGGGGATGAAGCGACCCAGGGCCAGCCCCTCCCGGAAGGACTGCAGGGCCTCGGCGTTGATGTTTCCCGCGGGCTGGTCGTGGAAATCCCAGTAGCTGGGATGCTCGAAA
Source organism: uncultured bacterium (assembly GCA_964584165.1). Classification (GTDB taxonomy): domain Bacteria; phylum Auribacterota; class Erginobacteria; order Erginobacterales; family CAZKCI01; genus CAZKCI01. Next base: position 64,651 of record CAZOYW010000001.1, read on the forward strand.
TACTGGGCGCTCCCCTCCACCAGCCAGGTCGGATAGACGTTCCCGGTTTGGGCGAAGAAACCGGTGTTGTAGCAGAGCTGGTGGGCGGCCTCGTGGATCATCACGTCCGCCTTCATCTGCCTCATCCAGCTGGCGGCGCGCAGCGCCAGCCCCGTCCCCGAGACGCGCAGGCCGTCGGCGTCGAAGCCTCCGGTCCCGCTTTCGGCGTGCCCGGCCAGGTGCTTGTACGCCGGGTGGGTGCGGTAATCGTACACGTAAAGCGCGTTCTCGGACCAGGAGAAGAAGCCGGGGCAGGACCAGGACTCGATCCCGGTGGTGGCGGCGTAGTCCCGGTAGTCCTTGAAGATGACCGCGACCAGCTTCTCCGGCGGGGGGTGCAGGGCAAGGTTCAGGGAGGAGACCACGGCCTGGAACTTCTCGGCGAGCGTGTCGAAATAGCGGCAGGCGTCCTCGGCGTATTTCACTTCGCCGCTGTAATAAACCAGGAAATGCTTCCCCGCGAAGGAGCGCATTCTCTTCTGCAGCTCTCCCACCGCGATCCGCGCCGCGGCCGCCTTGGCCTTCTCCTCCTCCGCTTCCGCCGAGTGCAGGGACGAGGAGACGTCCTCCCCCGGTTCCCCGCCCTTAGCCGGGGCGGCGGCGTCGCCCTTCCCGCGCTGCAAGAGCTGCATCTGGTTGGCGCGGAAGTAGGCGACATAAGACACTTCGTAATGCTTGGTTTTGAACGACGAGTTCTTGGTGGTATGCACGAGCCCTTTGTCCTTGATCTCGATCACCCAGGCCCCCCGGAAGATGATGCGGTCCCCGGCCTGGGGAACGCCGCATTTCTTGACGTAGCGGTCGTAGATGGCCTTGCTGACGTAGGCCATCCGGAAATTCCCCTCCCTGGAATCGGCATCCGCCAGGGCGACGACGTTGGGGTTGTTGGGGGCGAGCGACATCCCGCCCAGGCGGATGGTAAGGGAGTCCCCGCAATACTGCCGGCGCAGGCGGGTCATCAAATCCCCGTACATTCCGGCGCGGGCGGAAGGCGGGAGAACGGCCGCCGGCGCGAAAACCAAGATCCCCCCCAGGATGAAGACAAGAAGATCTCGGAAGGTCATGGAGTCCTTCCTACCCCCGCTTTGTTAGGCCGGCCTTGCCGGCCGGCCTTAAAAAACGAGTTTGGCGATGTACTCGTTGTGCAAGGCCACGAAGAGGGACAGGAGGGGCGGGATCTGCTCCAGGCACTGGGCGGGGAGATCGTCCGGGACGGGAGCGTCCAGGCCGCCGAAGAAGAAGCGGTTGCGCGCCGCGGTGGCCCGGCCGTAGAACTTGACGATCGCGAGGACCTTCACCCCGTAGCTGGTCCGGAGCATCCGGACCGCGTCCTTCCACTCCACGTCGGTGATGGCGAGGAACAGCTCCCAGATCCTCCGGGTGACCGAGACGTTGTCCTTGAAGAGCTTGATCTGGACCTTCTCCGGGATCCCCGCCTTGCCCATGAACTTCTCCAGAAAGCTCTGGAGGAGAACCTCGACCAGGGTGCAGTAGAGGATGACCACCCCCCCCGCCCGGTGCTGCGGGAGGGCGGAGGGCGGATCCCCCCCCGCCCCGCCGGCGGAGAGGGAGATGATCTCCTCCATCAGACAGACCAGGCTGACCGCGGACCGGGGGAAGAAGAGCTTTTCGCCGTCGAGCGGAGCCCCGCAGCGCGGGCACTTCTCCTCCCGGGCCTTCTTGCGGTGGCCGCGGGAGACGATGTGGCAGGAAGGGCAGACGCTGTAGTCCACCAGGGCCGAGGTGGGCATGGAGGCGGAGGTCTTCACGGTCGTTGCGGTGAGAAGCGCCAGCGATCGTTATCATTATATCACCCGTCCTCGCGGCGGGGAAGAGGAATTGAATTCCATCAGGGCCGGGACGGGGACCGTTCCGATCGAAATCGCGGCGGCTCAACGCCGCTTTCGGAGTGCGGCGGCACGACGCCGCTCTGCTTCGCTCCGAAGTTTCCCCGCGATACTAAAGCGGCGCCCCGGCGCCGCACTCCAAAGCGCCCCGATAATTTTCGGGGCGCGGTCCGGCCGCCGCGCCACCGAGGCCTTACTGCCGGGGGAAGCGGGCCAGCTCGGCGTCGAGAAGGGAGCGGGCGAGGCGTCCGACCTGGGGGTCGTCTGGGTTGAACCCGCGGAAGCGGAGAAGCTCCCGGGCCTCGGCCAGCGCCCGGTCCTTAATGCCGGGAGTGGCGAGCGCCGTCCCGGCCGGCTTTTCCGCCCGCGCCGCCCCCTCCGCCGAGAGGACGGCGGTCCGGATGAGGTCTTTCAGGACCTCGTAGGCGAAATCTCTTCCGCGGACGTTGTCGAGGAGCTTGGTCCAGACCAGCGTGAACCAGCGCTCGTAGACCCGGCCGAGGAGCGGGGCGCGGGAGATAAGAAAGTGGAGGAGGATGAGCAGGAGGGCGGAGGCGGCGAGGGTGGAGACGGTCAGGAAATGGGAGACCAGGTCCTTCCGGAACAGCCGGAGAAAGGCGAGCCCGACGTCGGCCGCCGAGGCGTGCTCGGCCTGGTCGAGGCGGGCGGCGAGCTCCCGGACCTTCTCCGCCTCCTCTTCCTCCCCCCGGAAGAAGAGCTCGCCCCTCCGCCCCGGCGGGAAGACCGTGAAGTCGTCCTCGCTCCAGCCGCCGCCGGACGCGCTGGAGAGGGCGATCAGGTCCCCCTTGACCGCCGCGGCGCGACGCCAGTCGAGCGGGATGGGGACGAGGGAAGAGGGGATCGCGAGTTCGTCCAGGGCGGCCGCGACGTCCCGGGCCAGGGCGAGATCTTCCTTCTCCCCCCTGAGGATGAGGAGCCCCGGAGAGCCCGCCGGGGGCGCGAAGACATAGGCGCGGACCGAGGGGAAGATCCCCCAGGTCCGGTTGACCGCGAGGAGGCTTTCGCGGATCGCCGCCGCCGGGGCGAAACGGGGGCTGTAGAAGGCGGACTCCGTCCCGAAGGCCAGGGGGGGCGCCTCCGGGGCGGGCGGGGAGGGGGCGGGGAGAAGGGCGAGGGGAAAGGCGAGGACCAGGGCGGGGAGGAGGACCAGTTTGGGGTGGATCGCGCTGCTCTTCATAACCCGGCCGTTGCATCGGATTATTCGTGAAAACTGGCGCTTTTCATGAATAATCCGTACGGGCGGCCCATGATGGCACCGCAAGGGCCGGGGGTCAATTGAAAATGAAGAAAATTCAACGGGGAAATATTACCGTCTGGTGCGACCTCTCCTGCCCCTGGGCGCGGCGGCCGGAGGAAACGGGGATCGACGGGGCGGGGTCCTGCCGCACCTTCGCGGCCCTCTACTGCCGGCGGCTCAAGCGCTACGTCCCGAAGAACGCCCCCTGCGCACGAAAATGTGCGCAGGGGCGTTGAACCGCGGTCCAAGCGTATTCCGGCGCGGCGGGATCCTCCGCCAACACAAAATATTAAGTGTCCCTGATATAAATTTCCGCGGACCGGCCGCCGGTCCGCGGAAATTTAATGACACGTCGAGCAGCTATGGGACGAGCAGGAGGAGCAGGAGCGTCCGGAGGAAGCGGAGAACTTGATCCCCGCGCCCCCGAAGGCGAAGGTGGAAAACTGCTTCACGATCTTCTTCCCGCCGCACTTCGGGCAGCGCACCCGGCCCTCCTTCCCGAGACTCACCAGGGCGTCGAAGTTCCGGCGGCATTTCTGGCAGCGGTATTCGAAGATAGGCATTAAAATATTCCTCCGGAATATTTTATTGCTCAGAGTGCAAAATCGAGCAATTGGTCATTGCGAGAACCCCGAGCTGAAGCGAGGGGGACGAAGCAATCTCAATCCGGGTTTTCGCTTTCGGGGGAGGCGACTTCCTCCTCGATCCGCTTGATCAACTGGCCAAGGGCCTGCACGATCGCGCGGGAGAGGAACTGGTTATCCTCCAGCGTCGAGCGGATCGACTTCAGTGAGCCGAGAACCCGGCGCACGGTTTCGCCCTTGCGCTTCTCCCAGGCCGCGCCGGGGTCGACGGAGGCGGCCTGGGCCGCCTCGATCAGCGAGCGGTACTGGCGGCCGAGCTCCCGGGGCTCCACCTCGGCCCGGAAGACCGCCTCCTTCATCCGGGCGTAGTCGTCCTCTCCGATCGTCCGGCGGCCGCGGGCCTTTCTCAGGATGTCGACCGCTTCGAAGTCGGGGAGCCGCTCCCCCCTCCCCTCCTCCGCGAGCGCGGTGGAGAGAAAGTCGGGCGCCTCCCGCTTCAGAAACATGAAGGAGCGCAGCAGCTTGGCCACCGTCTGCTCCCGGATCTTCAGCTCGCGCGTGCAGTAGCTCTGAAAGGTGGCGAAGCCCCAGTCCTTGAACGTCTGCTTCCGGTCGACCGCCGCGAGATAGCGTCCGAGCTCGAGCCAGTTGCCCTTGAACTTCTTCACCGCCTCGAGCACCTGGGAGCGGAGGCTCGCCGGGTCAAGAAGGGCGAGCTTGTCCTCGATCTCCTGGATCGTCTTGGTCTTGGGCATGAAGACATCCTTGCGGTAGAATGGTTTTCCGCCGTCATGAGCGATGGCGATGGTTGGCGGCCGATCATTGATCGATGACAGATGATAAATGATAAGCTCTGGTTGACCAATGAAATCATTGCCTCTCTCCCCCCGGGCCGCTCGCCTTTTCCTCCTCGCCCTCGCCCTTTTCATCCTCGCCTCCGCCCCCGGCGCGCGCTACCTCCTCGACTGGCTCCGGGGCGGCCTGGGGGCGGGGGGACTGAAGATCCTCGTCGGCGGCCTCTTCCTCCTCGCCGGGGCGGGCTTCGCCCGGCTGGTGCGCATTTGGACGCTCCCCGCCCCGAACATCCTCGCCCTCGCCGCCCTCCTCCTCGCCGGGGGCGCCGGATCGCTGGCCCTCGCCATCCCCGAGGAGCGGGTGCACCTGGCCGAGTTCGCCGCCCTAAGCTTCCTCGCCGCCGCCGCCGGGCCGCGCACCAAGGGCTGGCCGCTCGCCGCCCTCCTCTTCACCGCGCTCTTCGGCGGCCTCGACGAGCTCTTCCAGTGGCTCCTCCCCAACCGCGTCGGCGACCTCCGCGACGTCCTCTTCAACGCTCTGGGGGGGCTCTGGGGCGTCCTCCTCTACCTGGCCGCGACCGCCCGCCTGCGGGCCTCCTCGGCTTCGGCCGGAGCCGGGGCGCTCCTCCTCTCCTGCTTCCCCGCCACCGCTTCCGGGGGGGACCTGGAGCTCCTCTTCCTCGACGTCGGCTACGGTGACGCCATTCTCCTCACCAACCCGTCGGGGGCGCACATCCTCATCGACACCGGCTACCCCGAGGCCCGGGAGGCCGTCGCCGGGGAGCTCGCCCGGAGAGGGGTGAAGGCGCTCGACTGGCTGATCGTCACCCATCCCCACGCCGACCACCTCGGCAACGCGGTCTGGGCGCTTCGGGAGTTCCACCCCGCCCGTTGGGGCGACAACGGCCAGGCGATCGACCGCTTTTCCCGGAGCCTCACCGAGGAGATGGCCCGGGAATATGAGAGGGAATTCCGGGGCGGGAAGGGCTACGCGCGCCTGAAGGCCGGCGACGCGATCGCCTGGGGGGAGGTCTCGCTCCGGGTGCTCTGGCCCGACGCGCCGGCGGCGGAGGACTGGAACACCAACTCGCTCGCCCTCCGGGTCACCTCCGGGGGCTTCTCCGCGCTCCTCTCCGGAGACATCAACCTCCCCGCCGAGAGCGCCCTGATCGCCCGGGAGAAGGGGAACCTCGCCGGCGGCCTGCTCAAGGCCGGCCACCACGGCGCCGCCGACGCCTCGTCCGCGGACTGGCTCCGGGCGGTTTCGCCCCGCTGGGCGATCGTCTCGGTGGGGGCGAACGAGTGGGGCAATCCCGCCCCCGAGACGCTGCAAAGGCTCGCGGCGGCGGGGGGGCTGGTATTGCGGACCGACCGGGAGGGGATGATCTTGGTCCGCTACTCCCCTCCGGAAACGGTGCATATCTTCAGCCGCCGCTTCGGCCCCCTGATCACGAGCGTGCGGGATACGAACGGCGGAGCGCCGGCGGAGCGGAGCGGCCCGGCCGACGCTCGCTGACCCCCGCCGCTCTCGCCCGTCTTGGGGGGGAGCTCGGTCCCCTAAAATCAGCGACCGGCCAGCGCCGATCGCTGCGCAGCCTTATGTAACTTTGCGTAACCTCGCGTAACCTTGCGTAACCTCGCGTAACCCTGCCGCCGGCGGCAAATGCCTTGCACCCCGCTCGACGGCGACTTCCCTAGGCGCTGGGGCCTAAAACTTAAAGGCCATCCCGAAGCTTAAGACCGGGTAGACCGGCCAGTCGCGCACGTCGTCGGTAAAGTCGTCCTTCTCCTTGGCCAGGTCGACCCGGAAGGCGGGATCGGAGGCGAGGGGGCCGTCGGCGGAGACCGTGACGTCGCACCAGGGGATGACCACGCCGAGGTCGAAGGAGAACGTCACGTCGCTGTCCTCGTCGACGGCGTCCCCCACGCCGATGCCGACATAGGGAGCGAGCGTGGGCAGGCTGACCTTCTTCGTCAGCGTCCCCACCCCGGCTCCGGGATAACGGTTGTCGCCGACCTTGATGTCTTCGGTCGACGACTCCTCGTATCTTCCGTAACCGTTGGCCAGGCAGGCCCCCGCGCTGAGGCGAAACTGGCCGCCGCCGACGTGCCAGTCGAGCAGGAGCAGGCTGGTCAGGGTGCTCAGCTTGAAATGGTAGTCGTCCTCGTCCTCTTCCCGATGATAGGCGAAGCCCAGGTAGCTCAGGTTCCCCCGGAGGTTGAACTTCTCCGCGATCCCCACCGTGAGGTCCACGCCCGGCCCAAGCGTTCCGACCTTGAAGCCCATCGCCACGCCCGCCTGCCAGGAGGGCGAGGGCTGGGCCACCGGGGTTGCCCCGGCGTCCTTTTCCAGCCCGGCGGTGCCGGCCTCCTGGCCCCAGACGGTTTGAGTTCCGAGAAAGCAGGCGATCGCCGCGACCAACGCGCAGAATAGTTTTCCGCTCATCGCGTTTCTCCTCTTGGTTGGGAGATTGACTCCACAGCCGCTGGGGCCGATGAAGGAGATGGACCATATGGACGAGATGGACATTATGGACGATCTATGGCCGGCCTTACGGGCCAATACCGTCCATATCGTCCATGCCGTCCATAACGTCCATCTCGTCCATGGCCCCGGAACCGGGTAATCTACCGGATCGTCACCCCGCCGCCAAGAACAGAATCCCATAATAGGCGCCGGCGAGGAGGGCCAGGAGCCCCGCCGGGGGGAGGAGGAGACGGAAGCAGGAGGGAAAGCCCGCGCGGAAGTAGTCCTTGGAGAAGACGAAGCAGACGTGGATGGGCGAGAGGATCATCCCCAGATAGCCGCAGAAGAAGGCGAGCGACCCGCCGGCCAGAAGGGCGAGTTGCCCTCCCCCCTGGAGGAGGGGCACGACGATGGGGAAGGAGACGCCGACGTAGCCGAAGGCGATGCCGGTGATCAGCCCGGAGACAAAGGGCAGGAGGGCGATGACGAGAAGGGGCGGAACGCCGGCCGCCGTCAGCTCGTCCTTCACCGTGAGGGCGAGCCCCCCCTCGCGGAGAACGGCCCGGAGGGCCATGACCGCCAGGACCAGGCCGGCAAAGGAGACAAAGCGGCGGTCGCGGAGCGCGCCGAGGGCGGCGAACCCAGCCAGGCGGCGGTCGAGGATCGCGGCCAGGATGCCGAAGAGGAGGCCGCCGAGCATCGGAAGCTCCGGAGGGACCGCGCCCGCGGGGAGGAGCCTCCGGGCCAGGGAGAAGGCCGCGAGCGCGGCGACGAGGACGAGAAGCGGCCTCGCCTCGAAGAGGAGCCTTCGCCATCCCTCCTCCGCCCTCCCCTCTTCCCCGCCCCCCTCGCTAAAGTGCCTCCGGCGCAGAAGAAAGGCGGCGCCCGCGATGACGGCGAAGACGGTCAGGGGGAACTGGACCAGGACGAAAAGACCCAGGGGGACCTCGAGGAGACCGACCGCCAGGATGAAACCGGGGTAGAGCGGCCACCAGTATTCCCAGACGTGGCGGAACCAGTAGTTGATCACCGCCTTGCGTTCCCCCGGAAGACCGGCGCCGACCGAGGCCTGCTCCACCATCGGAGCCGACAAGAGGGCCCCGCCCGGGAGGGGGAGGAAGCCGACCAAGGCGGGGAGAAGGGCGCTCGAGAGCCGGCGGTCGCGGACCACGCCCCGGAAAGCCTCCACCGCCCCTTGGAGCGCCCCCGCCGCCTCCAGGAGACGGCTGAGATAGAGGATGAGGAGGACGATCAGGAGGAGATAGGCGGTCTCGCGCTGGAAGGCGGCCCGAGCCATCGTCTCCGCGACCGCCCCGGGGGCCATCCCGGCCCAGACCCCGAGGAGCGCGCCGCCGGAGAGAAGGGCGACGGCCAGGGGGAGACCGAGGCGGTTGAGGAGAAGGATGGCGGCGAAGGAGAGAAGGAGCTTGAAGAGAGAAGGCACGGAATAAAAGTTACGTAAGGTTACGAAAAGTGCGCTAGCGGTAACCTTACGTAACCTCACGTAACTTCACGCAACCTTACGTAACTTTTCTGTTTCCACCCGGAATCGCCAGGTTGAGCGCCACCCCGGTGATGCCCGCCAGGCCGATCCCGGAGATACGGAAGTTCCCGATGGAGAAACACATCCCGCCGATCCCGAAGACCAGGATCAGGGAAACGATGATCAGGTTCCGGGGCGCGGTCAGGTCCTCCCGCGACCTGACCAGGGTCCCCAGCCCCACCACCGTGATCGCTCCGAAAAGGAGGAGCATAATCCCGCCCATGACCGGAGTCGGGATCGACTGGAGGAACGCCCCCAGCTTCCCCACGAAGGCGAGGAGGATGGCAAAGACGGCGGCCCAGGTCATGATCGCCGGGTTGAAGACCCGGATCAGCGTCACCGCCCCCGTGACCTCTGAGTAGGTGGTGTTGGGGGGGCCGCCGAGGAGGGCGGCGAGCGAGCTCGCCAGGCCGTCCCCGAGCAGGGTGTTCTGGATCCCGGGGTCCTTGAGATAGTCCCTCCCGGTCACCGAGCCGATCGCCAGGATGTCCCCGAAATGCTCGATCATGGGGGCGATCGCCACCGGCAGGATGAAGAAGACCGCCTCCCAGGACCAGCGGGGGAAGACGAACCGGGGGACCGCGAGCCAGGGCGCCCGGGAAACCGGGGAGAGATCCACCAGCCCGAGGAAGAGGCTGGCGGCGTACCCCGCCGCGACCCCGCAGAGGATCGGGATGAGGCGAAGGAGGCCCCGACTCCGGATGGAGACCGCGATGGTGGCGGCCAGGGCGACCATGGCCGCGGCGACCGGCTTCCAGCCGGCGAGGAGGACGACGCAGCCGTCCCCGCTCTTCCCCATCGCCATGTTCACCGCCACCGGCGAAAGCACCAACCCGATCACCATGATCACCGGCCCGGTGACCACGGGGGGAAGGATCCTCTCCAGGAACCCTGACCCCTTCCAGCGCACCAGGAAGCTGACCACGACGTAGAGGATGCCGGAGACGGCCAGGCCGCAGAGGGTGGCCGGGATCCCCCAGTTCTTGACCCCGTAGATGATGGGGGCGATGAAGGCGAAGGAGGAGGCAAGGAAGATCGGGACCTTCCCCCGGGTGATGACCTGGAAAAGAAGGGTCCCCAGCCCGGCGGTGAAGAGGGCGACGTTGGGATCGAGGCCGGTGAGGAGGGGGACCAGGACCAGCGCCCCGAAGGCGACGAAGAGCATCTGGGCGCCGATCAGCGAATCCTGGAGGCGGAAACGGTAATCCGGGCTGGAATGGTCTCTCATCGTTGATCTCCTTTCCGACTGAAATTATTCACAAATCCCGCGCCGACGCCTAATGAAATGATGAAAAAATGTTATGGCGGTCGGGGCGTTCCTGCCCCATAATGCGGCGCTTTGTCCTCTCCCGAAGGAGGCCCTCATGCTCACCGCGAAGGAATACTACCGCGATCCCGAGGTCCAGGAGCGCATCGCCGAGTATTGCGGCGGGACCGCCCGGGAGCCGGAGCTCTGCACCGCGGAATACCTCGTCGGATACGGGGAGGCCCTGATCGGAACGCCCGCCCCCGAGCCCTACGTTTCCCGGCCCAAGTCCGGCTTCCACTACATCCTGGGGCGGGGGCTCGACATCTTCCGCTCCCTCTGGGACCGGGTCCACACCCTGGGCGTCCTCGACATCGAGTATTTCAACAAGGACTACCCGGGCGAGATCTACTACGATCCGTCCGGTGTCTTCCGCCGCCTGGAGCCGGTTTACGAGGCGATCAAGAAGATCTACCGCGGCTACGGCATCCAGCCCCTGGTCCTGACCACCGGCCAGGGCTACCACTTCTCCTTCCAGATCCAGTCCGGGACCAAGACCGACCTGATGCTGGAGGACGCCGGCCGCCTGATCGATTCCCTGGAGGGGAAATACCGCGCCGCCTCCGCGAAGCGCCCGAGCAAGGTCTCCGTCCGCCACGGCAAATCCTTCGACGGGATGGGGCGGGTGATGGAGTTCATCGCCCACCGGATCATCCGGGAAGCCGGGGAGGCCGCCGACCTCCCCCTGGTGATCACCGACGTGGCGGTCGGCCCGGGGCGCAAGGGCCGGGAGGCGATCTCCCTCGATCTCTCCTGCTTCGGCGACCCCGTCTACATGCGGGACCTTCGCTGCGCCTTCTCCACCCACCAGAAGCACAAGGTCCAGGTCTACAAGGTCGGGGAGGCGATCGCCCGCTCCATCCCGGTCCAGGTGGCCATCCCCCGGGGCAAGCTCGCCCTCGACGAAGTCCTCCACCTCCGCCGCCACTTCCGCCACAGCGCCGACTATGCCCGCGACGTCTATTGCTTCATCCCCGACTTCACCGTCAACTTCAAGAAGGTGATCGCCGATTACCTGGAGTCGAAGCTCCACCGCTTCCACGCGTGGTACGACAGCGTCACCCAGGACCACTGGACGGTCTGGGACAAAACCTACCGCGCCTTCGACCTCCGGGCGGTCCCCCCCTGCGTCCGCCACTCGCTCGAAGTTCCCAACGACCATCTCCTGAAACCCACCAACCTCCAGACCCTGACCCGCTGCCTGCTCGCCCTCGGCTGGCACCCCCAGCACATCGCGGGGCTGGTCCGCTCCCGCTGGGAGGGCCCCTACGACTGGGGCGACCAGTGGAAGCAGTTCGACGCCGGTTCGCGCTCCTCCTTCTACGTGCGGATGTTCGCGGGGCTGCTCGCCGACGGGACCGACGGGATGGTGGACCACAACTGCGTCTCCCACCAGCAGAAGGGGTATTGCTGGCGGCCGAACTGCGGTTACAGCCTGGGCAACTACCGGTGGGACGGAAAGTTCTGACCGAGAGTCGATAGGGAAGGGTTAGGAAGTGGGTCTGGAGAATGGGTTAGGGTCAGGTGGGGCTGGCTAGACCATCAACCTCACCCACCGACCAGACCAATATCCTCACCCTCACCCATCAACCATCTTTTACCATGTCTATCCCCGTCGTCTCCGATTCCGAGCGGAAGGCCGTCCGCGACTACTACCGCTCGCCCGCCGTCCGCGAGCGGATACTCGATTTCTGCGGCGGCAGCGAGCCCTCCTGCGAATACTGGGTCGGCTTCGGCGAAACCCTCGTCCGGCGGGGCTATCTCCGCCCGATCCGCGTGGTCGAGACCTGGGACGGCCTCCAGGAACTGATGGCCGACGCCCTCGACCTCAACCGGTCGGTCTGGGACCGCGGGGCGACGCTCGCCGTCTGGGACGTGGAGTATTTCAACCTCGACACCTGGGACGGCCTCTACCGGAACCAGAACGAATACTTCGGCCTGATGGAGCCGACCTACCGGGCGATCGAGAACCTCTTCCGGAGCTACTCGCTGCCCCACCTCAACGACTCCACCGCCTCCGGCTACCACTTCGTCTCCCGGATCCCCTTCTCCTCGCCCGTCCACGCCCGCCTGGAGAGGATCGGGACGCTGGAGCGGAGCCTTCTCGACAAGTATGCCTTCGTCCCCGGCGGGGACAACAAGCGCAAGCGGGCGGTCTCCGAGCGGGACGGGCGCGGCTACAGCGCGGTCGGCCGCTTGACCGAGTTTCTCTGCCACCGGGTGATCGAGAAGGCCCGGGAGAAGAGCGAGCTCTCGATCACCATCTCCGACACCGCCCGGGGACGGGGGCCGCGCGGGCGGGAGGGGATGAACCTGGATATCACCCAGTACGGCGACCCCCTCTTCATGCGGACCATCCGCACCTCCTTCTCCACCCACCAGAAGCACAAGGTCTACGTCGGCAAGGTCAGCCTGGAGACCGCCCGCGCCCTCCCCTTCTTCGCCGCCGTCCCCCGGGGGCGCCTCTCCTACCGGGACCTATTCGAGATCCGGCGGGACCTCCGGGAGGCCGCCCGCTACGCCCGGACGGCGCAATCCTCCGTCCCCGACGGCGCGGCCGGCTGGGGGAAGATCCTGGACGACTACCTCGCCTCCCCGCTCTACGCCTTCCACCGGGAATTCGACTCGGTCGAGATCGATTCCCCCCATCGCTGGGGGGAGACCTACTGGAAGACCGACCTGGGGGCGCTCCCGGCCTGCGTCGCCGGAGCTCTCCGCAACCCCGCCTGGGGCCTCCTCGTCCCGACCAGCATCCAGACGGTCTGCCGAGTCCTGATGTCCCGGGGCTGGCATCCCAAGCACATCGGGGGGCTGATCTATTCCCACTACACCCGGAACCACGACTGGGGGATCGACTGGACCAAGTACCACGCCGAGACCCGCGCCAACTTCTGGGCCCGCGTTTACTGCGGGCTCATCGCCACCGGGATCGACACCCTCGACGACTTCAACTGCGTCTCCCACACCGAAAAGGGCTTCTGCCCTTCCCCCTGGTGCGGCCACAACCTCTCCGAATGCCGCGACGCGCTGCTCAAACGCCTCTGACGGCTGTTTAACCGCGAATTCACGCGAATAACGCGCGAATGAGACCGGTAGATTCGCGCTTGATTCGCGCCTATTCGCGGTTCAATGTTGGTGCGCGGGGACGGCGAGATTCCGTAGCCGCGGACCTTGAGGTCCGCGGGCCGGGCGTAGCTTCGCGTATATGGGAGCGGCATCCTTGCCGGTGGCCCCGCGGTTTAAGCTCCTCATCGGTCCGATCCGTCGGATCCGACTGATCCGTCCGATCGGAGCGGTTGTTATTTGCGTCGGGGCGTGGCGCGTGCTATTTGTTTAGTTATGTCGGAAAGGCGGCAAATCTCGTCGCTCGCTCCCTCCGGTCCCCTGGACCGCCGCCGCTTCTTGAAGCTCCTCGCCGCGGCGGGGTTGCTCTCCTCCCCCCTCGCCCGCCTCCTCGCGGCCCTTCCGGCCGCGCCGGACGCGGAGGGCGCGCCCGCCGACCTCTTCGTCGTCTCCGGCCGGGACTATCCCCGGCTGGTCCGGGAAGCGCTCGCCCGCCTCGGCTTCCCCGGCCGCTTCCTGAAGCCGGGGATGAAGGTGGTGATCAAGCCCAATGCCGCCTGGTCCCGGACGCCCGAGCAGGCCGCGACCACCCACCCCCTGATCGTCGCCGAGGTCGTCAAGGCCTGCCTCGAGGCGGGGGCGAAGGACCCCGTGGTGGCGGAAAATCCCTGCGACAACCACCAGTCCTGCTTCCGCGTCTCCGGGATCAAGGCGGCGGCGGAGCAGGCGGGGGCGAGAATGATCGCTCTGGCCGAGGCGGACGAATTCGTCCCGGTGGTCCTGCCCGGGGCGAAGAAGCTCCGGAAGACCGCGATCGCGCGGCGGATCCTCGAGGCCGATCTCCTGATCAACCTGCCGATCGCGAAGGTCCACAGCGCGGCGAAGCTGACCCTGGCGATGAAGAACCACATGGGGGCGGTGGAGGATCGCTTCGCCTTCCACAAGCTCGACCTCCACCAGTGCATCGCCGACCTCTGCACGCGCCTCACCCCCCAGATCAACCTCCTCGACTGCACTCGCGTCCTTCTCACCCGGGGTCCGAAGGGGCCGGGGCAGGTCAAGGTCCTCGACCGGATCGTGGCCGGGACCGACCAGGTCGCCGTCGATTCCTTCGCCGCCGGATACTTCGGGCTGAAGCCCGCCGACCTCGGCTACCTCGTCGCCGCGAGAGAGATGGGGCTGGGGAAGACGGACCTCGGCGCGATCCGGGTGAAGGAGATCGCCGTCTAACCGGCTTGGCTGGGCAAAATTAACTACGAATTACGCGAATTTCGCGAATTGGGCCCGGCGAAACCGGATCGCGGCCCCGAGTGGATTCTTGGGATGCGGGGCAAGCGGGGACGCTGCTCCCACGGGCAGATAGTATAGACACGTCATCGCGAGGAGCTTCAGCGACGAAGCAATCTCAATTCGCGGAATTCGAGAAATTCGTAGTTAATTATTTTTGCCCGCCGAGACCATGAGCAAGCCATTCGCGGTTGTCGGAAAAATCCTCGTCATCGCCGCCTGGGCGGCCGCTTTTTCACTGATGTTTTGGGCGGCGGTCATCCCCGCCCTCCTCCAGAACCTCTCCCCCGGAGGCATCCCCTCCTCCCTTCGCCATCCCCTCTTCTGGTTCCTCGCCCTTTCGCTCCCCCTGATCGCGCTCGCCTGGTTCCGGGGCCGCTTCTTCTGCTGGCGGATCTGCCCGGTCGGCTTGCTCCAGGACCTCTTCCCTTCGCGCGGACGGGCCGGGGCGGATCCTCGCAACTTAGCCGTCTTCCTCTTCCTCCTCGGCTTCGCCATCACCGGAGCAAACCTCCTCATCGCCTTCGACCCCCTGGTGATCTTCAACCGCGCGATGAGCTCGGCCGGCATGCGCGGTCCGCGGGCTTGGATCTTCATCTTCCCCCTCTTCACCGTCCTCGCGCTGAGCCTCTGGCGAAAGAGATTCTGGTGCTTCAAGCTCTGCCCGCTCGGCGCCTTCTTCGACTGGGTTATCCAGCTGAGAAGGCGCCGGGGCCGGAGATGGTTTCTGTGGGAGCGGCATTCTTGCCGCGATCGATGCTCGCCTGGATCGCGACCTAAAAATAAACCGCGAATCTCGCGAATTCTCGCGAATCTCTTTGGCCGCCAGACCAACCCCATTCGTGAAGATTCGCGGTTAAAAGGGCCGGGCCAAGCCGAAGCCGATCCGGGCCATCCGGCATCGCGGCCGGAATGCCGCTCCCGCCAAGCCCCGGACCCGGGGCGGAGAAACTTCCTGCTCCTCCTGGGGGGAGGCTTGGCCGGAGGACTGGCCTGGAGGCGCCTGAACCGGCGCGGCGGCCGGATCGACCCGCGGATCATCCGCCCGCCGGGAGCCCTCCCCGAGGACGAGTTCACCGAAACCTGCGTCCGTTGCGGGGCCTGCCTCGCGGTCTGCCTGACCAAGACCCTGGCGCCCACGATCGCGGGGGCGGGCTGGGAAGGCTTCCTGACGCCGCGGCTCGTCCCGCGGATCGGCGAGTGCGACGAGTTTTGCAACCGCTGCGGCCAGTCCTGCCCGACCCAGGCGATCCGGGGGATGCCGCTCGCGGCCAAGCGGATGGCCAAGCTCGGAACCGCCCGCGTGGCCAAGGAGCGCTGCCTCGCCTGGGCCTACGACAAGCACTGCCTGGTCTGCCAGGAGTTCTGCCCCTACCTCGCGATCCGGACGCTGAAGAACGAAAACGGCACCGACTCGCCGGAGGTCATCGCCGAACGCTGCCGGGGCTGCGGCATCTGCGAGAAGAAATGCCGCTCCGACCCCAGCCCGGCGATCCTGGTCTACAACGACGGGGCGGGGACAGACGCCAGCGACCCCCCGACGGAGGGGACAGTGACCAGTGACTGAAAAAGAAACGATCGGTTACTGATGACTGATCCCTTCTTCTGCTACTGATTTTGTGGGAGGGGCGTCTCGCCCCGATCCGTTGTTAGCCAGGCCGGCGGGGGCTCGGCATTTTCAACAGACGATTGAATGGGATGGAATAGGATACTGATGGCCAGCCAGGCCCATCCTATTCAATCCTATTCAATCGTCTGTTAAATTCTTTGGCCAAGCCAGCCAGTCTTTTCGCCTCAGTAGATCACCTTCACCAGATAGAGCCCCCGGGCCGGGGCGGTGGGACCGGCGCGGGTCCGGTCCCGGGAGGCGAGGATGTCTCCGACCGCGGCGGGCGGGATCTTCCCCTGCCCCGCCAGGACCAGCGTCCCGACGATGTTCCTCACCATCTTGTAGAGGAAACCGTCGGCCTCGATCTCGAACTCCACCCCTTCCCCTTTCCGGCGGATCGCGATCCGCTTGATCGAGCGCGTCTTGTCCCGAACCGACCCGCCCGCGGAGGCGAAGGCGGAAAAATCGCGGCGGCCGAGGAGGGGGGCGGCGGCGAGCTTCATCGCCCGCAGGTTCAGGGGGCCCGCCAAGCGCCAGGCCCGGTCGCGCAGGAGCGCGCTCCGGGCGGGGCGGACGAGGACGAGGTAGCGGTAGACCTTTCCCCGGGAGGAGAAGCGGGCGTGGAAATCGTCCGGCGCCTCCTCCGCCGCAAGGACCGCGACATCCGGCGGAAGATGGGCGTTCGCCCCGGCGCGAATCTTTCCCGGGGGAATCGGGCGGGAGGTCAGGAAATGGGCAACCTGCGCGAGGGCGTGGGCGCCCGCGTCGGTCCGCCCCGCCCCGTGGACGCGGACCTTCCGGCCGAGGAGCTTCCGGAGCGCCGCCTCGACCGCGCCCTGGACCGTCTCCGCGTTCTCCTGCAGCTGCCAGCCGGCGTAGCGCGTCCCGTCGTATTCCAGGGTGATCCGGATCTTCCTCATAACTTGTCCCGGATGATACTACGATCCGGGACAAGTTAGATCAGGGAAATGGGGAAGAGGAGTCTTTAACGCTTGTGGGAGCGGCGTCCCCGCCTGCCCCGATTACTATTCCCTAATGCAATAATCGGGGCCGCGATCCGAGCCGGATCGGGGCAAGATGCCCCTCCCACAGCAACAACCTTCTCAGACTAACCCGTCCGCGATCATCCGCTCGGCGATCTGGACCACGTTGGAGGCCGCTCCCTTGCGGATGTTGTCGGCGACGACCCAGAGGTGGAGGCCGTTCTTCGCGTAGGGGTCCGCGCGGATCCTGCCCACGAAGACTTCGTCCCTCCCGTCCGCGGAGAGCGGCATGGGGTAGAGCTTCTTCGCGGGATCGTCCATCAGGACGACGCCGGGGGCGGCGGCGAGGATCTCTCTCGCCGCCCCGACGGAGAGGGGCTGCTCGGTCTCGAGATACACCGCCTCGGAATGGACGTTGAAGACCGGGACGCGGATGGTGGTGGCGGAGACCTCTATGGAGTCGTCGTGGAGGATCTTCTTCGTCTCCCGGTCCATCTTCCACTCCTCGGTGGTGAAGTCGAGCTTCTCGAAGGAACCGATCTGGGGGATGAGGTTGAAGGCGATCCGGTAGGGGTAGGCGGAGGGGGCGAACTCCCTCTCCCCGGCAAGATAGCGCGGGGCCTGCTCCTTGAGCTCCTTGATCGCCTCCCGCCCCGTCCCGGAGACCGCCTGGTACGTGGCGACGATGACCCGCCTGATCCTCGCCGTCCGGTGGAGGGGGGCGAGCGCCATCACCATCTGGATGGTGGAGCAGTTGGGATTGGCGATGATCCCGGAGTGCTTCGCGATGTCCTCCGGATTGATCTCGGGCACCACCAGGGGGACGGCGGGGTCCATCCGGAAGTCGGCGCCGTTGTCGATGGAGACCGCGCCCCGCTTCTTCGCCTCCGGGTAGAAGGTGACGGCCGCGCCCTTCTCCCCCTCGGTCCCCGCGAAGAAGGCAAACTGCGCCCCGGCGAACTCCTCGGGGGCGGCCGCCTTGACCGCGTATTTCACGCCGTCCACGGCGATCTCGCGCGCGCTGCGCGCGAGGACGGTGAGCTTGCCCACCGGGAAGCGGCGCTGGCGGAGGACCTTGAGCATCTCCTCCCCGACCGCCCCGACGCCGACGACGACGACGTTGAATTTATGAGACATATCTTTCTCCTGTTCGGGGAGGACCGCTGAAAAAGTGGGATACCGGAGTAATGGAGTGATGGAGTATTGGAGTAATGGATAGAAGCAAGATCATCCTCTCTTCACAGCCCAATACTCCAGTACTCCGATACTCCATTACTCCCCTACTCCTATTCTGTTACAAATCCCGCCACCAGGTCCCCGACCTGGGTCGTCGTGTATCCCATCTTCCCCGCCGACATGGACTTCATCTTCCCGCAGGCCTTGACGATCGCCTGCTCCAGGCGGGAGGCGGCCTCGGACTCGCCCAGGAAGTCGAGCATCATCTGGGCGGCACCGATCGCGGCCAGGGGGTTGATCTTCCCGGTCCCGGTGTACTTGGGCGCGGAGCCTCCGATCGGCTCGAACATCGAGGTCCCTTTCGGGTTGATGTTCCCCCCGGCGGCGATCCCCATCCCCCCCTGGATCATGGCCCCGAGGTCCGTGATGATGTCGCCGAACATGTTGTCGGTGACGATGACGTCGAAATACTCCGGGTTCTTCACCATCCACATGCAGGTGGCGTCGACGTGGGCGTAGTCCCGCTTGATGTCGGGGTAGTCCTTCTGGCCGATCTCGTGGAAGGCCCGCTCCCAGAGGTCGAAGGCGAAGGTGAGGACGTTGGTCTTGCCGCAGAGGGTGAGCATCTTCTTCCGATTCCGTTTCCGGCAGAGGTCGAAGGCGAAGCGGAGGCAGCGCTCCACGCCGAAGCGGGTGTTGATCGACTCCTGGACCGCCACCTCCTGGGCCGTCCCCTTCTTGAAGAAGCCGCCCGCCCCCAGGTAGAGCCCCTCGTTGTTCTCCCGGACGACGACGAAGTCGATGTCCGCGGGCCCCTTGTCCTTGAGGGGCGTGGGGACGCCGGGATAGAGCTTGACCGGGCGGAGGTTGATGTACTGCTCCAGCTCGAAGCGCAGGGCGAGGAGGAGCCCCTTCTCCAGGATCCCCGGCTTCACGTCCGGATGGCCGACCGCGCCCAGGTAGATCGCCTTGAACTTCCTGAGCTCCGTGAGGACCGAGGCGGGGAGGATCTCGCCGGTCTTGAGGTAGCGGGCGCCGCCGAGGTCGAACTCGGTGAAGTTGAAGGCGATCTTGAACTCCGCGCCGACCGCCCGGAGCGCCTTGATCCCCTCGGCCACCACTTCCGGCCCGGTCCCGTCCCCCCCGATCACCGCGATGTCGTATCTCTTGGCCATGGTTAGTGTCCTTTCGTGCGCTTATCGGTTTTACTGCTGCGAGTTCGCAAGAGCAAGTGAAGCGTAAGGTGTTAGGTGTAAGGTGTCAGGGCCACGCATCCCATGTTTGTCCATAGCACCTGACATCCGACACCGTTTTACTTCTTACTTCTCACTTCTTACTTCTGCCTTTTAATCGGGTATCCCACCGTCTGGGCCAGGACCACCCTCTCCTCCGGGCGGAGTTTCATCGTCCGGGAGAGGGCGGCCCGGTCGAGCCAGCCCCGGACCACCGTGTTCAGCCCCTCGGAGGCGCAGAAAAGATAGACGTTCTGGCTGACGAAGCCGGCGTCGGTGGCCGCGTAGAATTCCTGGTCCGCCTTGGGCATCCCCTCCATCCTCGCATAGTCGGCCACGAAGACGAGGTTGACCGGGGCGGCGGCGACGAAAGGCTGGCCGCCCGTGGCGGCGCGGACGTCCTGGGCCAGGATGGGCTTCAACCGGTGGGGTACCGGCTCGTAGAGATAGAGCCCTTCGGGGAGGGCGACGTAGATCTCGATCTCCCGGCAGTCGTGGGCGGTCGGGTTGGTCCGCCGCCCCGAGTCCGGGCGGTTGACGCCGCCGGCGGCCCAGAGGAGGTTGGAGAGGACCGGGAGGGGAAGCGGATCGGGAGCGAACTCCCGCTCGCTCCGCCTCTCCTTCAGGGCCTGCAGCAGCGGCTTTCCCCCGCTCTGATCGGCGGGCGGAAGCTCAATCTTTTTCGCCTCCTCGGACGCAACCGAGGAGGCAAAAAAGAAGATGGTCACCAGCACATTAACCGCCGTCACGATTCTCTTCATGGGTCGAGTCCCCGTTTTCCCCTTGAGTCCGTTCCCCAGTGCGTCCCGCCGTTACACCTTGCCCGCCTTGCTCCTCCCCCCCTCCTTCTGCTTGGCCCTCCCGGCCACGTACTTGATCAGGCCGCCCGCTTTGATCAGGTCCTGCATGAACGGGGGCGCGGCATCGGCTTCGTAGGTCTCCCCCCGGGTCAGGTTCCGGATCTTCCCGCTCCCAACCTCTATCTCCACCTCGTCGCCCTCCTTGATCCTCTCCGCCCCCTCCGGGGAGACGAAGATCATCAGGCCCATGTTGAAGGCGTTGCGATAGAAGATGCGGGCGAAGGAGGCGGCGATCACCGCCGATACCCCCGCGCCCTTGATCGCCACCGGCGCGTGCTCGCGCGACGATCCGCAGCCGAAGTTCTTTCCGCCCACCAGGATGTCTCCGGGCTTGAGCATCTTCACGAAACCCGGGCGGATATCCTCCATCAGGTGGCTCCCGAGGAAGCCGGGATCGATGGAGACGAGATAGCGCGCCGCGACGATGGCGTCGGTGTCGATGTTATCGCCGAACTTCCAGGTCTGGCCTTTGATCTTCATGGATATTGAGATAGGAGGTTCACGGTTCACGGTTCAAGGTTCAAGGGTTCACGGTTCGACAGATACGATGACCTCCTCCAACCTCAGAACCGCTGAACCGTTGAACCCTTGAACCTTATAGCTTGTCCGGATGGACGATCTCCCCCGCCACCGCGCTCGCCGCCGCCACCGCCGGGTTGGCGAGATAGACCTCGCTCTCGGCATGGCCCATCCGCCCGACGAAGTTGCGGTTGGTCGTGGCCACCGCCTTTTCCCCCTGGGCCAGTATCCCCATGTGGCCGCCGAGGCAGGGCCCGCAGGTCGGCGTGGAGACGACGGCGTTGGCCTCGATGAAGATCTCGATCAGCCCCTCCCGGAGGGCCTGCAGGTAGATCGCCTGGGTCGCCGGGATGACGATCGTCCGCACGGTTTCCTTGACCTTCCTCCCCTTGAGGATCTGGGCCGCCACCCTTAAGTCCTCGAGCCGCCCGTTGGTGCACGATCCGATCACCGACTGGTCGATCCTCACCCCCTTCACCTCGCTCACCGGGCGGACGTTGGAGGGGAGCGCGGGGAGCGCGACCTGGGGCTCGATCTCGGAAACGTTGATCTTGAGCTTCTCCCGGTAGCTTGCGTCCGGATCGCTCCGGTAGCAGCGGTAGGGGCGCCGGGCCCGTCCCTTGACATATTCCTCGGTGATCTCGTCCGGGGGGAAGATCCCGGCCTTGGCCCCGGCCTCGATCGCCATGTTGGCCATGGTCAGGCGGTCGGACATGGAGAGGGCCTTGACCGTCGGGCCGGTGAGCTCCATGGCCGCGTAGTTGGCCCCTGCGACGCCGATCCTCCCGATCGTGAACAGGATCAGGTCCTTGCCCGAAACCCAGGGCTTGAGGTTCCCCTCGTACACGAAAAGCATCGTCGGGGGAACTCGGAACCAGGCTTCGGAGCTGATCATCGCCGCCGCCAGGTCCGTCGAGCCCACGCCGGTGGCGAAGGCCCCCAGCGCCCCGTAGGTGCAGGTATGGCTGTCCGCCCCGATCACCAGGTCGCCCGGCCCCACCAGTCCCAGCTCGGGGAGGAGGGCGTGCTCGATCCCCATGCACCCCACGTCGTAGAAATGGACGATCCCCTGCGCGCGGGCGAACCGCCGCAGCACCTGGCACTGCTGGGCGGAGCGGATGTCCTTGTTGGGCGCGAAATGGTCACAGACCAGGGCGATCCGCTCCCGGTCGAAGACCTTCTCGGCGCCGCTGTTTTCGAACTCCTGGATGGCCAGGGGGGCGGTGATGTCGTTTCCCAGGGCCAGGTCAACCCGGGCCATGACGACCTCGCCGGGGGAGACGGTCTCCCGCCCGGCGTGGGCGGCCAGGATTTTTTCCGCGATGGTCATGCCCATGACGCTTTCTCCCGGAGAGCCGCCGCGCTCCCCGTCCGTTGGATGGTTTAAAAAGGCGGATTATAGTAAGTCCCGGCCGGGGAGACAACGCCTTTCCCCCCTTCGTCCTGGTCTACCTTGTCCCCCTCGCTTCCTCGAGCCTCAGCTTGATCCGCCGATCGTCCGGTTGGAGACGGAGGGCCTCCTCCCACTCCTCGATCGCCTCCTCCATCCGCCCCCGACGGACCAGGAACTCGGCGAGCTGGACGCGGACGGCGGGGTCCCCGGGGGCGAGCTTCGTCGCCTCCCTCAACGT
The DNA here is from genome assembly GCA_964584165.1 of uncultured bacterium. GTDB lineage: Bacteria > Auribacterota > Erginobacteria > Erginobacterales > CAZKCI01 > CAZKCI01. The sequence goes on from CAZOYW010000001.1 coordinate 86,849, forward strand.
CTCCTCCGCCTTCCCGTCCTCGCCGATGAGCTCGTGGATGACCGCCTTCTCCTGGCGAACGGCCGGGGAGGACGGCTCCAGCGCCAGGAGCTCGTCGTAATAGGCGAGCGCGGCCCGGGGCATCCCGCGGAAACGGGCGATCTCCGCCAGGCGGAGGTAGGGCTCCGCAAACCTGGGCTCGTATTTCAGCGAGAGCCCGTAGCGGGCCTCTATCTCCGGCCATTCGACCTCCCCCCTCCCCCGGTAATAACGGAAAAGGCTCTCCGCCATGTCGTATTCCCTCAGATACGGCTCCTCCCATCCGGCGATCCCGATCCAGAGGAGGACCGCCCCGGCCGCCCCCAGAGCGCTCTTGGCCTGGAAAATGTCCCAGCGCGTCCTCTCCGTCCGGGGGATCGCCCGCCGCAGCGCCGCGGCGAGGGCGGCGAGCGCGGCCAGGAGGGGGAGCAGCGACCACCGGGAGGCGAGGCCCGCGGCGGTCCCCAGGTTGTCCGAGATGAAGCCGCGGGCGAGAAGGAAAAAGCTGAAATAGATGAGCGGGCTCGACACCTTCCACTCCGCGCGGGGCTCGGTCGCGTTGATCGCGAGCATGAAGGCGACCGAGATGAGGACCAGAGCCTTGAGCGTTCCCCGCCAGGCCCTGGGGAGGGCGGCCAGGGGGAGGACGAGGAAAGGCAGGGCGGGGACGAGGAAGCGCGCCCCGATCGACCCCACGCCGTCCCAGTAGGCGTAGCCGGCGTTGAAATAGAGGAAACCCAGGGCGATCAGCAGGCAGAGGAGCCACTCCCGCCGTCTCCCCTTCCGGGCAAAACAGGCGAAGGCCGGGAAGGCGAGGAGGAGAAAAGGGGATTGGTAGAAGATCCCCCGGTAGGGGCTGAAGGTGATCCCGTAGAGGGCGTCGAGCTTGGGGAGGGTGATGCCCAGGAAGCCCGCGTGGTGGTCATAAACCTGGTGGTAGGAATAGGAGCTGGCGAAGGGCGCGCCGAAGCAGGAGAGGTTGTAGTAGCCGAGGAGGAGGAGGGGAAGGGCGAGCCCCAGGCACCAGGCGAAGAAGAGGCGCTTTTTCTTCAGGGCGACCAGGAGATAGCCGGTGAGGAGGACGACGGAGATGGCGGCGGGAAAATCGCAGAGGACACCCCCGGCGCAGACCAGTCCGGCGAGCCAGGCCGTCGACCAGCGCTCGGGGTAGATCCCCGCCCTCATCCGGAAAAGGAGGAAGAAGGCGACGAGCGCGCAAGCGGCGGCCAGCGAGTGGCCGTAGAAGACCGTGGCGAAGGGGCTGACCAGAGTTCCCAGGGCGTAGCCCAGCGCGAGGGTGATCCTCCCCTCCTCGTCCGCCCCCCCTGCCTCGCCGAGGAGGCGGTGGAGGGCGAGGGAGGCGAGGGCGCAGGGGACGCCCACCACGATCAGTGTGAGCAGATATTGGATCGTCTTCTCCCCCTCCACGCCGAGACGGCGCAGGGCGCGGAAGAAGGGTACGGCCAAGAAGGCGGGGCCGGGGGCCTTGTCCGAGTAGTAATGGCCTCCGAAGTAGACCTTATCGCCGGTGTTGGCGTGGAAGGAGTCGATCCGGCAGGTCCCCTCCCCGGATAGGGCGAAGACGAGGTCGAAGCGGCTGGTCGCGTTCCACTCCTCCCGGCCGATGTAGTGGATGAAGTAGGCGTAGGAGAGAAGGACGGCGAGAAAGAGGAGGACCGATACCCGGCCCGGCGATTGAATTCCACTAATTTTCACGAATGGGCTCGGTTTGGCTCGGCGATTTTAACCGCGAATCTCGCGCTTGCGCGCCGTAGCGCTACAGCGCGCAGGCGCGAATCTCCACGAATACGGCCGGGGCGCTTTGCGCTCTGCGCTCTGCGCTTTGCGCTATGCTTCATCCCCTGCCCCCTGCCCCCCGCGCCCTTCTTTGCACAGCGCGCGGTTTGACCGGGAGATGATATACTATCGCTCCTCAAGCCGCATAACCATTTAGCGCCACCTTCAGTCGAGAACATACAACCCGGCGCCTCGATCCCCCGCCCCATGCCCCATCCCCCATCCCGCAAACCTCGTTTGCTGATCACCGGCGTCTCCGGCTTCCTCGGCTGGAACCTCTTCCGCTCTCTCCGGGAACGGTATGAGGTCATCGGGACCTACTCCTCCCATCCCCCTCCGGGGGGAGCCGGCCGTTTCCGCCCGCTCGACATCCGCGACGGCGGGGCGACCGCGCGCCTCGCCCGCGAGCTCTCGCCCGAGATCGTCATCCACGCCGCCGCCGTCACCTCCCCCGCCCTCTGCGCGGCCCGGCCTGAACTCGCCCGGGCGATCAACTTCCTCGGCACGGTCAACGTCCTCCGGGCGGTCCGCGCCACCGGCGCGCGCCTCCTCTACACCTCGACCGACCGCGTCTTCGACGGCCGGCGCGGATGGTATAACGAGGATGACGCTCCCCATCCGCTGGGCCCCTACGAGGCCAACAAGCTCGCGGGAGAGCGGGAGATTGAGAAAGCGCTCCCCGAAGCCCTCCTCGCCCGCCTCCCCCTGCTCTACGGCCCGAAAAGCCCATCCCATGGCTCCTTCCTGGAGTGGATGTTCGAGGCCTTCCGCAGCCGGACGCCCCTCAAGCTCTTCGCCGACCAGTTCCGCACCCCCCTCTACGTCGAGGACGCCGCCCGGGCGATCGGCCTCCTCCTGGAAAAGCCGGATCTCGCCGGCCTCTATCACCTGGGGGGACCGGAGCGGATGAGCCGCTCCGACTTTGGCTACCGGATGGCCGAGGTCTTCGGCTTCGACCCCGAAGTGATCGTTCCCGCCCGGATGGCGGAAGAGAAGGACATCCCCCCCACGCCGGTCGACGTCTCCCTGAACAGCGACAAGCTCTTCCAGGCGGTGGGCTTCCGGGGGCGGGGAGTCGGGGAGGGGCTGCGCGCCTGCCAAGCCGCCCTCGGCTACTGAAAAATGAACATTAACCGCGAATTCACGCGAATAAAGCGCGAATAGAATATGAAAAACGTCGTCTTCTATGTCTCCGGCCACGGCTTCGGCCACTCCTCCCGCATGGCCGAGGTCATCCGAGTCCTCCTCCGCGACCATCCGGGGATCGCGGTCACGGTCAAGACCTCCGCTCCCGAGTGGTTCTACCGGGAATCCGTCCCCTCCCCTTTCCGCTTCCTCCGCCGGGAGTGCGACAGCGGCGTCGTCCAGTCCGACAGCCTAAGCCTCGACGCCCAGGCCACGCTCCGGCATTTCGCCGGGCTGGCCGGACGGAGCCCCGCCTTCGTCCGGGCGGAGCTTAGCTCCTTCCGGAGGCGGCGGCCGGACCTGATCGTCGGGGACATCCCCCCGGTCGCTTTCCTCGTCGCCGCGGCCGCGGGGATCCCCTCGCTCGCCGTCGCCAACTTCTCCTGGGACTGGATCTACGAGCCCTACGCCGAGCGGTATCCCGAGTTCCGCCGTCTCGTCCCCTTCATCCGGGAAGCCTACGGCCAATCCGACTGCCTCCTCCGCCTCCCCTTCAGCGGTCCGATGACCGCCTTCAAACGCGCCGCCGACCTCCCTTTGATCGCCCGCCGGTCGTCACTCTCCCGGCCGAGGATCCGCGGGATCCTCGGCCTGCCCCGCGCCCGGAAGGTCGTCCTCCTCTCCTTCGGCGGCTTCTGGCTCGGCCCCGAGTATTATCGCCAACTCTCCGGCCTTAAGGGCTTCGTCTGGATCGCGAGCGAGCGGGTGGGCAGCGGGCTCGAAGGGATACGTAACTTCAACCGCGCGGAGGTGCAGCGAGCCGGCCTCTCCTACCCCGACCTGGTCCGCGCTTCCGACGTAGTGGTCACCAAGCCGGGCTATGGGATCCTCTCCGAGTGCATCGCCAACCGGACGCGGATGGTCTACACCTCCCGGGGGGACTTCCGCGAATACGAGGTGCTGGTGCGGGGGGCGAAGAGATACCTGCCCTCGGCCTTCATCCCCCAGGAGAAACTCAAGGCGGGGGACCTGGAGGAGGTCCTGGAGAAAGTGCTGGCGATGCCGGACAACTTCCCGGCCCTGCCCCTCGACGGGGCCAAGAAGGCGGCGGAGATAATCGTCAAGCGGGCCGGGCTTTTATAGGACCTATAAGACCTATAGGACCTATAAGACCTATAAAATGCGGGCCGCGAAAAGCGGCAGCGACTCCCCGCTCGTCCAGAGCCGGCGCAGGGCGTAAACGTCTCCGCCCGGCCGGTTGACGCCCTCGACCGTGGAGCAGGCGTAGGCGAAGCCCGCCGCCCGGACCATTTGCTCGATCTCGGGGGAGAAATCCCCCTCTTCCCCATTCGGGTAGCAGAAGCCCGCCGCCCGCCGGCCCGAGATCTCCTCGATCATCCGCTTCGAATCGGCGATCTCCCTTTGGGCTTCCTCGGCGGGGATCCGGGTCAGGATCGGGTGGTTGACCGTGTGGGCGCCGAACGATATCCCGGCCTCGGCCATCTCCCGGATCGCGCGGCGGCCGAGCACGCGCACGGGATTGGGCGCCGCAACGGCCAGCTGTTTCCGCAGGTCCTCGAAGCGGGCGCGGCGGTCTTCCTCGCCCAGCGCCTTGAGCGCGGCCTTGACCCTTCGGAGAGCGCGCAGTCGGTTTTCTACCCCCTCCAGGCTGACGCGGCCATCAAACTCGATCTCTTTCTTTTCGGTCTTCCCGAAAAGAAAGCCGAGCTCGTCCGTCCAGGGCACGCGATCGGTGTCGACGAAACCGGTAGCGATGAAAACCGTCGCCGGGAGGCCGCGCGCCTTGAGGATGGGGAAGGCGTGGCGGTGGATGTCGTCGTATTCGTCGTCGAAGGTGAGGGCGACGGAACGGGGCGGGATCTCCCCTCCCCGGAAGAGCGTTGCGGCCAGCTCCTCCAGGGGGAGAACGTTCATCTCCTGACGCAGAAAATCAATCTGGCGGCCGAAGAGACCGACCGTGACGTGGGGAAGGAACGGGTCCGGGACCGGGAGGACGTGATGGTACATGAGGACGCGGAATCCGGCCCGGTTCTCCAGCAGTGACCGGAGACGGAGAATCCCCGCGCGGTAAGCCAGCGCGGCGAGGCCGCTTTTCAAGGCATAGCGCATAAAGCGAAAACAGGGTTCAGGGGATGAAGCAGAGCGCAAAGCGCAAAGCGCAGAGCGCCTAGCCGGCCAGGGCGCTTTGCGCTCTGCGCTCTGCGCTTAGCGCTTAGCGCTTTGCGGATCCATTCGCGGAATTGTTTTCTCCGAGTAGCGCCGGAAGAGCCCCCCGATCAGCTCCCGCTTGTGCTCGAGGACCAGGGCCGGCATCTGGTCGCATTGGGAGAAGCAGGCGCAGGAGCCGGAGGCCATGGCGCGCCGGGCCTTCTTCATCTCCTCGCCCAGCCAGATCTCCTCGAAGCTCTGGCGGGAGAGGTCCCCCACGGGCTTCAGGAGCGTCGGGCAGTTGTAGACCTTCCCGTCGTAGTGGAGGAGCACGGAGATGCAGGAGGAGTAGCAGCGCCCCACCGCGCAGGGCACCCGCTCGATGAAGCGCTTGCGAAGATAGTCGATCAGCTCCCGGTGGAAGATGACGTTCGCCTGGCGGTAGACCCGACGCCAGAACGTGTTGCGGCCGAGCGGGTCCGAGCGCTGGCGGGCGACGACCTCCTCGACTTGGCGGATGATCTCGGCGGCCTCGGCCGGCGCGAAATCGAATGATTTGTCCCCCACCGTCCCGGTGAAGCCGAACTCGCTCCCCGGCTTGGTGGTGAACTCCGCCCCCGTTTTCCGGGCGTACTCGTATACGCCGAGGATGTCGCGGTAGTTCTCCTTGAGGATCGTCATCTTCACCGTCGGCTTAAGGCGGGGGTGCTCCCGGGAGAGGAGGCCGAGGCCCTCGAGCGTCCGGGAGGCCTTCTCGAAAGTCCCCAGCACGCCCCGGACGCGGTCGTGGACGTCCTCCAGCCCGTCGAGCGAGACGTCCACGACCAGGTTGAAGCGGTAGCGCTCGAGCAGCTCGCGCGCCGTCGCGAGCGCCTTCTCGGTGAGCGTCCCATTGGAGGAGATCAGGACCGTCCCCAGGCGCTGGCCGCCGGCGGCGGCCACGAGCTTCGGAATCTCGGTGAGGAAGGGCTCTCCTCCGGTGATGTCCAGGATCTCGATCCCCCGGGAGAGGGGCGAGGCGGCGAGGTTACGGAGCGCCGCCTCGGGGAGATCAACCTTCTCCTCCTGCCTCCAGATGTTGCACATCCGGCAGCGGAGGTTGCAGCGGTTGGTGGTGGTGGCGTGAAGGATGACGGGGCGCAAGAGGCGGTCGTTCTGGAACCGCATCCCGAGGTCGGTGAGGATGATGTTCTTCAGGAGAGAAATCATGGACTACGAATTTCGCGAATTGGAGGAATTCCGCGGATTTGCCCGGCTCGGCCCGGCGGATTTAACCGCGAATCCCGCGCTTGCCCGCCATAGCCCGACTCATCGGGGCGGAGGCGGGAATATCGCGCAAATAGGCCGCCGACTGATTGCTGGTCACTTCTTCTTGAGTTACTGATCACTCTTTTCCCGTGGGAGCGCCGTCCCCGGCGCGATCCATCCCATCTGGGCATGTTCACATGTAGGCATGCAGAAAAGCCTGGCCAAAGATAATCTAATATTTCTACATGTCCTGCATGACTACATGTGAATATTGGCCAGCCCGGCCTTCCGCCAGGCCGCCGCGATCGCGGACGCGGCGAGCCGGTTCGCCTCCCGGTTCCAGTGGTTATCGCTCCGAAAATATAATCTCACGCCCTTCGCGGCCGCGCCAGTGAACTCGGCCGTAAGATCGACAACGCCGATCCCCTTCGCGGCGAGATATCCCTTGAGCATCCGCACCGCCTCCTCGCGGTCGATCGCCTCGGCCTCCTTGATCCGGATCCTGGAGCCGGGGGCATAGGAGGAAACGACCTCCTGCGAAGGGACCAGCAGAACCCACAGGTCCGGCACGGATTCCTTCATCCGCAGGATGATGGCGGCGGTCAAAGCCACGTCCTCCCCGATCGGCCGACCCGGCTCGATCAAACCCGCCCCGACCAGCAGCTTCTTGACCGGAGCGATCCTTTTCAGTCGCGAGCTTAAAAAGCCGTAGAGCTTCGATCGGGCCAGGACCATTTTTATGCCCGACAGTTTCCCTTCGTCCGCCTTCCGGTTCTCCTCGATGACCCGGCTCTCCACCCGGGGGACCGGGACGCCTTTCATGGCCAGCCGGCCGCCCTCGAAAACGAAGTGCGGCTTCTCCTTCCCGTAGTTGGCGGAGAGGGCGTTGTGAAAGATGTCGGTGTCGTGAACCAGGACGAGGGCGGCATCCGGGGCATACTTCATCCCCTCCTTCTCCAGCAGCACACATTCCTGGTCGGTGCTGTAGCCCACCACGCCCAGGTTGACCACCTGGACTGCCGGGAACTCTTTCTTGAGGAGGTCGGAGAACCTCTCCTCCGCCTGGAGGCCGAATCCCCAGGCGAACGAGTCGCCCAAGACGATGATGCGCTTCCCGCCCGGAGGCTTGGGATAGTCGATCTCCTCTTCCCTCAGCCCCCGCGAGTTGATGGCGATCCCGCTCTCGTTCTCGTCCGGGCCTTTGAGGACCCCCCGGTAGCCCGGGCGGTTGAACCAGCCGAAATCGGGATGGTATTCCTCGGGACTTTGGCCCGAAACCGCCGGGATCATCTCTGCGGGAGCGGATGCGCCCTCCGGATACGGCCGGGCCGTGAGCATCCGGAGGGCCGCTTCCAGGGCGGCGACCGCGAAGGCTACCGCGAGGAGGAGGAGAAGAAGGTTTTGGAGGGCTTTCTTCAAACTACGAATTTCGCGAATTAGAAACGCGAATTGCGTAAATTAGCCCGCCTTGGCAATTTCACATGTAGGCATGTAGCGCATGTAGAAAAGCCTGGCCAGCGATAAGCACAATTTTCTACATGTCCTATATGCTCTACATGTGAAAAATTGCCAGGTCGGCTTGACCCGGCGATTTTGACCACGAATGAGCCAGGGCTTTATGCGCTATGCCCCATTCCCTGAACCCCGAACCCTGAACCCTTCTTTCCCCTGTTGCCCTGCGCTTTCTGCTTCTTCTCCCCCGGCAGCGTCTTGAACCGGAGCGTGAACAGGTAGTGGAGGTTCGTGAAACCGTCGTTCCAGAGGTTGAGCTTGGACCCGCCCAGACGGTCGAAGTATAGGATGGGGACTTCCGCGGCTTTGACGGCGGGGTCGGTGAAGGCCCGGATCTTCAGCTCCTCGGAGAAGGCCATCCCATTGGAGAGCGGCTCGATCCTTCCGAAGATCGCCTTCTTGAAAACCCACATGCCGGACTGGGAGTCCAGTATGTTCTTGAAGAAGAGGATCTTGACCGAAGCGGTCAGAATGATATTCCCGATCAGGCGGAGAAGCCCGTTGAGGTCCCGCCAGCGGTCCGGCATCCTCCGGCAGGAGATAAAGTCGAGGTTGCCGTCGATCAGGTTGTCCAGAACCCGGGGGATGGATTCCGTGGGGTAGGTGGCGTCTCCGTCCATGGTGACGATGATCTCGCCTAGGGCCGCCTTGATCCCGGCTCGGTGGGCTGCCCCATAGCCGGGAACCTTTTCCGGGACGACGCGGGCGCCGAGGCTTTTCGCCACCTCGGCCGTCCGGTCGGTGGAGTTGTTGTCCACCACCACCACTTCGTCGACGAGCTTAGGGACCATCTTGAGCAGGGCCCCGATCCCCTCCTCCTCGTTGTAGCAAGGGACGACCATGGAAATCTTCTTGTCTCGGTACACGTATGTTCTCCTCTGCGCAGGATGCATAGCGCCAAGCGCAAAGCGCCCCGTCGAACTGGCTAGGCGCTCTGCGCCATGCGCTTTGCGCTATGCGTTGGTTACCTCGTCGCGGGGATGTCCCCCACTATCCCGAAGTATATCGTCGTTATCTCTCGGATCCTCCAGCGCCCGGAGGAGTCCAGGAAGGTGGCCGCCTCGTCCAGGCCGTCGCCGTTGTAATCCGCCGGCAGGGTACGGAGGGACGGGCCCGAGTCCATCGTCCACCTCCCCCCTCCCCAGACCGCCCAGAGGCCGTTTCCAGGCCGCTGGACCGCCGGCCGCCAATAGCCCTCGCCATCGTAGTCCCCGGGAACCACCCGGTCTCCCGGTGCCCCGAAGTACCAGGCGCTCAAGGACCGGACCGACCAGTATCCGATGCCGGATCGATAAATGGCGGGGCTCGCCCCGCCATTTATATTATAGCGCCCGGGGACGGGTTGATCATCGGGAATTCCAAAAACCTCCCGCGTCCCCCCCCGAACCGCCCAGAGACCGCTGGTGGAACGGAAAACCGCGATCCCCGCCGTGCCTTCCCCATCATAGTCTTCGGGAACGGGGATATCGACGAAATCCCCGAAATACGCCCGGGTGAGGTCGCGGATCGCCCAGAGGGCGGTGCCGGCGCGGAAGACACCCATCTCCGCCGTCCCGTCGCCGTCGTAATCACCCGGGCAGGGCTCGTCCTTCTCGACGCCCCAGTAGGCCCGGGTGAGGTTATAAACCGCCCAGAAACCGAGGCCGGGGCGATAGACGGCGAGGTCGGCCGTCCCGTCCCCGTCATAGTCGCCGCCCGCCATCCCCTGCAGCTTGGCCGCCGGCCCGAGCGAGACGTCGTAGCGACCCGGCGCCGACCATTCCGCGTAGGACGACTCCGATTGGAAGGGCAGGTAGTCGCGATGGCGCGCCTGGACGAGCAACTGCCCATCCGGGAGGTGGGTGCAGACGGAAGCCGCGAAATCCCCGTCCCCATCGGCCAGGACGACCGACGATCTCCCGTCCGGGACCGCGATCCTGACCAGGGCGCCGGCGATCGCCTGTGCGCTCCCCTCCTCGGAGACCCGCCCCTCGACGCTGAAGCATCTCCGGATGGTTGGACTCGGGCTGGGCGAGGCAGTGGCCGTCGGGGTGGCGGTCGGCGAGGGGGAAGGCGAGGGGCTGGGCGTGAGCGAAGGCGTCGGAGACGGTGAGGGGCTGGGCGATGGAGAGGGCGAAGGGGTGGGAGAGGTAAGCGCGAGAAACTTGCTGACAAATACATCGGCCGACCCACTCCGGCCGGCCTGATACGGCGAGAGGGTGGGAAAATCGTTCGAGCTGGTTCCGCCGGCCACATAAGCGTTGCCGGCAAAATCCAGGGCTAGCGCATAAGGAGTATCGTCAGAGCTGCCGCCCAAATAGCTTGAAGCGAGAAGCTCTCCGTTTTGAGCGAATACCGTGACGAAACCGTCGTACGAATAAAGGCTTCCGGCATGGCTACTCTGATACGCGTTTTTGACCGGGAAATTAAAGGAGTAGGTCTCTCCCCCTATCCAAATCCTACCTTGAGAGTCTGCTCCTATCCCATAGGCGAAGTCTCTGTCATTCCCTCCCAGGTAACTGGAACATAGCAGAGAACCTTGAGAATCGAATTTGCTGACAAAGCCGTCGAAGTTCGTGACGTTTCCTTTCGCCGCCTGGTATGCGTTAAGGGTCGGGAAATCAAGCGACCAGGCAACTCCGGCTACATGCCAGGCTCCGGAAGAATCCGCGGCTACCGCCCAGGCATAGTCTTCCGGAGCCGCCCAGGGTGGATAACCGGTCTGGCCACCCAAATAAGTGGAAAATACCAGCGCCAAGGACTCGGGTTCGAGCACCGTGACGAAGGCGTCGGAATCGACCCCATTCGTCGTCGCTTGATAGGCTTGCCGGGTGGGAAAATCCGCCGATTTGGTGCTCCCTACCAGACAGATCCGTCCGCCGGAATCCCGGTCGGCCCCATAAGCGACATCGTCACTGTCGCCGCCCATATAGCTGGAAAACAACAAGCGAGAACCATCGGAGGAGACGCGGCTGACGAAGGCGTCGCGCGCGCCGCCGGCGAAAGAAGCCTGATAGGAGAGCATCGTAGGGAAGTCCGCGGATGCGGAACTGCCCGTTACGACAACGGTATCCGAGCCATCCAGGGTCAGAGCGTATGCCACATCGCTCCCGCTCCCTCCCAGATAGGTGGAATACGCCAAGGTGGAACCGTCCGCGGGAAGCTTGGCGACGAAGGCGTCTGTACCTCCCCGAGATCCAGCCTGGAAAGCATCTACCGTTGGGAAGTCGAGCGAACCGGTGCTTCCGACACAGTATATTTCCCCCTCTTCATTGCTGGCGATGCTTCGGGCGAGGTCGGATCCGGCCCCCCCCAGGTAAGCGCTGAAAAGCAACCTCGAACCGGAACTGGCTATGGCGACGATAAATGCATCCCTGCCTCCGGCCAGGGTGTTTTGGTACCCGTCCAGAGTCGGGAAATTGGACGAATCGGTATGACCGCATAGCAGCACCACTTCGCCGGGACCAACCGCAAGGCCGTGGGGGAGATCCTCGGCTCCTCCTCCCAGATAAGTGGAGTAGGCGCACGTCACCTCTTGGGAAAATCCGGCGGCGGGGAAGAACCCCAACCATGCCACAACCAGGGTGGTGGGGATGATCCTGGTTCTCATCATCTCAAAACCGGACCAGCACGTCCCAGGCGGCCTTGGCGGAGCGGCCGAGATCACCGAAGGAGCGAATCCGCCCGAGCGAGCGGAGGAGGTAGCCGGGACGGTAATAGAAGCGGCGGTAGGCCTCCTGGATGTAGGCCTCCAGGCTCTTGGCGTCGAAGCCGTCCTGGTAGGAGGCGTGCTTGGCGTCGAGCTGGGTCCAGTCCCCTCCCAGCCTGTCCTTCATCTCCTCGAAAAGCTCGCAGCCCGGATAGGGGGTGTTGACGTTGAAGGAGGCGAAGGCGGCCGGGATCTCGAGGGCGAGTGCGATCGTCTTCTCCACGCTCTCCCTGGTCTCGCCGGGGTTGCCGAACATGAAGAAGGCGGCGGGATCGATCCCGGCTTCCCTCGACCAGCGGAAGGCGTCCCTGATCTGGGCGACAGTGGTGTTCTTCCCCAGGCGCTTCAAAACCTCTTCGTCGCCGGACTCGACGCCGAATTGGATCTGGTAACAGCCTGCCCTTTTCATGAGCGCAAGCATCTCCTGATCCACCGTGTCCACCCGGGCCAAGCAGATCCATTCGATGCCGAGGCGGCGCGCGATGATCCCCCGGCAGATCGCCTCCACCCTCTCGCGCTTGATGGTGAAGGTATCGTCCCAGAACCCGATGTCGCGCAGGCCGTAACGGGAAACCATCTCCCCGAGCTCGGCCAGGACGCTCTCCACCGAGCGTGGCCGCCAGCTTTTCCCGTAATAGCCGCGGGTGGCGCAGTAGACACACCCGAAGGGGCAGCCCCGGGCGGTCAGGATGAGCCCGAAGGGCTTGCGGCGGGCGAAGGGGGCCGAGTATTTCCCGTTGGGCAAGAGGTCCCGGGCGGGGAAAGGAAGCCGATCGATGTCTTCGATAAGCGGCCGGTCGGGATTGTGCCGTATCGATCTGCCCTCTCGATAGGAGACACCACAAATATCTTCTATTTTCTTTTCGCCCTTCAGGGCGAAAAGAAGTTCGGAAGCAGTAGCCTCCGGCTCCCCCCGGATCACGAAATCGACAGGGACGGCGCGGAGGCTCTCCTCGGGCAGGGCTGTGACGTGTCCGCCAATCGCGACCGTCTTCACCCCCGGCAGCTTCCCCTTGAGCGCCTTGAGCCAGCGGGCGGTGAAATCGATCAGGGGAGTGCCTAGGACGAAGAAGACCACGGCGGGGCCATGGGCGGCGATCCGGCGGAGCGACTCCTCCGTCCCGATCCTCTCGGCCATGGAGTCGAGGATCGCCACCTCGGCTTTCGCCCACTCCCTTAGAGCGGAGGCGAGGTAGGCCAGCCCGATCGGGGGGAGGATGTAGTCGGCCTTGAGGACGATCCCGGCGCAACGGGCGAGAACCGCGTCGGTCTGGATGGAGAGCGCTTTCTCCTCGACCGGTAATACGACCAGCAGAACTTTCATTATCGATCGCGGCCGATCTTGCGGCGGGAATACCGGAGGCGGATAAGCCAGGGCCGGACAATCGCCTCGGCAATGCTGGCTTTCGACATCTTGGATTGCCCGGCGCGACGTTCCGTGTACACGATCGGCACTTCTTCTATTCGCCAATCCTCTCTCACCATCGCGGCCAGGACCTCGACTAAAAACGCATAGCCGCGGGAATTAAGCCTGACCGACAGCAGTCTTTCGATAACCTCGCGTTGATAGGCGCGGAAGCCGCTCGTGCAGTCGGCATAGGGGAAACGCAAAACTCGGCGCACATAGGCGTTGGCGGCAAGGCTGAGCAACAACCTGCGGGGAGCCCAATTGATAACGCGTATCCCCCCCCGATAGCGGGAACCGATGGCGGCCTGATTATGCCCGAGAGCGGCATCCAGACGGAGGAGATCGGCGAAATCGTGGGAATGGTCGGCATCGATGGTAAAAATGCGCCGGGCTCCCAGGCCAAGGGCAGCTTCAAAGCCGGCCAAGATCGCCGAGCCGTAACCACGACGTCCGGAGCGGGAAAGCAGATGCACCCGGCGGTTTCCCCTGGATAATTCCGCGACGACGTCCCCGGTACCATCGGGAGAATCGTCATCCACCACCAACACGTGAAACGGGGGCGAGAGGGCTACGATCGAAGAAATAAGGGAGTCTATGTTATCGCGTTCATTGAAGGTGGCGATCACCACCACCCGAAATGCGTCGCTCTTCCCAGGGGCAAGATCATTCTCCGGATCGGATCGTGAGTTCATGGCGACAATTTTCCTTCGAACCGGTTGAATCCGGGGGGATTATCAACGAGCCCCCGTGATTCACCCGGCGCCCAACTTGAAGATTTTCACGATGGGACCGGGTTGTTCTTTCGGTTCGAACACCTTGATCGGAGATATTTGAGAAAGAGTAGCATAGAAGTGCGCGTGAACAGGATACTTTTCCCTCCCGCCGCGGCCGGGGAACCAGGAATATATCTCGCTGGAGATGATGAGATAGTCCACCCCCTGCCGGCGGAGCTGATCGATATCGTATCCCTTCGGCACCAAAGTCAAACCATCCACCTCGCCTATCCTGATGATGCGGTATCCCCTTCCTTTCCCCGCCAGCAAACGCATCCGATGCACGACCGCCATCTGTTTAGAGGGGTGATGGATGGTCGAAGCTCGGCCTTCTTCATAGGCTTTCGCTTTTTCGGCGATTTCCTCCCGGGTTTCACGCAACTGGACAGTGGCGTTGTTGTCCCACTCCAAGGCGATTACGGAGCCGGCGGGGATATTCGACTCGATCCAACGCCTGGCCTCTTCGCGCGTGTCAGCCCGGGAAAGCATCCGGTCATTGAGAGAGATATTGCGGATTGCGCTGAGGACGAAGACAAGTCCCGTCAGGGAAAGGGCGACTCGAAGACCCCCGCGGTTTTGAAGGCGACGCCGCAGGTCGGCCAGCGCCCCCCCGGAAAGCACGGCCAGGGCGGGAAAAACGGGGATCAAGTATCGCGCATTGGTTTTCCCCCAACTCCCGATCATCAGGAAATACACCGCCGGATAGATCAGCAGCAGCCAGCCCTTCTTCTTCCCCGCGATCAGTCCCCAGGCCGCTCCCAGCAGGTAAAACCATCCTAGCAAACTCCACTTTGCCGGAACGGCTATTAGCGGATCAAGGAAGAAGAGCCGCAAGTAATCGCCCCAGTGACGCCCGCCCCCGGTGCTGTAAACGCCTTTCTGCATGTGCTCGGAAATAAAACGAAAATCGGCCCAGAATTTCGAGAAATCCAGGAAGCAATAGGGTGAGCCGACAAAGAAAGCCACCAGCATGCATCCAGCGGCCAGCCAAAGCTTCCCGTCCCGGAGGCGGGCGATCCGACTGGTCGGGGAGGCCGGGCCCCACCAATGGGCGAGCAAGATCGGCAGAACGAGGGTGGCGGCATTATATTTGGAGGCGGCGCCCAGTCCGCCCAGAATCCCGGCCCATAGGTAATCCCTTCTCTCCCCCCGGGACAGGATTCCCAGAATGGGCAGAAAAGCGGCGGTGATGAACAAGGTTAAAAGAACATCGGTGGCGATGTAATGGGAGCTTTCCACGTGCAGATAGGTGACCGCGAGCAGGCCGGCGGAAGCCAAGCCCGCTGAAAGTCCATAAGCCTTTTTCCCCAGGAGATAGACGAGAAGAACGGTCACCGTCCCCCAGACGGCGTTGGTCGCCCGACCGATCAGGTAAAACGCAGTCGGGTCGTTGAAGAAAAGAATCTGAAAATCCGCCACGGTTGAGAACAACCCCAAAATCCTTCCCAGAACATAGAAAGCTCCATATTCGAGAAAAAGCAGATACATCGGCAGCGAAGGGTAATTGAAGTAATGCGGATTAAGGTCCCCCATCCCAAAGGCGAGGGCGTGGTGGACGATCCGTTCCTCGTCCGGGTGGTAAACCCCGGGGAGACCGAAGCCGATACCCCACAGCCGGAGCGCGAGCGCCAGTGCCAGAATCCCAATCAGCAATATGGTCTTTGTTTTCAAGCAAATAGCGCGCTCCCCGTGCAACGCGACACATGTAATGTTTTTTGCCCTCTGCCCTCTGCCCTATGCTCTATGCTATGATTTTATTATGCGCTCTTTTTCCGTCATCATCCCCTGCCACAACGCCTCCGGGACGCTGGAGAAATGCCTGCGGGCCCTCCTCGCCTCCGACTATCCCCGCGACCGCTTCGAGATCATCGTCTCCGATGACGGCAGCGCCGACTCCAGCCTCGAGATCGCCCGTTCCCTCGGCGTCCGCACGCTTGTTCACCCCCGCGCCACGGGGCCGGGCGGCGCTCGGAACCGCGGCGCACAAGCGGCGTCCGGTGAGCATCTCCTGTTTTTCGACTCCGACGTCATCGTCCGCCCCGACACACTCCGCCTCTTCGACCGCGCCATCGAGCGGTTCCCCGACGCCGCGGCGATCCAGGCGATCTACGCCGCGGGTCCTTATCGGACGATCCTTTCGCTCTATCAGCACCTCTGGTTCTACTACTTCTACACCCTGCGCCGGAATTATCCCACATTGACCTTCTCATCCTCTTGCTTCGCCATCTCCCGCCGGGAGTTCCTGGACGCCGGGATGCTCAACCCCAACCTGCGCACCAACGAGGACACCGAGTTCGGCTATCGCCTCGCCCGCCGGGGGAAAAAAGCCCTGATCTGCACCGAGATCGAAGTCTACCACGACCGCGCCTTCTCTTTGGGAGGCTTCGTCAGGAGGAACTTCTTCGTCCACAACTTCATCCTCGTCCGCCTGACTTACGGGATGAGCGATATCCGCTCCGGCAACCCGGAGTACGACGTGCCGATCAAGAACCTGCTGCTCACCGCCGCCCTTGTCGCGGCCCTCCTTCTCTGGGCGGCCAGCGGCCTCTGGGGGTTCGGAGCCGCCGCCGCGGGCGTCTTCCTCTGGCAATCGCTCCTCAACCTGCCCTTCCTGAAATTCGCCGCGGGGCGGGCCGGAGGGGGGAAAGTCGCCCTCCTCTATGGCATCCTTCTCCTCGACAACGCCGTCAAGCTGGCCGGAATCGCTCGGGGGTTGGTCGACTTCTACCTCCTGAAGAAGCACCACCTGATCACGGAATACGCGGAAACAGTGATCAGCAAACAGTAATCGTCTTCCGCGCCTGTGGGAGCGACATTCTTGTCGCGATCCGGTCGCCAGCCAAGCCCGTGGGAGCGGCGTCCTCGCCGCGATCCGGTCCATGCCGAGCCGTGGGAGCGACATTCCTGCTTGCCCCGATTGCTGTTTGTCGGGGTCGCGATCCAGTCCGTCTTGGATCGGGGCAAGAATGCCCCTCCCACAAAATCGCCGTCGACGACTCTCCCAATAAGTTTGCCCCTACATGTTCTACATGCCTACATGTGAATACTTCCAGCCAAGTCAAAGCCCTTCTTCATCATTCTTGACGGGTCTAAAAAGCCCGGGAAGGGAGTCGAGCACCGCCTCGGCCGCCCGGTAGGCGCCGCGGAGGATGGGAAAGAGCGCTTTCTGGCCGACCGTCAGCTCCCCGCTCGACGGCACCGCGAAAGGGCCGAAGCGGAGGGAGAAACTTCCTGCCCGCAATCCGCCGAGAAGACCTTCCTGATCCAATCTTGCCGCCTCCGCTTCCAGGAACAGCGGCTTGATCTGCTCCTCCCGGTGAGCGTCGAGACCGGGATAGCCCGATAGACGCGCCCCCCCCTCCCGCAGAGTTCTGACCGCGCGGCAGAGCGCCGACGCGGGGGCGTACTTCGTCCCGTACCTCGCCGACCAGACCTCGATCCCGTCCAGGAGATCCCAGCGTTCGTGGCGCCGGAGATCCGAAAACCGGGGATGGGCCCAGACCGTCATCCCGCCCGCTTCTCTGATCGCCTCTAGACACGACACCGGGTTCTCCGCCCTGATCTGCCGGAGCGCGCCGATGCCCAGGAGATGGACGGTCCCGAAGGCGTATTCGAGACCGGGTACCAAGAGAAACCTGTCGTCGCTCGCCCTTGCGCAGTCCTCGCCCTGGCGTTGGTAGAGATCGGCGGTTAGGTCCTCGGCGTGGTCGCAGACGACCGCGAAGCCGCAGCCGAGCGCCAAGGCCTTTTCCCGGATGGCCGTCGGGGCCAGATGCCCGTCGTGGGAGTAAATCGTGTGAATATGGAATAGTCCGCGAAATTTCATAAGAATCGCAAAGCGCATAGAGCAGAGCGCAAAGCGTCCGATGTGATTAAGTGAGGCGCTATGCTCTTTGCGCTATGCGTTTGTATACGAAGCGGCCAAGCTCCGCCCAGCCCGGCAGCGGGTCGTCCCAGTCGGAGTTGAAGGACTTGATGGGCTGGCTGAAGCCCCCGAGGAAATCCCGAACGGCTTCCCCTCTTCGTGGATAGGATTTGAGCCAGGGTTTAGGCGGACCCTTCCAGACCTCGAGAAGCCTCTGCAGGTCCGCGCAGAGGTAGCGGGCGCGGACGCCGACCCGGTAATCGGTTTCCGGCGGCACGGCCTCGCCCATAAGCAGCCGATAGTGAAGAAGAGGAAAATTCACGCCGGCGGCCAGGGCCAGGGGGAGAGAGCCCCAGTAGCGCCCGTTGATCTCCATCAGGACCGGCTCTTCTTCCCCCCGCCACTTGAACTCCACCATCGCCGGGCCGTTCCATTTCAGCGCCTTGAGCAAGCTTAAAGCATATTCCTTCATCGGGGAAGGCGGCCGGATCGACTCGCAAAAGCTGGAGCGGGCGCCGAGCGGGTTCTCCTCCCGCAAACGCCGATGGGCGAAGATCGCGAGCGGCTCCCCCTCCCGGGCCAGAACCGAAACCCCGTATCCCTCCCCCTTAATCATCTCCTGGACCAGGCAGCCCGCCGGGAACAGACCGGCGGCAGCGCATAGTTCTTCGTCAGACCCGCAAAAGACGGGCTCGGGAGCGGAAACCAGGAGGTCCCCGCATATGTGTTTCGAGAAGCGGGACTTGACCACGACGGGATAGCGGACGCGGGCGGCCAGGGAGGGGATACCCTCCTCCTCCGGGAAGCTGGTCGAGGGAACCGGGACCGCGTATTCGCGGGCCAGTTCCAACGTCCTGCGCTTGTCCAGCGTCTTCTCCAGTGCTTCGGCCCTGGGGAGGGCGATAACGTTCCGGCCCTCCCAGGAAGAGCGCAAGTGATGCAACGGAACGATGGTGCGATCGGTGACGGGAATGACCAGCCGGTAGGAGGGCGCCAGGGCGGTCAGGAAAGCGAGAAAACGGCCGACGCCATCGGCCGGCGACGGATAGAGGATCTTCTTCGCTGGGAATCTCGAAAAGAAGCAAAGGTTGAAAGCCTTCTCCTCTCCCGCGACATCGACGGCGAGCCCCGCCCGGCCGAGCGAGCGGACCACGGAGAGCGCCGCGGGAGCATGGGCGTCAAGAACCAGGATCTTCATGGGGATGGAAACAACAGGCTGAAGACTGAAGGCTGAGGGCTGAAGGAGCCCGGCCGCTTTTAGCTTCAGTCTTCAGTCTTCAGCCTGTTTCCCCTTCAGCCTTTTTCCCTTCAGCCTTGCGCTCCCCCCCACCCACACCGTTCCTCCCACAACCTCGGGATGAGCGAAGGCTTCCTTGACCGCTCTCATCACTCCCGGGTGAAGCTCGCTATAGTCGTGGCCGGCAATCACCTGCGCGGATACGGTTTGGGCCGCCTGGATATCGGCTCGGACCGGGGCGTATTCGTGATCTCCGTCGATGAAGACCAGAGCGGGGGGAGGCCCTTGGTAGCTCCGGAAGAATTCCGCGCTGGAACCGTCGTAGAGTTCCACCTCTCCGGAGCGCAAATAATGATAAAGAACCCGCCGCGTGAAATCGCGATGCTCGCCCGGCTCCAAGCCGAAAGGGTTCCAACAATAATTGTCGATGGATATAACTTTCTGCCCGGGCACCTTATGGGTCGCGATCAGCTGGGCGGTCAGACCGAAAAGGGTGCCAATTTCGATGATCGGCCCCTGGTGGGCCGACGCTTCCGTGGAGAGCCGGGCGACGGCCGTTCGATCTTCTTCGGATATGCTCCCCCAGAGGGTCTGTTCCCCGTTCTCCCGGAAGAACAGGTAGTTGTAGATCACATGGACGAGGCGGCGGCGATGCTTGAACGCCGATATGGCCAAGCGCACTTTGGAAGTCATGGCGTTTCTCCCAGATCTAGGCTGAAGACTGAAGGCTGAGGGCAAAAACGGCCGGGCTCCTTCAGCCCTCAGCCTTCAGTCTTCAGCCTTTTCCCTTTCAGCCTTCAGCCTGTTTCCCCTTACGCCTTTTTATCACCTTCGGCGGAAGAAATGTGGCTACAAGATGAATCCACGTCGATCGATCTAGCGATGCATAACGCAGCACCCTCAGATAGATTCTCCGCGCCTCGGCGTACTCCCCCGCCTCGAAATGGCGGTAAGCCCAGCGGCGGTAGAGGTGGACGTAAGCCGCCCGAAGGAGGCCCGGCCGCTCCCTGAAATACTGCGGGTCCTGCCGGTTTAGCTTGGCGTAGATGCCGGCCAGAGAGGCGTAGTGCCGGGCGAAGGATTGAGAGCGGGCCTCGGGGCGGACCCGGTAGCGGGCGAGGCATTTCGGGAGATAGCCGAGGGAAAACTCCTTGGCCACCCTGAGCCACATCTCGGTGTCCTCGGCATAAAAGATCTCCTCGTCGAAACGCCCAACCTTTTCGAAACACTCTCGGCGCAGCATGACGGTGGCCGAGGAGATAAAGTTATTGACCAACAGATCATCAAATACCATCCCCGAACGGGGTTTCTTCTCCGCGGCGATCGCTCCCTTGATGATGATCCCGGTCGCGTCGAAGAAATCCACGTCCGACGAGCAAAAGCCGTATTCCGGGTGAGTTTCGAGCAGAGCGACCTGCTTGGCGAGTTTATCGGGATACCAGGCGTCGTCGGCATCAAGAAAGGCGATTAGTTTACCCCGGGCTCGTTCCAGCGCCTGGTTTTTCGCCCGGGAGACCCCCTTCCCGTCCTGGCGGAAGAACTGAATCTTGTTGCGGTAGCGCCTGACCACCGTTTCGGTCCCGTCGGTCGAACCCCCATCGACCACGATGACCTCATAGTCCCGGAAGGTCTGGGCGAAGAGGCTATCGAGGGCCTCGCCGATATACTGTCCCTGGTTCAGCGAGGGAATGATTACGGTGACGGTAGGCATGGGGGAAACAGCAGTTGACGGTTGACAGTTGACGGTTGACAGTTGACGGTTAAAGGTTTGTCGTTACACGTATCACGTTGCACGTTACGCACGGCTGATAGTTTCTTATCCTTCAGCCTTCAGTCTTTGGCCTTCAGTCTTCAGTCTTATCTTCTTCAACCAGATACGCCACATACCTCCCCCGTCGGGCGATTCCGTTGTGAACCAGGCCGGGAGACTCCATCATCCAATGCGCTGTTAGGCGGCGTTCCATCCCCCCGACTGAATCCCGCGCCCCTTTCAGCTTCTTCCATATCCGCGCCGCCAGCGGCGTTGGGATCGGTCCGCTGGTATCCAGAAATATCCAGGGCCCCTGCTCTTTGAGCAGGTCCGGCACCCCCGCGATAGTGAGCGGGACCTCCAGGTCATAGGCCGGAGCAGCGACCCGCAACCGCGGGAAAACGACGCGCAGAAAGGAATCCGTGTTGGGAACGCTCGCCGTGTAGATCAAGGGATCGGGGTGCTTCTCCGCCAATTCCCGAACCAGCGGGACCAGATCGAACCCTTCTACGCCGGTTTCGTGAAGAGGGCGAAGGAATTGGTTAACCCCGACCAGGCCTACGAAAAGCGCCCCCATCACGAACCCAGCTCCGGCCGGGTTCCGACGGCCAAGCGCATCGCGGACCGCCACCAGGCCCGAAGCGGCGGCCAGGGCGAAAGCAAAGGCGGCGGGATGGTAATAGCGGAGTTCGTTGTGCTCCACGCCGATCACTATTGGCGCCAGAGCGCTGAGGAGGGCGATCCAGGCGAAACGAACAAAGCGCTCGCGCCAGCGGACCAGCGCCAACAGGGTCGGGAACCAGAAGGCGCCGCCCAGGAAAAGCAGAGAGAGGGAATTCGGCGGGTAGTCCAGGCGATCGCGAGCGATGGAGCGGGACTCGAAAGCCTGGCCTCTCTTGGCAATGAACTCAAAGCTGGATATGTCCGTGACCGCCCAGAGGACGGCGGTAAAAATCCCCCAGAGGATTAAGATGGCACCCATCCGTCTCAACAAATCCCGCCGGCCATGACTATCCACTGCCGCCCCGGCGATCCCGAAGGAGATGAAGGCCAACAGGCTTTCCACCCGGGCATTGGTCGCGATCAGCAAAAGCGCCGCGCCCGCGCAGATCCCGGGGAGGCCGGATCGAAGAGGATGCCCCCTCCCCCGGAGAAGAAAATAAATCGACCAGATAGCAGGGAGGAGCGCCGTGGTTTCGGCGAGCGCCTTGGTCCCCAGATAAAGACCCAGGGGCGAAAATAGAAATGCCAGGAAAGACCAGTAGGCTACCTCTCCGTCCCAGCCATTGCTCCGTAGTATCCAGAATAGACTGAGACCGGCGAGGAGGAAGACAGCCGCCATCATCCCCTTGATTACGAGGACGGATAAGAGGCCGGGGCCCAGGAGACGAAACAGCAGATGAAGAAAGCCTATGTGGACCAGGCGGCCGCTGTAGAATCCCCCTAATCCGTGAAGCCAGGGAGCTCCCAGGTCAAATGGCGCATAGGCCGCTTTGAAAAGGTAGTTATTTTCGTCCCAGTGGGTCGTGCCGTCGAAAGCCAAGACGAGGTAGAGCACGATGGGGACAATCCATCTCATCGCTTGCGCTGTTCTCTTCATCAATCCTGACCCCTGAACCCCGAACCCTGATTCCTGCTTTTTGTTGATTCAGAACTTCAGATACTCGATGTTGTCCTGCCCCTCTTTCCAAAAACCCTGCGCCTCGTGAGCCCAGTTGAAGGGGCGCTCCCCCTTCTCCATCAGCTCCCGGACGGTGGAGATGAGTTTCTCCCCCACGCGGCTCCCGTAGAGGCGGGGCGCTTGCGCCATCTTCCGGTACAGACCCGGGTTCCCGTAGAGGTGGTTGACCATCGCCACCACGAAATCGGCCTCGATGGGCGGGACCAGAAGGTTGGAGCCCGCGTCCTTGACCGTCTCGGGGCGGTCGGTGTTGAAGCGGCAGGTCAGGCAGGGCTTGCCGAGAAGGTTCATCTCCTCCTGGACACCGCCCGAGTCGGTAAGGACGGAGAAGCACCGTTCCGATTCGAAGAACTCCACCACGTGCGAATACTGGGGCCATACCTCGGTGTAGAGGAAGTTGGGGCGGCCCTTCAGCTTCATCAGATCGTCCTTCAGCCCGTAGACCTCCAGGGCATGACGGGTGGCGTTCATCTCGATGAAGCAGACCTCCCTCCCCTCCTCCACCAGCTTGACCAGGGCCCCCACGATCGAGCGGAAACGGCGCGGCGTCAGGTTCTCCCGCCGGTGGATGTCCACACGGAGCCAATTCCCCTTGGCCAGACGCGGGTATTCCTCGAAGACGCTCTTCTCCGCCTTCTGTTTCCTCTTCAACTCCAGGGCGTCCGCCACCACTCCCCCGATCACCCAGATCCGGTCCGAAGGGTAGCCTTCCCGGAGGAGGTGCTCCCGGTTGATATCGAGGGGAGCGAAGTGGAAGCCCGAGCCGGCGGCCGAGGTGAAGGTGTCGTATTGCTCCGGCATCGGCTCGTTGCGCATGAGTTCCCACGGACCTTCGAATTGCCTGTCGATGAACCCTTCTATTCCTAAAGAAATGAGCTTGCTCATTTCTTTAGGTGACATCGAACGGAGTCCCGCCTCGTTCTGGATCGCCTTCTCCCCCCGGGAGAACATCCAGGCGGGCGGGATCATGCTGGTCAGGATCGTGTCCCCCAGGACCACGGGGACCACGGTGACAGAGGGCCAGCCCTGCTTGAGGAAACGGGCCAGCCAGCGGATCTTGACCATCAGCTCCGCGCTCTTGATCGCCAGGTCCCCCCGGATGCCGAGCTCGCAGGCCACGCGGTCGCGGAGGTTGAACTCCTGTTTACCATAGGTCAGCCTCTCGTCGTAGTGCTGCCCGGCGTCCACGATCAGGTAGGGAAGGCCGGCCTGCTCGGCCGCCTGGATCGAGCCCCAGAACTTGTAGTAGCAGGGCTTGGTCCCCAGGCAGAAGACCAGGACCCACTGCTTCCGCGCCTCGGCCTTTTCCATCGCCGCCCGGATGATCTCGTTGTTCACGAAGACCGGGAACATCGAGAGCCCCATCGGGTAGAACTGGGGAAGCTCGCTCTTTCCGAACATCTGCTCGAAATTGGCATCGATTTGCACGGGGACCTCCGACAACTGAAGGATCGTCGCTTGCCGGCTAAAGCTGGCAAGCGACTTGCAGTATCGCTTCGCTTGTAGTATCGGGCTTGCGCCCTTGTAGTATTGCCGATAGCACTTGCGGTATGAACCGTGGCGTCATTGCGAGCCCCGAGCGAAGCCGAGAGGCAAAGCAATCTCTTGGCCGGCAACGGGACGAGATTGCTTCGTCCCCTTCGCTTAAGCTTTGGGCCATCGCAATGACCTATTGCTCCCCTCCGTGCTGAGCTCAATGATGCCGAGATGTCTCACTCGATCCGAAAATAATCGCTGCTGCCTTCGGCGGACGATAATAGCCAGTCGACCACGGATTCCGCGACCTTGGCGGCGATCACCCGGGCTTGGAGCAGCAAGCCATAGCCACGCCTCGCACTTGATCCCTGAAATTATCGATATCTTGCATCGATTCCGGGAGGGAGGGAGTCCAGACATAGTTCTCGGATGCCGAATAGTATTCGACCGCCTCCGGGCCGAATCCCCCGATAAGGTTGGAAAAAGTATCCTGGTCATATGAACGCATCCAGCAATTGGCGCCCCGCCGGCCGAACGGCAACGATATGATGAGGCATCCACCGGGTTTCAACACTCTTCGAATCTCTCCCATCACCCGGCGATCGGCGTCGGAATCGAACAGGGAAGCGCGCCGGCCGTCCCGGAACGAGCCGTAGGACTCGATCCCGGCATGCTCAACGGCGGAAATCGCTATGGCCAGGTCGAACGAATCCGCGGGAAGAGCGTTTTTCAGGAAGTCGCCTCCGATCACTTCAAGATTCGGATGCCTGAACTCGTAGCCGTTTAGGTCGTATCCGGTGACCTGGTAGCCGAGTGAAGCGAGCTGGAGGTCGACCAATGACTCTCCGCAGCCGAAGTCGAGTATCCTGGCCGGGGGGGGCGGCCTGAGATTCTTGAACAAGAACGGGATCTCCACGATTCTCTCGCTCACGTAAAGCTTCCTGCAGAGCAGCTGGCGAAGGAACGGGATCCAACCCGCCCAGGCGAGGCGCGAAGAGGGATAAGCATACTTGATCCCCCAATTAATGTCAGGGAGCCGGCAAGGCAGATAAAAATCCCTTTCCAGTCTCCAGGCGGCCGCCCGGAGCGGCCGCAGCAGGCATCTCGATATGGGATTCATGCCGTCAACCTTCATCCCCGATCCGAGCCGATCCGGCGCTACCCCCGCCGGCGATCTCGAAATGATCCCCTTCTCCGTCCGGCGCCGGGGGCAACAGGGCCAATCCCAGATGAACAACGAACGGATCGGACCTGCATTCGGCAGTTGACCGATCGGCCGGGGCGCGGGCCGCCTCCGATCCAGCGAAGGGGTCGGCGCCCGTGACGTTCAGGCTTTTGTAATTGATGGTGGAGTGAAGATCCGCCCTTGCCAGGTCCTTCGCCGTAATAAGCAGGAGAACGTGGCCGAAGACAGCGGCGGCGCCGAGCGCCTCCCGGACCGCCTCGCCCCTGGCCGTGGCCACCATAACCGTCCGGAACCCCTCTCCCCGCGTCTCCATCTTGAGGCGGTCGACGAAACCGGGGCCGACCTCATCTAGAACAATCCCATTCCGCAAGGCCCGGGCCTTCTCGCCTTGCGCCGGGGAGGCGACGGCGACAAAAAGCGGGCCGAGGCTTTCTGTATCCCATGCCGCCTGGATGGCCAACCCCAAAGCCCCGCCGGAGAAGAGAAGTGCCGGCCCCTTGGCTTTCACATTCTCCCGCAGAAAACTCGCCGCCCGGGCGAGAATATGCGATGCCGCCTGTGGGCCGGCATCCACGCTGGCGCAGATTATCCGGCCTTGCTCCTCGCCGGGGATGTGCCAAACCAAGTCCATAAGATAATCTGGGTTAGGGTTTATCGGATCGGATTGCCCGGCTTTGGGCAATTTTCTGCGAAAGCTTGGCGATAATCCCCGGGGACTCCTTCAGTTCGGCCAGCGGTTTCAACTCGGCGAGGATGAGATCAAGGTCAAGCTTAACCCCACGGCGCGCCATGATCCCTTCTATATCCGCCCAGTCCCTGTCCCGGTCGGCAAACGCCTTAAAAACCACCAGATCTTCCGCGCTACAGGTCAGCAAGCTGACCCCTGGCCAAAAATCATAATAGCTGGCGCGCTGAATAACCCGGCTCTCGAAAGGCAAAGCCCCAAAAGCGATATCCAGTCCAACCCGCTGATCGTCCTGAAGCAACAAAACCCTGGTGCGAAGGGAAAACTCCAGGGCATCGGGACGACGGGGAGGATATTTGGCCAGCAATGCCTTGGCGAATTCTTCTTCCTTGCCGAACCCGGTGAGCAAGGTCGCATCCACATCGACCGTGAGTCGCGGTTCTCCCCACCGTTGAACCGCTAGCCCGCCCGCAAAGCAAAACTTCCAGCCTCTTTCAAGAAAATATTCCTGCAGTTTCATGGCGGATTGGAAGATCGTGTTCATTTTAATCGGCGGTGGAAATACCTCTGCTGCTCGACCAATCCCGAATATCCTCTGGGATTGTCGTTGTGATCAGCCAGAGACAGCAGCGTCTCGGTGAATCGCCTCGCCTGCTCGTCGGTCATTGCCGCCAGCTCCAGGGCTCGTTGCTCTTCAAGGCCGACAGCCGCTGCTTTCCACTGCTTGATCCATTTTTTCTCGTCGTTAGACATGGCCAAGGGATTCCACTTATTACCCGGTGCACACAAGAGATCAAATTGTCATCGCGAGGACCCCGAGCTTAAGCGAGGGGGACGAAGCAATCTCTTTCTGCCCGTTCACTTTGTTGTGATTATATCCATTTCCAGCCCCGAAATCCAGCGTGGACTGATTGGCTTTTCAGCTCCTTCAGCCTTCAGTCTTCAGCCTTCAGTCTTGGTCATTTGGCATTTCTCTCTTA
This sequence comes from uncultured bacterium, assembly GCA_964584165.1. Taxonomy (GTDB): domain Bacteria; phylum Auribacterota; class Erginobacteria; order Erginobacterales; family CAZKCI01; genus CAZKCI01. The sequence goes on from CAZOYW010000001.1 coordinate 113,447, forward strand.
CCCCGCTGGCGGCGGAGCGATAGGCCGCGTCGACTATCGAAAGCACCTCTAGCCCGTCCTCCCCCGTGATCGGCGGCGGCTTTCCTTCCTTTACGGCTTGAGCATAATCCTCGATGAAACGCCTCCGCTCCTCCACTCCCGCGCCGGTTGATCCGGTCTGGCGTTTGAGGCGGTGCCAACGATTAGGTGCGTAACTCCCTATCCGTTTCAGCGAAAAGACAGCCGGATCGGGATAGAGGATCACCTGGCCGTGCTCCCCCCAAATCCGCTGGATGGAGTTGGCAATCCTCGGATTGTCCTCATTACCGGCTCCGCGAACAGTGGAACCGGAGATGAATGTCCCGAAAGCGCCGCCGGCGAAACCAGCGAGGGCCGACAAGCTATCCTCTACGTCAGCCGGAATGATCCGGGTTTCCGCCCGGGCGATGATCCACTCGATTTCCCTTTCGGTCAGGTAGCGCAGGTAATCAAGGTAGTGCGAGAAGTTGTCGAGGAACATCCCGCCGCCGCTCTTGGCCGTCACTCCATGCCAGTCCGCCGACCCCTCCTGCCAGGTGTCCCGGCGGGACAACTTCCCCGAGCGGTCGCGGAGCATCGCGATCTCGGCTCCCATGAGATCGCCCAGACCGCCCGCCTCGATAAAACTCTTGGCCTCCCGGATGACGGACCAGTAGCGCATGCAGTAGCAGACCGACAGGGCCACCCCGGCATCGGCGCAGGCCTGGACGATCCCCTTCCCGTCCGCGCGGTTCCGCCCCATCGGCTTCTCCACGATCACGTGCTTCCCAGCCTTCGCTGCCTGGACGGCCAGGGGAGCGTGGAGATAGTGCGGCGTGCAGACGAAGACAGCCTCAACGGATTTGTCGGAGAGGGCGCTGTCCAGCTCACGCGCGAAGGGGACGTCGTAGCGGCGCCCGAAGGCCTCGGCCGCCACCGGGTCGGCGTCGATGGCGTAAGCCAAGCGAGCACTTGCCGAGCGTGTAATGGCGGCGGCATTGGTTCGGGCTATCGCCCCACAACCAACGATCGCGATGCCGAGTTTGTCACTGGAAGAAGTCATCGATCCGGAAGCATCACATCAGCATAGCGCAAAGCGCAGAGCGCATAGCGCAAAGCGCCCGGCGGAAAGACAAACAGCGCATAGCGCCCGGCAACCCAATCATTGCAGCGTCCTCTGGAATTTCGTTATCTGGCGACAGAGATGATCGAGCTTGTCTAATAACTCATCCTTCTCTCCCTCGCTGATAATCCCATTCCGATGCAAAACGAATAGGATATTCGCATTTTCGAATGTGGAACGGCGCGAGATATTCAAGAAATTGCTAAACTCCTTGGGAGACACACTCCCGGACCCCTCCGCGATATTATTGGACATCGACAGGCCCGCGCCCCTGAGTTGATCCGCGAATCTAAACAGCTTCTTCTCCTCCAGTCGATTCGCTATTTGGAAAAGCTTGTCGGCAATGTCCATGGCCGATTTCCAAATCTCCAAGTCCTCAAAACGGAATTTTACTCTTCTCATTTCAGGTACCCCCCGGGGATCGGGAATTCGCCGCCAGGGCGCTATGCGCTTTGCGCTCTGCGCTTTGCTTTTTGCTTCCATTCGAATACAGCTCCTACCAAGCCGCTTTCTCCATCGGCGAACCGGCGATACACCTCCGAGGCTTGCTCCGGCTGAAATCGATGCGTTATCAGACTGGGAACGCGGACTTTATCGTCCTTGATCAGCCCTAAGAACTCGCCCGCCCGCTCCCGATACGAACTCCCCTCGGCTGCCAGATTCCGGATGTGAGCCCCTTTGACCGTGATCCCCTTATCGAAAACGATCCTCGGCCATTCGCTCTCGATTCCGTAGTCGGCGCTGGAACCGAGAAGAACCGTCCTCCCGCCGGGGCGGGTCATCCGGAGGGCGGTCTCGAAAGCCCCCGACGAACCGCTGGCGTCGATCACTTTGTCGGCAATGTTCTCAGGCTCCCCTTCCCCGCCCAAAACCAAGAACGAATCCGCCCCATGTTCGAGCGAGAGTTGCTTTTTCGCCTCGGTCCGGGCCGCGGCAATCACTTTCCCCGCACCCATAGCCTTGGCGATCTGGTTCGCGATCTGACCGATGATCCCCTGCCCCATCACCGCTACCGTTTCGCCGGGCGCGATCCCCGCCGCCCGGACGCCGACCAGGGCGATCACGCCGATCGTCACGAACGCCGCGTCCATCAAGTCCATCGCGTCCAATCCGTCCGTCAGTCTAACCAGATCTGAGACGGCCACGATGCTCGCGCTCGCATGCTTTACAATCCCCACCACCCTCTCTCCGACCCGAAAACCCTTCACCCCTCGCCCCACCGCCTTGACCATCCCCGCCCCGCTGTAACCCGGGAAGAAGGGGAATTCATGCCTGAAGTTGGGAAGGTTGAGGTAATAGGCCCTCTCCGTTCCCGGGCTGATCGCTGTTAGAAGAGCTTCGATCAAGACCTCCTCCGGTCCGGGACCCGGGGCATAGAACCTTTCAAATACCGCGTCCCCCAAACCGGGGAAGGCCACCCGCCGGCCGCCGACCACCCTCCGGCGGAGAAAAACTGCCTTGGCCGACGCCTTGAGCAGTTTTACCCAGGCAAGGTCGGAGGGCAGCCGGGCTGCGAGCTTGCCAAGACAGGTTTCGGAGATGGAGTCGAGATTCATACCAAGGCAACAAGAAAGGATTCAGGATTCGGGGTTCAGGAAACCAGGGTTCAGGATTTAGTGTTCAGGGTTCAGGGTTCAGCGGCGTCGAGCTTGCCCTGAGCGTAGTCGAAGGGCCGCGATCCAAGTTAGCCCGAATCGGGGCGGGGACGCCCCTCCCACAGTCTCGTCTGTTCTTGGCTGCCTGCCTGCCAACGCAGGTCGTTTCCCCATCCCTCATGCCCCATATCTCATACCCCATCCCGCTTCCTCATGATAACCCTCTCGCATACTTCGTGCAGCCTCTCAGCCCTATTCTCCCAGTTCAACTCCTTGATCACGCGCTCGCGGCCTTGCTCCCCTAACCTTCGGGCAAGCTGCGAGTCACCAAGTAGCCTTACCACCGTTCTCGCGATGTCATCCACATCCTCCGGCGTAACCAGCATACCAGTCACACCATCTACCACTGCATCCGGAACCCCCCCTGATCTTCCTCCGATCACGGCTTTCCCACAGGCGTTGGCCTCGATAAACGCGATTCCGAACCCCTCAACGTCGCTTCTCTCGGGGATCATCCGGCTGGCCATTATGAAGACATCGCAAAGATTATAGAACTCTCTCAACCTTCCCCGATTGTTGATATCGGTAAAAAAACGCACTTGCCCGGCGACGCCGAGATTGCGCGCTAAGGCGCGCAGAGAGCCCTCCTCTCTTCCCCGCCCAACAATGCAGTAGACAACATCGGGAATGCGTTCCCTGATCGCGGGAAGAGCGCGTATCACCACGTCATGGCCCTTGTGCATCTGCAAGTTGGCTACGGTCAGAAGAATTCGCTTGCTCTCCAAACCATGATGTTGCCGAATTCGATCGATCTCCTCAGAAGGCAGTGGGTAGAAGATTGCAGGATCTGCGGCGTGATTGATCACTTCGATCCGCGCGGGATCGATTCCGCGCTCTAATAGCAGCTTCCCCGTATAACTGCTGTTGGGCAGAATCGCGTCGGCCGCTTGGAGGGCCAATAGCGGTTTATCCCAACGATATGTCCCTAGTCGGAGTATTTCCGTTCCGTGGGCATAAAGGAGCATCGGCACTCGAAGGACTTTTTTTAGATACAATCCAACATTGCTGCACCATAATGATCCGGCAACAATGATCGTAGGCGAGAAACTGAATTTGGCCCACGCCGCCAAACGCACGGCCGAAAAAGACTGGAGTATCTTGTTACGCTCACCGAAGATGGGCGAATAGCGGTGCGAATATTTGGAAGAAGGGAGAGCGTTCCTCACGTTGCTTAGAACCGCGATACTATCAGCCCTGAGATTGACGGCGGCATAATATACCACCGTCCCAGTCCCCCCCGGCATAGGCGGAAATTCGTCTCCGGCGATGAATAATACATTCAGCTTCATCGTTAGCTCTCATCCCTTCTATGGGATATATTCTCGGCCGGCATGGTCATCATAGCGAAATGCTGTCTTGCTTCGCATGAATAATATGTTATTCAGGGACAAGCAACGACGATATTCCGCCGTTCGGCCCATTCACATCACGCTACCCGAACGCCGGCGGCGATGCTCTCCAACAACCTCTCCTTCGGGGCGAACAGATAATTCATATCGACGCCATCCCCGATGATGGACGCCCTTGGCATAAGCAGGTCGCCGGATATCCAATAATATGCATAATTATAACTTTTCATAATGCATTGCAGATCTTCGCCTGACTTTCCCGGCAAGACCTCACAAATGATGAAGGGTCGGCATTTTTCTAACGTCGAGATCGCCCCTTGTAGGACCCTCGGTTCCGTCGTTTCGGTGTCGATCTTGATCAGATCTACCTTGTCGATCCCCCGGGTCGATATAAATGTATCTAGCTTGACCTGAGCTACTGGGATTGCCACGGGAGGGCTTTTGTGCGGCGGCGACATTGAGTTGGTAGTCGCACCGGAAGGGATCATTCCCGGCGGTATAAATAGACGGACTTCGCCATCATAGTCGCCCACTGCCAGACAATGGGGCTGGCAATTCCGAAAGCCATTCAGGCGTATGTTCCTCTCCAGGGCTTGAAATATCCTGGGGACCGGCTCGAATGCGTAGACTTGACGGCAGCTGTTTTCCGCAGCGGCAATCAGGGCATATAATCCCGTATTGGCGCCGATATCTATAAAGACATCGGCCCGACTCAACAGACGCAAGAACAGCCTAATAGTGCCCGGCTCATAGCCGCCGAGGCCGTTCCAGTAAAGAGACGATGTTACATAGTCATAGCCGTCCGTTTTGAGTCTTACCCTATGTCCGTTCGGTAAGGATATGCCGACTCGGCCAACAACGGGTATTCGGCGAAGGTATTCCTCGGGGATGAACGGCGCCCAGGGGCGGACCAGACGCATCAGCATCCGCTTCGATCCAAAGGCCACTTTGCTACGATAGCCGGTCAAGAATGCCCGAGCTTTCATCTATGCTGCCATGATCGCGCAGTCAATGGATCGCTACTATTGCCTATGCACATTGATTCGCTTCCTGAACATGAGGTATAGATCAATAATATTGCATAAATACTTGGAACATGACTTGGGGACGATTCGCCTGCGGCAGAATATATTATCGAACATAGCCCGGCACACCATACCCGCCCTCGCTCCATCGCCCGCATTTATATATTCCTCATACAGCCATATCATTCTTTTCGAGATATAATATATTGCAATCAGATATTTCGCTAATCCGTAATTATTTCTATAAACGCGCGCCAGATTCCTGTAGCCTGCATATATCTTCTCGTTTGAAGTCGTATCCGCCATCCCCGGAGTCTGAAATCCCTTATGATATATGATTGCCGACGGAACCCAGCATATCGAATACCCCGCCTTACGGACCCTCAACGAGTAGTCATAATCTTCCCCACCGATCGCGCCCATGTTCTCATCTAAATATCCCACATCGTTCAAGATTCTAGTAGCAATGCATGAAGCTCCTCCGAAAGCCCACTGGGAATATTCGCATGGCAGATGCTTAACGACTTTAACATTATCCATTTTGTGCGTTGTCAGAAATCCTTCCTTAAACTTGAATATCCCTCCCCCCGAATATACGATTGATGGAGTATCGTAATAACATAGCGTAGCTACAGATATCCCAACCTTGATATCGCATTTGAATCCATCCAGAATCTTACCGATGAAATCCTGACCTACGACCATGTCGTCATCAAGGAACTGGACATAATCATATCCCCGACCAATTCCATACTCGAGCCCTTGGTTGCGACCGCCAGCGCAGCCTCGGTTTATGCTATTAGCGATAACATCGACTTCTGGGAACTCCTGCTTCATCGTGGCAATGGTACCGTCTGTTGAGCCGTTGTCCACAACCAGGATACCCGATGGGTTCGGGTTGGTTAATCGAAGTGATTTGAGACACTCCTTGAGATCGCAGATGCGATTGCGCGTGACAATCGCAACCAAAATATTGAGCCTATCCGTCATCGATTATGCGACTTAACGGCGAGATTCATTGGCATTTCAGAGATCTAACGGCCCGCCGCAAGGTGGGTGGGCTAAATGCTCCAACCAGCATTTTCCAGCCTTCCCGGGGGAATCGCAGCGGAGAGGAGACAAGCGATCGCACCAGCAGTCTCCTAGCCCCCAAATACGATTCCTCATAATAGAGTTTTCGTCCCCAGAAATATCTGCCGTCAACCTCATGGAACTGCCTGCCCCTGCTCATATGATCTCGAACATAGCGATCAATATAGTTGCGAGCGAATGTCTCCGATTCTTCTCGAGACATCGCCAAGAGAGAATCGCCCCCTCGCGTCCGTCTTTCCATCGCGAGCTTTCGAATCAATTCGGCTTCTGCATCCTGCATTAATTTATGCTTAACACTGATCCCTCCGACGCTAAGGCGCCACTTGTATAATGGCTCCGGAATATTGGCCACCCGATAGTGTTCCGATATACGCAATATCAAATCGTAATCGTGAGCATATTTAAATTCTTCACGGTAATCTCCGACAATACCCAGACATGAGCGCCTGAACATCACACTGCCGTGGGTGAAGCAGTTATGCCTGACCAATGCCTGCGCTAGTTCTCGGCTCTCGCATATGGTCCTGGCCAATCCGATCTTCTCGCCCTTCCCATCGATAATATATGTATATGATCCGACTAGCCCGACTTCATTATTGGTATCGAGATATGAGACTTGCCTCTGCAGGCGTTCCGGAAGAGAAATATCGCCGGCATCCATAACCGCGATGTATGGCGCGCAAGCGACGGCCAGCGCGCGGTTGCGGGAACGGGGAACGCCCTGATTATCCTGATTGACTATCAATCGTATGCGACTATCGCCAAACGACCGGATTATTGCCAGAGTTCGGTCGCTGGAACCGTCGTCGGCGACAATCAACTCAAAGTCCCGAAATGTCTGCTGCAAAACACTCTGGATAGCCCGCTCGATATATCGCTCTTCATTATATGCTGCGATAACGACCGACACTCTCGCAGCGCCCACTCCACCATTGTCTCTCATCGTCGCGTTCCAGTTGGGCGGGGATCGCTCGCCCTATTCCCCCCGAACCCATTCCCGGACCTGCCCCCAGCCCCGGGCCAAGCTCCAGACATTTCTATAAAGCGCGTTACGCCCGGCGACGCATCCGACGCACAGGGCGCGCAACGTTTCCAGGCCGAGCCGACGCATATGCCAGTTGGGCAGCCAGAAAGTCCACCGCGAAGCGGCCGGTTTATCAATCGCGCCACCGATGGCGTCGCTTCGCCCGCACCCGTATCCATGCTGGACAATAAAGGGCAGCCTGAGCCGAGCGGAGGCGGTATGATGCCTTACGACCGCATGGGGAAGGTATACGCCGACCCGCCCCTTGCTCATCAAGGCGCGCAGCAAATCGGCCTCTTCATGGCAAAGTCGCCCGCGTTCGTTGACCCCGAGATCGGTCCGGAACGGCCTCTCGATCAGATGAGACCGCCGAACGGAGAAATTCGCCCCAAAGGGATATTCGTGCGGCGGCGAGTAGAGGCGGGGTTGTTCCCCCATCCTTTGGCTTACGCACACGCCCGACAACGTTCCATATTCCAGTTCGTCCGTCAACCAGGACGGCCTGCCCCCTTCGTAGGTGGGGATGATCTTGCCTCCGAAGAAGGCCGCTTCGGGATACCGGCACATGCCTTCCGCGTATGCCTCCAGCCATTGCGGTTCGACCTCTACGTCATCGTCCGTATAAGCGACCAGAGTCCCTCCGGCCGCCCGGGCCCCGGTATTGCGAGCCCGGCTCAATCCGGGGAGTGGTTCTTCCACCAGACGCAGCGGCAATCGGGACGCGAATTCATTCGCTACTCGCGTGGTGTCGTCGCGGCAAGCGCTAGCGACTACGAGCAGCTCCCATCGGAGCCCCGCCGTTGCCTGCAGGGCGCAGCAGCTCTCCAGCATCCTCCTCAGCGATTCGGAGCGGTTATGGGTGCAGACGATCACGGAGATATCGGCCATAACGGACACGCCCTCTTATCTCGAGGACGGCTCTTGCTCCTTCGCCCGCATTCGGTATCCTGACAACCAGCCAGCGATAAAGGCCGCCTGCTTCTCGCGAATGGGCTCGCGAAAATGAACATGATCACAGTAGATATCGCCCCCCAGATTGAGCGTAAAACCGCACAGATCGACCACGGGAACTCCCCGTTTTTCCATCACCCGATCCGCCACCCGGTTATACTCCATGCGGTCGGCAGAATAGCGATGGAAGTCCAAACCGGCTCGATTGTGCCTAACCTCATCAAACGGCGTCGTAGTGATCCAGACTGGCCGAGGACGGCGCCTTCCCAGCGTCTCGAGAATGGCTTCGAGGTTGTTCTCGTATTGACCGATCGGCACCTGTTTCCGGCCCGAGCGAGAATCGGTCTTGATGTCATGGAGGCCGCAATTGAGCAGCATAATATCCGCGTCGATGCCTCCGGCCCTTGCTTTCGCTCTCAGGAAGGAAAGCACCATCGCTGAATCGCCGCCGTTCGCTCCCTGCGGATTGTCCAGGTTAAGCAGTGCTTCTTCTTCCCCCTCTTTTCTTGAATACTCCATACCGCCCTGCAAATACGCTTTGAGAAAGGGGCCGTAGTGCAGAGAGATACTATCACCGAGAATGTAAATCTTCACAGCGGCGATTTCCGCGCATCAACGATGAAGATCGGCTTGGGCGGCGGACAGATCAATGTTCACCCATCCCGGTCTGATTCGTGGGCCACACCCGAAATGCAGGCGCAAGTTTTCCTGTCGGTCATAACGACGAGCATACCTGATATTGCGACGGTGGATGCGGCATATCTGCGCTTCCCGCCAAAGGTTTCGCAATGCTTTACGAAATCCGCAGGTCGTATACATTTTGATTATTCTGATTATTGTTTTCACCTCTTCCTTGAAAGTAGCAATAAATTGGATCATTTATGGTGTTCCGATAATGGTTACCTCTTCCGTTTCGCTCAACCATGTATAGAAATAGCTCGCATTCTTGCCGTATGAGTTGTCAAGGATCGTAACCGGCATGTCGAGCAAGATGGCAAGAATGCCCCCATGGAGTCGAGTGGTGTAGATGTTCCGATAACGGCTAAGAAAATGCACGCCTTCTCGAATCAGATGCACACGGCACCGATTGTGATAATACCAGTCGCTCAGCTTCAGTAAGATTCTTGACAATTTCGACGCCCCTCTATACTGGCTATGATCGCGCACCGAATCTGCAATCTGGCATAAACTGCGATATCGATTCCAACAAGGCGGCGTGCTTTCCATGCTCGGCCAATCCCGGACATCTGCCGCATTCAGTATCTCTATCGGCGAATAGGGCGCAGCCGCAGCCAGCTCTTTGTCTGTTCTCTTGAGAAAGAGCGTCCCCTCGCCCCCTCCCTGAACATATCGATTCAACTTGGCCGGATTGATACAGAAAGCCATGTCCGGGACAAGCAGAATCCGATTGCGGAAATGCTTGCGCAGAATATCGAACGATATCGAGTCTCGGGCGCAGATGGTAAGTTCAGGATGCTGCGCTAGAGCTTCCGCGTCGCTCTCCAGCAAGGCGGCATCCTCATACCAGCAGGTTACGGGCAATATGACAATAGGATTGCTCCCATATCGTCGGATAATGCTCAAGCGATCTTCTTGTATAAATCGCCACAAGTCGCCGAAATTTCCTCCCCCTTGCAGCAAGATGAGCGTGTCCTGGCGGATAGTCTCCAAATCCCTATAGCGATGCCCCGCATTTACGCATGCGAAACGCTTGCTCCCGAGATATTCCCTTTCACCTTCCCATATTAATATATCGCCGACATTTAAATAATATGGCAATCCCAACAATGCGTAATCCCGATCGATCAAACCGTCAAGTTGTGCGGCGATATGCCGGCGCAATTGCGCGGTTTTCGCGGGGCGAGTCATCATGGGCCGTTTGACCCATCGGCTAGCTCTTCAACAGCGATCGACATTTGGAATACACGCCGCTTTTTCGCCAGGCATTGCGCATCTCGCATCGCTGGCGTTCCATCCAGTTGGCCGCCGGGTTTTCATCCGCCAGTCGTCCGCGGAGAAAGACCTTCATGGCAGGTCTAAGCCATTCTGATCCATCGTTGCAGATCCGGTTCCTCATCTCCGCGAACCTGGGGCAGGCCACCGACGGAATGACCCCCAGCGTCATAAAGGCATGCGCATTATAGCAATGCGGCTGTTGACAGTGAGGCCCCAGGGGGGTGAAGCGTATGGGACTTTTCACGTCTTCAAATATATTCTGCAGCTTGCTTCCGCTATAGCATTGCTTCAACTGACCCGTTACCAAATCCAGAACACCAGACCAAAGGCCCGCGTAGCAGAATTCGTTCCTCTTCTGGCCGAACACCCTCATCTTGAACTCGAATAGATCGGACTGGAACCTGCTCCAGATGCTTTCGTAGACGGCCCGGGGATAGCTGGTCAAGATAGGCAACACCGGATCTCTTTCGTCGCGCGCTACCGTGACATGGCAGACCGCCCCAATCCGCTTTTTGCATAACAGGATGATATCTTCAATATGCGGGACCAAATCATCGCAGGGAGTCAATTCCACCGAAATCGATGCCCCCGCGCGTCTCATCTTCCATACATTGCTGAAAAATGCGTCTATCCAGCCCTTCCGCATTAGCTCCGAATAATGGAAGGAAAACTTGATGAGTAGCCGCTCGAGGCAATCTTCGGATATTTTCGCGATTTCGTCGAATCTCTTCGATATTGTTCCGTTGGTTACGACCATGACATAATGCCCGCATTCCAGCAGGCTCCGGATTATCCCCACAATCTCCGGCGGAAGCAGCGTCTCCCCTTCTCCGCAAATGTTAATCAAGCTCACGCCTCCGAGGCGTTTGATCGACAATGCTCGTCCGATGCGGCCGGGGTCGTGCTTGAATGAGGGCAATCTATCCCCCCAGCTCGCGGTATGGGTGATATAGCAATATCCACACCGCAAGTTGCAAGTCCGGAACGGGATGACGCAATCTATAAAGCGCTTCATGGCATTCTTCTATCATCTCACGCCGAGGCGGCGGGCGGACGATATTATGCCCGCGATGCCATTTTCCTGGCAACCAGAAGGCCCTTCACTTGATAAATATCCGCAAAGCGTCCAGAATTGATCACAAATTCGTTTACCGCCTGCACAACCCCCGGAAAACTCGATGAGTAGTCATGAAAGCACATGAAACCGTTCTCTACAATCATATCGGCGAGAGCAAGAATATCCTTTTTTACGCCGTCGTAGGTATGATCACCATCGATAAAGGCCATCCGCACAGGTGCTTTAAGTTCCCGAGCGCATTGATAGGAATTCCCCTTGAATGCCACGATCAAATCGTCCAGTCCCACCTTCCGCACGATATCCCGGAATATTTCAAGCGTGCTGCTATAAGCGTGGTCGCCATAGAAGAATAATGCTCGTTCCTTGAAGATGGACTCTTCAAGATAATAATCCGAACCGCGAATGTGATATAAACCATCTTCTCCCAAGAACCAATCGGAGGCCTTCGGGAACATGTCGACAGCATAGATCCCTTTCTTCCTGGAAATGAGTGATCCCAGCGCCAAGTAGGACGTTGAACGTCCAAGGTAGCTTCCTACTTCCACGATCATGTTGTCCGTAGGGGCATCCATCGACAGCATAAAGAGCGCGAAACCCTCCAGTGGATGCAGAATCCCGGGGATTTTTTCGATACATTGGACGCATCGATCTATGCTGAAGAACAATCCTTGGCCACCACGAGGAAGTCTCTCGATCTCCGCATTTATATAGGCCTTTGCCGTTCTGGGTCGAGACCCGGCCGGCGGCTCTTTGCGCCTGATCGCATTCTTCAACCATGCACGCATTTTCATGTTCTCACGTTAGTTTCGGTTTACACGTCGGGCTCGATCATCCTGAGCGTATTGCGCGCCGCAGAAGTCATGAGCTTTTCTCCAAGAGCATTTGAGCTCCCCTGGCGATATGCCCCCAATGTACTGTATGCGACATCACGCGGAACCGGCCTTGCCCCTGAATACGGACAAGCCTCATAAGAGAATTGGAATCTTCCGCGCTAATCACCAGACAATACTTGCCGACGTTGAGATCTATCCCCCCAAGATGGATGCAAGCATGATAAGAGCCCGGGGATATTGCCCGATCGAAGACACCATCTTCGGAAGGAACGAGCGCCACAATGGGATCCAATCCTTGATTTAAAATATGAATTGACAAGCGCACAGACCGGCAATGGGGATCTATCATCTCGAGATCGAATTGGACGCTTAGTTCCTCGCCCTGCACGACCGTCCCTTCTTCTTCGCCCCGCCAGGATCGGTCCTTGGTATGCAGACGAATGTTGTCGATGACCGCTCCGCCTGTCCCCGCTACCGACGTTTCTGTTGGGTACTGCGAGAGATAATGGTCAATCCCCTCCGCGACCGACAACGTGTCGCATAATAACGAACCTTTCTCCATCACCGCGATTCGCGTGCAGAATTGCGAGACGAACTGCAAGGAATGCGACACGAATACCACGGCGGTATCGTTCATGATCTTGCGGACGCTATTGAGGCATTTGATCCTAAAACCCATGTCCCCTACCGCCAGGACCTCATCGAGCAAAAGAAGATCCGGATTCAAGGCCGTCGCCACCGAAAAACCCAGCCTGACTTTCATTCCTGAGCTGTAGCTCTGAACTGGGGTGTCAATGAAATCCCAAAGCTCGGCGAAATCAACGATCTCTCTGAATTTGGCGTCGATTTCCCTCTTCTTGAGGCCAAGCACGGCCCCGTTGACATAGACATTCTCCCGGCCGGTCAAAACCGGATTAAATCCAGCCCCTAACGATATCAATGCCGCTACCCGACCGCGTACTGTTATCCTGCCGGCATCCGGCTTGATCAGGTTATTAAGTATCTTCAATAGCGTGGTCTTCCCCGCGCCATTCCTGCCGATCAATCCCAATACTTCCCCCCTTTTTAACTCGAACGATATTCCATCCAGCGCCCAGAATTCCTTGGGGCGCAATGCCGTCATCTTCGCGCGCCCCGTGATTTCACGGCCGATGTCGCACATGCCATACCAGAGGGACTTCTTCAAGTCCCGGCAGAATTTTTTTCGAACACCTTCGGCTATAACCAATACGTCGCTATTCATAACGCATCTACTCGCTGATTCGCTCGATAAGATGAGGAAACGCCAGCTTGTACAATATCCAGCCGGTCAACATCAGCCCGAAGGTTATACCGCCGACCCATGAGAATGCGGTCAGCTGCGTCAAATGGCCCCCAATCATCATTTCTCTCGCGGTAATCAGAAGGGGGGTGATCGGATTCAAGCGCATAATCCCCGGGGCATGCCCGGCGGCGGAAGGGGGATAGACTACGGGCGTCAGCAACATCCACATGGTAGTGACGATCGGCAGCCCTTTTTCAACGTCCCTGTAAAGCACACCGATGGGGATCAAGAGAATGCCCAGCATAAAGCCAAGCGCCATCAACGCACAGATCCCAATCGGAGCTAGAATAACGGTAGAGGGAACCGGGATCCGGTACAAGATATAGACAATCACCATTAAAACCAACCGAACGATAAAATTGAAGATTACTTCGCCCGCCCCCGCGAGCAGAAGAGCTTCTCTGGGGAAATTAATCTTGACGATGAAGGACATGGATTGATTCATCACCTGCAACGGCGCCCGCAAAGCGTCGGCAAAGCATTGCCAGAGCAAAGTGCCGATCATGACATAGGCAGGATAAGGGATGCCCGTGCCCGCGACCGCTAGGATATTTTGGGAATTCAATAACACGAAGGTAAGCGTGGTCACGATCGGCGGCAGGAAGGCCCAGATATACCCAAATATCGTCTGCCGATACAAGGCGCTGATATTTCTCACCAAAAGCCGCCAGGCCAGTTCGCGCGACGCGAGGAGATCGCGCCACATGCTACGCAGCAATTGCCGGGGATGAAGCAGGCGCGATTCCGGAGAGTATACCGCTACCGGCAACCCCCGGTCATTATCTCCGTGATTTTTTTCAGCATTATTCATGGCGTCAAAATCCCGACAGTTTAAATATCGGAGAGATTGTTTTTCGCGCCTTTTCGAGCAGATTGATCCTTTCCAGAATAAAGGCGGCAGCTTGTTCCTCATTTTTCTCCACGCGCTGAGCCGGGGATCCCGCCAGAAGCCGTCTCGACTCTTCGAGGGTGACCAGCGATGAATTCCACTTGCGCGCAAGATAAGGCATCACGCCTTCCTTCAGGATTCTCTGAAAATCTACTTCGGCTTCGTAGTAATCCTTTCGGTCGCCCTTAACCCAGACCTGGCGAACCGCCCCCCATTTTTCCAGCTCCCGGATATTCGTGCTGACGCTGCCCTTGCTAACCCCGAGTTCACCGGCCATAGCGTCGAGCGACATGGGAACCGGGCTGAAAAACAGCAAGGCATAGAGCTGGCCGATGATGCGCCCCAGGCCAAAACCCTGTGTGGTCCGACCCGCCGACTCGATAATGTTGTCGCGGGCCTGAAGGAGTTTCTTATCCATAGGCAATCAGGGTTCAGGATCGAACATAGGGCAGAGCGTTACAGAAAACCAGCAGAGCGCTTAGCGCATAGCGCCCTGGCGGCTTGGCCCCCAGCGTTCAATCTATACTGAACATACTACATGCTCAGAGAAGCGTCAAGGGAAATATTGCTCTCGGGAATATTGCTCTCGGCGGGGAAATCCGCAGCCAGGCACGGGGTCGAGGTATCCTGAACCCCATACCATCCTTTTCCTTCAGTCTTCAGTCTTCAGTCTTCAGCCTTCAGCCTGTCTTTCTTGATGCGATAGACCTTGATCTCGGGGCCCGGGTGCCTTTCCGAAGGGGAAAATGTCTTGATCGGGATGCAGTTTGTGTCCACCCAGTCGTAGAATGCCTCGCGGTCGGCGACCAGATCCGGCAGCCTTTCCCTGGTCCTGTCTTGGACATAGCTCTCCGCGACGCCGGAGCTGAGGACAAAATACTCCACTCTTCCCTCGATCAGGGACTCGATCGGAACGGGGTGGCGGATATTGAGGTCATAAACCCGATACCAGGGTTTCGGGGGATGCTCGATGAAATACTTGAGGGCTCGAGACCCGGAAGGGTCCGTCTGCATCCGCTTCGCGTATAGCGACCGCAGTTCCTCCTTGCTCATCCGGTAGATATCGTAATCGATCACCGAGTACAGACGGATATTGGGACCGGCGTACCCCGTACTCTCCACGGCTACGCCCGCCCGGTCGGGGATGTTCGCGATGATCCAATCCTTGGCGAGGTCTATGGTCTGCAGACGATTCTGATCGATATCCCACCGCGCGATCGCCCCAATCCGGGGGGATACCAGGAGAAGCGCCGCCGCCATAACGACCGATCCTCTCCGGAAGAAGAACGGCAACACCGAAACGATCGCCTCCAGAACGAATCCAGCCAGGAGAAAAAGCATCGGGAAAGCGGGAAGAATATAGCGGGTCGCGGTTAGCCGGCTTGCCCCCATGATCAGGAAAAAGGGAATCGGCATAAGCCCGATCGCGGCAAAGCTCGGTTTTTTAATCCGGGGCAAAGCCGCCAGAAATCCCGCCACGGCCATCAGGTAGAGCGGCCAGCCCATCGAATCGGGGATCAGATTGAGAAGATAAGTCCGCAGTGGGCTGCGAACCGCTCCTTCCGATGATGCAAAAGAAAGTGGCGCATTGGAAGTAAGCGGGACGGCGGTCATTGATAACCCGTCCAACAAGATCCGGGGCGCAAAAATAATATCCGGCGTAAAAATAAGACTAAATATGGCGAAGGCCGCCGCCAAAACCGCCCCCGCCTTCCAGAACATCCCCCTCTTCTTGTCCCAGAGTAAAAATATCCCAGCGGGGATAGTGTAGGCTAAGTAGTAAACGCGGATGGATACGCCGGCGGCCAGGAACAATCCCGCCCAGACCATATCTCGGAATCGATGCGTGCGGACGAATTTCTCGACAGATATCAAGGCCAGCAGGCCCCAGAGTAGGGCAAACGCTTGCCCCCGTGCAATCTGGGAAACCTGTATATGGGTTAGATTCAGAGCCAGGAACAGCGCCGCGGCGAGCCCGACCGTGCGGTTCCAGAGCCTCTTGCCCAGCAGGTAAAGGCAATAGACGCTGCCGATTCCGGCCAGGCTTTCCGCGATTCTCCCCGCCAGGTAAAGAACATGGGGATGCGTGTAATAGACCCCCATGAAGTCCGCCATCGATGACCACCAGCCTGCCAGCAGGCCCAGCGCGAATAGCCCGGAATACCAGACGAACATCAGATAGGAATACACCCCGACAAACCAGTTGGGATAAAACTCACCTGCCCCTATCTTGAGAGAGCGATACAGCTGCCAGGCTTCGTCGGGGAAATGAAGGCTGCCTATCCCGGCCAGGCGCGTAATAGTCGCCGCGAGAAGAACCGCCCCCAGAAGAACCTTCCAGCCTATTTCCCGCCGTGTCCGACTCATGGCTGCCAGACCTCTCCCTGAGTTATTGGGGGCGATACCACCTCTGATAGAGCCGCCGCAACCAGCTATAGCCGGCGCCACCCTTAATTTTTATGAATAGCTCCGGTCGCAGGCGGGCTTTCATTTCTGCCCGATGGATAAGATTGCTCACCCAGCCAAGTTTTCGAAGAATGAGAAGGTCGCGGCCAAAATATTTCCTGCGCTGCTGCACCAGCCTTTCTTCCCGACAATACGCGCCAAACAATTCGGAATCGATTAGATCATCAAAAAACGTTGACGCGGCGCGTCGGATCAGAAATAACTGGTTGAAACAAAAAGCCCAAGGGATGATTTCGCGGTGTTCACTCATGAAACGACACACCCCTTCCGAAACGCCTGGGAATTCGGGATTGTAGTAATCGTCTATCATGATTAGCCCTTGTTCGAGAAGCGCCCGTCGGGCCGTTGACAGGTCGCTGTAAGCCTCCTCGGCGGTATGTCCCCCGTCGATGACAAAGATGCGGCATCTGTCGGTAGTCTCTTCAAGGGCAAGATCGGAGCTCGGCTTCTTGATCACCGTCAGGAACCCAAGGTCTTTGAAACATCTTCCCATGTTTCTCAGGAAATTCTTTTCCGAACCGAAGCCGGAGGTGGAAATATTGAACTGCTGGAGATCAAAGATATCATTCACAATCAAACGCTCGCCGGGCGCGAGCAACATACCCAGCAAAACCGACGTCCGGCCGTGATGCACGCCGATCTCGCACAGATTCCCGGACACGCCCGCACGGCGCTGATGTTCACTGCAGCGATGCAGGAAGCCGGCAGCGTCGAGCGGCAACCAGCCTTCCAGCTTGGGCGCTATCCGCTTGTATCGGGAGAAGACGTCTGCATTCATGGCAATACGCATATCGCAAAGAGCATAGCGCCCCGGCCGGCCGGGCTTCGCGCTATGCTAGTTCTATATGCCCCACCCAGTTGGGGGCGGGAGCAAATGCGCGGGAGCCGGCATAGCCTGGAAGCCCCTGGCGCGGGGTTTTGCTTGTTATGAGATTGATGGGAGCGTCTCCCTTCAAGGGAACGCCGGCGGAATTCCCTACCCGAACCACCACGGGGATCTTCTCGGGAGAGAAGCCCATGACGATCGCCGCCGTCGAATCGACCGCCAGAGGGTTGAAGCCGCCGAGAATCAACCCTGCCCGCGTGGCGCCCGGGACCATCGGTCCCTTCCCCTCCCCTCCAATGATCGCATCCATGACCGAGAGATACGCCCTTTGCGGCCTGTCTTTGGCCATCCCGTCCTTCCCGGCGTAAATAAGAATTCGATTGAGATCGGCCCCAACCCGCCAAAGAGTGTCGTTCCCCCACCAATGGCCGCATCGTATCTTGCGACCCAACAATCTTTCGTATACTAGGTCGGCGGTATCCTGTGTTCGATCGGCTGAGCATTCGCCGAGAGCGCGACGACGATACAGGCTCAATATCCGGTTCAGGGGCGAGGCGCACACCCTCCCCAGCCTTCCCAGCGAGATGTCGATGAAGATGCGGGCCAATTTCCCCTTGAACCTCAGCCAGTTCCCTTCGGTGTTTGGATATTCGTCTCCACCGTCGCGGGGTTCACCGATCCGGTAGTGAGGGAGGAAGTTTTTGTCTGTGTTGATGCCTACGGCGTTCTTGACGTTAAGCGTCACCCCGGCGCTCTTATGCGTCTTGAGCTTGGGAACCGAGATGACAACGTCGGCCTCCAGCACATCGGCCGCCACCGAGTATTCCTGCACCTCCCCCCGGTGGTGGGACTGGGGAACCCGGCGGTCGAAGTCGGCGCCGTAATATAGTTTTTCGGTCTCCCGGGGGAGACCGAAAAAGGCGCTGCGGCGGCCGAGGTTCACCACTACGGACCGCTTGGCTCCGTATTCCTGGATCGTCCGATAGAGGAAAAGATTGTTCTGGTCATAACCCTTCACCACCACCTTGCGCCAATCGCGCAAAGCTACGGGGATGGGATAGATCCGATTGAGGCTCTCCAGCATCTCCCCTACCCCGCTCACCTTGACCAGGTTATCCCAGTTGGCATCGGTGACGGGGGCGTCGCCGATCATTAGCCCCCCCTTCCCTTTCAGGGCGAGCTGGGCGTAGTCGAGGATGGGGCGGAGGACCGAGGGATGGGTGATGATGGAGAAGACCGTTTCTCCTCCCCTGTGGAAATCCAGCGCAAAGTTGGGCTTGACAACCACCTTGTTCCCAGGCTTGATCAGATCCCCCAGCGGGTTCCATGCCGCCGTCCCGTATTTCTCCTTGTCCAGCCCGAGCAGCCGGAACGCCTCCCGCACGCCGGCGTAGACGCGGTTGGCCGGGCCGAGGATCACCGTATAGGGAAAACTGGCAAACTCCGGATAAAACTGATCCGGGTCAAAGGGCAGAAGGGAGGGATACTCCTTGAGACCAGTATCCACCACGGCGACGGTGTTATCGAACAACTTATTAGGCTGAAGGCTGAAGGCTGAAGGCTGAAGGGGCCCGGGAGCAGGCTGACTGGGAACAGGCTGAGGGCTGAAGGCTGAAGGCTGAAGGCGCCTAGGAGCAGGCTGAAGGGGCTCGGCAAACGAATCGCTCATCGCAGAGAATTAATCAGGGCGTTGATGACTTTTTCAGTCTCGATAACTTTAGCTTCCAATAGCGAAGAATCCGGGGGTGACAAATATCCCAAACGCTTGGCCAAGCCGGCTTGATAGTGCAATTCCCTGATCGAGCCGAAAGCCATGGTGAGAAAATGGAGATAATCGGCCTCGCTCGATCGGGCGCAACCTTCGACAATGTTGGACACAACCGATACAGCCGCCCGCCTCATCTGGGAAATCAGCCCATACTGCTCTTCTCTTGGGAAACGGGCTGTAACCCGGTATACCAATAATACCACCTCGTCAGCGAGGTGGAATGCCTTGAGTTTGGTATGATCCCTCATTGTTCATCAGCCAAGCGCCTTCAGCCTTCAGCCAAGCGCCATCAGCCTTCAGCCGAGCATCTTCAGCCGAGCACCTTCAGCCTTCAGCCTTCAGTCTTCAGCCTTATATGTTCTTTATTCGTGATTCGACGATGACGTTCTTCCCCGAGGGAGGCACGGGGATATCGTCTACGTACTCGATGCGTACCTCGATACCGCCGAATGACTTATTAATATGCGCCTCGTGATCGGAAGCATAACCCGGAGCTTTAATCACCCTGATAGTCAATTCTTCTTCGGTTTCCTGGATCACGCGGAACTTCTTCACCGGGAGATCCTTGAAGATGTGGGCCACGGCGGGAGCAGCGATTAGCTTCCCCTCCTGGGTCCGGATGATGTCCGAGACCCTCCCCACCACTTCCTCCAGAATGGGCAGACCCCGACCGCAGGGGCAGGCCCTCTCCGAGAGGACGCCCACATCGCCTATCGCGTAGCGGATCAGGGGCATCCCGTAGCGGTTGAGATCGGTGACCAGGATCTCCCCCCACTCCCCCGGCTCGACAGGCTTGCCGTCGCGGACGGTTTCTATGATCACGTTTTCGGCGGCGATGTGGAGCCCCTGGTGCTGCTCGCACTCGGCCGCCAGCATGAACTCCCGGCTGGAGTAGTTCTCGAAAGGCTCGACGCCGAAGCCCTCTCGCAAGACCGCCCGGGCCTCGGGCGTGAGTTTTTCGGAAGAGGTTATGACATGGTCGGGCCGCCAGGACGTTTTCCGGGTGGTGAGTTCCCGGGCGATAATCTGGAGCCAGGAGACATAGCCTTTGATGCCGCGGGGGCGAAGCCGCAAGATGTAATCGACGGCTTCCCCGATTTCCCTCTCTCCTGCTCCGAAGAGCGAGATGCGGCGTTGCCCCTGCAATCGCCGCAGGCGGCCGATGATGCTGGCTTTCTCGCCTGGCAGACCGGAAACAAGAAGAAACCTCTCCCCCTGGCGGTAACCAGCCCAGTTATAGGAGCGGTTGACCGCCGCTTCGGTCCAAGCCATCTCGGTCGCGTCATGATAAAACCTGGTAGGGAGACCGGTAGAGCCGCCGGTCGAGTAGAGAAGCAAGCGGCGAGGGGGATAATCGCGGGCTACTAGGTTGTCGATATTGGCGTTGAGGGCGCTTTTCTCCAGAACAGGAAGGCGGGGGAGGTCGTCCGCCGTCCGGATGTCTTCAGGCAGTTTGCCCGCCGCCCGGAACATGCGACGATAGAAGGGAACCCTTTCCCAGGCATACCGGAGGAGAGAGCTGAGCTTCTCCGCACGCTCTGCCGCTAATGCCTCCCGGGACCGCCATTGGCTTTTCATCATCGCACGATAGGCGGATCGATATATGGGGAAATTGGCCGCCAGCGACGCGGTCCGGCAGACATTTTTAAATGCGGAATCCATTTTCATGTCCGCTGACAGTATCGTCCGCAAGCGTCGGTGAGGTGAGTCTTAAACGACCCCGAGATAAAAGCGCCTTCATCGTGGAGGCGGCATTCTCCCATCATGACCAGCACTGAAAGATCCGGCGGCGACCAAAGGCAGGGCAACAAGGAGCCGGGCAAAAAAAGGCATCCCTACCGCATGGATTCAAAAAGATAGTCTCCGCGCCCGATTTTAGTTTCCCTCCATCCGGGCCCCAAGAGGGCGCGGCAGGATTGGAGATTATCCCGGGAGAGAATCTCGGCCAGCACAAAACGGGTCTTCCCCAGAGCAGCCGGTCCTCCCTTTAACACGCTGACTTCATGTCCCTCAACATCTATCTTAACAAGAAAGATGGCTTCCAGCCCAGCGGCTGCTTCATCAAGCGTTCGGGTTTCGACCTCCACTATCGCATGCGGGCCGTTGCGCCAATCCGACTCAAGGCTGGCCTGGGAATTGTCCATGTCGTCGCAGTAAAGCCTGGCCTTGCCTGCCTGGTCCGAAATAGCCAGAGGATAGCAGCGGTAGCGTTCCCCGACCGCCGAAAGGCCTACGATCGCCTTGGCGGCCAGGGAGGGCTGCGGTTCGAAAGCTAGCACCAGGGCCGAAGGATTTTCGCAAAGCAAGCGAAGCGAGAATATGCCCGCATGCCCGCCGACATCCAGGCAAACCGGGGCCGCAGCCTGACGGTAGGGGGTAAGCCAAGCGGCGGCTTCAATCTCCCCTTCTATGAAATGGGCCAGGTAAGCCACCAGTTCCTTGGGATGAGCAATCGGATAGCCTTCCTCCACGACTACCGTGAAGGGCATCCGGCCGGTCAGGGCATAGAATAGCGATGCGCACAAGATCCGAACCGCCCGGCGGGGCGCACGGACGCCGACACGCACTAATCCCCAAAGAGTGGGGATAAATCGCCCGGCGGCATATTTCCAATTCCTCATCGCAAGCACACCTAGACACCTGTCCGTATAATCATGGTTTTTATGCCGCGGCTGTCCTCGAAGCATATCTGCGCTTGCGCGAATTTCGGAAGAAGCTGCCGGCGCAAATGACCAGCGACGCCGCCAAGCTCGCCAGCGACAACTTCTCGGACCAGAACACATAGCTGGGTTTGCGATAATGAATCGCTATCCGACTGCTCCCCGCGGGCAAATGCACCACGATCTCGCCCTTCGGACCGCTGAGCTGGGCTACCTCATCCCGATCGACGTAGACCTGATAGCGCGTATTCCAGAACTTCGGCAAAGCGTATAAACCGTCAGAGGCAACCGGCGCAATCAGGAATTCCTCGATCCGGTTCGAGTATCCTCGATCGAGAACCTTCACTTCTCCTGCAAGGTTCCCCTCTTCCGCCCGGGGGAGATTGCGCACATTCGGGAAATATTCGTCGAGCCCCCAGCCGCTTTCCTTCAGCCAATACTCTCCTAGCTTCGCTTCGATAGTCGGTAACTGGTTTTCGCCGCTGATTTGGTTGATGAACGGCGAAAGAAATACCATCCCCTGAAGGACGGTCAGACGGAACAACCAGATCGCCCATCTCTTCGCCCGGTCCGTTGGGAGCGGTGAGATAATGTTTTCCAGAACCATAACGGTGCACAGAACACCCAGAAATGTAAGTGGCTGGATCATCCTCCAGGGGAACTGATTGCCTTGCAAGAGGTCCACTTTTTCCCAGATCCAGCCACTGAACCTTGTGGTCAGATACGCATACATCAATATACTTGCCAAAGAGGCGCCGATCGCAACGAGGTTGTTCGCCTCCCGCCGCCGCTTCCCCCCGAAGAACATAAATCCCAGCGCCAGAACGATCCCGGCCGTCACTAGAAATCCCGGGTTCCTGAAGTCGCCAAAACGCAGATAGTCAATCGCAGTTAAATAGGTTTCCGGACGAAATATCACCAAACCCCGATGATGCAAATAGACGTATTGCTTTTCCACCAATGCGGGGATCAAATATATCGCGCTGTCCGCCAGCAACAGCAATCCACCCATGATCGCCTGCCTGAGCAAGCCGGGGCGGGTTTTCGATCCGGGTAGTCCCCAAAGGGCATTGATGACAGCAAACAGGGCGAAACCCATAGCCGCGTTGATAAAAGTCAGAGGATGGGCGATCAGTAGCAAGGCGCTCGCCAGGGCGGCGATAATCACGTCTTCCATCCGCCTGAATTTCAACCAGCGCGCCAGTCCATAGAACGCGAAAGGCACCAGGCAGGAGCCGTAGGCGGCCCCCAGATTGCTCACGGGGAAGACGTTTCCCAACACAAAGTTCGAACTCGCATAGAGGAGCCCCCCCAATACCGCCCAGTCGGCCCCGACGAACAGCCTCAGCGCCAGGTACATCCCCAGACCGGATAGCATGAACAATAGGAACATGGTGACCTTCAGGGTCGTAAAAAGAGACAGACCGGCGGCATGGATGAAATAGGGGATTACGCCCAACCAACTGGAATAATATACGTAAATAGGAAGACCCTTCCCGCCGATGGCGTTCCGGGAAATAAATAGATACCAATCTCCCGACTGCAGATGGTCGGAGATATCGGCGAGTCTCGACAAATGATGATAAAAATCGTGCCCGCTTGCTTCGCGAAACAGGAGCAGGGCAAAGACGCAGGATACGAAATACAGGCAATATTTAACGGCTCCCTTTACTTGGCGCGAGAGGACAACCAGCGCGCAAAATACCGCCAGGCTAACCAGTATCGCGTCCGCCTTGCGGAAGTATACCTCCAAAGGGGTCGACTCCTTCCCGCCGATAACTTTGGCGAAGAGACTTATCGAGCGCCCTTCATAGGCATCCGCGATAAAGCGGTGGCCGGCATGCGTATAGAATAAGTAAACCGCCAGGAAGCAGAGAAGAAGAGCAACAGCAAATCTACTTCTGGTTATTTCAGGCTTAAACCTGCCACCGACTTCGTTCATTTCTGCGCCTTTTGAGCTTGTTTACGGCCAACTATGCATAGAGCCTAGCGCCTGTCTCGGCGCGTTTGCTTGGTTATTTCGTGAGGCGATCTGCGCTTTGCGCTATACGTTTTCTCTTCTCGTTTTCTGCCGCTGCAGGCGGTAGATCTCTTTCTTGATGCTTCCGATCTGGTTGGCGATAAAGCCGAAACTGAGCATCTGGATCCCGGCGATGAGCAGGATGACCATCAGGAGGTAGATGGGGCGGGCGGGATACAGCGTTCGCGTCAGGTATTGGATCGCGAAGAGCACGCCCAAAATCAGCCCGCCCAGGACCATGAGCAAGCCGCTGACTCCGAAGATGAGCATTGGTTTTTGATAAAAGGAAAAGGCGAGGTGGCTTATGATCAATCGCCGGGCATGAAAACTTGACCGCCGACCTTTCCCTCTCTGCTCCGGTTTCTCCCAGCGCAGGACGGCTGGGATTTCCGCGATACGGAAACCCAGGGCGACGCATTTGGATACGATTTCCAGATGGATTTCTTTCCCATCCGATTCCAGATCGAGCGCGGCTATTGCTTCCCGACGGTAACCCCGCGTCATGCCGCTGAGCATGGTCAGGTTTCCGGGGACTGCCATAGCAAGCAATTTATTGCCGAATCGACTTAAAAACGCCCTCTTGAATGGGACGTTCTCCAGCCGTCCGCCCTCCCGATAGGGAGAGGCGATGACGACATCGACATCGCCTTTCTTCAGTTCGGCATACAGTTTCCAGACGATCTCTTCGCCCCACGAGAGATCGGACTCGGTCGTAACAATATACTTCCCCCGGGCTTCGGCGAAGCCCCGTCGCAGTGCGTATCCCCTCCCCCGGTTGGCCGGATAGGTGATCAGCTTCAGCCGGGCTTCCCGGACGGCTAACGCCTGGACCTTCTCAAGGGAGGCGTCAGTGCTGCCGTCGTTGACTACGATCAGCTCCCACGGCTCGGCCATTTCACCTAGTTTCCGGAGCAGTCGCTGGAGATTGCCCTCGATCCCCATCTCCTCGTTGAACATCGGCGAAATTACCGAAAGGGTGATTGCGGATTCCGGCGGCGGCGTCATTTTCTTCTCCTTTAGTCTACTTTCCCTTCAGCCTTCAGCCTTCAGCCTATTTACCTTCAGCCCTCGGTCCTCAGCCTTCAGTCTTCACCCTTGACCCTGCTCCGCGACATGGATCGCCCTCAGTTTTATCAAGCACGCCGAATACATCCAAAATACCGCCAACAGATCGATGTGACTAAACCTCTCTCCGGTGATATTGGCAACCAGCAATGCCGGTATTATCCCGAGGTATCCGAGCGCGCAACCCCTGAGAAGAGCATCCTTTTCCCATCTATATACGCGTAATGCAGATACAAAAAATACCCCCAAAATGGCTGCCAGCACGGCCACCGTTGCCAGTCCCATCTCCACCATCATATTCAGCCAGCCGTTATGGGCGGTACCGACTACCTCGCCCCCGGTATATTCGCGAACACGATATGAGAATGTCCCGTATCCATATCCGAAGAACATGTTGCGTTTCCACAGCTTCAATCCGGTATCGAGAAGATTATACCGCGTTCTCATGCTGACCGATTGGCTTTCCCCGAACATCTTCAACCCGGTGGGCACTTGCGCATATAGATCTTCGTTTGCCTCGAGCTGGGCGGCTTCTTGAAAACGGTATCGTATCGTGTCCGGCATCAAGCTCGGATTGATAACTAAGATCGTTGCTATGACCAGCGCAGTCACCACGCAGAGCAAACGATTGTAATACCATGTCGTCACCAAGAAAGCAGGAGGGAAGGAGATCCATGCTCCACGGGAATTCGACGGTATCAACAACCTGATCCCCAATAAAAAGGGAAGCAACAACAGCTTGCCCGGGAGCGACTTGTGATCGGTTAGGAATATTCCCCAAAAGAAGCAGACGTAGTATGCGATGAAAGCCCCGAATACGTTGGGCTGCATGTTCAGACTGCCGATCCTTCTCTTGAATCCGGAATAGGTCGCAAAACCGAGATTGACCCATTCCAGCAACCCCAGGAAAAACGCCATGACAATAACTATGAGCAGAACCGAAAATACTATTTTTATTATTCCTCGATCCGGTATCACCCAGAGGAAAAACAGGAACAATATCATCGGATCCAGATAGCGCTTAAAATCTGCCGCCATCTGCGTGTAATACACCGACCCAAAATATAATGAGGCCCGCAAAAAGGACACCGCCACCAGTATCATGAACAAGCTTATGAGCGTCGTGGAAGTTCGAGCCGTGCCCCGGGAATATTTGTAGCCACCGCCTTTTCCGCGGATAACCAGTCCGAGTATCAGAGCGGAGAGCAGAATGTTCGTTCCATTGAGAGCCTGCTGGGCGCCCCCGAAATCCGCCGGTAGCATCGA
The DNA here is from genome assembly GCA_964584165.1 of uncultured bacterium. Lineage (GTDB taxonomy): Bacteria > Auribacterota > Erginobacteria > Erginobacterales > CAZKCI01 > CAZKCI01. Next base: position 139,814 of record CAZOYW010000001.1, read on the forward strand.
CGAATAGGGGATATAGATGGCCGCGGATATGAGCAATAACTCATAGCGATACAGCAAACCATACGCGATAGCCGGGATGGCAAATAGCCCGATCGCCCCATAGGTCAGAGCCGGCGCCGAAATGCTTTTGTAATGAATCCAGATAAACAGGAAGGTTAGCGTGACGGCGGCGAGAATAGCCCGACGGAATCGCAAACCGGCGCATTGCCGCCAGCAATACCAGGCGACGGAATATACGCACAGAATGCCGAAATATTGATAGAGACGGCCCATGGATCAGTTGACGGTTGACGGTTGACGGTTGACGGTTGACGGTTGACAGTTGACGGTTGACGGTTGACAGTTGACGGTTGACGGTTGACGGTTGACAGTTGACGGTTGACAGTTGACGGTTGACAGTTGACGGTTGACCGCAAATGGATAGTTAACGGTTAATAAAATATTTGATCACTCCGGGTGCAGGCGGATTTTCCCGATCAGGCTGTTCAGCATCCGGCAGATGATCCTGGTTTCCGCAATATAGCGCTCCGCAAGTTCACCTTCTATCAATCCGATATCTCGTATTTTATACAACCAGTTCTCGGTTTCATTGGCTTCGCCCAGCGCGATATCAAGAGCGTTCAGAAACTTAGCTTTGCTCCGATTAAACCCCTCGGCTATGTTCCCGCTGATCGAACCGCAACTTCGCAGCACCTGGTCTCCCAATACCCACGCAGCCCTCCTCTGGGGAAACTTATCGACTTCCTTGACAAGTGCTACAAAGAGATCGTGCGCCCTTTTCCAGACATCGAGATCAGTGAAATGCTTAATCTCGCTCATTGGTCTGTTGTCACCGTCAACCGTCAACCGTCAACTGTCAACCGTCAACTGTCCCCAACGCTTCCCCTTCCAGCCCTTCCGGCGGAGGTAGCCCCAGCTGGGAAAGCAGCGTCGGCATCACATCCCAGATCACCGGCCTCTTGGCATACGATCGAATGCCCCGAATGAAGAGCATCGCGTCGTCATAGGTGTGCATACCGCTGATCGGGCTCGAGTTGAAGACCTCCCGCTTCGTCAAGCCCGCCTTGAAGTCGTAGCCGTCGTGCGGATCGATTACGATGTCGGGCGCTTTTTCGAGGCATTCGCCTCGAAAAATATCTTCCTTTCGGAAGATCCGCTTGCAGATTAAATCGCCTGAAGGCGATTTAAAAGCCTTGAGGCCCGAGATTAAGGAGTTCCGAACAGACTCGTGATTGGACGCCGGGACCGTCCCGATCTTCCGGGCGACCAGGGAGAGGATGGGGAAGAGGGCGAAAAACAAGGGATGGACGATCAAGGGCTTTTTCATCGATCCGGTTTCCTTTTGCAGGCCATCAGGTAGAGAATCCGCGCCGAACCTTCGAGCGGCACGGCGCGACGGATGTCGAAGAATGTTCCAAAGGCTTCCTCGAAGGCGGAACGATGGTAGCCGGGGAAGACGTCCTCCCGGGTGCGGAGCAACCGCTGAACCTGGGAATCCTCCTTGGGGACGAATTCGACGATCAACCAGCGCCCCAGGCCCGCGAAATACTCAGCGATCATGGGGAGGGGAACGTTGTTCGAGATCGCGAGGTGGTGGACGAGGGCCAGGGCCATCGCCAGGTCACAGGGGCCTCTCCGGTCGAGCGATTCCCTCTCCTTCCCCGCCCACCCCAGGTCCGGACTGGGGCTGGTCAGGTCCATGACCAGCGGAAGAAGCCGACCGTCCCTCCGCTGCTTCGCCCCCCGGTAGCACTTCTCCACGGCGGCGGGATCCACGTCGAAACAGACGGCGAAGGATCCCCGCTCGGCGACCAACCGGGAGAACTCCCCCGTGTTCCCGCCCAAGTCCCAGACCGTCTGGGGCTTGGCCTCTTCCAGGAAGGCAGCAATTCGCTCCTTCTTGTCCGCCATAGCGGCGGCGGAATAATTCGTGTCCTCGTAATACTCCGCCCACTCCGTCCCGGCGGGGTTCCAGCAGAGTCGGCGGACGGCCGATTCCAGGCTGTCGATCAATCCCCGCAGGAAGAGAAGATTTACCCGTCGGCGCGGAACGGGGCGGGCGACGTCGGCGGCATGGCGTATCTGGCTTCGCCCGTGAAGATGGACGTGAGACAACAAACCGAACCGGAAACGGGTTCGGATGGGCAGGAGGCGCGACGCGAGGTCCAGCGGTATGCCGTCTATGAATTCCCTCAGGAGGCGGGAGAGGCGAACGTCCGTGTGCGCCATCAGGGCGAGCGGAGCTAAAAAGTGTTGGCAAAACTGGCGATAAGCCACCCAGGGCTCTCCTTCTCGATAGCGGGCAAAAGAGAGGGTATCGATCAGAACCGGCCGCCCATTCCGGAACTGAATGTTGTAGGCGCTGGCATCTTTAAGCGACATCCCTTTCCCCAGGGCGATCTTCTGAATCTTGAGCGTAGCCAGGGCCGCATCCTTGATCTGGCTGAAGCACCACTCATAGGGATAGGAGATAAAGGGGATTTTCTCCGGGCGGATGACCTTGTATGCGTTATCGCCGCCGGCCAGGGAGATATCGGCGTCTTGATGGGGGATCAGGAGCCCCTCCTCTACCAGAGCTTGATAAAGCCCGGAGGAAATCAGGAAATCGTAATCGTCGCGGTAAGACTGGTTGATCCGGCGATATAGGTCGCCCCCGGCGCGGAAGAGAAACCCGCTGGGGTCGCGGAAGGAAGAGGGGAGGATGGAGTCGGATGGCATAGGATGCCGGATCGGGCTGACGCCCATGTAGGATCGCTAACGCTTGTAGGATCTCCTTTTCAATCCGTTCCCGAATTAAAAAGGATTGCAGTATCGCCCTTGCGGGCTTGTAGTATCGCCCTTCGGGCTTGCATTATCTGCCAGCCTTCAGTCTTCAGCCTTGTTATTATCCTTCCCCCCTTTCCTACCGAAGAGCTTCGCGAAAAACTCTTTTATCTTCGCCCAGAAGATCTTGACCACGAAAAGGCCCCCCACCAGCCCAGCGATAAGGATCTGGAAAAGATAGCTCCCCGTCCCCGGGTCCAGATATGCCGGGCCATCGGACGGCGCCCAAAGCAGGCAGAGACCGCCAATCAGAATTGCGAAGGCAATGCGTTTCACCTTCTTCATCGCATCTTCTCCTGAAGTATGCTTAAGGGTTGTGAGCCCGAACGATCGTCGACGGTCAGACGCTCAGAGACTCCCCTGCTAATCCATCCGGTATCGGCAAGTCAAGCGAGCGAAGCATGGTCGGCATAATATCCCATATCACCGGACGCTTCGTATAGCCGCTGACGCCGCGGATGTAGAGCATCGCGTCATCATAGGTGTGCATACCGCTGATCGGGCTCGAGGTGAAGATCTCCCGCTTCGTCAAGCCCGCCTTGAAGTCGTAGCCGTCGTGCGGATCGATTACGATGTCGGGCGCTCTTTCGAGGCATTCGCCTCGAAAAATATCTTCCTTTCGGAAGATCCGTTTGCAGATTAAATCGCCTGAAGGCGATTTAAAGGCCTTGAGGTCCAAGATTATGGAGTTCCGAACGGACTCGTAGTCGGACGCCGGGACCGTCCCGATCTTCCAGGCGCCCTCTCGGAGAACGTGGATCCGCCCAGGGACGAGAGCGAAAGCCTTCGCGGCTGGCGAAAGGGCGGGGAAATCGAGGTCATGGGCGGGGGGGCGGTAATAATCAAGATAACCGCGCGAGGAGAGCCAGGAATTGAGTTGGACCTCGTGCTTCAGGCGACAAAATCCATGATCGGAGAGAACGATCAGCTGTGTCTCATCGGTGAGTTTAGCTTTGACCCTTCCCAGGAGATCGTCGACCCGTCGATAAAAGTCTATGAAATACTTTTTATTCGGGTTCTGGGAGTCGTCAGAATCCCAGAACCTGAATAAAAAGTGGTTCACCCGGTCCGTGTCCATGAAATGCATCACGAAGAGGTCCCACTCCTCGGAATCCCAGAGCGAGAAGAGCGTCCTCACCCTCCCCTCGAAGACGCGCAGGTTTTCCTCCTTGAAATAGTCCAGCGATTCGCGGGCCTTGGCCGGGTTGATGTCGAGGAGGTAGCCGTTCCGCTCCAGCTTCGCGAGGGCGGATGGGGGATGGACGGCCTTCGCCAGGGAGGGGCTGATGAAATCGCCGACCATCATCCCGTTGACCGGGCGGGGGGGATAGGTGTTCGGGACGCCGAGCGAGATCACGCGTTTCCCCGCTTCGGAGACGTACTCGCAGATCGTTTTCGCCCTGAGGTGAGTGGAATTCGGCAGGTAGAGGTTCAGATCCCGGTCCAGATCGCTGAAACCGAAGATCCCGAAATCCCCCGGGTTCCGACCGCTCAGGAATGAAGACCAGGCCACGTTGGACACGGTGGGAAGAACCGAGTCCATTTGAACCAGATCTCCTTCTTGCAGGAGATTCGACAAGTTGGGCATCCGGCCGTCGCCGATGAAGCGACGAGCCAGGGTATAGGGAAACCCATCGAGACCTATGACTATTACTTTATTATGCGCGCATTTCACGGTTGCCGACCCGTCGGCAGCGGCTTATCGCCCGCGGGTGAACTGATCACCCTATTCGATAGTATTTTGGTCGCGCGGCATTTGAACCAGCTGGCCGCAAAGTAGGCGTAGATGGGTACTAAAGGATAGTTGAAGCGAGGCGCTCCATGGAACACGCTGATGGTCGCGACCCAATACAATACGATCAATAGCAGCAGGGAATCCTCGGGAGGCTTGCCTCGGCGGATGGCGCCGAGCAGAAACGTCAGGAACAACAGCACATATCCGAAGCCGCAAGCATACTCGACGGCATTATAGATCGCGTCTCGATGCTTGAAGGTCCGGGATACTCGCGCAAAATTATAGCCGGCAACCCATGAATGATCCGGCCCGAAAAAGCGTTTCCATTTCCAGGTGACGATATTCTTCAGGACGAATCCCGGGTGTCGAATAATCGACTGGACTCCCATCCGATAGAATCTGCGATCCATGTCTATTTCGCTAAGCCCTTCGGACACCCGGCGCATTCGCAGCTCTTCCGCTATCCGCATCCCGTCGTATGTATTGGGATAGAATAATGAATGTCCCCCATCTCCCGCTCCGAAATAAATCGCATCGAAGACAAGATAATTCCTGATCGGCCACGGAGAAAATCCGATCAGAGTAAATACCGCCACCAACCCCGCCAGGCTGATCCACTGTCGCGCTTTCACCTTCCCCCGGAAGGCCAGCCAAATCCCGAGGCAAACGGGGACTAGCAAAGCTTGCGGCCTGACCAGGGCCGAGAACCCCAGAATCAGGCCTCCCAAGGCGCTACCGATAACCGGCCGGTCCCGATAGCTAACAAGAAATATCCACAGCGCGAGCCAGAGAAGAAAAGTAAATAAATGTTCCGATGCCAGCAAACTGGTGGTGAAGATATAGGTCGGGTAAAATGCCAGAATCCCCGAGGTGATTTTTCCCACCATTTCCCCCCCGCAGGAGCGAAATATCCGGTAGCTGATGGCGCACACCCCCGTATTCAAGATGGCGCCGGCCAATTTTGCCGATGCCAAACCGGGACCGAAGATTTTAAAGAGCGCCGCCAGAAACAACGGATAGCCAAAAATAAAATGCACCGTGGGTTCGGGGATTCCAAATCTATTGTCCGAAGCCAACTCCAGTGCCCGCTCGTAATACCACTTGAAATCGGAGTGGGGGAGAGCCGGCGCCCAGAGAACCCATCCCAGCCGGATGCTGAAGGCGACTGCACAGAGCGCAGTCGTCCAAGCCGCCGGGGACATGCCCTTGAGCCATTCCAGCGCTCTCGACAAGCGGCGCAATCCGCCGGTCGGCTTCGACTCGAATGCTGTCGCCGTCTTCCATCGCATGGCCGTATTCATCGATATCCCGCTTGAACCGTTTCGACTAGATCCGAAAACTCATGCCAACAGTCTGGAGCAGGGACTGGACGGCGGAACGTAACAGTTTCCATCTCCGGATGGACACCTCGCCGGTCGTTCTCGGGCGACTGGGGATGGGCGCTTCCATGATCCGCATTTTCATCCGGACGGCGTATCCGGAGAGGATGACGTTCGGGGCAAAAGTGTCTGCCGGGATGGCCACAAAGACCTCCCGGAACTTCTCGGCTCGGTAGAGGCGGTAGGGCGCGTTCACGTCGGTAACTCCGAAGCCGTAGAAGATCCACACCGCCAGACGCGATACCGCCGTAACGATCTTCCTTGCTAGGGAAGATCGACGATCGACTCTTCTCCCGAGAATCAAGTCGTAATCTTCCCTTTTCCCCCACAACGTGGGGAAAAATGAAGCGTCCATCTCGTTATCCGCGTCCACCTGGAAGATCCACTCCGAGCGGGCAGACCGGTAACCCTGGAGGATAGTCGGGCCATGGCCGGAGTTGGGCTTATCGATCACCTGCACCTCGGGATTGCGCGCGGCGATTCCTTGGAGGATTCCGAGGGAGCCATCCCGGGATCCGTCGTTCAGGACCAGGATCGCGAAATCGAGCCCCAGCTTTCGAAGAACGGCGAGCCAGGAATCGAGTACATTCCCGATGGACCCCGCCTCGTTATAGACCGGGATGATGACGGTCAGTTCCTTCATCGATCTCCTTTAGCCCGGCGATTTTAACCACGAATCTCGCGCTTGCCCGCCGTAGCCCGACTCGTCCGGGCGAAGGCGGGAATCTTCACGAAGCGAACTGCCGCTTGCAACGTGTCACGTGCCACGTGCAACGGCTTCAACTATTTGAACGTTTCCACCCCGTATATGCTCACAGTTTGCCATCCCTGATCCGCTGGAAGGCTTCAATGGCCCGGCCGATCACGTGGTGCATATCGAAATACCGGTATTCGGCCAGGCGGCCCCCGAAAACAACGTCCTTCTCCTCCGCCATCAGAACCCGGTATCGATCGTGGACGGCGAGGTTTTTGGCATCGTTGATGGGGTAAAGGGGCATATCCCCGGAATCGTCTTCGGGATACTCCCGGAAGATCAAGGTCTTTTCCCGCTGGTACGAACGCTCCGGGTGCAGGTGGCGGGGTTCATGGATCCGGGTCCACGGGATCTCGGCGTCCGCGAAATTCATCACCGAGGTTCCTTGATAATCCTCGACGGGGAGGATTTCCTTGCGAAAATCGCAACTCCGCCATTCCAGCTTCCCGTGGCGATAATCGAAATAACGGTCTACCGAGCCGGTGTAGATTGTTTTCTTCCTAACCCGAATCGAATTCCGCACCGAGAAATAATCGGTATTGAGCTCAAAGCGTATTTTCGGAGAGTCCAGTATCCGCTCGAAGATCTTCGTGTAGCCGTCGAGCGGGATCCCCTGCCAACGGTCGGCATAGTAGTTCTCGTTGTAGTCAAACCTGACCGGAAGGCGGGTGATGATATCCGCGGGGAGCTCCCGCACGGGCCGACGCCACTGCTTGGCCGTGTAGCCCTTGATGAGAGCTTCGTAGAGCGGCCGCCCGACCAGAGAGATAGCCTTCTCCTCCAGATTGGACGGCTGACCGATCCCGCTCTCGGCAATCTCCTTGTCGATGAGCGCCCTGGCCTCGGCCGGCTTCAGGCTGAGCCCGTAGATGGCGTTGATCGTCTCCAGGTTGATCGGCATCTGGTAGACCTTCCCACGGTAGGTGGTCAGGACCTGGTGCCGATAACCGTTGAACTCCGTGAAGCGGCGGATATATTCCCAGACCTCGCGGTCCGGGGTGTGGAAGATGTGCGTCCCGTAAGCGTGGAACTCGATCCCCGTCTCGGGGTCGACCTCCGAGTAGCAGTTCCCCCCGATATGGGACCGCTTGTCTATCACCAGCACGGTCTTGCCGAGAACGGCGGCTAACTTCTCGGCCATGACCGCGCCGAAGAACCCGGCGCCGACCACGAGATAATCGCAGGCTGTCATAGCGCTATGTTTCTTGCATGACGATCCCGCCGGCGACGGCGTCGCCGCCGCGGGAGAGGACGAAACGGCCGAGCTCCTTGGTCTCGTAGAACGACTCCGCGACCACCGGCTTCGCGGTGGCGATCAGAGCCTCTCCCACCTCCGTCTCCTCGAGGCGCGAGGCGTCCCGCTCCAGGACTTCCAGCGTAGAGGAGTCGATCCGCTCCCCGATCCTCTCCACCCGTGCCGGGACTTCCTGGGTGGCACAGCGGAAGATCAACTCCTCGCCGACCCGGAGGGGGACCCGGGACATCGAGAAGATGCTGGCCTTGACCCGTGAGGTGACCGAGGGGAGTTTCCCCGCCGGGCAGACCACCTCGCCCCGGCGGGCGGCGACCGGAGGCCGGAAGACCAGCCCGATCGACTCCCCCGCCTCCGCGTCTTTCTTGCCTTCGGCAAGAAAGACGCGGAGTGATTGCACCACGGACTTTCCTCCCAAAGGCAGAAAGACAACCTGGTCTCCCACGTGGATACGGCCGGACTCCAAGCGGCCGACGACGACTTTCTCTCCGTCCAGCTCATAGACGTCCTGGACGGGGAAGCGCATCGGCTTCTCGGCCGACGAGGGAAGGTTCCGGAAGGAGTCGAGCGCCCCGAGCAGGGTCGGCCCCCGATACCAGCCCATCCGGACGGAGCGCTTCGAGATATTGTCTCCCTGCTTTGCGGCAATAGGGATAACGTGGCTCGGCGAGAGATTAATCTGGCCCAGGAATGCGTTGAGATCAGTTTTCAATCTTGTGAATTTCTCCTCGGAGAAATTCACAAGATCGAGCTTGTTCACCGCCACGATCAGCTGCTTCAGCCCCAGGAGGCCGACGATGAAAGCGTGGCGCTGGGTCTGCTCCCGGATCCCTTCGGCGGCGTCCACGATCAGGACCGCGGCCTCGGCCTGGGCGGCCCCGGTGATCATGTTCTTCAGGAACTCCCGGTGCCCCGGGGCGTCGATGATCACGTAGTCGCGGCGGGGCGTCCGGAAGAAAACCTGGGCGGTGTCGATGGTGAGGTGCCCCCGGCGCTCCTCCTCCAGGTGATCGACGACGTAGGCGAACTCCACCTCCTCGCCCATCTCCTTGCAGGCGGAGCGGATCTCGTCCAGCTTATCCTTGGGAAGAGACTCGGTGTCGTAAAGCAGGCGCCCGATCAGGGTCGATTTCCCATGATCCACATGACCCACGATGACAAACCTCAAATGTCTCATCGTATCTCCAAGCCCAACGGGCGGTTATCCTGGATTCGAGTTGATTTTTAATGATTGCCCTTCTACCCTCTTCTTAAAGCGCGTCCGCCCGGCGGGCTATCTCCTGCCGAAGCGCGCCCGTGGCCTTGGGCACAATGAACAAGCCTCTGACATTGGCGATCGTTCTCGTCGCTTCAATCTACGCCTTGCAACGGCTGATCCCTATCCTGGACGGGAAAGAGCAGTATGATTTCAGAACCTACTATTATGCCGCCCAAGCCTACGCGCGGAATATGGATCCCTATAATCTCCAGTCGTTAAGAGACGTGTCCGGGCGTGGAATCATCCTGTCCTTCATCTACCCGCCCCATTGTCTGCCCTTGTTGGGCCCCTTGGCCAGGATCGATTACGAAAAAGCGTATTTCGGGTTTTTGGCGGCCAAGATCTTCGCCTTCGGTCTGCTCATCTGGATCTGGACCAGAATCGTGCCCACGGCCCAGACGGATGTCTGGCCATTGCTCGTCACCGCCTTGCTCGGTTATCAGGGCGCCGCTATGGTAGACCTGGTATCCGGGAATATCTCCATATTCGAGCAAACGTTGCTGTGGGGGGGGATCTATCTGCTCTTTCGCCGTCAAATGGTTCTCGGCGGGCTGATCGTTTTGCTCTCGTCGTTCGTCAAACTAGTAACCGTCGCCTTAGGGCCGGTTATCCCGGCGATCGAACGCTCCGCCAGAGCCTTCCTGATCTGGCTGTCTCTGTCCGTCGCCGTCTGCCTGCTGTATCTCGCGGCCTACCTGGCCCAACCGGAGCTTTGGCATCGATTCATCTCTTCCAATATCGCCGCCTCCTTCTCCGAAAAAGGGCATCTCAACCCCAGTTCCCTTGTCCTCGCCCAGGACATGGCCGGCCGCCTGGGCCTGGGGAAATCCACGGCCACCGCCGCATATATTTTCTGGTGCGTTATTGTCGGCGGGGTCTGGATCTGGTCCTTCCGCAACTCTTCCCGGGCGGAGGATAGATTCCCCATCCTTTACGCGACACTACTCGCCTACGTGATTGTTTCACCCAAAATGATGCTTTATTCGCTCCTGATCGCCTTGCTGCCTACACTGCATACGATCAGCGCGGTGGTGCCGAAGCGCTATCGGCCGGCCGGTTGCGCTTTGCTCTGGATTCCCCTTTTTGATTATCAGCCGCTATTGTTGGCCATCGGAATATTCTCCATCCTGGTGCATCGGATTTGCATAACCAAGGATAGACCACGCGAGAAGATGCAACTCACGCTGAATCCGTTGCGCGATTTTTAGCGCCACTCGCCGTCCCCGGGACTCTTCGCTTCCGCAACGACGCCGCGCCTCAGCGCAGTTACATGTAACCGAGCGCGCGGAGTTTTTGCATCGTATAGATCGACTCCTTGTCCTGGGCCCGGCCGGCGCGCTCGGCCTCCTTCGTGGTCTTCAACTCCTCCACGATCTCGTCGATGCTGGAGGCCGTCGAGGGCACCGGCCCGCAGCAGGGGACGCAGCCGATGGAGCGAAAACGCTTGCCGTTATTCGCGAAATAGAGCTCGGTGATCGGGATCTTCTCGCGCTGAACGTAGGACCAGATGTCGAGCTCGGTCCAGTGCAGGAGCGGGTGGACGCGGATGTGGGTCTCCTCCTCCGCCCGAGTCTTATACTGGTCCCAGAGCTCGGGGGGCTGGTTCTGGTAGTCCCACTGGAAATCCTGGTCCCGGGGCGAGAAATACCGCTCCTTGGCCCGGATGCCGTGCTCGTCGCGGCGGATCCCAAGCAGGATCGCCTTGAAGCCGCGGGCGTTGATCGCGTCTTTCAGGGCCCGGGTCTTGAGCGCGGTGCAACAGGCGAGCTTCTCTCCCTGGTTCGGCCCCATCCCCGCTTTAAGCGCCGATTCGTTCCGGACCACGATCAGGTCGAAACCCCATTTCTTGGCATACTCGTCCCGGAAGCGGTACATCTCGGGGAACTTGTAGGAGGTGTCGATGTGCATCACCGGGAAGGGGAGCTTCCCGAAAAAGGCCTTGCGGCAGAGCCAGACCAGGGTGGTCGAGTCCTTGCCGATCGACCAGAGAACGGCGATATTCTTGAACTGGCAGTAGGCCTCGCGGATGATGTAGATGCTTTTGCTCTCTAGTTCCGACAGCTTGTCCATGAGGAGCCTCGTAGTATCTCCTTTCCAATCCGCTGGCGGATTGAAAAGGATTGCAGTATCGCCCCGATATCCATCGGGGCTTGTAGGATCGGTCGCCTCGGGCGACCTTGCAGTAAATGCTGTAAGCAATACGCCCGATCGGATACGAAGGGGGCCGTTATCAAATTTGATTGCTCGTCGCAAAAATGCCCGGTTTGACTTGTCTACTTCGAGGCGCTGTAGCCGCGGACCCGATCGAGCTCCCCCCGGAGTTTCTTGTCGAAGGCGATCATCTTGAAGTAGCCTTCTTTCAGCAGCGGATCCACTTCGTCATAATCCGCCGCTTGTATATAGCCCAGTGCTAGGCCGATCTTCAAAACGGCATCCGTCTCCTGGAGCGATGTCAATGATCGGTTGATGAAAAGCGAGAAATCCTTGTTCGTTTTTCTACCACTCCCTTCAGAGATGTTCAACGCGATCGATACCGCCGCCCGTTTCCCCTGCGAAACCAGACCGAATTTCTCCTCAGCCGGGAATTTCCTGAGTATTCCGAAAACGACTTGTATCAGCCGCAAGGCCACTTTCCAGTTTTCGAGATCTTCGTACCTGAATTTCATGGCAGCCGAGCCAGTTCCTGCATCTCCTACAAGCCGCCCCCCAAGGGGCGGCGATACTGCAATCCTTTGCGAGCCTGAAGGCTCGTAAAGGAGATCCTACAAGTCGCTCCGAAGGAGCGACGATACTACGTCTTCTTCAGTACCTTGCGAATCTCCTCGATATTCTCGGATACCCATCCGTACAGCTTCCCCACCCCATCAGCTATCTTCGTCTGTGGCCGCCAGCCAAGCTCTCTCCCCGCCGAAGCGACGTCGCTGACGTAGATCTTCTGGTCGCCCGGACGGGCGGGGGCGAAACGGAAGCGGGGCTTCCGCCCCGAGATTATGCCCAGCAGTTTCAGAAAATCGAGGAGCGAAACGGTGTTGGCCGGCCCTCCGCCGATGTTGAAGACCTGTCCCCGCACCCGGCCGATGCGCGAAGCCGCTCTGTCGAAAGCATCGAGGAGGTCGCCGACGCAGAGGATGTCCCTCACCTGCTTTCCGTCCCCATAGACGGTGAGGCCACGCCCGAGCTGGTGGGCGATGATGAACCAGGCGACCCAACCCTGGTCCTCGATTCCGAACTGCCTCTCCCCATAGATGCAGGACTGGCGGAAGACCACCGTCCTTAGCCCGTAGATGCGGCGGTAATCCCGAACATACTGGTCGGCGGCGCCTTTGGAACATCCGTAGGGGGAGTGGAAGTCCAGCCCTCTTTTCTCGGAGACCGCGGCGCGGCCTCCGAGAAAAGAATAGCGCGTCCGCGTTTCGCGAAGGGCCATGTCTTCCAGAGATCCATATACTTTGTTTGTAGAAGAATAGATCAGCACCGGGTCCTGGCGGGACTGGCGGACGGCTTCCAGGAGGTTGAAGGTTCCTAGGGCGTTGATTTCGAAATCATCGCGGGGGGCGCGGACCGAGTCGGTCACCGCCACCTGGGCGGCGAGGTGGAGGACGATGTCGAAGCGGCCGGAGCGGAAGACGCGGCGAAGGGCCCCCGCGTCGCGGATGTCAGCCTGGACGAAGCGCAGGGAGCCCAATCCGCGGAGCCAGCGGAGGTTGACCTCGCTCCCCTTCCGGGAGAGGTTGTCGAGAACGGTGACCCGGGCCCCCTTCCCGATATACCGGGCGGCGGCGTTGCAGCCGATGAAACCCGCGCCACCGGTTATGAGGATGTTCTTCATCTACTGCCTCCTAGTTAACATGAAGGCCGTTCCTCCTGGAGAGAGTAAGCTCTCTCTGGGAAC
>CAZOYW010000002.1:0-16438 GCA_964584165.1 uncultured bacterium
TTGGTGAGCGTCCAACCGTAGGGGCGCTCGCCCGCGGTGAAGTTGTCGAAGCCGGCGTAGGTCAGAACCGCAGCGGGGACGGAGGGAACGGAGAGGAGACAGAGGAGAGAGGAGAGCGCAGAGGCGAAGAGGAGCTTTCTCATCGCAGCTTTCGGTCGCACGTGAAGCGCAGCTGGCGTTTGCGCGGTCACCGGACAGCCACCCCAAGCACCCCCTCCCGCGGCGAGAGTGCTCAAAAAAAACCCGGCCAACCGCCCGGGGGCATGCCCCACTCCCCTATATACTATGACGAGGTTGGCGAATCTGCAACATCGGGATCGCAAATCCCGCATAAAATGGTTGACAACATGGGCGGAGCGTCCTTCCCCGCTCTCGCGTCCCGCATCCCCGGCCGCCCAGACCGGGGGCGTCCCCGTCCCGGCCGCACTCCCGGACGGTCGGGGGGGACTGCCCTGTCCCGCCAGGTTGTTAAATGGCACCAAAATCGACGGCGAATGTCCAATCCAGAAAAGAGAAATAAATTTTATTTTCCAACCCCGGAGGCTCTTCCGCGCGCCCTCTCGATCTCCGCCGCCGCGGATTCGTCGCCCCGCCGCCGGCATTCGGCGATCGCCCCGGCGAGCGCTCGGTCGGCCTCCTCCGCCCGCCCCAGGCGGGCGAGGGTCTCCGCGAGGGACCGGGCGGCCTCGACGAAGGCGGGATCAAGGCGCAGGGCTTCGCGGAAAAATGGCTCGGCCTCCGGGAGGCGCCCGGCCCGGAAGCGGAGAGCCCCCAACTGGTAGGCGATCGCCGGGGAGGCGGGGTTGAGGCGGCGCGCCCGGAGGAGGCATTTCTCCGCTTCGAAGCCGCGGCCTTCCTCGGAAAGAACCCCGCCCAGGTTCCCCAGGGCGGCGGCGAAATCGGGCTGGATCTCCAGGGCCCGGCGATAGGAGCGGATCGCTTCCGGTCGATCCCCCGAGCGGGCGCAGGCGTTGCCGAGATTGGACCAGCCTTCGGCGAAACGGGGGTTCAGCCGCAAGGCCTCCTCGTAGCTCGCGATCGCCTCCGCGGTTCTCCCCTGCCGGAACAAGTTTATCCCGAGCAGGTTGTGGAGCCTCCACGATTCCGGGAAGGCGCCGAGGGCCTCCCGATAAAGCTTCTCCGCCCCCGGGAGATCCCCCTCAATCTCGCGGAGGTAGGCGGGGCCGCTCCGGTATTCCGGCCGGTCGGGGCGGAGTCGGATCGCCTCGTCGTATTCCCCCCGCGCCTCTTTGAGGTTCCCGCTCTCGGCCAGGGCCTCCGCCAGACGGAAGCGGTTCTCGGCGGATCCCGGCTGGATCGCGACCGCTCGGCGGAAGGCGGCGACCGCTTCCGGGGTCTTCCCTTTCCTGATCAGGGCGGAGCCCAGGTTGCGGTGGGAGTCGGCGATCCCGGGGCGGAGCGCGATCGCCCTTTGGAAATCCGCGATCGCTTCGTCGGTCCGGCCGCGGCCGAGAAGGGACGATCCTCGGTAGTCGAGGGCGAGGGCGTTATCGGGCTCGATCGCCAGGGCGCGGGACCAGAGAATCACGGTGTCGCGCCAGAGGAGCGTCTGGCGGACCGTGAGGGCCGATTCCAGCAGGAGGAAGACGGCAATAGGGAGCGCCGCCCACTGGCGGGACCTTCCCCCCGGCTTCGGCCAAGCCGTACCGGCGAGGAGGAAGAGGCCGACGGCCGGGATATAGAGGAAGCGGTCGGCGCGGAAGATGTGGTGGCGGAAGAGGCCGTAGGTGGGGGCGAGGGCGAGAAGGAGCCAGAGGAGGGCGAAGAGTCGGGCGGGATCGCGGCGGCAGCGCCGGAGCCCGGCCAGGGCGATGAGCGCGGCGGAGAGCCCGATCCAGAAAGAAGGCGGCCAGGGGAGGGAAGCCGCGACGGAGACGTAGCGGGGGCTCAGGCGGAGGGGGAAAAGGAGGGAGAGAAGGTTTTTCCCGAGGACGGCGAGGGCGGTTGGAAGCCAGCGCGCGCTTGTCCAGATGATCTCCGGCGGGGCCTCGGGGTGGCTCCGCCTCCCGTAGATCTTGAGGAAGAGGGCGGCGATCCCGACCAGGAGAAAGGGCAGGGATCGGACCAAGGCCCGCCCGAGCCGCCGCCGGCAGGCGTATTCGTAGGCGCCGAAGACAGGCGCGGCGGCGGCGGCGGCGACATTGCTCAGGCAGCCCAAGGAAAAGAGGGCGACCGCCGCGGTTCTCCACCGGCCCGTTTTCCCCCGGCTTTCTTCCGCCCGGAGATAGAAGTGAAGGGAGAGGAGCGAGAAGGAGGCGGCGAGGAGGACCTTTCTCCCGGTCGCCCAGGAGACCGGCTCGACCGCGACGGGGTGGAGGGCCCAGACGGCGGCGACGATCGCCGCCCGTGCCGGCTTCCGGTCCGGCAGGAGTTTCAGGGCGAGGAGGTAGACGAGGGCGGCGTTCAGGGCGTGGAGGAGGAGGTTCGTGAGGTGGTGGCCGAAAGGGTTTTCTCCCCAGAGGAAACGCTCCGGCCAGAGGCTGAGGTAGAAGACGGGGTAGTAATCGTAATTATAGAAGGCAGTGAAATATTGGGCGAAGCGCGGGATAGAGAGGCGGCCCAAGAGCGGATTTCCGGCGATGGTGGCCTGGTCGTCCCAGCCGATCAGGCCGTTGCCCAAGGAAAGAGAGTGGACGGCCAGCACGAGGAGGAGGACGAAGAACCCCCAGAGCAGGAAGCGTTGCCGGGGCTGGAGAGGAGGGAGCGAGAACATGCGGAAATAGTGATCAGTAATCAGTGATCAGTAAAGGGAAAGATGAGCTACCATTTGTGCAAATTGCCCGTTATATTATCGAGGCCTCGAATCCGAAATCTCAGATCTCAAATCTGAAATCGCTGATCACTGATCACTGATCACTGATCACTGATCACTGATTACTGATCACTCATTACTGATCACTGTCTCTCTATGGACAACGTTCTCATCGTCGGCGCCGGCGTGGCGGGACTGACCGCGGGCTACCAGCTCTCCCAGCAGGGGACCGCGGTCACCGTGGTCGAGAAAGAGGACCGGGTGGGGGGCCTCTCCCGCTCCTTCGCCTACGGCGACTTCATCTTCGACGTCGGCCCCCACCGCTTCCACACCGACGACCCTGAAGTGCTGCGTTTCATCCGGATGGTGCTCGCGGACGACCTCACCGTCATCCCCCGCTCGAGCGGGGTGTACTACTTCGGCCGTTACCATGACTGGCCGCTCAAGCTCTCCACCGTCTTCAAGCTTCCCCCCGCCGTCACCCTGCGGGTCGCCCGCGACCTCCTCCGCCGTCGGCGGCGGACGGGGGCCTCCTTCGAGGACTACATCGTCACCATGTACGGGTCCACTCTCTACGAGTCCTTCTTCAAGGTCTACACCGAGAAGTTTCTGAAGCACGACCCCTCCGGGATCCACTCCGACTGGGCCAAGGCCGGGATCGACCGGGCGGTGATCGACCGGAGGATGCAGGCCAACACGCTGCTCAGCCTGATCCGCAAGACGCTGCTCCCGGCCCCGGTGACCACCGAGTTCCTCTATCCCACCCGGGGGGGGATCGGGCTCTTCGCCGAACGCCTCGCCGGCGAGATCCGGCGGAACCGGGGGGAGATCGTCCTGAACAGCGAGGTCCGGGCCATCCGGTCCGGGAGGAAGCGCCTGGAGGAGGTGACCCTCTCGGACGGGCGCAACCTCCGCCCCGACCTGATCATCTGGACCGCCCCCATCCACCTCCTCTGTCGCCTCCTCGACGTCGAGGAGCCACAGCTCCGTTACCTCTCCGCCCTCCTCTACAACGCCGAGGTCGAGGGGGAGCCTCCCTTCCCCTACCAGTGGTGCTACTACGGGCAGAAGGAGGTAGTCTTCAACCGGATCAGCATCCCGAAGAACTTCTACCCCGGAACGGCGCCGGCGGGGATGACCGGGGTCGGCCTGGAGGTGACCTGCATGGAAGGGGACGAGACCTGGAACGATCCGGAGCGCCTCTTGCGCCCGGTGGCCGAGGACATGGTCCGGGTCGGCCTGGTCGCGGAGGCGGCCCGGGTCGGGAAAATCCACGTCGAGCGGATCCCCAACGTCTACCCGATCTACGAGCTCGACTACCTCCGCCCCCTGCAGAGGATCCTGAACCACCTGAGCTACCTGGGGAACCTCCTCCTCCTCGGGCGGACCGGCACCTTCTGGTACAACAACATGGACCACTCCATCGCCGCCGGCCTCGACGCCGCCGAGGACATCGTCCGGAGCGAGCGGGGAGGGATCCACCCCCTCTACCACCGGAACGATTTCTGGGTTCAAAAATAACCCCTCGGCGCCGCTCGCGCCGAGGGATTATTTTTGAAAAATCCGCGGAGAGAGCGGTGATCTCTCATTCCCGCGGCATGTCGCCATGCGCTTCTCGGTCATCGTCCCCAACTACAACGGGCGGAAGACTCTCGCCGAGGCGCTCGCCGCCCTCCGGCGGGCGGAGCCGCCGCCGGACGAGATCGTCGTTTCCGACGACGGCTCGACCGACGGGTCGGAGAAAATCGCGGCCGGTTTCGGGGCCCGGTTGGTCCGCTCCGACTCCTGTCGGGGCGCCTCCGCCAACCGCAACGCCGGGGCCGCCGCCTCCTCCGGCGAGATCCTGGTCTTCGTGGACTCGGATGTCCTCATCCCGCCCGCCGCCTTCGCCGTTCTCGCCGAGCGCTTCGCCGACCCCGCCCGCGCCGCCGTCATCGGACTCCTCCAGCCGACCATCCGTTTCGGCGACCTCTTCAGCCAGTACAAGAACTTCTACATGCACTACACCTACGCGCTCCTCCCGGACGAGGTCACCGTCTTCTACACCTCGATCGCCGCCGTCCGGGCGAATGTCTTCCGGGAGTGCGGGGGCTTCGACCCCCGCTACCGCTCCGCCACCATCGAGGACATGGAGATGGGGGTCCGGATGACCTCGCGGGGGCATCGGATCGCGATCGACCGGAGGCTTCAAGTCGAGCACGTCAAGAGATACTCCTTCTCCCTCCTCCTCCGGACCGCCTTCCGCCGCGCCGCCGGCCTCTCCAAGATCGCGCTGCGGGACCGCCTGAGCCGGGAAGAGAAGACGGCCTACGTCACGACCAGCCGCTCCTTCCTGGCCGGGATCGCCCTCTCCTGGCTCGCCCTGGCGGGTCTGGCCGCCGCGCTCCTCCTCCCGGCCGCCCCCTCTCTCCTCTTCGCCCTCGCCTGCTACCTCGCCCTCCTCGCCCTCAACGCGGGGTTCCTCGTGGGCCTCACCCGGGCCACGCGCCCCCTCTATCTCCCGCTGGCCTGCGGGCTGATCTTCGTCGACCTCCTCGCCCACGGGGCGGGCGCGATCTGGGGGGGAGCGAGCTTCCTGGCGGGCCGAAAGTACTGATGGACGATATGGACGAGATGGACGGTACGGACGAAATGGACAACCCGGCGCGGCGGGACGCCGCGGTAGGCCCGCTCTATGAGCGGGCGCGCAAAGAGCCCGACGCCGGTTCGCAGAACCGGCCTACATCGCGCAAAGAGCCCGACGCCGGTTCGCAGAACCGGCCTACATCGCGCAAAGAGCCCGGCGCCGGTTCGCAGAACCGGCCGACCGGCGCGCCGGGCTACATGTAGCCCAAGGCCCTGATCTGGTCGACGGTCTTCCGGTCGAGGACGGCGGCCGGGGCCTTTCGGCGCGTCCGGCCGGGGTCGGCGAGGTGGAGGCGGAGGGCCCGGCGAAGCTCGGCGAGGATCGCGGGCTCCTCCGCCGCGAGGTCCCTCGTCTCCCCCGGGTCGGCCGCGAGGTCGTAGAGCTCTTCGTCCCCCGCCCCCCTTCCGCCCTTCCGGTTCGATCTCTCGGTCAGGATGTACTTCCAGCGCCCTTCCCGGAGCGCCCCGCGCAGGAGGAAGGCCCCGTCGAACGACTCCTCGTCGAAGAAGACGTCCTTTTGCCCCGCCGCCGCCTCCCGGCCGCGGAGGAGGGGGAGCAAGCTCCTCCCCTCGGCGCCGCTCTCCGGCGGGAGAGCGAGCGCATCGAGAACGGTGGGCAGGATGTCGATCGAACGGACCGGAAGGGAGACCACCGTTCCGGGGGCCTCGCCCCACCCCTTGGCGACGAGGGGGACGCGGACCATCTCCTCAAAGATCGTGTGGCCATGGCCGGAGTCGGAGTGCTCGCCGAAGGCTTCCCCGTGGTCGGCGGTGACCACGACCGCCGTCCGGTCGTAGATTCCGAGGACCCGCAGGCGGTCGAGGAGGGCCCCGATCCGGTCGTCGGCGAAGCGGACCGCGGCGTCGTAGCGGGCGGCCTCCGCGGCGGCCGGGTCGCCTTCCGGAGAGGGGAAGAGGGCGAGGAACCGGGCGGGCGGATCGCGGGGGAAGTGGGGTTCCATGTAGTGGAGATAGAGGAAGAAGGCCCCCCCCCGGCTCCGGTCGAGGAGGGGGAGGGCCCTCCGGTTGACGCTCTCGGCGTGGTCGCGGTCGGTGAGGTCGAAATTCCGTCCGAGCAGGCGCGAGAGGAGCGGGCGGAAGAAGAAGGGCCGCAGCGCGATCTCGTAGAGGCGGTCCCGCATCAGCGAGTCGTCGTAGGCCGCGAAGCCCTGGTCGAAGCCGAAGACCGATTTCAGGTTGGGATTGGCGACGACGGCGGCCGTGAACCATCCGGACTCCCGAAGGATCTCCGCCAGGGTGCGGGCTTCGGAGGGGAGGCGATCCTCCCTCCGTCGGGCCCCGTGCGCGTCGGGATAGAGGGAGGTGAGGAGGGAAGCCACGGAGGGCTTGGTCCAGGTGGCCGCCGCGTAGCAGTTCTCGAAGCGGACCCCCTCCCGCCCGAGCTCGTCGAGGCGGGGAGTGGTCGGCCGGGGGCAGCCCGCGGCGGAGATCCGGTCGGCCCGGAGGGCGTCGACGACGATCAGGACGACGTTCTTGCCCGCCGCGCCCCCGCCCGGAGCGGGCGCCTCCGGCGGTCGGACCTCCCGGAGTTCCCAAAGGAGGGCGGCGCCGGCCGCGAGAATGAGGAGGGCGGCCAGGAAGGGGGCGATCCTTTCCAGGGGGCGGAGGAGGCGTTCCCTCCGGACCGGGTCGAGGAGGCTTCGGCAGACGGCCGCCCCGGCGCCCAGCGAGAGGAGGAGCCCGGCCGCCGCCCAGGGGAGGACGCGGCGGCTCAAGGGCGTGAAGAAGAGCGCGTCGAGAAGGAAGAAGGAGAGGCGGAAGGCGACGAACCCGCCCAGGAGGGCCGGTCCCGTCGCCGCCGCCCGTTCCGCCGAGGCGCGTTTCGCCCAGAGGAAAGCGGCGAGGGCGAATCCGGCGGCGAGGAGGAGGGAGGCCGGGAGAAGGAAGAAGGGGGAGAGGGAGGAGACAAGGCGGAGGCGGGTTGCGGCCGTCCATCCATAGTAAAGGGCCAAGGCGAAGGAGAAGGCGGCGAGGCGGAACAGGGCTTCGGCGCGGGGGGAGAAAAGCGCCTTCAGGCCGATCGCGGCGAGGGAGAGGAGGAGGAGGGCGGCCGCGCAGAAGAGGAAGGCGAGGGCGAAAGCGTAGGCGAGGAGGGCGAGGGCGGGGAGCGGGCGGAGGGAGACGGCCTCGACGCCGAGGTCGGTGAAGGCGAGGAAGTCGATGAGCCAGAGGAGGGCGAGGCCGAGCGCGGCCAGGATGGCCGGCCGGAGGCGGGGCGGGGATGAGGGAGTGTCGTCGGTCTTTCTCAAGGTAATAAAAATACTATACTATATCCCGAAGGATGCCGGATAGGACCGAGGGGACGTATGGGACGGATCGGACATATATCGCGCTGGCTGACCGCGGCGGTCGTTCTCGCCGCCCTTCTCTCCCGCCTCGCCTACTCGGAGATCCGCGCCCGCCGCCTGGACGCGCTCGTCGTCGCCGACATGCGGACCTACCACCTCCTCGCCGTGACGCTCGTCGAAAAGGGGTATTACGGTGTCGAGAAGCCCTGGTCCTACCGCCCGCCCCTCTACCCCTTCTTCCTCGCCGCGGTCTATTGGGCGGCGGGGATCGGCTGGCCCGCCGCCCGGATCGCTCAAGCCCTACTCGGCGCGCTCTCCGCCTGGCTCCTCCTCCTCCTCGGGCGTCCGCTCCTCACCTTCCCCGCCGCCCTCCTCGCCGCCCTCCTCTTCGCGCTCGACCCCACGCTCGTCCACCTCTCGGGCCTCCTCCTCTCCGAGAACCTCTACCTCCCCTTGAGCCTCCTTCTTCTTCTCCTCCTCCTCCGCGGCCTGGAACGGGGCCGGCCCGCCGACTTCATCCTGGCCGGCGCGGCGGGGGGGTTCTCCGCCCTCTGCCGACCCTCCGTCCTGCCTTTCCTTCTTCTCGCCCTCGTCCCCTGCGCCGCCGGCCTCCGGAGCGGGAAGGCGTATCGCCCCGCCCGGATCGGGGGATGGGGGCTGATGCTCCTCTCGGCTCTCGTCGTGATCGGCCCCTGGACGCTTAGGAACTACCGGGTCCACCGCCGCTTTGTCCCGATCTCCACCAATGGGGGGGTGATGCTCTGGATGGGCCTCCACCCCGGCGCCTCCGGGGATTACGACTTCCCCCGGGAGGGGAACCCGCTCTACGGGATGACCGACGAGGTGGAGCGGGACCGCGCGGGGACGCGGGAGTCGCTCCGCTTCCTCCGGGAGAATCCGATCGAGGCGCTCGCCCTGGCCGGGAGGAAGTTCCTCCTCTTCTGGGAGTTCTTCCCCTCGACCGGGAGCGGGAAGGCCTTCGCCCTTTTCCTCGCCGCCGCCGCGGCGGGGCTTGTCCTGTCCCTCCAGGAGTGGCGGCGGTGGCTCCTGATCTACCTCTATGCCGCCTCCTTCCTGGCGAACCATCTCCTCGCCCACAGCGGCTACCGCTACCGCTACGCCCTCCACCCCGTTCTCGCGCTCTTCGCGGCGGCCGCCCTGGTTGCCCTGGCGTCTCTGCTCCACGCTCGTTTCGCCCGTTTTATCCGCGCCCGTCCGCACTGCCTCGCCCTCTATAACACGCTCAAGTTCTTCGGTCTCAGATATCCGAAACGGGATCTGCTGGATTGGAAGAGAACCAGGCTTTTCCTCGCGGTCAAGCCCTATACCATGCTCTCCTACCGCCGGATGTCCCTGCTTTTCAGCCTCGCCTGCCGTCTGGAAGAGAGCCGGCTTCCCGGCGCCATCGTGGAGTGCGGATCGTGGAATGGAGGGTCGGCGGGCTTGATGGCCTACCCGTCGCGCGGGAATCCCCAGCGGGAGGTCTGGCTCTTCGACTCCTGGGAAGGGCTTCCGGAGCCGGGTCCCGCCGATGTCCACTGCACCGGTCGGCCGGGGGAGAAGGGGGATGCTTCCGGATCGGTGGCGGCGGCGCGGCGGCTGCTATTCCGCCGCCTGAGGCTCGACCCCGGGCGGATCCATCTCGTCAAGGGCTGGTTCGCGGACACCATGCCGTCCCGGCGGGGTTCGGTGGGGCCGATAGCCCTCCTCCATCTCGACTGCGACTGGTACGCGTCGGTCAAGTACTGCCTGGAGATGTGGTACGATCAGGTGCGGGAGGGGGGATTCTTAGTGGTCGATGACTATGGGGAATGGCGGGGCTGCCGGAGGGCGGTGGACGAGTTTTTCCGGGAGCGGGGCCTGGCGCCCGAGCTCCTCGTCGTCGACTTCAACGGAAGGTATTTCCAGAAGCGTGAACGCCCGGACTGAAAACGCGCCGCCCCGGCGGCCCAAGGCCGCCGACGAGGAGCTGGCCTTCCCCGGCCTCCACCGCGCCGTTCTCGAGCTCTGCGCTCTCCTTCCGCGCGGCCTCGTCCTGGACGCGGCGGCGGGGAACGGCGTCCTCTCCCGCAACCTCCGCGCGCTCGGCTTCCGCGTCGTCGGGAGCGACCTCGAGCCCCGCGCCTCCGCCGCGGCCGAGGGCGGCTTCTTCGTCTCGGACCTCAACCGCCCCTTCGCCCTTCCCTCCTCCGTCTTCGACGCCTGCGTCTCCCTGGAGACGATCGAGCACCTGGAGAACCCCTGGCATTTCCTCCGGGAGATCGCCCGCGTCCTGAAGCCCGGCGGCCACCTCATCCTCTCCACTCCCAACCTCGACTACCTGACCTGCAAGGCCTGCTTCCTCCTCCGGGGGTCCTTCTACCCCTTCTTCGGCGAGTGGCAGTACGGGGTGATCGGTCACCTCACGCCCCTCTCCCGCTACTACCTTACGAGGATCCTCGAGCGGTGCGGCTTCGAGACGGAAAGGACGGCCTACAACCGCTTCCGGATCCCCTTCCTCAAGATCGCCTCCCCGTTCCGGGTTCCGGTCTTCGGGGAGTCCCTGATCGTCCAGGCCCGGAAAACCCCGGGGCGGCGGCCGTGAAGAGACGGGGCGCCGCGGCCGTTCTTCTCGCCCTCCTCCTGGTCACGGGGCTGGGGGGATACTTGAGGTTCTCCGGCCTCGGCTGGGGGCTCCCCTGGCGCTACCATGTCGACGAGAACGCCTTTATCAACGCCGCCAACGCGATGCGGAAGGCTCCGCGCTGGAACTATCTCAATCCGAAATGGTTCTACCATCCCTCCCTCTCCATCTACGCGGTCTGCGCCCTCTCCGCCCTCTATTCCCTGGCCGCGCCGCTCAGCCTCCCGAAGGTCCACCTTTTGGGGCGGATCTACTCCGCCTTCTGGGGCACCGCCGCCATCCCGCTTCTCTTCCTTCTCGGCCGGAGGCTCTACCGTCCCGCCGCGGGTCTCCTCGCCGCCCTCTTCCTCGCGGTCGCTCCGATCCACGTTCAGCAGTCCCACTTCTTCACGCCCGATACCGCCCTGGGCTTCTTCCTGATCCTGATCATGTACTGCTCGACCGCCGCCCTCCGGGAGGGGAGGCGGGCCGACTATCTCCGGGCCGGCGCCGCCGCGGGGGCGGCGCTGGCGGCCAAGTACTGGGCGCCCGCCCTCCTTCCGCTCCTGGTCGCCTTTCTCTACGGTCTGAAGGATCGGGGGCGCTCCGAGATCGGGAAGCTCGTCCCCGCCCTCCTCCTCTCCGCCGCCGTCTTCTTTGTCCTCTCGCCCTACGTGATCCTCGACGCCGGCATCGCCTTCCCCAAAATCTTCTGGTGGGCGAAGAAGACCACCGGCGCCATCCCCCAGGTCTGGGCCTACTACTTCGCGGGCACGCCGCGCTACCTCTCCCACCTCACCCACTCCCTCCCCTGGGGCTTGGGCTGGCCGCTCGCCCTCCTCTCCGGCGCGGGCGTGGTCCGCTGCCTCCTCCGGCGCAGACGCGAGGACGTCCTCCTCTCCTCCTGGATCCTCCTCAACTTCCTGCTCATCGGGTCCTGGCACATCCGCTTCATTCGCTACCTGCTGCCGATCGTCCCCTTCCTCTGCCTCGCCGCCGGATCCCTGACCGCCGAAGCGATCTCCCGTCCCCGTCTCCGCGCCTGCGGCTTCGCCGCCGCCTTCGCCGCTATCCTCCCGGCCGCCGTGGTCTCGCTGGCTCTGCTCCGGGTCTACGCCGTCCCCCACACCAAGACGCAGGCTTCGGAATGGGTCCACGACCACGTTCCTTGGGGGGCGACGATCGCCACCGATCATTCCATACCTCTGGGCGAGCGGAACGGCCTGGCGCCTATCTTCAGGGAGGAATATCTCGACTTCGGCTATCTCTTCGACCATCCCCTGGCGGAGTCGGAGAAGGAGGCGTATCTAAAGGAAAGGCTCGGCGGGGCCGATTTCCTCGTCCTTTCCGAGGAGACGCCGATCTATTTCAGCCGGGCGGAAAAGACCTATCCGGCGGAATGGCGATTTTTCGACGATCTCTTCGCGGGGCGGGGAGATTTCGATCTGGTCCGGACCATCCGGAGCCGCCCCGGCATCGGACGCTGGGAGATCGGGGACGACGCGGCGGAGCTCTCGTGGCGCTTCTTCGACCATCCCGTGGTTTACGTGTTTGAGAAGCGCAGACAATAATATAGGTTACGTAACCTTACGTAACCTTACGTAACCTGACGTAACTTTTATCGCGTAACCTGACGTAACCTTACGTAACTTGACGTAACTTTGCGTAACTTGTTTCTATGCGCGTCTGGTTCCTGAGCCACACCTTCCTCCCGGCCCGCGGCGGGATCGAGAACTACCTCGCCGAGGCCTCCCGGCGGCTCTTAGCCCTCGGCCACCGCCCGACGATCATCTGCCGCCGCCATCTCCCCAGTCTTCCTGAAAGGGAAGAGCGGGAGGGGGTGGAAATAATCCGCCATCCCGATTTCCCCATCCCCCGCCGCGCCCTCGCCTTCAAGCCCCGCTATTTTGCCGCCCGTCTCTCCCGCTGGCTCGCCGATTCCGGACTGGTCCGGGAGGGGCTGGCCGTCTGCCGCTTCCCCCACTACGGGGCGGCGCTCGCCTCCGTTCCGGGTGCGGCGCCGTCCGTCTATCTCCCCGCCTCCGTCCACACCGCACTCGCCTCCATCGGCGCCCGTTCCGGATCGCTCAAGGAGCGCCTCTTCTTCCGTCTTTGGAGGCGGCAGGTCCGCGGATTGGAGGAGACGGCGTTGCGCTCCTCCGCGCGGGTGTCCGTCTTCAGCCGGATGATGGCGGATTCACTGGCCGGAGAATACGGGATCGGTCGGGAGAGGATCGAGGTCAACCCGCCGGGCGTGGACGCGGAACGCTTCTCTCCGGGCGGGAAGGACGAGGCGCTGGCCCGTTCTCTGGGCCTCCCGCCGGGCCGTCCGGTCGTCCTCGCCCTGGGGCGCCTCTCGCCGGAGAAGAACCTCCCCTTCCTGAGCGACGCCCTTCTCCCCCTTCTTCGGAACCGATCCTGTTCGCTGCTCCTCGTCGGCGACGGGCCCGCCCGCCCCGCTCTGGAGGCGATCAGGAGGAGGGAGGGGATCGAAGAGGAGATCGTGCTCGGGGGGGAGACCGAAATCCCGGAGAAGTTCTATCGCCTGGCGGACGTCTTCGTATCTCCCTCGCGCTACGAATCCTTCGGCCAGTCCATCCTGGAGGCGATGGCCTCCGGTCTCCCCGTGCTCGCCCCCCGCTCCGTTCCGCCCTCCGTGGCGGTCGCCGCGGGAGAGATCGTCGAGGACGGGAGGAGCGGCCTTCTCCTCCCCGAGGATCCGGTGGCCTGGCGTGAGACGGTCGCGCGTCTGCTCGGCGATCGGGAGCTGCGGCTGCGGCTGGGGAGGGAAGGGAGGAGGATCTGCCGGGAGCGCTTCAACTGGGAGCGCCATCTCGCCGCGCTCCTCGGATCGGGGCGAGACGCCCCTCCCACGGATATCCCCATCGTCCGCCCCGGGGGAGGGCCGTCTCGGGCGGGGGGAGGTAAGCCATGAGCGCGGCCTCCCCCCGCGGCGGGGAGCGGAGGGCGGTCGCCTGCAACCTCTGCGGGGGCGAAAAGGCCGCCGTGTGCTTCCAGGAGGAATGCCTGGGGGAGGTTTTCACGATCGTCCGCTGCGCCTCCTGCGGTCTCCGATACGTCTCCCCGCGCCCCGTTCTCCCGCCTCCCCCGGGCCCGGACGACCCGGAAGGCGAGGACTTCCTGGCCCGATCGAAGCGCGTTGCCTACTACCGCCGCGCGATCGCGGTCCTCAAGTCCCTCGCCCCCGGCCCGCGCCTCCTCGACGTCGGATGCGGGACGGGGGTTTTTCTGGAGCTGGCGGCGAAGGGGGGCGGCTTCGAGGCGGAGGGGCTGGAGCCCGGCCGGTCCGCGGCCGCCCTGGCCCGGGGGAAGGGGCTGAAGGTCCGGGAGGCCGATCTTGCGGAGGCGGATCTCCCCGCCGCCGCCTTCGACGCGGTCACCCTCTGGGACGTCCTCGAGCACCTCCCCGATCCCCGGGCGGCCCTCCTCGCGGCCGCCCGTCTCCTCCGGAGCGGGGGGATCTGCCTGGTCAAGGTCCCCAACGCGAACGCCCTCACCGCCCGCGCCGCCCGCTTCCTCCACCGCCTTCAGGGGAAGCGGGCGATCCGCCGCGCCCACGGTCTCCAGCACCTCTACCATTTCTCCCCCCGGACGCTGAAGGCGCTGGTCCGGTCCGCCGGCCTCGAGGTGATCTTCGCCACCACGGAGGAGTCGGCCTTCTCCGGCTTCTCCGCGAGCCGCGCGCGCCGGGCGGCGAAGGCGGCCCTGGGAGGGATCTTCCGCCTCCTCCCCCTCGGCCTCGACGAGGAGATCGTCGTGGTGGCGCGCCGGGCGGCGCGGGGCTAAAGGCCCCGCCGGGGGGATCGATCAGGCGCGGGAAGCGGAGCGCCTCCCCGCCGTCCGGAGGGCGAGTCCGGCGAGGAGGTAGAGG
The DNA here is from genome assembly GCA_964584165.1 of uncultured bacterium. Lineage (GTDB taxonomy): Bacteria > Auribacterota > Erginobacteria > Erginobacterales > CAZKCI01 > CAZKCI01. Next base: position 14,202 of record CAZOYW010000002.1, read on the forward strand.
CCGATCCCGGCGAGGACGGTCAGGCGGAAGCCCCCGGAGATCGAGAGGGCCAGGGCCCAGACCGAGCCCATCACCGAGGCCGCCCCGTTCACACCCCAGAACCAGGGCACGGCCGCGTGCCAGTCGCGGTCGAGGACCTTCATCCCGAGGGGGAGGATCATCCCCATCGCCGCGCCGAGCGGCGCGATATAGGAGGCGGTGACCGCGATCCTTAAGGGGAGGGGGGCGGCGAGGAAGCGGTGGAAGAGGGCGGGGAGGAAGAGGAGGCCGCCGCCCGCCCAGAGCGCGATCGCCGCGATCGCCCCCGCCGCGGCCCGCGTCCGACCCCCGGGGGCGAAGAAGCGGGTGAGGAAACTGCCCGCCCCGCAGGCGACCAGGAGCGAGAAGAGGACGACCGAGATGGCGTAGACGGGATGGCCGAGGAAGAGGACGAACATCTGGATCAGGGGCACCTCGAGGAGCATGAAGGCGAGCCCGATGGCGAAGAAGTAGAGGAGCGCCGCGAGGGGGAGGCGGGGCTCCCGGGTCAGGACGTCCCGGCGGAAGAGGAGGAGGGGGCCGAAGAGGAAGAGGGCGGCGAGCGCGGTGGCCGTGATCAGGACGCTCATCAGGACGAAGATCGACTGCATTCCGACGAGCGAGCGGGCGGAGGAGCGGAAGATGGAGAGGAAGTCGCGCGGGCGCATGGTCTGGAAGAAGAAGGGCCGGTCGTCGGTGGAGGGGGAAACGTCGAAGGGGGTCCGTCGGAAAAACTCCTCCCGGTCGGGGGCGGCGATCAGGGAGGAGAAGTCGGGATCGCGGGGGGAGAGGGGGGTGTAGAGGGTCTCGAAGCGGAGGCTGCGGGCGGCTTCCTCCATGCGCCGGATCTCCTCCTCCGGGAAGGGGGTTCGCCGACAGAGGAGGGTGGCGATCCGCCCGGAGCGGAAGACCATCAGGTGCTGGCCGGGGTCTCTTTCGCCCAGGCCCTCCAGGGCCGCGAGGGCGAGGGAGACCGTCCGCAGGGACTGGAGGTCCCAGCGGGAGACGGAGAGGACGCCCTCCTTCTCCAGGCGGGAGAGGAAATCCCGGAAGGCCTCGACGGTGTAGAGGTTGTTCTCGGAGAGGGCGTAAGCGCCCGAGGAGGCCGCCGCCAGCGAATCGACCATGGAGAGCTGGATCGTGTCGTAGAGGGAGGAGTCGCGCTGGATGAAGGAGCGCCCCTCCGCCACCGCGACCTTGACCTGGGGGAGGAGGTAGAGGCCGCCGGAGAAATCCCGGAAGGGTCCGCGCATCGCCGCCACCACCGCCGGGTTGATCTCCACGCAGTTGATCTCCGGGCAGCCGGCGGAGAGGGCGGCCAGGATGTCGATGCCCCCCCCGGAGCCGATGATCAGGGCGCGCCGCGGAGTCTTCAGGCGGTAGACGAGGGCGGGGATGTCGTAGGTGACGAACTGCACCTCGGAGAGGTCGCCCCGGAAGGCGTTGATCGGGGTGCCGGCGTAGGCGTCGATCCGGAGGCCGTACTGGTCCGGGACCGGGCCCGCGTAGGCGCTGCTCATCCCCCAGGCGGCGATCGGTCGCTTCTCCCCCTTGGCCCGGGTGTTCCCGGCGTGCACGATTACGTAGGAGAGCTCGTTCCACTTCCGGTAGAGGATCCCCTCCAGGACGCGCCCGTTGGCGAAGTTCAGGTCGACGATCCCGGCGGGGGCGTTGACGGCCGCCATGGCCGCGCAGGCCCCCGCGGTGAGAAGGGAGGGGAGGATCTGGGGGGTGGCGAAGAGGCGGCGCCCGGACCGGCCGAGGAGGAGGCCGATCGCCGCGGCCGCCGCGCCGAGGAGGAAGAGGACCGAGAGCCCGCCGACGATCCTCGGGTAGAGGGAGAGGAGGCGCTGCGTTTGCTCGGAGAAGGGGCGGGTGTGGGGCAGGAAGCCGTAGACCGCCCCGGCCAGGGCGAGGACGACGGGGCGCCCGAGCCGGAGGAAAAGGAAGGCCGCGAGGCAGAGGAGGAGGGCGGTCGAAAGCCTTCGCCGGACGGACCGGCGGACCTCCTTCTCCGGTTGCTCCTCCGCGCGGCCGAGGGCGAAGGCGAAGGAACCCGCGGCCGCGATCGCGCCGACCAGGAGGACCGTGGTCGGCGCCCCCAGGAGGTTCAAGAGGGGGACGGCGAGGAGACAACCCACCCCGGCGCCGGCGAGGTCGCAGAAGTAGAGGGTGCTGATCTCGGAGGTGAAGTGGGAGAAGGCGATCCCCAGGGCGAG
>CAZOYW010000002.1:16448-116613 GCA_964584165.1 uncultured bacterium
GCTTCAGGAAGATCGCCGCAGACGGGTTCGCCCCGAGGCCGGAGAAGAAGAAGGGCAGCGAGTTTATAAGGTAAAGGGCGACCACCGCCAGGAAGCCCGAGCGGGAGATCGCCGGGGCGAAGGGAAAGTTGAGGAGGATGAAGAGGTCGGCGACGGCCGAGACGGCGAAGAGCCAGGCCGCCGCCCCCATCCGGGCGGGCGCCCTTTTGGCCGGGAAACGGGAGGGGAAGAGGTAGATGGCGATGCCGGAGAGGCCGACACCGAAGAGGGCGAGCGAGATGATCATGAAGGCGAAGTGATAGGCGAAGGCGGCGGAGAAGAGGCGGGTGAGGCAGACCTGCAGGAGCAGGGTGGCGAGGCTCACCAGGAATATCCCGGCGAGGAGAGCGGGGCGAGCTTTCATGAAGACCTCCCGGTTCGGGCCGAATAGGATACCACCCCGCGAAAAATCCTATACAATCATTTTCGCATGAACGGCGCCGCCCCCATCCTCTTCCTCTCCGGGATCCGCTGGGATTTCGCCCGGCAGCGGCACCAGCGCCTGGCCGCCCTGCTCGCCCGCCGCCGGCCGGTGCTCTTCCTGGAGATGGGCTTCTCCCCCGCCCATCTCCTCCGCCAGCGGCGGGAGACGGCTGCCCACTGGCGCTCCTCCCGGCGAGGGTTGCAGAAGGAAGGAGAGAACCTCTGGATCAGCGCCGGCCCGCCCCTCCTCCCCGGCGCCCGCCGTTTCCTCGCCCTCCAGCGCCTCAACCGCTCTCTCCTCTACCGCCGCGTCCGCCGGAAGCTCCGGCGCCTCGGATTGCAGAAGCCCCTGATCTGGATCTCCGACCCCTACTTCGGAGCACCCCCTGCCGGATGGGAGCGGGAGGGGGTGATTTTCGACTGGATCCATCTCCCGGTCGCCGAGCCGCCCTCCCGGCGGACGGTGGTCTACCGGGCCCTGCTCGAGGAGGTCTGCGCCTCGGCCGATCTCGTTTTCACCCCCTCGCGCCTCGTCCTCGAGCGCCGCGGCGCGCGCGACCCACGATTCCATTATCTCCCCCACGGGGTCGATCCCGCCTTCTTCGGCGCCGGGCCGGAGGCGCCGGCGCCTTCCCCCCTCGCCGCGCTCCCCCGCCCGGTCGTCGGCTTCGCCGGGACGATGGGGCAGTCCTTCGACGGCGAGCTGGTCGCCGCGCTCGCCCGCTCCCGCCCGGACTGGTCCTTCGTCCTGGTCGGAGAGGCGCGCTCCGCCCTCCTGCCCCGGGGACCCAACATCCTCTCCGCCGGCCCTTGCCCACCGCGCGACCTGCCGCGCTGGCTCGAAGCCTTTTCCGCCGGGATCATCCCCTACCGGGTCGACCCGGCGACCGAGACCGTCCACCCCGTCAAGACCTACGAATACCTCGCCGCCGGCCTCCCCGTGGTCTCCACCCCTCTCCCGGAGATCGCCCATCTCGCGGGCCTGGTCGCCTTCGCCGCCAACCCGGAGGATTTCGCCCGCCGCCTGGAGGAGGAGATGCAGGGGGACACGCCGGCGAAGCGCGCGGCGCGGCGGGGTTTCGCCCGCGAAAACACCTGGGAGAAGCGGGCCGAGGAGATCGAGCGGATCATCGCCGCGGTTTTAACTCCGGCCGCGAAAAAATGAAGCCGCGGATTACGCGGCTATCTTTTATCCGGGAGCGGCTATGGAAAAACGGATCAAGGTTTTCTCGATCTCCCACTCGGCGGTGGTCGCGGGCTACCAGGAGCGCTATGTCGAGGTCGCCCGCCACCCGGAGATCGAGCTCACCCTCCTCGTCCCCCGGCGCTGGATGCAGTTCAACCGCTCGGTGGCGTTGGAGAAGGAGAGCGATCCCAGTTACCGGATCATCGCCCGCCAGCCCCTGACCTGGGGGCTTAAGAGCCTGCGCCTGCGCAACGTCTGCCACGTCTACCGGGGGCTCTCGCGCCTGCTCCGGGAAGCCGCCCCCGACATCGTCGAGATCTGGGAGGAGCCCTTCTCCGCGGCCGCCGCCCAGGCCGTCTTCCTCTCCCGCCGCCTCCGCCCCCGCCCCCGGGTCATCTTCTTCACCGCTCAGAACATCGAGAAGCGCTACCCGCCCCCCTTCTCCCTTTTCGAGGGCTACGTCTACCGCTGGGCGGATTACGCCTTCCCGGTCAACGAGGACGCCCGCTGGGTGATCGAGCGCAAGGGTTATTCCGGGCCGGCCCTCGTCCTCCCCCTGGGCGTCAACCCGCGCCTCTTCTACCGCCGGGACGCCGCCGCCCTGCGCGAGGATCTCGGGCTCAAGAAGTTCACCGTCGGCTTCGCGGGGAAGTTCGACCGCCAGAAGGGGATCCTCGACCTGATCGAGTCCTGCGCCTCCCTGCGGGGGAGGATCAACCTCCTCCTGGTCGGGAAGGGGGGGATCGAGTCCGAGGTGATCGAGGCCCTGGCGCGCACCGGCCTCCTCCCGGACGCCCGGATCGTCGGGACCGTCCCCTACGCGGAGCTCCCCCGCTACCTCTCCGCGATGGACGTTCTGGCCATGCCGTCGGTCACCCTCCCCGGCCTCAAGGAGCAGTTCGGGCGGATCCTGATCGAGGCGATGGCCTGCGAGGTCCCGGTCATCGGCTCCACCTCCGGCGAGATCGCCCGGGTGATCGGGCGATCCGGGATGATCTGTCCGGAGGGGGACTGCGGCTCGCTCGGCGCCGCGATCGAGCTCCTCCTCCGGGAGCCCGGGGTGAGGGAGAACCTGGTCCAACGGGCGAAGATCAGAGTGGAGAAGGGCTACACCTGGGAGTCGATCGCCCGGCGGCAGGTGGAGGTGTACCGGATGCTCGCCGAGGCGGGTTAGCCTATAATCTATAAGCCCGGCAAAAGATTATAGATCATAGGCTACAGGCCATGAACGCCTTCACTGCCCCTATTCTTCTCTACCACTCCGTTTGCCCGGACCGCGACTTCCGTGCCTCGGCGCGGCTCAACCTCACCCCTGAGGGTTTTCGCGCGCATCTGGCCCATCTGAAGAGGCGTCTCTCCATCGTCAGTCTCGAACGCGCGCTGGCCGCGCCGTCCGCCGTCCGCCCCCGCGCCGTGGCCGTCACCTTCGACGACGGCTACGGGGACACCTTCCGCTGGGCCTGGCCGATCCTCCGCGCGACCCGGACTCCGGCGACGGTCTTCCTCACCGTCTCCCAGGTGGGGCGGGAGTGGGAGACCCCGCGGGGGAGATACCCCGGGATTTCCTGGGCGGAGGCGGCGGAGATGGGGCGCGATCCGCTAGTCGAGTTCGGCTCCCACGGTCTCTCCCATCGGAACCTTCCCGCCCTCGCCCCGGGGGAGGCCGCCCGGGAGATCGCGCTCTCCAAGGCCCTTCTGGAAGAGAAGCTCGGGCGGGCCGTCCGCTATTTTTCCTATCCCCACGGCGCCTGGAACGCGGCGAACAAGGCCGCGGTCGCCGCGGCCGGCTACCAGGCGGCCTTCTCGGTGATCTCGCGCAACGAGGACCGCTTTAGCCTCCGGCGGGTGCTCGTCTCCCGGTACGACGGGGTTTTCCGCCTCCGGCTCAAGCTCTCCCCGCTGTACTGGCCTTTGCGGAGGCTCTGGTAGGGACGATCTCAGATCGCAAATCTCGGATCTCAGATCTCAAATCTCAGATGGATGGATCGCGATATATTTTCACCGAGAGATGGAAGAGAGCGGCGGCGGGGGCGCTCGACGCGGCGGGGGCTTTCCTTCTCCCGTCCCGGCGGTCCGGGAGGATCGATCCCGCCCGTCTCCACAAAATCCTTCTTCTCCGCCTCGACCACATCGGCGACCTCCTGATGACCACGCCGGCGATCCGCGCCCTGCGCCGCTCCTTCCCCTCCGCCCGGATCGACGTCCTGGCCAAGGAGGAGACGGCCCCCGTTTTGCGCGGCAACCCCCATCTCGACCGGGTGATCGCCTTCAACGCACCCTGGACGACGGCGCGGGGGAGAAAGGCGACCGCTTTCGAGACGCTGTGCCTGGCCCGCTCCCTGCGCCGCGAGAGGTACGACTCCGTCGTCGCCTTCCGCGCCGACCCCCGGGAGGCTCTTCTCGCCCGCGCGACCGGCGCCCCCGTCCGCCTGGGGAGCGGGGGACGGGGGGGAGGGTTCTGCTTCACCCATCTTTTCCCCCTCGATCCCCGCCAGCACGAGATCGAGAAGTGCCTCTCCCTCCTGGGGGGGCTGGGCGTTCGGGGCGAGGGGGACAAGATGGATATCTTCCCGTCCCGGGAAGATGAGATCGCGGCCGACGGCCTCTGGCGAGGGATGGGCGGAGGGGAGGGGACAAGGTGGGCGGGACTCCACCCCGGCGCGGCCTCGCCCCGGAAGCGCTGGCCGCCCGCCGCTTTCGCCCGCCTCGGCGTCCTCCTCGCCGCCGAAGGCTTCCGGATCCTCCTCCTTGGTGGGGAGGGGGACGGCGGCCTCCTCGAGGAGGTCGCTTCGCGGATGGGGGGGGCGCCGCCCCGCCTGGCGCCGCCCTCGCTCGGTCTCCTGGCCGCCCTGATCCGCCGCCTCGAGGTCCTCGTCTGCAACGACACCGCCCCCTCCCACGTCGCCCAGGCGACGGGGACGAGGAGCGTGGTCGTCTACGGCCCGACCTTCGAAGCGGTGACCGGCCCCCGGGACCGGGCGAGGCACGCGGTGGCGCGCCGGCCGTTCCCCTGCGCGCCCTGCTGGCTCCCGGGGACGAGGTTCCGATGCGATTACGATCTCCGCTGTCTTAAGCAACTGGAACCGGAGAGGGTGATAGCGGCGGTGCTGAGGGTTACTAAGGGTTACTAAAGGTTACTAATAGTTACTAATGGTTGCTCCCAGCGCGCATCGTTTCAGCAAGGCCGTCAACCGGCGGGGGATATGCCAACTCTCCACGGGTTTTTCGCAACTCCTAGTAACCTCTAGTAACCATTAGCAACATTTAGTAACTTTGGTTTCCCCATGAGGATCGTTTTCGTCGCCTACAAGCCCTCCATCTCCGGAGGGGAGCGGGTTCTCCTCGACCTCGCGACCTGCCTGAAGCGGCGCGGCCACGAGATCGTCGCCGTCTCTCCCGGCCCCGGCCCCCTCCCGGACGCCCTCCGGAAGATCGGCGTGGAGACGGAGGTGATCCCCTTCCGGAAGACCTACGACCTCGGCGCGGTCTTCCGCCTGGCCCGCTGCCTCCGCCGCCTAAGGCCGTCTGTCCTCCATTCCCACAGCATGCTGACCAACATCCTCTGCCGCCCCGCGGGCGCGCTTTCCCGCGTCCCGGTCTCCGTCTCCACCGAGCACCTGACGATGGAGCTTGCCCGGGGCGGGAGGGGGAAGGGGAGGGGGGAGCGGGCGAAGGCGAGCTACTACCGCTTTCTCGACAACGCCACCGCCCGCCTCAACCCGGCGGTGATCGCCGTCTCCCGGGCGGTGCGGGACGACCTGGTCGAGCAGGGGATGGACCCCTCCCGCGTCGTGGTCATCCGCAACGGGATCGAGATCCCGGAACGGGACCCGGCTTCCGGGCGGCGCCTCCGCCGCGAGCTCGGGATCGGCGCGGACGACCCCGTCGCGGGGATGGTCGGGCGCCTCTCCCCCCAGAAGGACTATCCGACCTTCCTCCGCGCCGCCCGCATCGTCGCCGGGGAGTTCCCCCGGGCCCGCTTCCTGATCGCCGGAGAGGGGCCGCTTCGGGAGAGCCTGATCGCCGAGTCCCGCCGGCTCGGCCTCGGAGAGCGGGTGGTTTTCGCCGGCCACCGGTCCGAGGTGGCGCCGGTCTTCGCCGCCCTCGACGTCTTCGCCCTCTCCTCGCTTTGGGAGGGGCTGCCGCTGGCGGTCCTCGAGGCGATGGCGGCCGGGAAGCCGGTGGTCGCCACCGCGGTCCCGGGGACGGCGGAAGCGGTGGTCGAGGGCGGGACCGGTTTCCTCGTCTCTCTCGGCGACGGACCGGCCCTGGCCGAGCGGATCGGCCGGCTCCTCCGCGATCCCCTCCTCCGGGGGCGGATGGGGGAGGCGGGGAGGCGGCGCGCGGAGGGCGAGTTCAGCCGGGAGAGGATGGCCGAGGAGCACGAGGCCCTCTACCGGAGGCTCGGGGGCGGACGGGGATGAGCCGGAGCGGGCCGCCGACCGTTCTCTTCCTCAACCCCGCCGGCTACATCGGCGGGGCGGAGAAGAGCCTCCTCGATCTCGCCGCCGGGCTCGCCGCCTCGGGCTACCGCCCCCTGATCGTCTCGCTCGGCCCCGGTCCGCTCGAGGCGGAGGCCCGCCGGCGGGGGGTGGAGGCGGCCGGCGTGCATCTCCCTCGATTTCTTCTCTCCGTCTCGCGGCGCTCCCCTCTCCTCGCGCTTCTCGCGCTTCTCGCCGCCCCCTTCTCCCTTGCCCAGGCCATTCTAGGATTGCGATCCATCATCCGCGCCCGAAGGGCGCGGATCGTGCATACCAACGGGCTCAAGGCCCATCTCATCGGCTGCGCCCTCCGGGCGGCGGGGGGGATCGCGCTGGTCTGGCATTTCCGGGATCTCCCCAGCGGCGCCTCCGGGCGCCTCTTCCGTCTCCTCGCCCGCGTCTTCCCCGACCGGATCGTCGCCAACTCCCGGGCGGTCCGGTCCGCCCTCGGGGACCTCGGCCGGATCTCGGTCGTCTACAACGGACTTTCCGCCTCCGCCTTCGCCCCCTCCGCCGGGCGGGAAGAGCTCCGGCGCGAGCTCGGCGCCGGACCGGGGGAGGTCCTGGTCGGGACGGCCGGGCATTTCGCTCCCCTGAAAGGGCAGGAGGATCTGGTCCGGGCGGCCGCCCGGGTCCTGGCCGGGGCGCCGCACGCGCGCTTTGCGCTCGCCGGCGGCGCGATCTACCCGGCCTGGCGGGACTACCGGGAGAATGTCCTCGCCCTGATCCGAGCCCTCGGCCTCGAAGGGCGGGTCGTCTGTCCGGGGAACCGGGACGACCTCGGATCCTTCCTCGCCGCCCTGGACGTCTTCGTCCTCCCCTCCTGGTCCGAGGGTTTCGGGCGCTCGGCCCTGGAGGCGATGGCGGCGGGGCTCCCCGTCGTGGCGACGGCGGTGGGGGGGGTGCCGGAGGTGGTGGCGGAAGGGGAGACCGGGATCCTGGTCCCGCCCCGGGACCCCGGGGCGCTCTCCGCGGCGGTTCTCCGCCTCGTCCGGGACGGGAACTTAAGGGGAAAGCTGGGCGCGGCGGGGAGGGAGAGGGCGAAGCTCTTCACGGCGGAGAAGACGGTCTCCGGCGTAGTCGAGGTCTACCGGTCGCTGGCTGAGCGGCCGGACTGACGGACGAGATGGACGCTATGGACGAGATGGACGATATGGACGAGATGGGCAATATGGACGAGTCGCTTCGGGGCAATCCGTGAAGAGGCCGAAAGAGAGATTCTGGGGGCGCCGGAAGGCGGTCCTCCTTCCCCTGATCGCGGCGCTGCTCACGGCGGTTCTCCTGCCGACGCTCTACGAGCTGGCCGGTCGCCCCCTGATCCGGGCCGCCTACGAGGGGCGCTCGCTCCCCGCCCTCAACCGGATGATCTCCGACCAGGCGCGGCGCCCGTTGGAGAAATACCTGGCCCACGGGGAGGAGCTGGTCGCGGGGGCGGTGGGAGTTCTCGGGCGGATCGCTCTCCTCCTCTTCCTCCTCTTCCTCCTCACCCTCGTCCCGCTCCTCCGCTCCCGCCTTCTCCAGGGGCTCGTCCTGATGGCGGAAGCCTTTGCGCTGGTCCTGGCCCTCTCCGAGATCCTCCTCGGCTGGCTCGCCCCGGTGGACATCTTCGAGATCACCTACGAGAACTTCCAGGCCTCCGCCAACCCCGCCCTGGTCCTCGAACCGCGCCCGAACGCGGGCGAGTTCAACGCCGAGGGGATCCGCGGGCCGCTCCCGGCCGCCGCCAAGCCCCCCGGATCCTTCCGGATCCTGGTCGTCGGCGATTCGCTCGCCTTCGGCTGGAGGGTGAGGGAGGAAGAGACCTATGCCCGTCGCCTCGAGTCCCTCCTCAACCGCGCCTCCTCCCCGGGCCGCTTCGAGGTCATCAACCTGGGCGTTCCGGGCTACCGGGCGACCCAGGTGGTGGAGCGGCTGAAGGAGAAAGGGCTGAAATACGGGCCGGACCTGGTCGTCTACGGCCACTGGCTCGACGACGTCGCCAACAGCGGCTTCGCCGCCTTCTTCCTCTCCCCGGCCAAGATCGCCGTCGGCGAGGCGGTCAACCGGGCCCTCTCCGCCTCTCCCCTCGAGCGGGGGCTGAAAAAGGTCCTTCTCTCCTCCCAGATCGTGCGCCGCTCGCTCCTCTTCGCGCGGGAGTTCTGGCGGCGGGGCCATCCCGACCCCGTCCGCCCGCCCGTCCCCTGGGGGAAGGGGAGTGAGGCGCTCCCGCCGGAGACGGGCGCGATCTGGAAGGAGCTCTGCGCCCGGGTCCGCTCCGGGGAAGTCCGCGACGAAGCCGGCTCCGAGCCCTACTACGCCGATTATTGCCATCCCCAAGACTTCGTCCTCTGGGACCGGGCGCTTTCGGACCTCTCCGGGATCTGCCGGGAGAGGGGGATCCCCTGCCTCCTCGTCCAGACCCCGGTCCTGACCGCTCTCCGGGGCGCGAACTACCCCTGGGCGGAGCTCCATCGCTTCATCGCCGCCACGGCGCGTCTCCGCGGGATCGAGACGCTTGACCTCAGGGAGGAGTTCGATAAATATCCGCTCTCCTCGCTCAAGGGGGCGGACCTCGAGCACCCCAACGCCCGGGGTCACGAGATCGTGGCGGAGGCGATCGCGGAATGGGTGAGGGAGAATCTTATAGGTCCTATAGGTCCTATAGGACCTATAAGACCTATAGGACCTATAAACAAATGAAGGTGCTGCAGGTCGGAAAATTCTACCATCCCTACCGGGGCGGGATGGAGACCTACCTTCGCGAACTCTGCCTTGGGCTCAAGGGGAAGGTCGATCTCCAGGTGCTCGTCTCCCATACCGCCCGGCGCACCGTCCGGGAGTCCGTGGAGGGAATACCGGTGGTGCGCGCGGGCTCCTGGGGTCGGATCTCCTCCACTTCCCTCTGCGCCGACTTCCCCGCCCTGATGCGGCATCTCGCCGGAGAGATCGTCCAGATCCAGCACCCCGACCCCCTCTCCGGCCTCTCCTGGCTCCTCGCCCGACCGCCGGGGAAGCTCGTCATCGTCTACCAGTCCGACATCATCCGCAAGCGGCTGATCTATGCCTACTACCCCTTCCTCGTCCGCTTCTTCCGCGCCGCCCGGCGCGTGATCGTCACCTCGGAGGAGTACCTCCGCTCCTCCTGGTTTCTCCAGCGCTACCGGGAGAAGTGCGCGGTCATACCGATCGGGATCGATCCCTCCCCCTACGATCCCACCCCCCGGACGGAGGCGCAGGCCGCGGCGATCCGGAAGAAGTTCGGCGGGAGGATCGTCCTCTTCATCGGGCGCCTGGCCCGCTACAAGGGCCTGGAATGCCTCCTGGAGGCGATGGAGGGGATCGACGGCAAGCTCCTGGTCATCGGGCGGGGAGAGCGGCTCGACCCGCTCCTGCGCCAGGTCGTCCGCCGCCGGCTCACGGAGAAGGTCTTCTTCCTCGGGGAGATCCCGGAGGGCGAGATCGCGGCCTACCTCCGGGCCTCCGCCGTTTTCTGCCTCCCTTCGATCACCCGGAACGAGGCCTTCGGGATCTGCCAGCTCGAGGCCTTCGCCTGCTCCCGGCCCGTGGTCAACACCCGTCTCGCGACCGGCGTCTCGTTGATAAACGTAGACGGGGAAACCGGTCTCTCGGTCCCGCCCGGCGACGCGCGGGCCTTAAGCGCGGCGCTTGGCCGTCTCCTCGACTCCCCGGCGGAAGCCCGGGCGATGGGGGAGGCGGGGCGCCGTCGGCTCGTCGCGGTCTTCAGCCGGGAGGCGATGGCCAAGGCCACGCTGGAACTCTACCAAAAGCTATAGGTCACATAGGACCTATAAGACCTAGAGGACCTATGAAAAGTAGCCCTGCGCGGTTCATCCTCGCCGCGGCATTCCTCCTGGGTGCGGGCCTGCGCCTGGCCGGCGCGCTCTCCCTCCGCGCCGTCGGCTTCGACGACGGCATCACCTTCCTCGCCGCCAGCGGCCACGAGGGCGAGTACCACCGGATGATCGAGATCGGTTCCCCCCCCTCCGGGGAGTGGGTGAAGGGCTCCGACTGGAAGAGGTTCCTCCGGATCGAGGAGCCGCTCTGCTTCCGGCGGATCGGGGCCGATCTCGCCGAGTACGACGTCCATCCGCCGCTCTACTTCTGGCTTCTCCACCTCTTCGGGCTTCTCTCCGGACTCTCCCCCCGTTCGGCCGCCCTCTTCAACCTCCTCCTCTTCCTCCCCACGCTCGCCCTTCTCTTCGGCCTCGGCCGCCGTCTCCTCGGGGACGAGGCCGCCGCGGCGCTGGCCGCTTTCGCCTGGGCGCTCTCCCCGGCCGTGCTCATGGTCTCCTGGGTGGCGCGCATGTACTGTCTCCTTTCCCTCTGGGGGGTCCTCCTCCTGCTCCTCATATGGCGCTGGCGTCTCCCCGATCCGGCGCCGGGATGGCCCGCGTTTATCGCCCTATCCGCGGTGGCGGCGGCGGGGCTCCTCACCCATTACCATTTCGCCCTCCTCCTCGCCGGCGGCCTTGCCTACGCGGCGGTCGCTTTCTTCCCCATCTCCCCCCGGCGGTTTTTCTCCCCGGCCGCGGCGATCCTGGCCGGGTCGGCTCTCTTCGCCGTCCTCCACCCCCGCTTCTACCTCTCCTTCCTGATCCAGAGGTCCCAGGCCGTCGCCACCCGCCTTCTCTCCCCCACCCCCCGCTGGGAGAGGGAACTCTCGGGGATCATGAGCTTCTTCGTGGGCAACCAGCAGGCGCAGAAAGCGGTCCTGGCCTTCCTCGTCATCCTCTCCCTCTGCGCCGCCCTCCGCCGCCGCGGGGGAGGGGGGAGCCGGACGGGGACGGCTTTCATCCTCTTTTTCTCCGCCTGGCTCTTCCTCGCTTTCTCCGCTCTCTACCTTCTCCGCCTCTCCTCCTGGCAACAGATGGGGAGCCGCTACCTAAGCCTCCTCTACCTCCTACTCGCCTTTCTTCCCGTCCTCATCCTCCGCGCCCTCCCCGCCATCCGGCTCCCTTCCGCGGCCGTCCTCTGCCTCGCCTTCGCCCTGAGCGGCGGGGTCAGGACCTACCGCTTCTGCGCCGCGGAGAGGATCGGAGCCGACCGGACGCGCTTCCGGGAGGAATGCCGCTCGGCGGTGATCGACAACCTCGACCGGGTCTTCCTCCCCCGGGCGATCTGGTCCATCCCGGACTCGACGCCGGTTCTCGCCGCCTACCAGGCCGCCCTGCTCTCCCGCCCCGGCCTCCTCTCCGGGATTCGCCCCCCCGGTCTCTACTTGAGCCGCGTTCACTGGCCTCGGGAACGGGAGGGGAGGGACCGAATACTCGAGGTCTGGGAGAGGGACTTCCGCACCCGTCTCCTGCCGGGGGCGGCCGTCTCCCCGGGGGAGGCCTACGCGGTCGAAGCGCGCTGACCCCTTCCGACCCCGCGGGAAAGTGCGGGATTCCCGGGCGGTTTGGAGCTAAACTATCTCCATGCCCTCGATACCGCTTTGCCTGCTGATCGCCCTTTCCTCCTTCCTGGTCTCCTGGCTCGCCACCCCCCCGGTCATCCGGCTCGCCGCGCGCTGGGGGGCGATCGACCGTCCGGGCAACGGCAAGATCCACACCCGCTCCGTCCCCCGCCTGGGAGGGGTGGCGATCGTGGCGGCCTTCCTCGCCGGGTCCGGCCTGGCCTGTCTCCTCGCCTCCGACCGGATGGGGGCGGAGTGGGGACGCCACTATCTCGGGGTCATCCTGGGGGGAGCGATCATCGTCGGGCTCGGCCTTTACGACGACCGGCGGGGAGCCAAGGCCCCCGTCAAGTTCTTGATCCAGATCCTCGCCGCCCTGGTCCTGCTCGGCTTCGGCTACGGGATCGAGAAGGTGACGAACCCCTTCGGCGGCCAGCTCGCGGTGGGGTGGTGGGGGGGGCCCCTGATCGTCGGCTGGATCGTCCTCCTCACCAACGCCCTCAACCTGATCGACGGGCTGGACGGGCTGGCCTGCGGGGTGGCGGCGATCGCCGGGATCATCCTGAGCGTCGCCGCTTTTACCGAGGGGCTTTTCGTCCCCTGCCTCGCCCTCTCCCTGGCCGGGGCCTGCCTGGGCTTCCTGCGCTATAATCTTTTCCCCGCCCGGATCTTCCTGGGCGACACCGGCTCCCTCTTCCTCGGTTTCCTCCTCGCCGCCCTCTCCATCCAGGGGTCCTTCAAGACCACGGCCGGGATGGCGCTGGCCCTGCCCCTGGTCGCCCTCCTCGTCCCGCTCGCCGACACGGTGACGGCCTTTTTACGGAGGATCCTCTCCGGGCACCATCCCTTCGCGGCCGACCAGCGCCACGTGCACCATCGCCTGCTCGCGATGGGCTATTCCCAGCCCCAGGCGGTCCTCCTCATCTACGCCCTCCAGATCAACCTGGGGGTGATCGCCCTCGTCCTCAAGTTCGCCGGGCGGACGCTCGCGGTCTCCATGCTCATCCTCCTCGCGGCGCTGATGTTCGTCTTCCTGAAGCTGATGGAGCGCTTCCGCCTCTCCGTGAGCAAGGTTCAGTCCGACGCTCCCGGGCGGAACTCGCCCTAGCCCGGCCGATTCGTAATCGCCAAGATCTCGGACAGCACGGATGAAGACTGCGGCTGGTGAACGGAGAAAAGCGACGAGTAGGAGGAAAAGCATCGTCCCGATCGATCGGGACGCCCACGACCGGATGTTCCGGAGGTTCCGCCGGTCCCGCTTCCCCTTCCAGGGCGCGATCGAGCTGACCCGCCGCTGCAATTTCCGCTGCCCCTATTGCTACATCCCGCCCTCCCCCCGCGGGGAAGGGGAGATGGAGACCGGGTTCATCCTCTCCCTGATCGACGCGGCCGCCGCCGCCGGCTGCCTCTTCCTCACCCTGACCGGAGGCGAGCCGCTCCTCCGCAATGACTTTACCTCGATCCACCGCCACGCCCTCCAGCGGGGGTTGATGGTCGCCGTTTTCACCAACGGGACCTTGATCGACCGTCCGCTCGCCCGTTTCTTCCGGGACTACCCGCCCTACTGCGTCGACATCACGGTCCCGGGTCACGGCCGGGAGGCCTACGAGCGGGTCTCCGGCCTTCCCGGGAGCTGGGAGCGGAGCCGGAAGGCGATCCGCCTCCTCCGGGAGCACGGCGTCCCCTTCCGCCTGAAGACCGTGGTCAGCACGCTCAACCGCCGGGAGCTGCCCCGGATCCAGTCCTTCGCCCGGCGGATCGGCGCCGTCCATCGGTTCGATTCCCTGATCTGCCGCCGCCTCGACGGCGACGCCACCCCCGCCCGCTACCGCCTTCCCCCCGCGGAGATCGTCCGGCTCGACCGCGCCGACGGCGGGAAGTGGGAGGAGTTTGCCGACTACGTCTGCCGGCCGGCGTCGGTCCCCTCCCCGCGCCGACTCTACCGGTGCGGGGGAGGGGGACACTCCTTCCACGTCACCGCCGAGGGCTTCCTCGCCCTCTGCGCCCTGGAGACGGGCCACCTCTACGACCTCCGCCGGGGGTCCTTCCGCGAGGGGTGGGAGGAGTTCCTCCCCCGCGTCCGTTCGATCCCCGCCTCGCCCGGCAACCCCTGCGCCGCCTGCGGGCTGAGGACGGTCTGCGGGAACTGCCCGGCCTGGTCGGCGCTGGAGACCGGCTCGGAGGAGTCGGCGCCAGATTTTCGTTGCCAGGTGGCCCGGGAAAGGAGTAAGTTGCTGCAAAAGGAAGGGAAAGGAAGCCATGCCCGCGGACAAGAGAAAGCGCCGGTATCTCCGGCCTGAGGTCAAGGTGGTTGATCTCTCGTTCACGCGGAGCTTGCTCGGGATCTGCCACACCCACACCGTGACCTTCCCCGCCACCCTCCCGATCGTCACCTGCGTGATGTCGGGGTGCGAGACTCACCCCTAGCCGGAAGCATCCCGGAAGATCTCTCGATCTTCCGGGATGCTTCCGGCTAGTCTTCCCCGGGACACGGCAATCCGGTTCAGCCCGTCTCGTCTGCGGGGCCGATGTGAACGGCTGATCTACTCCTGGCGGCCTCACCCCCCATCCCCGGCGCTTCGGGATACTCCGCGTTGAGAAGACACGTCATTTCGATCGGGGGGATGAGCGTCGCGGTCGGATCGGATGCCGGGCCGGTCCTGTTCGAAGCCACCTACCTCCCCTTCCTCCGGAGAGGCCTCCGGGGGGAGCTCCACTGGCGCGTCCGTCCCGGCCCCGTCCCCCGGGAGTTTTCCCTCCTCTCCGGGGGGGAGCGCTGGTCCTGGGCCGTCCGGGACGGGCGGCCGCTCGTCCTGGTGCGCCGCGGGGGGAGAAGGCGGTCGGTCTGGAAAGCGGCGTCCCTCTCCCCGGACGGGAAAACGGCCGAGATCTGGATCGCCCGGCCGGGGAGAGGCCGCGCCTCGCCCCCGCTCTTCTTCCTCGACCTTCTCCTCTTCGCCTGCGCGCTCGCGCGGAGGCGGGGGGCGATCGTCCACGCCGCCGCGGTGAA
This sequence comes from uncultured bacterium, assembly GCA_964584165.1. Lineage (GTDB taxonomy): Bacteria > Auribacterota > Erginobacteria > Erginobacterales > CAZKCI01 > CAZKCI01. The sequence goes on from CAZOYW010000002.1 coordinate 30,983, forward strand.
GCGGGGAGGGGGGGTCTTCCTCTTCCCCGGCCCGGAGGGGTGCGGGAAGTCCACCTGGTCCGCGCTGGCCGGCGCGGTTCCGGGTTGCGAGGTCCTCGGTGAGGACAAAGTGATCGTGCGCGCCCGGGAGGGCGGGTTTTGCGTTTACGGTTCGCCCTGGAACCCCCGCGCCGAGTACCGTTCCCCGGCCGGGGGCGCTCTGCGCGGGATCTGCTTCCTCTCCCCCGCGCGCAGCAACCGCCTCCGCCCCCTCCCCCCGGGGGAAGCCCGCCGCCGCGCCTTGGCGGCGTTCTTCCTCCCCTTCGCCTCCTCCGCCGAGCTTTTGGCCGCGTCCTCCCTCGCCGCCGACCTTGTCGCCGCGGTTCCGGTCCTCTCCTTCTCCTTCCGGGACGACGTCTCGGCGGCGGAATATTTTTTCGAAGCGGCGCGGCGGTCCGGGCCCTCCGCGCCGCTTGCGGAATCCGGGAAGACGGGGCGCGCATGACGGAGTTTGACCGGCAGATCTTTGCCCTGCTCCGGGAGGGGCGTTCCGTCGTGGTCCGGGCCGAGGGGCGCTCGATGCACCCCTTCCTCCGCCCCGGGGACGCGGTCGTCATCCGCCCGCTCCGGGAGGGGGAGGGGATCGTCGCCGGCGAGCTGGTCCTGGTCGAGCGGGAAGGAGGGCGGCCGGTCCTGCACCGGGTTCTCCTTCCCGGCCGATCTCTCGTCGTCAAGGGCGACGCTCTCCTCGGCGCCGACCTTCCCTTCCCCCGGGAGAGGGTGGCCGGGAAGGCGTCGGAACTGAGGCGGGCGGGGGGACGGGGCCACGCCCTCGAGACCGCTTCCGCTCGGAGGCGCAACGCCTGGATCGCGCGCTTCTCGGGGTGGGAATCGCTCTCCGCCGGACTCCTCCCCGCTTTCGCCCGGAGGAGCGAACTCTTACGTCGTCTGATCCGGGCGCCCAAATGGCTGCTGGTGCGGGCGCTTTTTCCGTGAAACAGGGGGCGGGGGGCAGGGTTCAGGGTGTAGGGTTCAGGGGGTGAGGTTCAGGTGTCGCATCCTGTTTGCGGTATTGGCGCTGGCCGCTTAGGAAATGTATATTGTGCGTATGAAAAGGGCGCTTAAGGCCTGGCTCTTCCTCCTCGGCGTCGCTCTTCTCGCCTGGGGAGGGCGGGGGGAGGGGAAGACCGCTCCTTCCCGCCCGTTCTATCGCGTCATCGGGAGCGACCGGACGGGGATCACTCTGGAGATCACGCCTCCCCGCTACCGGGTGGAGAAGCTGTTCCGGGACGGGTTGAGATACCAGGCGCTGGCCGTCCCGGGCTATCCCGCCTGGTCCCGCGAGGGTTTCCCCGACTTTCCCGCGGCCGTCCTCAAGGTCCCCCTCCCCGGAGTGGCTTCGGTCAGCGCCCGCGTCCGCCCCGACCAGGTCCTGGAGAAGCGGGCGCTCCTCCTCTATGTCCCCCCCGCGGAGCGGGCATCCCGCGAGGAGGTGGAGGCGACGCTGGAGGACGGCCTCTTCTCCGATCCCGCCCGTCTCGGCGCCCTCGCCCCGGAGGAGAGAAGGGTGATCGAGATCAAAAAGGCGCTCCGCTCCTCCCGGCGGCCTTCCCGCCGGCGGGCGGTCTCTTCGCCGATCCTTCCTCCCGGACTCTTCCCCGCCCAGGCCGTAGAGGTGGGGACGCCCTACTACCAGCGGGACCGCCAGTACGTGAACCTCCTCGTCAACCCGGTCCGCTACCTCCAGTCCCGGAAGACCATCGCCTCCCATCCCCGGATCGTCGTCCGCCTGACCTACGGCTCGTCCTCCCGTCCGGACAACTCGGATTACGACGCCCCCTACCGGAGGCAGTACGCCCTCGCCCGCGCCGGCTGCTTCAAGGCGATGGTGAACGCGGAATCGATCCAGGAGATCTCCTACGACGATCTCCACGGGGCGGGTTTCCCGCTCGCCTCCGACCCCCGGAACCTCCGGGTCTACCGTCTCGGAGCGGAGGTCCCCGTCTTCATCGCCGGAGGGGAGGACGGCGCCTGGGATCCGGGCGACTACCTCCACTTCTACGGCCGGACGGGTACGGGCTACTTCAGCCAGACCAGCGTCTACTGGCTCTACAACGACACCTCGCGGGGGCGGAGGATGGAGGAGGTCGATTACTCCGCCACCTCCCGCCCCCAGCGCCAAGTCTCCTTCCTCTCCTCCCGCCACCTGGAGCAGAACCGCTACTATTACGTGGACATGCCCAAGGGGGCGAGCGACGACCGCTGGTTCTGGAACTTCGCCACCACCGGCTTCAGCATGCAGACCGCCTTCGCCCTCTTTGGCGTGAGCCCGGAGGCCGCCTTCGTCTCCTTCACGGCCAGGTTCTTCGGCCTGACCAGCCTGGAGAGCTACAACCCCGATCACCACACCCGGCTGACCTTGAACGGGACGGTGATCGGCGATTTCCTCTGGGACGGGCAGACGGAGTACGTCCTCCAGACCGACCTCCCCCAGTCGCTCCTCCGCGACGGGAGCAACGCCCTCTCGGCCGTCGAGGTCGCCGACACCGGCGCCCCCTACGACGTAGTCTACGTCAACGACTTCGACCTCTCCTACCGCCGCCTCTTCGCCGCCTCCTCCGGCTCCCTCCGCTTCGGCACCGGCGACAAGACGGACTACCTGATCGGCGGCTTCACCGCCTCCGGCCTCTGCCTCTACGACGTCACCGACCCCGACCGCCCGAAGCGGATCGTCGATTTCGTCGAGTCGGGCGCCGGCCCCTTCTCGGTCGCCTTCGGGAGGAGAGACCTCGGGGAGAGGCGCTACCAGGCCGCCGCCGCCGCGGCGATCCCCCATCCGCCCCTGGAGGCGGACGAGCCCTCCGACCTTGACGATCCCTCCCGCCAGATCGACTACATCATCGTCACCCCCCCCCTCTTCGCCGCCGCGGCGGCTCCCTTGGCCGCCTTCCGGGAGGCCCAGGGGCTCGCGGTCGAGTCTTTCCTGATCGGGGACATCTACGACACCTTCAGCTTCGGCGATCTCGACCCGGCGGCGATTCGCCGTTTCCTGGCCTTCGCCTACGGCCACTGGACCGCTCCGGCTCCCGCCTACGTCCTCCTGGTCGGGGGCGGCCACTACGACTACCGGAACTACCTCTCGACCGGCCGCCCCAACCACCTTCCGCCGCATCTCTTCGAGAGCGAGTCCATGGAGACCGCCTCGGACAACTGGTTCGCCTGCGTCTCCGGGGACGATCCCGTTCCCGATCTCGCCCTCGGCCGCCTCTGTGTCCGCACCGCGGAGGAGGCGGAAGACTTTGTCCAGAAGATCATCGACTACGAGAACGGATCCTCCGGCCTCCCCTGGCAGACCCGGATCCTGATGGCCGCCGACAACCCGGACAGCGGGGGGGATTTCCCGGCCGATTCCGACACCCTGATCGCCACCTCCATCCCGATACCCTACGCGGCGGACAAGGCCTACCTCCCGACCCTGGGGACGTTCGGGACCCAGACCGCGATCCTCGGCGCCATCAACGGCGGCCGCCTGATCGTCAACTACCTCGGCCACGGCGCGTCCGACCGCTGGGCCGTCGAGAACATCTTCAGCAACTCCTCCTTCTCCAACCTGAGCAACACCTCCGCCTGGCCCTTCATGTCCACCATGACCTGCCTGAACGGCTACTGGTGCGACGCGGCCTTCAGCACCGCCACCTGCCTGGCCGAGAAGATGACCAACGGGGCGGGGAAGGGGATGGTCGCCGCCCTCTCCCCCTCCGGCTTCTGCCTCAACAGCGTCTCCCGCCGGCTCGCCGCCTTCTTCCTCCAGGACATGCTGGTGAGTGGGAACAAGGAGGTCGGTTCGGCGGTCGCCGAGTCGAAGGCCGCCCTGGCCGGGCTCGGCTCCTTCGAGGAGATCGAACTCTACCACCTCTTCGGCGACCCGGCGCTGAGGCTAAAATAAGGTTACGTCAGAAAGGTTACGTAAGGTTACGTAAAGTTACATAACACCTGACGCCTGACACCAACATTGCCTTGATGCCGTGCGCCCCGAACTGGAACTCTTGCGGGCGATCCTTCCCGCGCTCGCCGGGCGCCCAGCCGGCAACCTTCCTCCCCCGGGGTCGATCTCCTGGCCATTCTTCCTCCGCCTGACCAAAGTCCATCGCCTCTCCCCGCTCTTCTTCCATCTTTTGGGTGGCAACGCTGCGTCCCCTCCCCAACCCCGGTGTAGGCCCGGACTCTGTCCGGGCGAACCGTCCCGCCGCCTCACAGAGGCGGCCTACAGTGCGGCGGCGGGTCATGACCTGCCGGGGTATTTCCCCCTCTGGGTTCGATCGGCCTGGGAAGCTGAGTTCAACGCCGCGCTCTGGAAGGCCGTCCTCGTCCAGGACGGCCTGGGGAAGGCTCTCGAGGCGCTCCGCCGGCGCGGGCTCAAGACGATGGTCCTGAAGGGGGCCCGTCTCGCCGCTTCCCTTTACCCCCATCCCGCGCTCCGCCCCGCCGACGACTCCGACCTTCTCGTCCGGAGGGAGGAGGCGGGGGAGGTCCGCCCCGCCCTCGCCGCGGCCGGGTGGGAGTTCGTCTCGGAGACGCCCACGGCGCTCAAGTTCTCCCGCCCCGGGGCGGGGCGGTTCCGGGCTTTCCTCGAGGTTCACACCGATCTCCAGGCGCCCTCCCGGAGGAACCCCGCCTTCTCGATCCGGATCTCCGATTTCTGGGAGACGAGCCGGGCCGATTCGGTCGCCGGCGTCCCGGTCCGGGCGCTTTCGGCCGAGACCGAGGCCTTCTACCTCGCCGCTCACGCCGGTCACCACGGCTTCTCCCGCCTGATCTGGCTCTACGACCTCGACCGGATCGCCGCCCGGGGCGAGCTGAGCTGGGAAGGCGCCGCTCTTCTGGCGGTGGCCGCCCGCTCCGCGACACCGGTCTGGCTTGCCCTCTTGCGCACGCGAGAATTCTTCGGGAGCGCGATCCCGGCGGCGGCACTGGAGATGCTGGCGCCCGCGCGCCACCGGAGGATCGTTCTCGAGGGGCTTTTCCCCGCCCGGCGGTTCCTGGAGGGGGAGGCGGAAAGGGAGAGAGGGCTCACCCTTCTCGATCGGTTCGCCCTGAACGACCGGTGGGGAGAGGCGCTGCGGTCGTTTCTCCTCCACTTCCCCGCCCGCCCGGGCTAGGTTAAAAGGTCGGGATTGCTCGCCGGCGAGGAGCTTTCAGAATGGTTGACGACGACACTGGAATTAGTTAGTTTGATCGCAGTTCGCGCCTCTGATCAGCCAAGGGGGCGAGCGGCAGTGCGCAAACTAAAGCTCTCCGCCGGAATGCACGGCCTATCCACGTAACCTTACGTAACCTTTTCTGCGTAACCTTACGTAACCTTTTCGACGTAACCTTTCCTGCGTAACCTTACGTAACCTTTTCGACGTAACCTTTCCTACGTAACCTTACGTAACTTTTTATATGCCCTCCTCTCCGGTCTACCGCCGCTCCCCCGGCGTCGTCTTCCGTTCGATCGCCGGAGAGACGCTCCTCGTCCCCGCCTCCGGGAAGGCGGCGGCGGTCGGGAGGCTTTTCACACTGAACGAGACCGGAGCCTTCGTCTGGGGGAGGATCGACGGGAAAAGGAGCGCGGAGGCGATCGCCCGGGAGCTTAGGGCGGAATACCGAGTCGGGGAGGAGGAGGCCCGCGCCGACGTCGCCGAGCTCCTGGAAAGGCTCTGCGCGCTCCGGGCGGTCGAGCGGGCGGATCGGCCTTAAGGGAGGCGCGCGTAGAGTGAGAGGAGCTCCTTCGCCTTCTCCTCCCAGGTGCAGCGCCGCGCGGTCTCCCGTCCGGTCGCTCCCCGCTCCGGGAGGGTCCCCTCCCGCACCAGCCGGTTCGTCCGCTCGGCGATCTCCGCCTCGTTCTCCGGATGGTCTAGGAGGAACCCCTCCCTCCCCGGCGTGATCAGCTCCGCGGAGCCGACCCGCCGGCTGACGATGACCGGGAGGCCGGCGGCCATCGCCTCCAAGGCGGCGGTCCCGAAGGGATCGAAGCGGGCGGGGAGGACGAAGAGGTCGGAGGCGAAGAAGAGGTCGCGGGCCTCCCGGTAGACCGGCCCCGCGAAGACGACCCGGCGCTCGATCTTAAGTTCGGCGGCGATCCTCCGGCACCCCCGCGCCCCCCCCGTCCCTCCCACCGCCAGGAGCTTGACCCGGCCATCGATCGCCGGCAGAGCCCGAAGGAGCGCGGGCAGTCCCTTCCGGGTGAAGTCGTAGCCGACAAAGAGGGCGACGAGGTCGCTCCCGGAGAAGCCGTAGCGCTCCCTGACCCTCCGCCGCCGGGACTCCCGGTCGGGCGGGTTGTAGAAGGCGTAATCCACTCCGCCGTGGACGGGGACGACGTCTTCCGGGGGACAAGGGTAATATCTCAGGATCTGGCTCTTCTCGAACTCCGACGCCGGGACGATCAGGCGGTAGAGGCGGCCGCGGTAGACGCGGTTCTCCAGATAGCGCACCAGAAGATGCTTGGGGGTCTGCTGGGAGAGGAACCCGGCCCAAGATTCCTTCGCCCGTCCCTCCATCACCGCCTTCTGGCACATCAGCTGGGAGATCAGGAGGGACTTCGAGGAGGCCAGGCCGTTGTAGAGATGAAGGATCTCGTTCTCTCCCGCGATTGTTCGGCAGAGGCGTCCGACGCTGATATAGTTGGCGAGGATACGCAGCGGAAAAAAGAAATGCGCCGGCCAATTGCCTCGAGGGAAGAGGTGATGCATCTCCACGTTCCCGGGGACGACGGGTTCCCAGGAGTTGGCGTAGACGCGGACGCGGTGGGAGGCGGGAATGTTTTTGCAGAGAGACCAGACGGTGAGTCCGGCGCCGGAAACAGGGCCGAAATGACCGGAGACGATATAGGCGATTCTCATTATAAATCGGGACGGGATAGCAGGGACGCCATTGCGGGGAGCGAGGCGACGAAGCAATCTCAATCCCCTTCCTAAACGAGAGCGATATAGTATCATAAAAGCGAGAGCGGGAGGCGCGTTCAGGGCGCCTGGCCGTCCTTCCTGGATAACGGAATGACTCGCAGAGCGCTTGAAAACGGCCGACAACCATCGCCGCTTGCGACCCTAAACGCGGGGGGAGAGATGTCGGGATGCCTCCCAAGTGAAAGCATGATCGCCCAGTTCCTCTACCGATATAAGCGCCGGACCGAGTATCTGAACTATGGCGGGGATATCATTTACTCCTGGGCGGCCGATTATTCCCGCGGATCGGATAATCTGAAGATCCTGGACATCGGATTTTCGGAGGGCCGCGACCTCTTGTCCATTAAGGAGCATCTTCCCGGCAAAAAGGTGGAGTTGTTCGGAGTCGACTGCCGAAATGTTTCCGTCGCCCAAGCGGGAGCAATAGGGATCCGCGCGGTATCCATGAATATCGAGAACGAACCGCTGCCCTTTGCCGACGCGCATTTCGACATCGTGGTAGCTAATATGGTTTTGGAGCACACTAAGGAAATTTTTTGGATTTTTTCCGAAATATCGAGAACTTTAAAGAGAAAGGGCGTCGCTATAATCGGCGTGCCGAACTTGGCCTCATTGCACAACCGCCTGGCTCTCCTCATCGGCCAGCAGCCTCTCTGTATGCGACTGTTCGGATCGCATGTCAGGGGTTTTACTCAGCCGTCCTTTGCTCATTTCATAAGGCAGGGCGGCTATTTCCGACTCCTCCAAGTCAGGGGGGCCAATTTCTATCCTTTTCCTTCATTTATTTCCAAAGTCCTGGCCCGGGCGTTGCCGACGATGGCCGTATCTTTGTTTTTTCTCGTGGAAAGGACGGAAAAATCCGGGCGCTTCATCTCCGTTCTGGACGATCATGATCTGGGCACCCCTTACTTTATCGGCGATTGGCATCGAGCCAAACCGAGGTGGAAAACGGACTGCCGGCCCGCTTTCTCCAATGAATCCTTCCGCCCGCCGCCGCCGTAACCCCGGTCCGGTCTTTTGGTCGATCGCCGCCGAGACGGTCGGGGTCCCATCGATCGGATAGACGGTGGCGGACTAAAGGCTTGCAGGCCATAAGGGGCGTTCTGGCCCCGATCCACTTCCGCTCGGATTGCGGCTGCCCGCCCGTCCCGTGTCCGAAGCTGTTCCGGTGCGGCCGGATACGACGCATGAAGAGGTTATCGTATATATCGATCGGGATTCTGCTGGCGGTTTTGGGGGTGGAGCTCGCGGGGAGGCTGATCAACCGGATCGAAAGGAAACAATACCGGTCCATCGCCGAGAAGTCGCTCTTCCGCGCCGACCCTCTCCTCGGCTACTCCCTCAAGCCGTCCTTCCGGATCGACTACGGGGAGACGACCCCGGTCGAGACCGATCGCTGGGGGTGGCGGGACCGGGAATACCCCCGGGAGAAGGGGGCGGGGGTCTTCCGGGTCGTCTGCATCGGAGACTCGCGGGTCTTCGGGTTGGGCTTGCCGGCGGAGGAAACCTACCCCAAGCAGCTCGAGCGGATTCTGCGGGAAAGGCGGCCCGGACGGGCGGTCGAGGTGATCAACGCCGGCGTCCCGGGATACACCAGTCGGGAGGGGGCGGTCCTGGTCCGGGAAGTCCTGCCCGCCTTCTCTCCCGACCTGGTCATCGCCTCCTTCGGCCACAACGACCGTTGGAAGAGCGCCGACCGGCGGAGCGAGATCGCCGATTTCCTCGGGACCCCCCCCTCCCGCCGCCCCGGCCTGGTCTCGGTGGCGAAGGGGATCGACGACCTCCTCGACTCTCTCCCGGGTTACTTCGCCCTCAAGGTCCGTCTGCGCGGTCTCGCCCGCTCCGCCCGTCCCTCCGCCCCGCCGCCGGAGGCGGCCTACCGTCCCAACGTCCCGCCCGAGGCCTGGCGCGAAAACCTCCGGGCGATGGCCTCGGCCGCGCGGGAGAAGGGGATGGGGCTGCTCTTCCTGGATTTCTCCGAGAACCCCGCCGTCTTCGACCTCCCGGAGGCGGGGCGGCGCTGGCTCGAGGCGGGGCGGCTCGACCGGGCCGAGGAGGATCTGAAGCGCGCGGCGGCGATCCCGATGAACTTCTCCCCCGCTCCCCACTATTACCTCGGCGTCTTCTACCGGCGGACGGGGCGGGTGAGGGAGGCGGAGGCGGAGTTCCTGACCGCGGAGCTGGGGGCGCTCGTCTACCCCCGCCCCTTGCGGATGGTGCGCGAGGAGTTCCGCCGCCGGGGGGTCGCTTCCCGCCGGCTCCCCGAGGCCGAGCTCGCGGCCCTGCCGCCGATCGCGAACCCCTACGGTCTGATCGAGGAATACCAGGCGATCGCGTCCGAGGTCGCCCGGGAGGAGGGGGTCTCCGCGGTCGTCCTGGGAAAGGAAAGCCTCCGGGAGGAGTTCTTCCTCGACGCCGACCACCCCTCCCCCACCGGCGCCCGCTTTATCGCCGAGCAGGTCTCCCAGTCGGTCGTTTGGTAGGGGCGAACCTACCTGCCCCGATCTATCGGGGGTGTTCGCCCGCCGGCCCGCCAGGTCCGCGGGCCGTCGCGCGGGTCTTTAAGACCCGCGCTTACGGAAAGCGGGTTCGGTCGACGTCTCGCTTTCCTGCCACGCCACCCCCGGATTGCGGAGGATCCTCCGCCCCTCCCGGGCCTGGCGGGCAATCTCCCGGAGGTAGGCCTTCTCCTCGCCGGAGAGGACGAGGAACCAGGCCCCTCCGAAGTAGAGGGCTCCGAGAGCGCCGAGGCCGACCGCGAGGGAAGGGGTGGCCCGCTTGAGGAGAAGGATCGCCCCCCCGACCGCGGCGGAGAAGAGAAGGAGCTTGAGCGGGCTCCTCAGGTCGATCGGGACGCGGAGAGCCTTTTTCAGGATGAGGAGCATCCCGGCCGTGGTGACCGCGTGGGTGAGGAGCTTGGCCGCCGCCGCCCCGGTCGTTCCCCAGAGGCGGGTGAAGACGAGAAGGGAGGGGACGAGGACGGCGACCCCGGCGGCGTAGTTCAGGGAGTTGAGCCGGGTGTAGCCGCACCCGATCAGGAGGGACGAGCCCGGGTTGGTGATCGCGCTGAAGACGAAAGCCGCGCTCATGATCGCCAGGACGTTGGCCGCCGGAGCGAAGGCGCCGGAGAAAAGGAGGACGACGATCTCCCGGGCGTAGAGGACGAAGAGGAGGGTGAGGAAGAAGAAGACGAGGGCGTAGAAGGCGATGTTCTTGTTGAGGGCCCGCCCCAGGACCTCCTTCCCGGAGAGGGAGATCTTGGCGTAGGAGGGGACCAGGACCTCGGTCAGGGAGAGGGGAAGCCGCCGGGCGGCGGAAAAGACCACCAGCCCCGCGGAGAAGATCCCCATCTCCTCCGGCCCGAAGTAGACGCCGAGGCTGAAGCGGTCGAACCACTCGACCAGGAAATCCAGCCCGGCGACCAGGAAGAGCGGGGCGGAGAAGAGGAGCGCGCGCTTGAGCTCGCCGCCGTCGAAGCGGAGAGAGAGAACCCCCTGGCGACGGGCCAGGAGGAGGCCGAGGACCCCCGAGACCAGGTAGCCGGCGACCAGGAGAAGATAGACCGGGAAGAGGTGGGCTAGGTAGGCGTAGGCGGCGAGGGCCGCCATCGCGATTAGGGAGGAGGCGGAGATGGCGAAAGCGAGGACGTTCCGGAAGAGCCCGAGGAAGAGGGTGGAGGAGAGGATCGAGTAGGTGCCCAGGAAGAGCGTGGCCCCCAGGAGAAGGGCCCGCCTCCCGTCCACCGGGAGGTGGATGAGCTTCCCGAGGAGAGGGGAGAAAACGATGGAGGCTAAGGCGATCACGAGGCAGGTCAGGGTGAGGAAGAGGAAGACGGACGAGAAGAGGGCGCGGACCCGGTCCAGGCGCCCGGTCTCCTCGTACTCGGCGGTGAACTTGAGGACCGCCCGGGGCAGCGAGAAGGCCGCGAAGGTGCCGAAGAGGCTTAAGAACATCATGAACCCGGCGTACTCGCCCATCCCCTGCGGCCCCCAGACGCGGGCGACCAGGGAGCGCACGCCCATCCCGAGAACGATCGAGACCCCGCTCCCCAGGACGGAGATCATCCCGGCGCGGATGACGCGGCGCTTGATCGAGGGGCGTTTCATGGGGTTCCGGGCGGGGCGGGAAGAAAGCCGCGGATTACGCGGATTGCGCGGATTAAAAATAGATTCAGAAGAAGCCGGAGTGAGGGTGCCGGAAGCTTGGTGGCGTGAGCTGGTCGTTCCATAATCCGTGCCAATCCGCGCAATCCGCGGCCATTCTTTCGGGTTGTTCAGTCCCGCCGGGCCAGGACGACCAGGATGTCGCCGAAGCGCCCCCCCCAGGAGAGATGCTGGAAGAGGGCGCCGAGCTTCTTCCCCCCGTAGCTCCCCACCCAGGGATGGGGGTTGCTGCCGTGGACCGCCCGCTCCACCCGGAAGCCGTGGTCCAGGAGGAGGCTCCGGAGCTTCTCGAGGGAGAAGGCGTGACGGTGGGTGTCGTCCCAGGCCCGCACCTGCTCCATCCGGTTCAGGCCGAAGCGGGAGCGGTGGTAGCGGCTGAGGAAGGAGTCGCAGACCGGGACGGAGAGGAGGAGGAGCCCGCGGCTCTTGAGGAGGCCGCGGATCCCGTCCAGCGCCCGGCCGGGATCGTCGACGTGCTCGAGGACCTGGATGAGGAGGACGAGGTCCTTGTCCCCGCAAGGGGGGAGGTCCTCCAGGGCGGCCCGGCGCGCGTTGAGCCCCCGTTCCCGGCAGCGCTCCACCATCGGGCCGCTCGGGTCCACCCCAACGACGTCGTTGAAGCGGAGCTCCCGCAGGCGATCGAGGTAGTAGCCGTCCCCGCAGCCCAGGTCCAAGACGGAGAGGGAACGATCCAGCCGCTTGAGGATGCGGTCGACGATCCTGCCCGCCAGGCGATGGTGAAGGTAGCGGGACCGCTGGCCGCGGGGGGAGCGCTCCCGGCCGTAGTCGTCCCAGTTGGTCGGTTGCGGGTTCATAGCTAGCCGCCTCCCGGGGCGGCCTTCCGGGCCGAGATGCAGCGATGCCCCCCCCAGAGGAGGTTCAGGGGGTGGGGCAGCGCCTGCAGGCGGGAGGAGGAGCGGCTGACCGAGACCCGTTCCGCCCTTAATCCGCTCCGCCGCAGGGTCTCCAGCATCGCCTCAGCGGGGAGGTCGCTCGTCCCGTTTTTCATAGACGTGGATCTTCTGGCTGGGGGGCGGGGCGGGGAGGTTCAGCGCCTGGGCAAGGAGGTTCAGCCCATAATAGCACGGGAGGAGGAGGCGGAGAAGCGCGCGGCGCGTCTTTCCGGCGAGGAAGGCATCCCCGGGGAGAAGGCGGTAGACGGACCGGGAGGAGGAAAGCGCCCAGCCGCGCTCCCGGAATAGGCCGACGACCCTTTCCTCCGGCCGGAAGCGGACGTGCGCGGGCTCCGGGCGTCCGGGGGGGGAGAAGGACTCCACGATCACGATTTGTCCCCCGGGACGGGCCACGCGGCAGATCTCCGAGACCGCCCGCTCGAGGCTCTTCCCGTCCAGGATATGGATAAGGACGGTGACGCTGAAGATCAGGTCGAAGGCGCCGTCCCGGAAGGGGAGGCGGGATCCGTCGAACTGGGCGGGGAAGAGGCGGCCGTCCCGGACCCGGAACCTCTCCCGGAACCGGACGAGCATCTCGGAGGAGATGTCGACGCCGCAGATCAGCCCCGCCCGTCCGGCGTATTCATTCTCCCAGCGCCCGACCCCGCAGCCGAAGTCGAGCCAGCGGGCGGCCCGCGCGCGCCCGATCGCCCGGTCGAGCGCGCGCTTCTGGAGGCGGTGGAGGAGGCGGTTGACCGCTTCCGGCCCGCCGAGGTGGCAGACCGCCTTCCAGCCCTCGGGCGAGGAGCCGTAGCGGCGGGACCTCTCCTCCCAGTAGGCGCGGGGATCGATCATCGCCGGGCCTCCCGGTAGAGGGTTTCCAGGCGATCGAGATAAGGCCCGCGGCCGAACCGCACGGAGGCCTCCCGCCGGGCCGCCTCGCCCAGGCGGCGCCGGAGGGCGGGGTCTCCGATCAGGCGGCGGACCGCTCCGGCGAGGGCCGAGACGGTCTCCGCCTCGGCCCCGACCTCGACCAGGAGACCGCTCTCTCCGTCCCGGACGGCCGCGCTGAGCCCCCCCACCCGGGAGGCGACCACGGCCTTGCCCGCGGCCATCGCCTCCAGGCAGGAGATCCCTCCGGCCTCGCGCCGGGAGGGGACGACCACGATGTCGACGGCGCGGAGGTAGGCGGGCACTTTGTCCGAGGCGACAGAGCCTGCGAAGGCCACCTCCGATCCGATCTCCTGCGCCCGCCGGCGCAGCTCTCCCTCCGCTGCGCCGGTCCCGATGATGAGGTATTTTAAGTCCGCTCCCCCGGCGTGGAGGCGGCGGGCCATCTCCAGAAAGAGGTCGGCGCCCTTGACCGGATCGAGGCGCCCGAGGAAGGCGACCACCGTTTCCCGCTCCCCCCAGCCCCAGCGCGCCCGGATATCCCCTCCGCTCCCGTCCGGCCGGAACCGCTCCGCGTCGACGAAGTTGGGAAGGATCTCGATCCTTCCGTCGGGGACGCCGGCCGCCCGGATCGCCCCCCGGAGCGTCTCGCCCACCCCGATGACCCTTTCCGCCCGCCGCAGGGTCCAGTCCAGGACCGGGCGGAGCCAGTTGACCTCCCGGTTGAGGAGGAGGGAACTGCCGTGGCAGGTGATCAGGAGCGGGATCCCGGCGCGGAGGCCGGCCAGGGCCCCCGCCGTTCCCGCGGGATACTCCTGGTGGGCGTGGATCAGGTCGAAGGGATCGCGGCGGTGGAGGCGCAGCGCCCGCCTGGCCGCCCGCAGGGCGTAGAGCTTGTAGCGGAAACGGTAGACGGGGAGGACGGTGTCCATCTCGCGGTAGATCGCGATCCCTGCCCGCTCCTCGCGCTCCGGGAAAGCGCGTCCCTGCCAGTTGCGCCACCCGATCAGGGAGACGCGGTGCCCCCGTCCCTGAAGCCCCCGGGCGAGCTCCCAGACGTGGCTTTCCAGCCCTCCGGTGACGGGAGGGAGCGTGGAGGCGATGAGGCAGAGGTTCATAACGGAGGATGGGGGATAGAGGGCGGAGGATGAAGAGCCGCTTCGGGCGCGGCGGCGGAGAACTCGAAGGATTTGACGATGATGCCGAGATGGAGGCCCAAGAGCCAGTTGATCATGGGGAAGTAGAAGGGGTTCTCGCCCACGCCGATCCCCAGCGCGGCCCAGAAGGCGGAGAGGGACCCCAGCGCCATCGCCTGGGATAGTCCGGGAGCGGTCCCGCGGAAAGCCTGGATCCCCGTCCCGGTGACGATCGCGATCACGGTGATGAAGATCGCCGCCTGGAGGAGGCCGCCTTCGGCCAGGATCTGCAGGTAAAGGTTTTCCAGGGCGGAGTGGGCCGTGATCGCCCATTCCTCGGACTCGGGGGCGAGGGCCTGGAAGGCGCCGGGTCCCTTGCCCAGGAAGGGGCTGGATTGGAACATCTTCCAGGCCATGCGGATCTTCACCTGGCGGTAGACCACGCCGGGGTCGGTCCGATCCTCGAATACCCGCTTCTTGACCGTGGGGAGGAGGAGGGAGAGGGCGAGGAGGGGGACGAGCAGGGCGAGGTAGCGGTAACGGCGCTTGATCGCCCCGATCCCGAAGAGGCCCACGATCGCCCCCAGCCAGGAGCTGCGGGAGAGGGTGAGGAGGATCGAGACGAGCATGGCCAGGGCGGAGCCCCCGAAGAAGACGCGGGCCCGGGTGGAGACGGGTGCGTAGAAGGCGAGGGCGATCGCGAGCGGGAAGATCAGGGCCAGGAAATTGCCCAGGGAGTTGGGGTTGTCGAGGACCAGGGCCCCGACCCGCTCCCCGACGGTGGGGGTGAAGAAGGAGATGGAGGCGTTGGCGGCGCCGCAGGCGATCAGGAAGGCGGCCGTGGAGAGGAGCTGGCGCTCGTTCTCGATCGCCAGGCGGGAGAGGAGGTAGGAGCCGATCAGCATCAGGGCGTAGAGGATCCACTTGATCGAAAGGGCGGCGCTGGGGGAGACGAAGGTGGAGATGAGGAAGGAGAGGAGGAAAAGGGCCAATACCCGGTCCAGGGGGAGGATCGGGAATTTTTTCCGCCGGACGATCCAGCGCCCGGCCAGGAGGAGGAGGGCGACCAGGATGACCCACTGGTGGAGCCAGAGGCGGAGGAAGGGGAACCAGTAGCGGGGATCGTGGAAGGAGACCGCGGCGATGGCGAGGTAGATGGCGCTCTGGGGCTGGACGACCAGGATGATCGAGGCGGCCGCGATCGCCGTGAAGGCGAGGAGGCGCGCCGGCTTGAGCTGGAGGCTGACCAGCGTCTGGGAGATAAAGACGGCGGCGAGGAGGAAGACGATGACGACGAGGGCCGTTCTCATCGCCGGATCCTTCCCTGCAGGGCGAGGAAGAGGGAGTTCTCCGGATCCCGCCGCAGGGCCTCCGCGAGCTCCGCCTCCGCCCGCTCCGGATCGTTCTCCCGGAGGAAGATCTCCGCCCGGGCGTAGGGCGGGTAGCCCCAATCCGGTTGGCGCCGGGCGAGCGATCCCCAGAAGGCCAGGGCGGCCTCCGGGCCGCGCCGGGAGAGGAGGAGGCTCCCGGCGGCGCGGGCCGGCCCGAGAGAGGTGTGGGAGATGCCCGCCGCGGTCAGGTAGCAGGCCAGCGCCGCCTCCTCCTCGCCTCGGCGGAGCTCGAGGGCGCCGAGCTCCGCCCAGACCGGGGGATTGAGGGGGGAGAGGGCGAGGGAACGGCGGTAGGCGTCGCGCGCCTCCGCGAGGTCCCCGGCGGCCGCCGCGGTCCGCCCGACCGCGAGCCAACCGGCGGCGGAGGGCTCGCTCCCGGCCGCCCGCCGCGCCTCCTCCCGGGCCGCCCCCGTCCGGCCCCGGGCGAGGAGGGCGTAGGCCAGGTCGCGGCGGAAGCGGGCGCCCTCCGGGGGGAGATCCCGGAGAAGGGAGGGATCGTCGACGCGGGCGACGAGGAGGGAAAGGGCGCCCGGCCAGGCCGGGGGATAGATCGAAGCCGCCTCGCGGAGGACCCCGACGGCGGAACGGGCCTCCCCCCGGGCGATCAGCGCTCGGGCGAGCTCCCGGGAGAAGAAGGGGTTGGAGGGATCGAGCGCGAGGCCCCGCCGAAGGGCCGCCTCGGCCCCCGCCCCGTCGCCGAGGCGGGAAAGAAAGGCGGCCCGGGTCCACTCGGTGCGGGCGTCCCGGGGGTTGGCGGCCCGGGCTCGGTCGAGGAGGGACTCGATCCGCGCGTATGACTCCGTTCGCTCTCCCGCCCGGCCGAAGAGCGCGATCTCGGAGCGGGCGAGGCCGTAGAGGGCGGAGTAGTCCAGGGGGTCGAGGTCGTGGGCGCGGGCGAAATAGGAGACGGCGGGGGAGGCCTTCCCCCGTTGCAGGAGGAGGAACCCCCGCGCGGCCGCCCGCCGGGAGAGGAAGGAGCGCGAGGCGGGGAGGATCAGGAAGAAGACCGCGGCCGCAGCGGCGGCGAGGCGGGCCGCCCTCCGCCACCCCCTATTCCCTATCCTGCATCCCCCAGAGGACGAGAGCGCCATCCCCCCGAGGGCGGCGAGCAGGTAGGAGATCGCCGGCACGCGAAAGACGAACTCGACGCTGGCGTGGACAACGGCATAGATGAAGGATAAGGCCGCGGAGCGGGCGAAGAGCGAACCGGCCTTCCCCTCCGCCGCCGCCCGGATAAGTCCGCGGAAGAGAAGGACGAGGGCGAGGGCGATCAGGGCGAAGCCGGCGATCCCCCCCTCCGCCGCGATCTGAAGCCACTCGTTGTGGGCGTGGAAGACCGTATACCAGACGCCCGCCTCCTTGAAGCGGGGATAGAGGAAGGGGAACGATCCCCAGCCCCAGCCGAAGAGGGGACGGTCCAGGAAGATGGAGGCGGTCGACTTCAGGAGAGAGATCCGGGTCGAGACGGAGATCTCGGTGGAGGATGGGGGATCGGGGGTAGGGGATGGGGGATGGAGCGGGAGGGGAAAGCCCGCGGTGAGGGCGAGCGCTCCCGCGAGGAGGACGGCGGCGATCGCGCCGGTCAGGGCCACCGGCCAGAGCGGCCAGCGGCGCCGGCGCCGCTCGGAGCCCCAGAGGCAGAGGAGGGTGAAGAGCAGGGCGGCGAGACCGCCCCGCGAGCGGGTCAGGACCATCCCTCCGGCGAGGACGGCGGAGAGGAGGAGCCGGAAGAGGCGCTCCAGCCTCCGCGTCCCGGACAGGGCGGGAACGAGGGCGAGGGGGAGGACGACCCCGAGGAAGGCGCAGAAGTGGTTGCGGTTGACGAAGGTCGAACGGAGCGGCCCCGGCGCGCCCCCCAGGAGTCCGCGGGCGATCAGGGCGGCGGCCCAGACGGCGAGGACGAGGGCGGCCGCGGAGAGGGCGCGGGGGGAGGGGGGGAGGAGGAGAAAGGCGGCGAGGAGGAGGGCGGCGGCGGCGATTTCCCGTCCGCCCAGGCGGCCGAGGGCCGTGGCCTCCGCCGCGGCGGCTCCGACCAGGGCGGCGAGGAGGAGCGCGGCGGGGACGAGGAGGGCGGCGCCGCTGCCGCCGGCGTCCCGGGAAGCCGCGGCGAGGACGGCCGCCAGGGCGAAGACGGTGGCGGAGGAGGCCGTCGCGAAGAGGCGGGTATCCTCCGCCGTCCCCCCCGCCCGCCAGGAGAGGAAGACGACCAGAGCGAGGGCGAGGGCGAGGGGGATCGATTTCATATCTCAATGCTCATATATCATTGAGCAGCGGGCAGAGAGGATTGTATGTGCAGCCGGGTTGCCGATTCGGGGGAGAAATCGGGGATGAATTCAAACCGCCGCGCCGGCGTTCGAGCAAGCGACAACGATCCTACAAGCGAAGCGATCCTACAAGCGGCGCGATCCGCCGCGGCTTTTCATCGGTACCCGTACCCGTATCTGTAGACGCTGTGGTAGTAGTAGTAGTAGCTCCGCATCTTAAGCTCGATGTAGTTCAGGACTACGCCGTAGAGCTTCGCCCCGCTCTTCTCCAACTGCTGCTTGGTGCGCAGGATGAAGCGCTTGTCGATGTGCCCGGCGAAGCAGACCAGGATCACCCCGTCCACGAGGGCGGCGAGGATGAGGGCGTCGGCCAGGGCCCCGGCGGGGGGGGAGTCGAAGATGACCCGGTCGAAGCGGGACTTGAGAAGGGGGACCAGCTCGCGGAGCCGGGGCGACTCCAGGAGCTCCGCCGGGTTGGCGGGGATCGATCCGGCCGGGATGACGGAGAGGTTGGGGATGGCGGTCGGGTGGATGATCTCGTCCAGGCCGGCCTTGCCCTGGAGGTAGGCGGCGATCCCGGTCGTCCCGCTCAGGCCGAAGAACCGGTCCACCGCCGGCCGGCGCATGTCGGTGTCGACCAGGACCGTGCGGGCCCCGGCGTGGGCGGTGGTGATGGCGAGGTTGGTCGAGACCGTGGTCTTCCCTTCGCGGGGGCTGGAGCTGGTGACGAGGAGCGCGAGCGTGGTGGCCTCGAAGTCGCTGAACCGGATCGAGGTCCTTAAGCGCTTGAACATCTCCGTCTCGTGGCTGCGCGGGCTGCGCTCCGAGATCAGACAGAGGAACTGGTTGGCGTCCTCCTCGCTCATCCCCGGGGTCTTGGCCATCCGGGGGATGGAGGCGAGGACGGGGAGGTTGAGGAAGCTCTCCACCTCCTCCGGCGTCTGGAGGGTGGGGTCGAGGAACTCGGTGACGAAGATCGCCCCCAGACCGAGGAGGAGCCCCAGGAGCGCCCCCAGGAGGAGGTTCCGCTTCTTCTGGGGGGCGACCGGCGCGGGCGGCCGGTCGGCCTTCTCGATGATCGCGATGTCGCTCTCGATCCCTTCCCGGGAGAGGTCGAGCTCGGCCAGCTTCTTCAGGAGGACGTTGTAAAGCTCCTCATTGACTTGGGTCTCCTTCTGGAGGATGTCGTATTCGATCGCCTTCTTGCGCGCCCGGTTCAGCCGCGCCTCCTCGGAGGCGATGGTCGCGCGGAGGACCTCGATCTGCTGGTCCGCCTCCTTCACCTGGGGGTGGCCCTCCAGGTACTTGATCAGGAGGTCGCCGCGCTCAATGTTGAGCTGGACCAGGCGGGTGTAGAGGGTGGAGAGGAGCGAGACCTCCGGCCGCTCGCTGTCGCTCGCCCCCTCGACCGGGAGGTGGCCGTCGGCCTCGGGCACGCCTTCCTTGTTGATGTAGTCGATCAGCCCCAGCTGGGACTTGGCGATCTGGCTTTTCAGCTCCGCGATCTGGGAGGTGAGGAGGGTGAGGGACTTCTGGGCCGAGGCCCGCTTCTCGCCGACCGAGAGGTCGATGTAAACCTCGGCGGCGGTGTCGGCGATCTTCTGGGCCAGGTCGGGTTCGGAGAAACGGACCCGGAGGAGGTAGATCCGGGTGTCCTGCTCCTTGTCCACGGAGATCGCGGCCTGGACGCGCCGGGTCCACCCCCTCCGACCCTCCGGGGAGCCGGCCGGGGCGAGGCCGAGCTTGTCCACCACCCCCTCCGCCACCGCCTTGGACTTGATGATGTGCTTCTCGGTCTCGAAGGTCATCGAGTCGTAGTAGGGGCTGAGCCAGTAGTAGGGCGAGCCGGGGGAGGCCAGCGCCGAGGAGACCCCCTGCTTGTAGCGGATCTTGCAGACCGCCTCGAAGACCGGGCGCTGGCGGATGGTGGCGATCGCGGTCAGCCCCTCCACCAGGACGAAGATCGCGATCAGGATCCAGATCTTCCGGCGGACGACCAGGAGATAATCGAAGATCGGCCAGGATTGAATGGGATTGCGCATGGTGCGTTTAACGGTTCAGTTCCTCATCTGGAACAGCACACTAGCCCCGAGCGTCCCTCAGGGACGATCGGGGCTAGAAGAAGAGCGACTCGGGCACGATGATCAGGTCGCCCGGGGAAAGGATGAGGTTCTTGTCCTTCTGCCCCTCCAGGATGTCCTCCAGGCTGAGGGGGATCTCCTGCTTCTGCTCTCCCGTCCCCCGGACCAGCCGCGCCCGGTTGCCGGCGGCATACTGGTTGAGGCCGCCGGCGGCCATCAGGGCGTCGAGCGCGGTCAGGTTCTCCCGCCAGGGGAAGGTGCCCGGTCCGTTCACCGCCCCGACTACGTAGATGCGGTCCTGGCCGAGGAGGGTCCCCTGGGAGTCCGGCGAGGAGACGGTCACGATGTCGCCGTCCTCGAGCAGGATGTTCTCGTCGGCCGCTCCGTCCAGGAGGCCCTGGAGGCTCGCCGTGATCCGCTCCTGCTTCCCGTCGGGGGAGGCCCGGAGGATGGTGATCGTGGACTCCCCCCAGATCTTGGGCCCTCCCGCCTGGAGGAGGTTCTGGAGCAGGGTGCGGTTTTCCCCCAGACGGCTGGATCCGGGCAGCGAGATGTTGCCGAGGAAATAGACCGCCCGGGACCCGTACTTCTCCACCGACGTTTCCACCCGGGGCTGGCGGATGTACTGGCGGGCGAGGAGGGAGCGGAGCCGCTCGGCGATCTCCTCCACCGTGAGACCCTGGACCTCCACCTCCCCGACCCACGACCAGGCGATCGTCCCGTTCCGGGCGATCCGGAAGGTCCCCGAGAGGTCGGCCTCTCCGTAGACCGCGATCTTGAGGATGTCCCCCGCGCCCAGGCGGTAGAGATCGTCCCCTTTCGCCTCGGCGGGGAGGGCCCCGGCGGCCGGACCCGGCGCCTCCGGCGACGGGCCGGGCCGCGGCCGGGCGGTCGGCGAGGGAGCGGGCGCGGCCGTAAGGGAGGCGGCGGGGAGGGGGTCGGGATCGGACGCGGTCCGGCAGCCGGCCGCCCCGGCGAGGAGGAGGGCGGAGATGAAAACGATCTTGGCTCTCGTTTGCGTCACGATGTCTGGACTACAACGGTCAAAGGATCAGTAGCTATACGTGATCGAGGCGAAGAAACGGTTGGAGACGGCGTCCCCTTCTTCTTCCGGGCGGTCGAGGGTCTGGGTGCGCGAGCCACCGATCCGGAAGGTGAACTCCTCGCTGATCAGGTAGCGCAGGTCGATCCGGGAGTGGATTATCTTCTCCGTGTCGCCCGCGTAGAGGTAACGGCTGTAGCGGAAGAGGCCACCGAGGATCCAGCGGTGGTAGGGGCTGTAGTCGAGGCGGACGTCCAGGTATTCGTCGGTGAAGGGCTCTCCGGTGACGTCGGTCAGGCGGTCGCGGGTATAGACGACCTTGGCCCGGATCTTCTCCGAGGGGAGATAGGAGCCCGCCGACCGGAATACCCAGCCGCGGTGCCTCAAGTCCCCCTCGTCATCGTGCTCGAAGGAGTAGCCGACGTCGCCTTCCAGGACGAACTTGGAGTTGGGCTCGGCCCGGAGCCCGACCATGGGGATGAAGGAGCGGTAGCGGGGGATCTCGTCGTAATCGTAGATGGTGTAGGCGTTGGACTGCTTGAAGGTAAGACCGCGGAGGATCCCCAGCTCCCAGAGGCTGTCGAACTTGTGGCCGAAGTAGTCCTCGCCCACCCGGGGGGTGCTGGTGTAGTCGACCCGGGAGAAGTAGTAGCCCAGGGAGAGGGTGTTGCGGCGGGAAAAGGACTTCTGCCAGCGCGGAGAGATATAGGCGGTATTCTTCTGGGTGAAGTTATAGGGGGTGTCCACCGGCATGCCGAGGTTGATCGGGACCAGCTCGTAGAGATCGCCGAAGGAGATCCGAACGTTGCGGATCAGCTCGGCCTGGTCGCTGACGTCCAGCCGGGCCTGGTGGTAGTCCCGGCTCAGGTCGGTCCGGTCGCGGTAGTCGTAGCGGATGTAGGTGTAGTCGGCCTTGATGTCGATGATCCGGGTGGGGATGATCACGCCCATCCCCGGCTCGAGCTGGGAGTAGTAGTCGGAGGTGCCGGAGTGGGGGCTGAAGTCGACGTTATCGTCGTGCCAGCCGGTGACGCGGCAGTGGGGGATGAGCTCGAAACGCTTGGCCTCCTCGGCTCCGGACCTCGGGGCCGCCGCCGACAGGACGGCCAGGGCGCAAGCGAGGATGGCGACGATTTTCATCGGATCGTGGTCGGGGGAAAGCCGGGCGTCAGGGCGTGGGGCCGATGAAGGTGGAGAGGACCGGGTAGGAGGGCGTGGAGACGGGGAGGGGGCTGAAGCTGGGGAAAGGCTCGGGCGGCCGCCGCCTCTTTTCTATCTCCTCCAGGTTTTTCCGCGCCGCCTCGGAGGTCACCGGCGCGAAACCCAGGGCGCTCATCTCGCACTCGCAGGCCGTCCGCTTGCGGATCTCCCAGGAGTCGAGACCGTCGTTTTCGGAGAGGGTCACCTCGAGCACGTGCCTCCCTTCCGGGATGTAGAGGGTGGAGACCTCATGCCACGCGAAGGCGTCGTCCTTCACCGGGAAGATGGTCTGCTCCAGGATGGGGGGTTTCCCCTCCGGGGAGAGCCGGAAGGTGACCGGGTCGGAACCGAAGTCCCGGCTCATCAGGGAGTAGAGGTTCTCGTCGCACCAGCCCCTCCGGCGCACCTCCCAAACGTCGAGTCCGCTCCCCGGGGCGATCCGCGCCGCGAAGGTGTGCTTCCCGGCGGCGAGGGGGAGGACGGCGATCGGGTGCCACTCGAAGGCGTTCTCCCGGGGGGAGGCGACGGTCCGGCGGGCGAGGGGGGGGGATCGGTCGGGGTCAATCGTCCAGGTGATCGGCTCCCGGCCGAAATCGCGGCTGTAGAGGACGAAGAGCTCCTCGCCGCAGGGATCGGATTTCCTGAGCTCCCAGGCGTCCAGGCCTGATCCATCCGGGAGGCTCACGTCCACGGAATGTCGCCCCTGGGGGAGGAAGATCGAGGCCACGGGGTGCCAGGCGAAGGAGTCCTTCCCGCCGGGCGGGGACGCCGTCTGGAGGAGAAAATCGCCCTTCTCGCCGTCGATCACCCAGACCAGGGGATTGGGCCCGAAGTCGCGGGCGCGGAGGGCGTAGAGGGTGTCGGACGGGATCTCGAACTCGAAGCGGGCGGAGGCCGGTCCGGTGGCGGAGATCCACTGCCGGTCGGAGGGATCCCCGTGGTCGGTCCCGGTGGAGACGGCGAAGGCCCCGGAGAGCTTCTGGGCCCGCTCGGCCTCGGCGGAGAGGGCGAGGAGCGCTTCCGGACCGGGCGAGACCTCCGTCCGGCGGGGGACCTCGACCTCGAAGTAGGCGGTGGCGAAGCCGTCCTCGGCCTTGAGCCAGCGGCCTTCCGAGAGGTCGCCGTGGTCGGTGGACTCGGAGAAGGCGTGGGGGCCGTCGACCGCGCCGGCCTTTTCCCCCTCGGCCCGGATCCGGGTGGAGCTTTCGCCCTCCGCGTCCTGCTCCTTCTTCTCGTCGGGGACCGAGATGTCGAACTCGAAGCGGGCGGTGACCTTCTCGGCGGGGGCGAGCCAGCGCTCCCGCGAGGGCTCGCCGTGCGACGGGTCTTCCGAGAGGGCGTGCCGCCCCTCGACCGCCGCCGCGCTCTCCGCCTCGCGGGCGAGCCAGCGGGCGTAGACGAGGCGGTCCTGCTCGACGACGGAGAAGGCGAACGCCCCTTCCGCGACCCCCTTGTCGGCAAGGAGGATGAGGTAGTCCTCCGCCCCCGCCCGGTGCTTCAGAAGTTGGAAGGCGTCGGCCCCGGTGCCCGGCTTGAGCTCGACGTCGATCCGGTGCCCCCCGGAGTTCAGGGGGACGGTGTCGATGGTGATCCAGCCGAAGCGGTTCGGGTTCTCCGGGCGGAAGGCGACCCGGTGCTGGTCGATCTCCAGGGAGAGGATATTGTCGGTGTCTCCCCAGAAGCGCCCCTGGAGGCTGTAGAGGCCGTCGCGGAGGACGGAGATGTAGTAGGTGACGACGGAGGGATCGGAGGCCGGGATGATCCAGCGGTTTTCCGAAGGCTTCCCGTGGTCCCGCGTCTCCCGGACCTCCACCGGGCCCCGGGAAGACGCGTAGGACTCGGCCTCCCAGATCCGGCAGGGCTCGGCGTCGACGGGGAGGAACTGCTCCCAGTTGAGGACGCGGGCCAGCGACTCGGCCTTCTCGGCGAAGTTGAGGGGGGCGGCGGGGGCGAATCCGCCGGCGGGGGCGATGGGGGGGGCGGAGGAGGTGATGAACTCGAGGACGTCAATCCCCCCTTCGGCGGGGAGATCGACGGTGATCAAGTGCTCGCCCGGCTTGAGGTCGATCCGGTCGCTGACGGTCTCCCAGTCCAGGGACTCCTCGGGCCGGACCTTGATCGGGTCCCCCCCGTCGATCGCCCAGAACTGCTCCTTCCCGCTGACCCGCGCCCGGAGGAGATAGCTCTTCTCCAGGGGGATGGTCACCCGGTAGGTGACCTTGCCCGGCGCATTTCCGGCCCGGGCCCATCTCCCCAGGCTCAAGGAGCCGTCCGGCGCGCCGGCGGCGGCCGCCCCCGCGCTCGCCTCCGAATAGTCCTCGCCCTCTTTGCGGATGTAGCCCCCCTGGGAGAGTGCCCGGATGTAATCTTCCTTGCCGGCCGAGGGGGGAAGGCTTTCCTTGAGACCGGTCCCCTCGGCGAGGTACGAAGCCCATTCGCCCTGGGTGATGGCCTCGGTCTGGCCGGAGGCCGGGCCGAGCCAAACCATCCCCGCCGCTACGATCGCGAGCGCATGCATGAGCACCTGCCTGTTTGGTTTATATTTAAGCGAAATAGTATATATGTATTGATGGAACGGCGCAAATAATTTGAATACCAAGAAGTAGGTAAAAGCGTCAACGCGGGGAACGGGGGGAAAAAAGAACGGGAGGCGGAAAGCGACGGGTCGCCTTCCGCCTCCCGTTTTCGCTTTTCTTAGGTTACTTGGCCTCGCCTTCCGCCGGCTTTTGCGGAGCGGGCTCGGCGGCCTTGGTTTTGCTCTCGAAGAGCTTCTTGACCGCCAGGATCTTCTCCATCGGGAAGGCGCTGCCCGCGCGGAGCGTCTCCCCCTCGGCCCGGATGGTGGCCACCAGGGGGAGGTCGAGCGCGGCGATCTTCTTGAGCGTCTCGGCCGCCTCGCCCTTGACCTGGTCGGCCGGGAGGAGACCCATGATCCCCCGGAGGAAGGAGTCGAGAGAGAGGAAGATCACCCCGTTGGCGCTCCCGGCGGAGGGGCCGAAACGGGAGGCCTCGAACGAGGCCTGGGCGGAGCTGACCCGGTCCACGATCTCGCCGATCCGCGATTCCCCCCCCCAGCTCATGGCGGAGACGCCGATCTTCCCCACCGCCGCCATCGCCACGGTCATCGTCTGGGACATCCAGCTCCCGACGGTCTTCAGCGCCTCCGGGGGGATGGAGAGGGCGCCGGGGTCGACGCGGACCCGCAGGGTGTAGACGTCGATGTCTTTGTACTTAGCGGGCTTCTCGATCCCGGAGGTGTCATAGGTCATTCCCTTCCCGGCGGCGGAACCCTTCCAGGCCGGGATGACGTCCAGGACCCCCTGGCGGATGTAGTTCTTCCACCCCGCCTCGCTTTTGATCTCCATCACGCTCACGCCGGAGAAGAAGGTCCCGGGCGGGCTGGAGATACAGAAGGCCTCTTCCTCGCCCATGGTCTCGACCATGGCCTTGATCGCCTGGAGGTAGGAGCTGCGCGCTTTGGGGTCGGGGGCCGCGCCGGCGAGGGGAGGAGACTGGTACATGAGGTCGAACATCCGGCTGTAGAAACCCATGAGCATCTCGGGGCGGCTCACCCGGAAGTCGGCGGCCAACCAGGAATCCCGGTCGAGGAAGCGGGCCAGCTTGAGCTCGCCCTTCTTCTGGGCGGCCAGGAAGGCGGCCAGCGTGGTCCCGGGACGGGCGGTGACGGACTTCTCGACGGCCGCTCCGGCCTTGTCCAGCGTGATTCCCAGCTCCGCCCGCCGCACCTGGGCGAGATAGCCGAGGTAGAGATCGACCTGGGCGTGGAGCATCTTCGCGGAGGCGTCCGCGCCCGCCGACTCGTCGATCGCCTGAAGCTGCTTATCCGCCTCCTCGCGGAGGAGCTTGCCCAGGGTCTCGGCCTCGAAGACCAGGACGAGGTTGTGTCCGAGACCGGGGGAGAGGGTTTCCGGGGCCAGTCCCTGGAGCCGGCCGAGGAGGTCCGGGTTCTCGGAGACCCAGGCCGTGTCTCCCCGGATGGCGAGGAAGGGCTCCTCGGAGGTCTTGTAGAAGCGGTTGACGTCGCTCTGCTCGTCCGGGGAGGCGGCGTCGTAGGCGGCGCTGTCGAAGGTCGAAACCTTGCGCGCGTAAACCTTGACCCCGCTCGCGGCGTCGCTCTGTTTCAGGATCGGCGGCTCCTCCAGCCCCTTGAGGTAGGCGTCGAGCTGGCTGATCCGGAAGGCGGCGGCCAGGGGCTGCGGGTTCTCCTTGGGGTTGAGCATGACGAGCAGGAGGGGCCCCTTCATGTCCACCGCGGAGAGGTCGGGGTTGGAGAGCATCTGCCCGAGCAGCGATTTCACGAACATCAGCCCGGCGTTGGGAGTCCCCAGGGCGCCGAGGAAGGAGTCGGCGTCGGCGAAGAGCTTCTCGGGGCTGGGGACCCAGAGGTAGCCGACGGTTCCGGGGGGGAGGGAGGGAGCTTGCGCGGCCGGGGCTATTAGCGCTCCGGCGAGGCAGGCGGCGATCGCCGCGATCGCGATGACGGTTCTCGTGGACATGGCGGACCTCCTAGGTTCTGGCGTGCGCGTTTCGGTATGCAAATAGCTTGCTTAGTGTATATACAGTGGGTTACGAAGACAAGGTAATCTTTCGCGCTGGCCGGGGCAGTCCCGTCGCGTGCTTC
This sequence comes from uncultured bacterium, assembly GCA_964584165.1. GTDB lineage: Bacteria > Auribacterota > Erginobacteria > Erginobacterales > CAZKCI01 > CAZKCI01. Next base: position 57,612 of record CAZOYW010000002.1, read on the forward strand.
GTAGCCGCGGTCTTTCAAGTCCGCGGGACGGGTCGCGCGGACCTCGTAAGGTCCGCGTTTACGAGAGCTTGACGGGTCGCGCGGACCTCGTAAGGTCCGCGCCTACGAGAGCTCGGCGGCGCGCTAAACGCGAGGAAGAGCAACGGAGACCGAAAGGAGACCTGGATAATGAAAATCCCGCTGGACAAGATCGCCATCGACGAGGCGCACCGCATCCGCCGGGATCACGGGAACCTGGCCGCCCTCAAGGCCTCGATCTCGCGGCTCGGGCTCCTCAACCCGATCGTCATCGACGAGGAATACCGTCTGGTCGCCGGCTACCGGAGGCTCTTGGCCTGCCGGGCGCTGGGCTGGAAGGAGATCGACGCCCACCTCGTCCCTTTCCGCCGCGACCTCCTGCTCATGCTCGACGCCGAGGTGGACGAGAACCTGGCCCGGAAGGACTTCACGCCGGAGGAGATCATCGGGATCGAGCGTCGCCGCCAGGAGATCATCCGTCTTCTTAGGGGAAACTTCTTCCAGCGGATCTGGCGCTCTCTCCGCCGCCTCTGGTTCCGCCTCTTCCCCCCCCGCGCCCGTCCCGGCGCAAACAAGATTAACCGCGAATTCACGCGAATAAAGCGCTAATTGGATCGAATCGAGCCCACAATAGATTATCAACTACGAATTGCGCGAATTACGCGAATTATCTCATCCGATCCCCATTCGCGAAATTCGCGTAATTCATAGTTTATTTCGCCGAGCCAAGCCGGGATGATTCGCGTTTTATTTGCTTGATTCGCGGTTAAATTTTAGCGCGTGACCGGGATGTCGCCGGTGGAGCCGAGGTAGACCCGGGTCAAGGCGCGCGCGTTCCACATCCCCGCCCCGTCGCGGAAGATCCCGGCGTCGTCGGCCCCCTCCCCGTCGTAGTCGGCCGGAACCGGCCGGTCGCCCGCGGCGCCGAAGTAGAAGGTGGTGAGGAGGCGGATCGCCCAGTAGCCGTTCGCCGGCCGGAAGACGGCGATCTCCGCGCGCCCGTCGCCGTCGTAGTCGGCGGGCGCGGCGATGTCCGCGCCCCCCCCGAAGTAGGCCCGGGTGACGTTCCGCGCCGACCAGAGGGACTGCGAGCCCCGGAAGACGGCGAGGTCCCTCGTCCCATCGCCGTCGTAGTCGGCGGGGACGGGAAGGTCGGCGGACCCGCCGAAGTATTCCCGGGTGAGGGCGTAGATCACCCAGAAGCCCGCCGCCGGGCGGAAGATCGCCGGGCGGCTCGACCCGTCGCCCGCGTAGTCGCCGGGGAGGACGAAGTCCTCCGCCCCGCCGAAGTAGACGCGGGTGAGGTTCCGGATCGACCACATGACCGAGGAGGGGCGGAAGATCCCGATCTCGCTAGTCCCGTCGCCGTTGTAGTCGGCGGGGACGGGGAGGTCGGCTATCCCGCCGAAGATGACCCGAGTGACGTTCCGGACCGTCCATTGGCCGTTCGCCTGACGGAAGATCCCGATCTCGCTCGTCCCGTCGCCGTCGTAGTCGCCGGAGGCAAGCACGTGCTTCGCGGGGGTGGGCGTGGCGGCCGTCCCCGGCGAGGGCGTCGGGGTCGCGGTTGCCGCGGGTCTGGGCGTCGGGGTGGGGCTCGGCGTCCGGCTCGGCGAAGGGGCCGGCGTGGCCGAAGGCGTCGGCGTGGCCGAGGGGAGAGCCGTGGGGGTGGGGGAGGGTGATGAGGTCGGGGAGGGGGAGGGCGTTTCATAGCCCGGCGGCGTGGAGGTGGGCGAGGCGGTAGGGCTGGGGGTGGGGGTCCGGGTCGGGGTGACGCTGGGTCCCACATTGAACTGGTTGCTCACGTCCCACTCCTCGGTCGCGCTTGGATAAGTCATCATCGCCCAGATCCGGAACTTGGTGGGTTGCAGTCCGCCGCCCGGCATGGGCAGATCGGCCTTGCAGTTCCAGTTATAGACGTGCTCGGCGCCGCCGAGGGAGGAGGTCAGATTGGACGTGTTTTCGCCCCAGGCCGCCTTGGTCGCCCCATACCAAAAATCCCCGGCAATGCTGTACTCGGCGCGGATGAGGGGGGTGGTGGAGCTGTTCCACGAGTAGAGGCGATAGTTCACCGGGACGGCGTTGGACCAGACGCGGCTGGGCAGGTCGTTGACCTCGACGGAGCGCGCCCCCTTCTTGATCCCCGCCCCCAGCTGTCGCCGCTCCTCCGGTGTCTCCGTCCGTCCGCTCCGGAGGAAGAAGTAGCTCGTCCCCAGACGGACGGAGTCGAGGTCGGCGTTGCCGAGCTCGTTCCAGGAGCCGGACTCCCCGCTCGCCTCCCCGATCTCTCCGATCGGCCATTCCCGCAAGACCCAGCGGAAGCCGTTGGTGGAGTACCAGGAGGCGATCGGACCGTCCTCGCCCTCATGCGTCCACATCATCCATCCCTGCCGGACGCCGTAGTAGTAGACCTCCTCGAAGGCGTCGAGATGGTCGGGATAGCTTAGGCCCGGATCGGTGTAGCCGGTGAAGGCGACGAGTTTGTTCGGTATCTGACCGGGGGAGCGGGTTCGGCAGTAGGGATCGTTGGCGTAGAGAGTCCAGTTGAGGCCGTTGGAGGATAGATAGAGCTCGTAGTAATAGGGATCGCCGTTCTCGGAGCTATTCAGGTACATCAGATAGCGGTTGTTCATGGAGTTGGAGTCGGTGGTGGAGAGCGCCGGGAGGCCTTCCGGGCGATAGAGGACGGTGGGCTTGGACATCACCCGGTAGGCGTCGACGGTCTTGGCCGCGGGCGGGCAGTACACCCCTTCCGAGAAGGCGCGCCAGGAGACGCCGTCGGTGGACTCGGCGTACTGGAAGTGGCGGCCGGCGTCGGGAGGGGCGTTGGCGAACCACATCCGTCCCTTGATGCGCTGGCTCTCGGCCGTCCACCTCACCTCGAACTCCGGGAAGGTCTCCCGCGACCAGGCGACGGTGTGGCAGCCCATGCCGTGGGCGAAGAGGCTTTCGACCGCGATCGCCTCCCCCCCGTTCCCGTATTCCCAGGCCATCCCGTCGGAGGAATGGGCGACGAAGAGCCGGCCGGATTCGGTGTCGTCCGTCCAGCCCTGGAAGATCGCGGTGAGACGCGACCCGTCCCAGCCGATCGCGCTGTCGAAGGCCCCGTGTCCGTCCCGGCTCGGGATCGCGGCGGCGGAGCCTTGCGACCAGTCGGCGTAGGTAAAGCCCGTCCAGAAGGGGGGGATGGGGGTCTTGGCGGGGGAGGGCGTGGGCGTCGCGGTGGGTGTCGCGAGGGGCGTCGGCGTCCGGGGCGGCGTGGGGGTTTGGTATCCCGGAGGCGTGAGCGTCGGGGCCGCCGCCGGGGTCGGCGTGAAGAAACCTTCGGGCGTGGGCGGCGGGGTCTGCCCCCGCAGTGCCGGCGGCAGAATGAGGAGAACGGCGAAGGCGATGGCGGCCCGTCGTTTCATAAATCACCAGTATAAATATCGAAGGTCGGGCTGACCATGTCAAGGTGTCGTCAGCGGCGGGAGCCGCGAGACGGGCGTCTCAGTCGCGTTCCGGCCCCCGGACGGGGCGGACGAAGAGCTCGTGGTCCATGGAGGCGTGGTTGACGTAGCCCAGGTTGAAGTAGACGTACCAGGCGTGGGCGGTGTTGTAGGTGAAGGGGGTCGAGGTCCAGTAGAAGTCGGAGCGGGTCGCGGGGAAGCAAGCGGCGTCGATGGCGGGGTCGGTTTTCCCGAGGTCGAGTATGCTCACAAGCTCCTTGCAGTTGGGGAGCCGCCAGTCGCCGTGGCCGGCGAATTCGAGCCGCTCGCAATAGTTGATCGCCTCCGTCCAGTTGTATTTCCTCCATCCCCCCTCTTCCCGGAAGGGTGTGGGGGGGACGGTGTCGATGTCGCCCCGCCCGGAGCCGATCCAGGTCAGGCCGGTGTTCGGGTCGGTGACCGTCCCGTCGCCGTGGTCGGCGAAGCGCAGGGGCGCTCCCGCGCGGTAGGATCCGTCGTCCCCTTCCCGGACGACGGCGGTGACGCCGGTGGCGGGGAGGGAAGGGCGGGTTTTCTCTCCCGCCCCGGCCGCCGCGCACCCGGCCAGGAGGAGACAAGCGAAACCGAAGCTGCCAGTTCTGATCATTTGTTCACCGGTGCGTTCATCCCGCCGCGCCGCGACGACGGGATACTGTTGTGGGCCGGTCGCGCGGACCTCAAGGTCCGCGCCTACGGGGTGCTCGGGAGCGGCGCGTCGATGCGTCGCGTTCGTAGCCGCGGACTTTTAAGTCCGCGGGACGGGGTCGGCGCGCGTCAGGTCGCGGCCCTCTCCATTCCGGACCAACTCGTTGGCGATGATCCCCAGCCAGAGCCAGACGTGGAGCATGGGGATCCGGTTGACCAGGTTGAACGAGACGAAGTTCTGGAAGATCAGGCCGGCCCAGACGCCGAGGAGGCCCAGCGCGATCCCCCGGCTCAGGGGGGAGGGGGACGAATCGCGGACCGCGACGCAGATCCCGAAGAAGCGGCTGAGGAGCCAGGCCACGGCGAAGAGTCCGAGGAGCCCCAGCTGGGAGAGGAGGGAGGTCCAGCCGGAGTCGCTGATGTAGGTCAGGCGGTAGGTGTCGATGTCGAGCCAGCGGCGGTGGGAGTGCTCCGGAAACATGCCCGGGGTGCCCCGCCCGGCGCCGGTCACCTCGGAGGCCAGCGTCCCCGGTCCGACGCCGAAGATGGGGTAGCGCCGGATCACCCGGGGGGCGACGGTGAGAAGGGCGTAGAGGCGGTCGGACTTGAAGGACTGGCGGAACTTGCCGGGAGAGAAGGTGGAGAGGTAGCGGTCGGAGAGGGAGGCCCGCTTCTCCTCGCCGGCTTTCCAGGACACCTCCCGGGCGAGGAGGAGGGAGAGGCCGAGGACGAGGGCGAAGACGGACCAGTAGATCCAGGCCTGGTACTGCTTGAGCAGGGAGAAGATGAAGAAGACGCCCAGGACGAGACCGATCCAGGACATCCGCGAGTAGCTTAAGCCCAGCGCGGCCAGGCAGGGCAGGGTGAAGGCGAAGTACCCCAGGCGGAGGCTGTCCGTGCGGGGGGAGGCGAGGTAGATCCCCAGGGTCAGGCAGAGGATGAAGAAGAGGAAATTGCCGAGGTGGTTGTAGCGCCCCAGGGTGGAGAAGATCTTGGTCGTGCCGCCCAGGTCCTGGCGGGTGGACTCCCGGATCAGTTTCCCCTTGAAGTAGACATCCCGGGGCTTCAAGACCTTGGAGAAGTTCTCCCCGGCGGCGGACTGGGCCAGGCCGATGGCGCAGACGATCACGGCGGCGACCGCCGTCGCCGCGAGGAGTCGCCGGGGGAAGCGGAGCGGCAGTTCGAGGTTGACCACGGCGTAGAAGAGGAAGAAGTAGCGGATCAGGTTCTTGATCCCCAGCAGGCCGACCAGAAGCGGAGCGCGGTTGACCAGCGTCGATGCTCCCGCCGCGACGAGGATGAGCAGGATGGGTCCGTCCAACGGGGTCCGGCGCCAGAGGAGTCCCGCGTGCCAGTTGCGCAGGAGGAGGTGGAGGAAGACGAGAAGGATCAGCGCCTCCCCCCAGTAGCGGGCGGGGGACCCCAGGACCGGAGGGAGCCACTTGGTCAGGAATTCCTCGAAGAGCGAGTAGACGGCGAGGAAGCCGAGGAAGAAGGGGATGTGGCGGACGAAGAACCAGGCGGCGAAGACGAGGAGGGGGAGAGCGAGAAGGAGCGCGGGTTTGAGGACGGTCAGGGCGCCGGCCAGGAAGAGGGCGGCGAGCCAGACCAGGCCGAAGAGGAGGGTGGAGAGGGCGGAGCGGAGTGTCATGTCATCATCTATTGGCGTCGCCGGCGTCCCGTCGCGCCTTGTCGGCCGGTTCTATGAACCGGCGGCTAGAGCCCGGCGCGCCCCGACCGGGTCGGGGCCTATAAACCGGCCGCCCCCCCATCATAGCCCAAACCCTTCCGATAGACTCGAAGAAGATAGGCGAGGCCGAGCAGGGCGGCGATGACCGTGGCGGCGGCGATCCCGGCGAGCCCCCAGAGCTTGATAAAAAGGAGGTTGAAGGCGATCTTCCCGGCGAGGCGGATGATCCCGAGGTTGCGGATCGCCCGGGTATTCTTGATCGTGAGGAAGGCGCGGGTCAGGATGTAGCTCAGGATCTGGGGGAGGAGGGCGAGGTTCATCACCGCGTACAGGAGGGCCACCTGCCGGAGGGATTCGGCGGGGAAGCCGGTCCGCCCGTAGGCGAGCCCGACGAGCGGGCGGTGGACGAGGATGAGGAGGGCGCTGGCGCCGGCCGCCAGGAGCGCCGTCCAGCGCAGGGAGCGGGAGAGCGAGCGCTTAAGCCCCGCGGACCCGTCCTCGCCGTAATAGCCGTGTGACCAGTGGGAGAGGAAGGTGGTGAGGAAGCCGGTGGAGGAGAAGATGACCGGGATGAGGTAGAGCCGCTCGGCGTAGGAGAGGGAGGAGATCGCCCCCACCCCGAGTCCGGTGGCCATCATCTTGTCCACGATCGGGGAGAGCTCGGAGGCGACCATTCCCACCGTCTGCTGTCCCGCCTTGCGGACGAACTCCCCCATCCCCCGGAAGAGGCTGTCGGCCCGGCGGAGGCGGAGGCGGGGGGAGGCGAGGAGGGCGGCGAAGAGGAGGAGGAGGCGGATGAGCTCCCCCGCGACGTAGCCCAGGCTGATGGCGCGGATGCCCAGGTGGTCCCGCAGGAGCCAGCCGCAGGCGAGGACGATCGCCGCCCGGACCCCGGCGGAGAGGCCGGGGAGGGCGAAGGAGCGATAGGCGTTCAGGGTCCCGGCGATCAGGCTGGAGAGGGCGGTCAGCGGAACCAGCGGCGTCAGCTCGGCGAGGCAGCGGCGGACCAGGGGAAGCTCTCCCGGAGGGAAGCGGGTGACCCAGGGGAGGAGGAGGGAGATCAACGCCCAGCCGGAGAGGGAAAGCGCCGCGAGCGAGATCGCGGTCAGGGGGAGGAGCCGGCCGACGAACTGTCCCACGTCTCTCCCGGCGGCCCGCTCCTCGGCGATGAAGGGGACGACCACGGACTCCAGGACCGGGGCGAAGATCAGGGTGATGAAGGTGACCCAGGCGTAGGCGAAGAAGAAGGCGTCGGTGGCGGAGGAGGAGCTGAACCAGTCGGCGATGAAGAAGGGGACGACTAGGCCCAGCCCCTTGCCGAGGTTGTTGGCGGCCGTCGCCACCGCCGTGTCCCGGAGGAGGGGGGAGGGGCGCCAGCGACGGGGTTTTCCCGGGGGGACGGAGACGCTGGAGTCAGCCATGGCTGTTCACGGATCGGGGCCCCGACGAACCGCGCTCGGGGCCAGCCGGAATGCCCCTTCCCCCCGGGAACAGGACCATCCGCGGGTTCCCCGGCGCTGGCATCGGCGTTCCAATATTTATGCTTAACGATCGCGCGGCTATCACTTACTATTACTCGACTTTTCCCGTGAAGACCAGACAAACATGGGCGTGGCTATCCGCGGCGGTTCTCCTTTTGCTTTTGGCGGTGTGGGGGATGGCGAGCTATCGCTCCCCCCTCCTCGATCCCGGCGGGAGGAACCCGGCGGAGCGGGTCGCCGACTTCTTCGCCTACAGCTGGCTTTACAGCAAGGCGCTCTGGCTGGAGAATACCCGCCGTCCCGAGGCCTCTGAGGCGGCGGCCTTCTCCGCCGCCTGGTTCCGCCCCTCCCTCCTGGCCAGCCGGTTGGGCGGCGACCTCTCCGATCCCCTGGCCCTGGCCGGGGAGTACGAGAAAAGAGGGCTCCCCGACCGCGCCGGACGGCTCCTGCAGCTCGCCGCCGCCCGGACGCGCGACGGGGAGCGGCTCCCCGAGATCGTCTCCCGCCTCGCCGCCCTGGAGGATTGGGAGCGGCTGATCGCCGTTCTCGACGCTAGCGACCAGGGCCGCCTCGCCGCGGCGAACGCCGACTACTGGCGGGGGCGCGCCCTCCTCGAACTCGGGCGGCCGGAAGAGGCGATCCCCGATCTTTCCCGCGCCGCCGCCGCCGGCCTCGGCGACGCCTCCTACCGCCTCTTCCTCGCCCTCCGCGCGGCGGGAAGGGGAGAGGAAGCCGGGCGGAGCCTCCTCGCGGCGGTCGCGGCCGCTCCCGATCACGCCGCGGCGGAAGCGGCCGCCGCCGATCTTCTGCGCGTTTCGGGAAAGGCGGGGGAGGGGGAGGACCGGCGTTGCCGCGCCGAGTCGCTCACCCCCGCCTTCCCCGTGCGCGCGGTTTTCGGGGAGATCCGCCTCCTCGGCTTCGACCCGCCCGCCCCCCGCCTCAAGGGGGAGGAGACGCTCCGCTGCCGGATCTTCTATGAGGTAATCGGAGCCGCCTCCGGGCCGGTCACCGCCCGTCTCGCCCTGGAGAGGGAGAACCGCCCGGGGGCGGTCAAGGAAATCGCGATCCCCCCCGGCCGTTTCGACCCGGGAGTCGTCCGCACCGCCCTCTGGGAGTTTCCTCTCCCCGCCGATATCGTCCCGGGATCCTACCGGGTCGAGATCCGCCTGGAGAGCGCCCCCGGCCGTCCGCTCCGCCGCCTGGGCTCCCGGGAGGAAGAGCTGTCCTGCGGGGAGACGGTGGTCCTCCCCGGCGTCTTCCCCGTCCCCTACGCCGACCGCCACCTCGCCGAGCTCTTCGGGTCCGACCTGGAGAACCTGCGCCTCTCCTCCGTCCTCAACGGCCGCGACCGGGTGGTCATTCCCCTCTCCCCCGCGCGCCTCCGCGCCGGGGTCGGGATCGTCTCCTACACCCAGTGGTCCGCCTCGGTTCCCCAAGGGGCGCCGGTCGCCGAGCTCACGGTGGAGACGGCGGAGGGCGAGAGGCACCGCTTCCCGATCGCGGCGGGCGTGGAGACCGCCGACATCTGGCTCTCCGACCGCTCTCCGGAGGAGCGGGCCCACGGGCTGGCCCCGCTTTACCGTTCCCGCGCGGTGGAGCGGGGGGGGAAGCAGGCGACGGCCAACGCCTACTACTACGTCTTCCGCCTCCCCCGCCCGGCGCGCCTGACCGCGGCGGCCGTCGAGTACGTCCATCCCTCCGCGGGGGCGCTCTTCATCCAGAATCTTTTTCTCCTCTGATCCGCGGCGCGGATCAAAGGAGAAAAAGGGGCTTGCTATCCGCGGACCTTTCCGCGATCTAGTATCGGGGTTTCCCGGGCTGGGGCAGGAAGATTGTCCATGCATAAGCGCATCGTCAGGGCCTACATCGCCGTTGACGCCGTCGGCCTTCTTCTGGCCTTCTACCTCCCCTACCTCATCCGCTACAACAGCGACCGGATCGCTCTGCTCCTCTCCTACCCGGCCGGCCGGATCATCAGCAACCTCTGGCTTCCGTCGCTCGGCTCCTACACCACGGTCTACCTCTTCTGGGGGATGACCGCCCTCCTCCTCCTCCAGCACTACCAGCTCTTCGCCACTCCCCGCGAGCTCTCCTATCTGGAGGAGACGATCGCCGTTCTCAAGGTCACCTGCTTCTCCTGCCTCCCTGCGGCGGCGGCCGTCTTCTTCCTCCAGATCAAGTTCTACTCCCGCCTGGTCTTCGCCTTGAACGCCCTCGCCCTCTTCCTCCTCCTCGCCGCCTGGCGGGCGGCGAAGCGGCGCCTGGTGCGCGCCCGGGTGGCCCGGGGACACGACAACCTCCGGGTCCTGATCGTCGGGGCGGGGAAGGTGGGGGCGGCGGTGGCCTCCGAGATGGCGCGCCTCCCCTACTTCGGCTGGGAGGCGGTCGGCTATCTCGACGACCGCGCCCGCGCCGGCCCGTCCGGCCGGCCGGTCCTGGGGACGCTCGCGGAGCTGGAGCCGGTCGCCCGGCAGCATTTCATCGACCTGGCGATCGTGACCATCCCCTCGGCCCGGGAGAAGGTTGCCGCCATCCTGGAGACCGCCCGCGCCCTCAAGATCGGCGTCCGGATCGTCCCCGATCTCCACCAGCTCTCCTCCGAGGAGATCCGCGCCTCCGCGCTCGGGGAGATCCCCCTCCTCGAGTACCACCCCCACCATCCCCACGGGACGGACCTGGCGGCGAAGAGGGCCTTCGACCTGATTTTCTCCGGCCTTCTCCTCCTGTTCCTTCTCCCCTGCCTGCCCGTCCTCGTCCTCCTGATCAAGCGCGACAGCCCGGGGCCGGTCTTCTACGTCTCCCGCCGCTGCGGCAAGAACGGGCGGGTCTTCAGCTTCTTCAAGTTCCGGACCATGGTCCCGGGGGCGGAGGCGATGCTCGACTCCCTCCAGGCGGAGAACGAGTCCGACGGGCCGGTCTTCAAGATGAAGAACGATCCCAGGGTGACGCGGGTCGGGCGCCTCCTGCGCCGCTTCAGCATCGACGAACTCCCCCAGCTCTGGAACGTCTTCCGGGGCGATATGTCCCTGGTCGGCCCCCGCCCGCCCACCCCCGAGGAGGTGAAGCGGTACAGCGATCGCCAGCTCCGGCGCCTGGAAATCCGCCCCGGGATCACCTGCCTCTGGCAGGTCAAGGGGCGGGCCGACCTCTCCTTCGAGGAGTGGATGAAGTGGGACCTTTTCTACATCGAGAACTGGTCCTTCTGGCTGGACCTCCAGATCCTCCTCCTCACGTTGGGGGCGGTGGTGCGGGGGAAGGGAGCGTATTAAAAAAAGTTACGTAAGGTTACGCAAGGTTATGTAAGGTTACGTAAGGTTACGGAATATGGAAGCCGCGATCGTCGTCACCTACCGTTGCAACGCCCGCTGCGCGATGTGCGGGACCTGGCGGCACCCCTCCCGGCGGGAGGAGGAGTTCGCCCCGGAGCTCCTCCGGAAGCTCCCGCCGCTTGCCTTCGCCAACGTCACGGGCGGGGAGCCTTTCCTGCGGGAGGATCTCGCCGAGATCGTCTCCATCCTCTCCGGGCGCTCCTCCCGGGTGGTGATCAGCACCAACGGGTTCTTCACCGACCGGATCATAGCCCTCTCGGACCGGTTTCCCTCCGTCGGCGTCCGGATCAGCCTGGAGGGCCTGCCCGCCGCCAACGACGAGCTCCGGGGGCTTAAAGACGGCTTCGACCACGGCCTGCGCACGCTTCTCGAGCTCCGTAGGCTCGGCCGGCGGGACATCGGCTTCGGGATCACCGTCTCCGACCGGAACGCCTCCGACCTGCTCGAGCTCTTCGAGCTGGCCCGGTCGATGCGGCTCGAGTTCGCCACCGCCGTCGTCCACAACTCCTATTATTTTCACAAGCAGGACAACGCGATCCGTGACCCGGATCATGTGATCCGGTGTTTCGAGGAGCTTGTCCGGCGGCTCCTCGGGAGCCGCCGGATCAAGGAGTGGTTCCGGGCCTACTTCAACCGCGGCCTGATCAACTACGTCCGGGGGCGCCCGCGCCTCCTCCCCTGCGCCGCCGGGGAGGACATGTTCTTCCTCGACCCCGCGGGCGAGGTCCGCCCCTGCAACGGCCTCCCCGAGGAGTCCGAGGAGACCAGCCTGGGGAACCTGAAGCGCGCCTCGTTCGAGGAGATCTGGCAGGGGGAGCGGGCGCGCGCGATCCGGGAGCGGTTGCGCTCCTGCCCCCGCAACTGCTGGATGATCGGGACCGCCGCCCCGGCGATGAAGAAGGATCTCATCCGGCCCCTGCGCTGGATCGCCCGGAACAAGATCCGTCTGGCGCTAGGGAAAGAGCTGGAGGAGATGTAGTATCGTCCGGTGTTCGCTCGCGCGAACACCGGAATTGAAGTATCTCCTTCCCGATTCGCCGGCGAATCGAGAAGGATCGCCGGGCCGGCTGAATACGGAAGGAGTTTGGCCCCAACCGCTCGCATAATTATTCATCATTCGCTAAGTCCATGCCGTCCATATCGTCCATTCCGTCCATAACGTCCGCCGCCTTCCCCGGGGCTGACTTGCGCCCATGAAAGTCGTCGTCGTCGGGACCCGCGGCTTCCCCGGCGTCCCCGGGGGGGTGGAGCGGCACGGCGAGGAGCTCTATCCCCGCCTCGCCGAGAGGGGGTGCGAGGTCACCGTTCTGACCCGGGCGCCCTACCTCCCCCCGGCGGGGAGGCTCAAGGAGTGGCGGGGCGTCCGCTTCCTCCACCTCGGAGCCGTCCGCTCCAAGCATTTCGAGGCCGCCCTCCACACCCTGCGGGGCGTGCTCCTCGCCCGCCGCCTCCGGCCCGATCTCCTGCACGTCCACGCGATCGGCCCCGCCCTCTTCGTCCCGCTGGCCCGCGCCCTCGGCTTGCCGACGGTGATGACCGACCACGGCCCCGACTACCGGCGGTCCAAGTGGGGGCGGTTGGCCAAGGCCATGCTCCGGCTCGGCGAGTCCGCCGGCGTCCGCTGCTCCACGCGCGTGATCGCGGTCTCGCGGGGGATCGCGTCCGACCTCGCCGAGAGATACCGCCGCGCCGACATCGCCTACATCCCCAACGGGGTGCCCATCCCCGCCCCGGTCCCGCCGGGCGAAACCCTGCGCCGGCTCGGCCTTTTCCCCGGCGGCTACCTTCTCACCGCCTGCCGGTTCGTCCCGGAGAAGGGGCTTTCCACCCTGGCCGAGGCCTTCCGCCTCCTTCCGTCGCCGGAGGCGAGGCTGGTGATCGCCGGGGGGGCCCAGCTTGGCGACCCGACCGAGCGGGCTCTCCTCTCGGCCGCGCGCGCCGACCCCAGGATCGTTCTCCCCGGCTTCCTCTCCGGACGGCCGCTCGCGGAGCTCTTCTCCCACGCCGGCCTCTTCGTCCTTCCCTCGCTCTATGAGGGGCTCCCGATCGCGCTCCTCGAGGCCCTCTCCTACGGCCTCCCGGTCGCGGTGAGCGACATCCCTCCCCACCGGGAGATCCCCCTCCCTCCCTTCCGCTATTTTCCCCCCGCCGCCCCGGCGGCGCTGGCGGGAAAGATCGCCGAGTGCCTGGAGCGGGGGATAACCGAGGAGGAGCGAGCGTCCGCCCTCGGCCTCCTCCGGCGCGATTTCGACTGGGACGCCATCGCGGAGAGGACGCTCGCCGTCTACCGCTCGGCCCTCCCATAGGTCTTATAGGTCCTATAGGTCCTATAGGACCTATAAGACCTATGGGAGGGCTGGAGTTTTCGTCCGCCTTGACCTATGATCGCCCCATGAAGCGCGATCCGTCCCCCGCGTTCTCTCCTCCACCCCCCTCCCGGCCGCCCTGGCTCGCCGCTCTCTTCGTCCTGGCCGCCTCAAGCCTCGCCTTCTGCGTCGCGGCGATCCCGCCCTGGCAGTCTCCCGACGAGCCGACCCATTTCGAGTACGCCCGACTCCTCGCCCGGGACGGCTGGCGCTCCCCGCTCCGCCCCGATCCCGCCCTGGAGGAGGCGATCATCGCCTCCCTCTCCCGCAACGACTTCTGGCGCTTAGTCAAGGTCTCCCCCCCGGAGCGTCCGCCCCGGACCTTCCTCGCCGCCCCCTTCCTCTGCCAGGCGCCGACCCAGATCGGCAAGAACCCCCCGGGCTACTATCTGCTCGCCGCTCAGGTCCTCCGTTTCTGCCCCCGGCAGAGCCTGGTCGCCCAGCTTTATTGCCTCCGCCTCCTCAGCGCGCTCTTATCCCTCCTCACCGTGGGGGCGGTCTTCCTCTGCGCCCGGGAGGCCTTCGGCGGCGGATTCTTCCCCGCCCTGGCCGCGGCCGCTTTCGCCGCCGGTCTTCCCCAGTTCGCGGTGATCGGGGGTTCGGTCAGCCCCGACCCGCTGAGCAACCTCCTCGGCGCGCTGTTCATCCTCCTCACGCTCCTCGAACGCCGCGGTCCGCGCCGGCGCTTCTCGGGGGCCTTTCTCGTCCTGCTGGCCGGCCTTTTCGTCAGCTACAAGTTCCTCATCCTGCTCGGCGCCCATTTCCTTCTCCGCCTCGCCGATCTCGTCCGCCCTCCCCCGGGCCATGGTCGCCGCGCGGCCCTCGCCGCCTTGGGCGCCGAGTCGCTCGTCCTGCTCGTCGCCTACTGCGCCCTCCTCTGGTTTTCGCCCTCCCTGGTCGGGATCTTCCTCCGCCGGTTCCGGATGCTCATCGCCGCGGTCTTGGGCTTCCCCGGCGCCCCCGCCCCGCCTCCGGGATACTGGCGCTGGTTCGCGGTCATGCTCTTCAAGAGCTTCTGGCTTTATTTCGGTTGGCTCCTCTATCCCGCCCCGGCCGTCCTCTACGGAGCCTGGGGGGCTCTGACCGGGCTCGCCCTCTGCGGGGCCGCGGTGCGGCTGCTCGGAGGGAAGGGGGACGAGGAGGGCTCGCGCGCGTCCTTCCCGGGGATCGGTTCGCTCGCCGTTCTCGCCGGTTCGGTCCTGGCCGCCTACTACGCCTTCTGGGGACTGCGCAGCGGCTACACCACCACCCAGGGGCGGCATCTCTTCCTCGCCCTTCCCGCCTGGGCGATCCTTTTCGTATGGGGGCTGACCGGCCTCTTCCCGCCCCGCCTCCGGGACGGCCTCTGCCGCGGAGTTTTCCTGATCCTGCCGCTGCTCGCCTCCGCCGCCTTCGCCGGTTCGGTGTGGAAGGTCTACCGCTGAAACCGCCGACAAATAATTAACCGCGGATCGCTATTGGCCATGCCTGACATCCCATCGGATAAATCGGCGGTCGCCGGCGAGCTCGCCTCCGTGGTCGTCCTGACCTGGAACGGGAAGGAGCACCTCGAGGAGTGCCTCTCCGCCCTGCTCGCCCAGACCTATCCGGAAAAGGAGGTCATCCTCGCCGACAACGCCTCGACCGACGGGACGGTCGGCTTCGTCCGGGAGCGCTTCCCCGCCGTCCGGGTGGTGGCCATCGAGAAGAACCTCGGCTACGCGGGGGGCAATAACCGGGGGATCCAATCCGCCCGCGGCGCCTACGTCGCCCTGATCAACAACGACACCCGGGCCGACCCCTCCTGGCTCGCCGAGATGGTCGCGGCCATGAAGGCGGACCCGTCCTGCGGGATGGTCGCGGGCAAGATTCTCTCCTACGGCGACCGCCGGGTGATCGACAACGTCGGCCACGTCTTCTACCGCGACGGCACCTTCCGGGGGAGGGGGAGGCTGGAAATCGACCGGGGCCAATACGACCGCCCGGAGGAGGTCCTTTCCCCCAGCGGCTGCGCCCTCCTCTTCCGCCGCCTGGCCCTTGACCGGGTCGGCCTCTTCGACGAGGAGTTTTTCATCTACGGCGACGACGCCGAGCTCTCGCTGCGCCTGCGCCTCAACGGTTGGCGGGCCCTTTACGTTCCCACCGCGGTGGTCTATCATAAATACTCCGCCAGCACCGGGGCCTATTCGCCCTTCAAGGCTTTCCTGGTGGAGCGGAACCGGATCTGGCTGACGATCAAGTATTTCCCGCTCGGCTCGTTGCTCCGGAGCCCGGTCTTCGCGGTCTGGCGGATGCTCCTCCAGGCCTACGGCGTGGCGTCGCGGAAGGGGGCGGCCGGCCGCTTCGCCCGCGAGCATTCGGCCGGCGCGCTGGCCCTGGTCGCCCTGAAAGCGAACCTGGCCGCCCTCCGGGGGGCGCCGGGGATGTGGCGCAAGCGGCGGGAGATGAGGGCGCTGCGGCGGGTCTCCGCGGCCGAGTTCAACCGCTGGTTCAAGCGGTTCGGCCTCTCGGCCCGGGAGTTGGCGTTGAAGGAATAGGACCATGAGAATCGGCATCAATGCGCTTTATCTCATCCCCGGCCGGGTCGGCGGTTCCGAGATCTACCTGCGCCGCCTCCTGCAGGGCCTGGCCGCCCTCGACCGGGAGAACGACTATGCGGTCTTCACCAACCGGGAAAGCCGGGGGGGGCTGGCCCTGGGGCCGAACTTCAAGGAGTATCCCTGCTCCGTCCGCGCCCGCTTCCGCCCCCACCGGATCCTCTGGGAGCAGATCGTCCTTCCCCTCCGGGCGAGGAAGCTTAAGCTTGACCTCCTCCACTCCCCCGGCTTCACCGCTCCGCTCTTCTGCCCCTGCCCGTCGCTGGTGACGATCCTGGACCTGATCTACCTGGACTTCCCCGAAACCTTCCCCCCCTTGGCCCGGGCGATGATGAGGTTCTTCACCCGCCGCTCCGCCCGCGGCGCGGCGCGGGTGATCGCTCTCTCCGGCTACTCGCGCGACGAGATGCTCTGGGAGCTGGATCTGCCCCCCAACCGGGTCAGCGTCGTCCCGCTGGGCGCGCCCGAGCGGGAGTCGGACGGGCTCTCCCCGGAGGGGAGGAGGGAGATCCTCTCCCGCCGCGGCATCGTCGCTCCCTACATCCTGGCCATCGCCGCCGCCCATCCCCACAAGAACATCATGCGCCTCCTGGAGGCCTTCTACCACCTGCGCCGGAAGGGGCTCCCCCACCGGCTGGTCGTGGTGGGCGTGATGCACGGGCGCTACTACGGGGAGCTCCAGAAGGCGTGCGACCGCTTGGAGATCGGGCGGGAGGTCGTCTTCACCGGCTGGATCCCCGAGGCGGAGAAGGAGTCGGTCCTGGCCGGAGCCGATCTTCTCGCCTTCCCCTCCCTGCTCGAGGGGTTCGGACTCCCGGTCCTGGAGGCGATGAAATTCTCCGTCCCGGTGGCCTGCGCCGACGTGCCCTCCCTGCTCGAGGTCACCGGCGACGCGGCCTACCTCTTCAACCCCTACTCGGTGGAGGAGATCGCCCGGGCGCTGGAGGCCTGCCTGACCCTGCCGGACCTCCGCCGGGACCTGATCGCAAAGGGGAGGAAGCAGGCCGCGAACTTCTCCTGGGAGAAGACCGCGCGGCAGACGCTCGACCTCTACCGGTCGGTCGCCGCCGGGGATAAACAGTGATCAGCAATCAGTGATCAGTTATCAGCAACATCCGTCCATCTCTTTTCACTGATCACTGATTACTGATCACTGTTCACTGATCCCTGCTTCTCTCCCTTCCGCCGCCTTTCCCGGGCCAGCTCCTTCTCGAAGGCCGGCCAGAAGGGGTCGGCGAGCGGTTGGCTGAGCCGCCGCGCCCGTCCCCCGCCGAAGACGCGCACCCCCTCCCGTTCCGGGCGGACCTCCCCGGCGATCGAGGCCGGGATCGCCGCCCGGTTGAGGGCGCGGATCACCCCCTCCGCCGCCCCGGGGCGGGCGGTGGCAAGGAGCGTCCCCTCGCTGATCGAGACGAAGGGATCGATCCCGAAGCAGGCGCAGGTCTTCTCGACCTCCTCCGGGATGATGATCCGGTCGAGGTCGATCCGCATCCCCACCCGGCTGTGGGCGGCGATCTCCCAGAGCCCGCCGAGGACGCCCCCCTCGGTGGCGTCGTGCAGGGCGGTCACCCCTCCCGCCGCGGCCGCGGTCAGGGCGTCCTTCACCGTCGACATCCGGTAGTACACGTCCCGGGCCCGGCGGAGGAAAGCCCTCCCCCAGCGCTCCTCGAGCGGGCGGGGGAAATAGGCGGCGAGCAGGCCCGTGGTCTCGATCGCCGGCCCCTTGCTGACGATGACGGCGTCGCCGACCCGGGCCCGGGGGACGATCAGCTTCTCCCTCCGGTCGATCCCGAACATGGTGGCTCCGCCCACCATCGGGTAGTTGCACCCGGCGTAGCGGGCGGTGTGGCCGGTGGCGACCGCGATCCCGAGGCGAGCGCATTCCGCGTGGACGGTCCCCCACATCCCGACGAGCTCGCGCTCGGTCATCGCGGGGGGGAGGTTGAGATCGATCGAGAGGTAGCGGGGGGCGATCCCGCTGACCGCGACGTCGCTGGCGATGATGTGGACGGCGAACCAGGCGGCCTTCTCGATCCCCAGCTCCCGGGCGATGTAGAAGGGGTCGGTGGAGAGGACCAGGACCCGCGTCCCGAGGTCGATGACGCCGAAGTCGACGCCCGCGCGGGGTTTGAGGATCAGGGAGGGGTCCCTCCGGCCGAGTTTCGGATAGATGTGGCGGCGGAAGAAATCGGGATGGATCTTCCCCAGCGGAGCCAGTTTCTTCATCTCTTCTCCTCCCGCGGCCGTTCGCCGCGGGCTGCGGTTGGTCGGGAAGATCGCGCCAACGGGGGCAAAACAAAGCCCCCCGGGCAGAGCACGGAGGGCGACGCGATCCTTTTCCCTACGCCGGCATTACCCGGATCAGGTCCGTCGGGTCTTCCGCTCCCCGCGGAACTCTCAGGCCGTGGCACGACCTCCCCGTGGTCGTCCCAGTCTCGAGGCAACCGGTCGTTGCTGTCAAGCCCAATCCCCCGGGATGTCTCCCCAATCCCTCGGCCCTAGCGTTGAGCATTTTCCCCGGTCGGGCATGAGACACCTCGTGTCCGATCGGACACGAGGCGTACGAATCTGCCGGGGCGGAGGGCGGCGGCCCGTCGAGGGCCCTTCATTACACTTTCATTCCGATCGGAATGAAAGTGTAATGAATCGAAAAGCAGGGGGAGCAGGACGGAAAGAAAGAAAGCGGCCGCCTGACCGATCGAAGGCGGTTCTGACGGGAATTGGCTCGGGCTATTCGCGCTCCGGCTTTCCACCGAGCCCGGCGAGCGCGGCGGCGGTGGCGGCGAAGCCGTCTAGGAGCCAGGCGCCCGAGGTCGCCCCCCAGGACCGGATCCAGTCGATCCAGGCCGCGGTGCGCCGTTCGTCCCGGGCGCTCAAGGACTCCAGGAAGCGGTAGACGAACTCGCAGAAGATCCCTTCCGCGGCGGCCGTGAGGAAGTGGGAGCTGATCAGAGTGGTCTTTGCCCAGAGCTTCATGGGAATCCGCGCGATTGCGGACCCCTCCGGGAAGGCCCGGCGGATATAGCGGCTCGAGGGGAAAGGTGGACGCTCGAGGGGGGATTCGATCATACGCCGGGCCTCCTCGAGCAAGAACGAGCCCGTCGGGCTCCCTTTCAGCCACCAGGCGGCCGCCATCGCCCCGACGAGGAAATCGTCGCCCGAAGGCGTGAGGCCCTCTCCCAGGCCGATCAGGGCGAGCAGAGCCTCCCGGAATCGCCCGGCCTCCCGCTGCTCGAGTGCGGCGATGAAAGCGTCGGCGCGCTTCCGGCATTCGTGAAAGTGCTGCTCTCTCGGCCGCCCATGCGGATCATGCGGACGCGCCTCGAGCATCGTTGGCAGGGCTTGGATCGCCTTTTTCAGGACCTGCCGGGGGGGCGGGGAAGGAAAGGGCGAGGGAGTCCAGGGCCGGGCGGGACGGAGATCGACGACCAGAGCCGCGGGGGGGCCGTCCCGGGAGGTCCCGGCGGGGGAGACGAAATGGACGGAATCCCCGACCCATATCTCCAAGTCTCCGAATATCCGGCCGGGGAGGATATCGAGGCAGATGAAGCCGGGACCGTTGAGGCGGTCCTGGCGGACCAGGGGGATCAGTTCGCCGGCGGGGAGAGCGACGTTGATCGCGCGCTGGAACCAGGACTGGACCCGTCCCCAGTGGCCCTGCTTTTCCAGGAGGGCGCCGAGGCGGCTGTCGTAGGAAACGGCCGCGATCGTCCGCGACGGAATTCTTTGGTCTCTGGCCATCGGTCTCGGGGATTCCGTAGCCGTGGATCTTTCCGGTCCGCGCCCGCGAACGTGTCGTAGCCGCGCGCCGGCGGGGGATCGCGGGATTGACACCGCCGGCGAATTCCCCTATTAATTATACGACCGGCCCGCCGGGGGCGGAAAAGCTATTGCCCTGACCCTCCCCGGACCGGGGTGACAATGTTCTGACCGGATCAAACATAAAATTTTCCGGAGGAAAATTTTATGGGAATGGTGAACATCAACCGGCCGATCCACCTGGCGCTCCGGGACGGTTCCTACGAGAAGTTTCTCGGCCTCCTCAAGCCCTCGTTCGAGGGGCGCCCGCTCGCCTCGCGCAAGAAGATCGTCGGCGCCGCGGTCGAGAGCCTGGAGGGGGCGCACGCCGCCGCCTCCGGGGCCCTGCGCGGGGTCATGGGGAGCCAGCGGGAACGGGACTTCTGCAAATTCCTCCGGATGATCCTCGACTCCGCCCGGTCGGTCAAGTTTCTGGTTGAGCACGAGGAGATCCTGGAGCAGGACACCAGCTTCCTGAAGCGCTTCCTCTCCGGGTCGCCGCAGGCGGTGACCGACGCGCGGGCGATCCGCCGCCGGAAGGCGGAGGAGTTCCTGGAGGGGGTCAGGACCATGGCCCGGCTCGGCGAGAAGGAGTTTCAGAAGCTCCAGGCCGAGAACTTCCAGGCCTTGAACGAGGACGAGCGCCGGCGCTATCGGGCGATGCGGGCCAACCCATGAGCGAAGACGGAGAATACCTGCAATCCCTTTCCGCCCTGGCGCGCCGGGACGGCCGCTACGACGTCGAGGCCTATCTCTTCGTCCAGCGCGCCCTGGCCGCGCTCCTGGAGAAGATCGGCCGCCGCCGCCACGTCTCGGGGGGCGAGCTTTTGGAGGGGATCCGCGAACTCGCCCTGCGGGAATACGGCCCCCTCTCCCGCGATGTCCTCGCCCACTGGGGGGTGAGGGCCTGCCCGGACTTCGGGGAGATCGTTTTCGCAATGGTGGAGGCCGGCCTTCTCGCCAAGACCGAAGAGGACCGCCGGGAGGATTTCCAGGGCGGCTACGATTTCGGGGAAGCCTTCGAGGCCCCTTTCCTTCCCCCCTCCCCGGGCGGGAAGCCATGATCGCCGCCCGCCTTTCTTTTCTCCTCGGCCTCGCCCTCGTCTGCCCGGGCGGGGAGGCCGCGGGGGAGATCGCCTTCACCGCTCCCCCCGCCGCCCGCACCGTCCTCCCCAACGGCCTGACCGTGGTCGTCCGGGAGGACCGCGACCTGCCGGTCGCGGCCGTCCAGCTCTGGGTGCGGGCGGGATCCGTCTTCGAGGGCGTTCGGCTCGGCGCCGGCCTCTCCCACCTCGTCGAGCACCTCGCCTTCAAGGGAACGGCGGGGGCGGGCCAGGAGGAGATTCCCCGGAAGATCCAGGCCCTGGGGGGAGAGATCAACGCCTTCACCTCCCTCGACCACACCGTCTTCGACCTGAAGGTCCCCTCCGCCCGCCTCCGCCCCGCCCTCGCCCTCCTCCGGGACCTCGTTCTCGCGGTCGCCTTCGAGCCCGATGAGATCGCCCGGGAGAAGGAGGTCGTCCTCAAGGAGATGAACATGAACCGGGACGACCCGGACCGGCGGGTCTCCGAGCTTTTCTGGGCGACCGCTTTCCAGGTCCACCCCTACCGCTTCCCGGTCATCGGTTATCCCCGGATCCTGGAGGACCTCTCCGTCGAGGACGTGGTCTCCTACTACCGGACCTGGTACGTCCCGAACAACATGGTCCTCGCCCTCTCCGGCGATCTCTCCGCCGCCGAGGCCTTCGCCCTGGCGGAGGAGACCTTCCGGAACGACCCGCGGAAGCCCTACCCGCTCGCCTCCCTCCCCGAGGAGCCCCCCCAGCTCGTCGCCCGGGAGGCCGAGGAGACGATGGCGGTGGCCTCCGCCCGCCTCCAAGTCGGCTTCCACACCGTCAGCCTCTACCACCCCGATCTCTACCCGCTGGACGTCCTGGCCATCCTGCTCGGGCAGGGGCGCTCCTCGATCCTCTGGCAGGAGCTTCGGGAGAAGCGGGAACTCGTCCACGCGATCAGCGCCTCCTCCTACACGCCCTCCTATCCCGGGGTTTTCGTCGTTTCCGTCGAGCTCGATGACTCCGATCTCCCCGCGGCCCGCGCGGCGATCGGGGAGATCCTGGGGCGGGTACGGGCGGGGGAGCTTCTGACCGCGGAAGGGTTGGAGAAGGCTCGCCGCCAGGTCCTGAGCGACTACGTGGGCTCGCTCCAGACCGTGGAGGGCGAGGCCCACGATCTCGGCTCCAGCCTCCTCCTCACCGGCTCTCCGGATTTCTCCCGGAGATACGTGGAGGGGATCGGCGCCGTCACCCTTCCGGACCTCGCCCGGGTGGCGGCCCGCTATCTCGTCGACGACAACATGACCACGGCGGTCGTCCGCCCCCGTCCGGCCGCCCCGCCCAAGGCGGCGGCGACGCCGGCCGGGAAGGGGGAGATCCTCAAGCGGGTCCTCCCCAACGGGCTCACGGTCCTCGTCCGGTCCGAGCCCCGCCTCCCCCTGGTCTCGCTGCGCATCTTCTTCCGGGGCGGCGTGCTGGCCGAGACCGAGAAAAACAACGGGCTCGGCAACCTGCTCGCCCGGATGCTCCTCCAGGGGACGGCCGGACGAAGCGCCCGCCGGATCGCCGACGAGGTCGAGGGGAAGGGGGGATCGATCGGGTCCTACTCCGGGCACAACAGCTTCGGGGTTTCGGTCTCCGTCCTCTCCGACGAGCTCAATCCGGGGCTGGACCTCCTGGCCGACGTTTGCCTTCACCCGACCTTCCCCCCCGAGGAGATCGAGAAGGAGCGGGCGGTGATCCTCTCCGAGATCGCCGCGGAGCGCGACCAGCCGGAGACGATCGCCGGCCTCCTCGCCCGGGAGGCGATCTTCGGCTCCCATCCCTACCGCTACCGGGCGGTGGGGACGGAGGCGGCGGTCTTGCGGCTCGGGCGGGCCGACCTGGAGGAATGGCACCGGAGGTACTGCTGCGGCCGTAACGGGGTCCTCGCCGTCTTCGGCGACGTCGATCCGGAGCGGGCCTTCGCCCTGGCGGAGAAGGCCTTCGCCGGTCTCCCGGCGGGGGAGGAGGCCGCCCTGGCCGGGCGCTTCCCCCGTTCCGTCCCGCTCTCGTCGCGCCGGGTCGAGTCCAAGCCGGGAGCGGCCCAGGCCGTCCTGATGGTCGGCTTTCCGGGCGTGGACGTGAAGAGCCCCGACCGCTATCCCCTGGAGGTCTTGAGCGGGATCTTCACGGGACTCGGCTCTACCCTCTTCATGCGGGTGCGGGACGAGCTGGGGCTCGCCTACTACCTGGGGGCGCACGAGATCCTCGGCCTCGACCCCGGAGCCTACATCT
Organism: uncultured bacterium; assembly: GCA_964584165.1. Lineage (GTDB taxonomy): Bacteria > Auribacterota > Erginobacteria > Erginobacterales > CAZKCI01 > CAZKCI01. Next base: position 80,314 of record CAZOYW010000002.1, read on the forward strand.
TCTACGCCGGGACGGTCCCGGGGAAGACCGAGACGGCGCTCGGGGAGATCCGCTCCGAGATCCGCCGGGTGCAGGAGGGCGGGGTCACGGAGGAAGAGCTCAAGCGCAACCAGGACCGCCTGATCGGCCGCCGCGAATTCAGCCTCCAGTCGAACGACGGTCTCGCCTTCGCCGCCGCCCTGGACGAGCTCTACGGCCTGGGCTACGACAACTACCGGGAGTACGAGGGGGAGATCAGGAAGGTCAACGCGGCCGATCTTCAGCGCGTGGCCCGGGAGTACCTGCGCTCCGACCGCTGCGCCGTGGTGATCGTGCAGCCGGATGAAAAAACAAGTGATCAGTAATCAGTGATCAGCAGCGGGCAAACAGAGGCATCGTTTTCTCGCTGATCACTGGTCGCTGATCACTGATCGCTGATCACTGATCACTGGACAGGAAAGGAGGAGCCGCATGAGCGATCCCAAGAACGGCGACACCGAAAAGATGGACTCCGTCCGCTTCGTTTCCCTCGTCTCCATGTTCGCGGCTTCGGCCTACCAGAGCATGGGGAAGCTCGCCAATCCCCTGACCGGGAAGGCGGAGCGGAACCTGGAGGCGGCCGAGGGTTTCATCGAGATCCTGATCATGCTCCGCCGGAAAACCCGCTCCCACCTCTCCGCCGAGGAGGAGAAGATGCTTGACGCGGCCATCGGCGACCTGCAGATGAACTTCGTCCAGGAGAAGGCCAAGCCCTCTCCGGCGGCTCCGCCGGAGCAACCCGCGGGGACGGAGGCGAAGGCCGAGAAGGGTCCGGCGGCGGGCGGGGGGGAGGAGAAGAAACAGATCTGATCATATCTCATTTGTCATTGGTCAACTGTCAACCGGCCGGAGGGTCTCCGCGCATAGTCGTTGACGAAATCGGGGACCTGGAGATAATCAGCCTTCGCTTCCGGGATATTCTATGTTCAGGAGAAAGATCATGGGATTCGCTGTGATCAAAATATTTCCGGAGGGAATATTTTGAGGAACTGGGAAATCAAATCGCGCAGCCGCTCCTGCGCGGCCTGCGCGGCCCCCTTTCAGACCGGGCAGATGTACCACTGCCTCCTCCACTTCGGCGGCGAAGAGCCCTCCCGCGCCGACTACTGCGAGCGCTGCTTCCGGGAGAAGAGCCTCGAGGCCGCCCGCTCCGGCCCGGAAAAGGCCTACTGGCGCTCCTCCTTCAAGCGGCTCTACACCCCCGTCGAGGAGCGGGAGGCGATCCGCAAGGACCTGGCCCAGCGCCTGCTCGAGAAGCACGTCGGCTCCGAGCGGCCGGAGCACGTCAACCTCTGCTACATCCTGGCCCTGCTCCAGGAGCGGTCCCGGATCCTAATCCCCCGCACCCGGAGCCGGGACGAGGGCGGCTCCTGGATCACGGTCTACGAGCACGCCCGGACCGGGGACACCTTCCTGATCCGCGACCCCGGCCTCTCGCTCTCCGCGGCCGAGGCCGTCGAACAGCAGATCAAGGCGTTGATCGAAGCCGAGAAGGCCGCCGACGCCGCGTCCGCTCCGGAGGAGGGGGAAGGGCCGGCCCCCGAGTCTTCCGCGGAGGGGAAAGGCGCCTCCTCCCCCGCCTCCGCCGACGGATCGCCCCGGGCCTTAAACTAGACCAACCTTAAATTTTGCGGAGCAAAATATAAAAATGAAGACCGCGCTGATCACCGGCATCACCGGCCAGGACGGGTCCTACCTGGCCGAGTTTCTCCTGGAGAAGGGCTATCGAATCTTCGGCCTGCAGCGGCGCTCTTCCACCCTGAACGTGGAGCGCGTCGAGCACCTTCTCCAGGACGGGATCGAGCTCATCCAGGGCGACCTGATCGACCAGAACTCCCTGGTCGCCGCCCTCCGGGAAGTCGAGCCGGACGAGGTCTACAACCTGGCCGCCCAGTCCTTCGTTCCCACCTCCTGGAACCAGCCGATCCTGACCGGCGAGGTCACGGCCCTGGGGGTGACCCGCCTCTTGGAGGCGATCCGCCAGGTTAACCCCAAGATCCGCTTCTACCAGGCCTCCTCCAGCGAGATGTTCGGCTGGGTCCGGGAGACCCCCCAGAAGGAGACCACCCCCTTCTACCCGCGCTCGCCCTACGGCGTGGCCAAGGTCTATGGCCACTGGATCACGGTCAACTACCGGGAGTCCTACGGAATCTTCGCCGTCTCCGGGATCCTCTTCAACCACGAATCGCCGCGGAGGGGGCTTGAGTTCGTCACCCGGAAGGTCACCTACGGCGTGGCCCGGATTCAAGCCGGCCTCCAGAAGGAGCTCAGGATGGGGAACCTCGAGGCCAAGCGCGACTGGGGCTACGCCGGGGACTACGTCGAAGCGATGTGGCGGATGCTCCAGGGTCGGGAGCCGAAGGATTACGTGATCGCCTCCGGCGAGACCCATTCCGTGCGGGAGCTCTGCGAGGTTGCCTTCGCCCACGCCGGCCTGGACTGGAAGAAGTACGTCGTCCAGGACAAGCGTTTCTTCCGCCCGGCCGAGGTCCAGCTTCTCCAGGGCGATTCCTCCCTCGCCCGCCGGGAGCTGGGCTGGAAGCCGCGGGTGGATTTCCGCGGCCTGGTGGGAATGATGGTTGACGCCGACATTGAAAAGGTGCGCCAGATGATCCGGACGGGGGTCATACAGAAAAGGCAGAAGGCAGAAGTGAGAAGTCAGAAGTGTAAAAAGGGAAGGCAGAAGTGAGAAGCGAGAAGTGAAGGGAGAGAAGGCGGAGGGCCACCGAAGGCAAATTCATGCAAGAAAACCCATGGGAAAACCATCCTTATATATGAAAGCCGTTGTAGATCGGCGAAAGGAGGGTTCCCATGAGCACTATTCAATGTTCCAAATTCAATCTCAGCGAGAGGTTCTTCCTCTTCGCCCTGGAAATTGTCAAGTTGGTACGATCCTTGCCCAACGATCCAGCCGCCCGGGAGATTGGGAAGCAATTGATCCGCGCCGGGACTTCGATCGCTGCCAACTACGAAGAAGCCCTCGGTTCCTTCAGTAGGAAAGATTTCACCTATAAATTAAGTACCGCTTCTGCCTTCTCACTTCTAACTTCATATTTCTCACTTCTCATTTCTCACTTATGCCGAAGGCATTGATCACCGGCGTCGCCGGCTTCGCGGGCTCCCACCTGGCGGACCTCCTCCTGAAGAAGGGGTGGGACGTCGGCGGGATCGACCGCGGGCGGATGCCCGCCGCCAATGTCCGCCGGATCGCCCACCGCCTCGAGCTCAGCGAGGTGGACATCCTCGACCACGCCGCGGTGGAGAAGACCCTCTCCGCTTTCCGCCCCGACGCGGTCTTCCACCTGGCCGGGGTCGCCTACGTCCCCCACGCCCAATACAACCCTTCCTTCGTCTTCAACATCAACGCCACCGGGACGCTCAACCTTCTCCAGGCCTGCCAGAAGACGGTCCCGGGCGCGAGGGTGGTCCTGATCAGCTCCTCCCAGGTCTACGGCCAGGTCCCGTCATCCCGGATGCCGCTCCGGGAGTCCAGTCCCGCCCGCCCCGCCAACGCCTACGGCCTCTCCAAGCTCTGCGCCGAGGAAGCCGGCCTCCTCTACCACCGCGAATACGGTCTCGCGGTGGTCGTCGTGCGCCCCTTCAACCACATCGGCCCCCGCCAGGCCCCGGTCTTCGTGGTGGCGGACTGGGCCCGCCAGATCGCCCGGATCGAGGCGGGCAAGCAAGAGCCCGTGCTCCGGGTCGGCGACCTCAGCTCGGGGCGGGATTTCCTGGACGTGCGGGACATGGTCGAGGGATACCGCCTGGCCCTGGAGAAGGGCCGCCCCGGCGCGGTCTATAATATCTGCTCGGGGCGTCCGCGCGGTGTGAAGGAGATCCTCTCCGGCCTGCTCGCGCAGACCCGGCGGAAAATCGCGGTCCGCGAGGAGGCCGGCCGCCTCCGCGCCGGCGACATCTCCCTCCTCTACGGCGACTGCGGGAAGTTCCGGGAGCGGACGGGCTGGAAGCCCCGGATCGAGCTGGGGAAGAGCCTGCGGGACATCCTCGCCTACTGGCGGGAGCAGGAGCGATCCTAGAAACGAGGGACGGTGGCAACTTGTCAACTATCAAGTTGACAAGTTGCCACCGTCCCTCATGCCTTTTTGAGCAGGCGCTTCAGGGCGGCGGCGGGGTTCCGGACCAGGTCCCGGTTCACGCGCAGGCGCTTGACGGGGGAGGAGGGGAGCTCGTACTTGAAGTTCCTTAAGATCCGCTCGCAGACGGTGGAGAGCCCCCGGGCCCCCGTCTTCTCCCGGTGGGCCAACTTCGCGATCTCGGCCATCCCGTCCTCGGTGAAGGCGACCTCGATCCCGAAGGAGGCGAAGGAGGCTTGGTACTGGCGGAGGATCGACCCCTCGGATCGGGCGAGGATCTCCAGGAAGTCCTTCTCCGCGAGTTCCTCGCAGACCACCCGCACCGGGAGCCGCCCGATGAACTCGGGCTCCAGCCCGTACTTGATGAAGTCCTCGGTGGCGGCGCGCTGCAGGTACTCGAAGTGCCTCCGGGTCTCCCCCGCCTCCGCCCCGAACCCCAGCGTCCGCGCCGCCGTGCGCCGCTTCACCAACTCGGCGAGCTCCTCGAACGCCCCGCTGACGATGAAGAGGATGTGGCGGGTGTTGATCATCTTGGGCTGGATCTTCCCCTTCTGCTGGAACTCCAGCACCGCCTCGAGCTGGCCGGCCATGTCCATGGGGTCGCGCAGGGGAACGTCCGTCTCCTCCATCAGCTTGAGGAGGTTTCTCTGCACGCCCGCCCCGGAGACATCCCGCCCGGCGAGGTTGTAGGCGGAGGCGATCTTGTCCACCTCGTCGATGTAGACGATCCCGTACTGGGCGAGCGCGAGGTTACCCTCGGCGTGCTGGCAGAGCTCCCGGATCATGTCCTCCACGTTGCGCCCGACGTATCCGGTCTCGCTGTACTTGGTGGCGTCGGTCTTGACGAAGGGGACGCCGATCAAGCGGGCGATGCACTTGACCAGGTAGGTCTTGCCCACCCCGGTCGGACCGATCAGGAGGACGTTCTGCTTGGCGTAGTCGTATCCTGGCGCCCCCGCCTTGGCCCGCATCGCGTGCTGGTAGTGGTCGCAGACGGCGATGGAGAGCACCTTCTTCGCCTCCTCCTGGCGGATGACGAAGCGGTCGAGATACTCCTTGACCTGCTTGGGGGTGTAGTCGAAGGCGAGGGTGAAGGATTCAGCCCGGGGTTCCGCCCGGGGGCGGGGAGGGCGGACGACCGGCGGCTCGACGGCGATGATCGGCTGCCCGCCGTATTTTCGGCGGACGTAGTCGCTCAAGTCCTTGATCATCTCCTGCAGGTCGGGGGGATTTTTCGGCGGGGTGTCTTCAGGCATGAGATTGCCTCTGTCCACTGCGATTCTAACCCGGTTTATTCATGAAAACCGTTGGTTTTTATGAATAAACCGGGTTAGGAACCTTGCCCGTCGACGGTCGGCTCCAGGCCCAAAAGCCGCTCGGCGTTGCGGAAGAGGATCTTCTCCCGCCGGTCCTCGGGGAGATCCAGTTCCCTCCAGACCCGGAGTTCCTCCTTTTGATCGAGCCAGGGGGAGTCGGTCCCGAAAAGCAGGTAGTCCGGGGGGTGCTTCTCCAGGATCGCGCGGAAGACGGCTTCTTCCGCCTCCCGGGCGGCGAAGGAGGTCTCCAGGTAGATCGGCTTTCCGGCCAGCGTCTGGAGGACCTCCGGCCAGAGCTGCCAGCCGCCGAGGTGGGAGGCCACGATCTTCAGGGAGGGGAAGGCCTGGTGGACCCGGAGGATCCGGGAGGGGTCGGCCTGGTGGTTCCCCGGGAAGGCGATGTCGAAGCCGGCATGGAAGAGGAGGATCAGGCCGCTTCCGGCGACCGCCTCGTAGAGCGGGAAGAGAGCGGGGTCGTCGATGGTGAATTCCTGGTACATCGGGTGGAGCTTGATCCCGGGGAACCCCTCCGCGGCTATCCTCTCGATCTCCGGGACGGCGCGCGGGGAGCGGGGATGGACGGAGGGGAAGGGGATGATCCGGGGGCCCCGGATCAGGGACGACCAGCGGAGGATCTTCTCCGCCTGCTCGGGCTTGGTGGCGATGGAGGCGACGACCGCCGCGCCGATCCCGGCCCGGTTCATGGAGATCAGGAGGCCGCGGATCGTCGCGTCGTGGTAGGCCCGGTAGTCGCCGGAGTTGGCGCCTAAGGCGTTAAGCGCCCGCTCCGCCAGGCTGTCCGGGAAGGCGTGGGTGTGGAAGTCGATGACCATATAAAATATCCTTCGGAAATATAAATACGCTCCCCGACCGGAATGCGCGGTTCAGAGCCCGGTGGCCCAGTCGCGCGACCACTTAAGGATGCGGTCGAGAGGCGTGACCGGCCCGGCGGGAAGGGCGGCGAACCAGGCGTCGGCGATCCGCTGGGCGCCGGCCGGATAGCGGGGATGGATATGGTCCGAGATGTAGAGCTTGGAGTAGTCGCCGTAGTCGACCATCTTCTGCCAGGGGTCGGCGAGGCGGACCGCCTTGGCCGCGGCCAGGGGGCGGATGTAGCTCACGCTCAGCGTCCGGGAGCGCTGGCGGCAGACCTCGGTGTCGAAGCGGGGGACGATGGTGGCGAGGATCGGCTCCACCCCCTGGGCCAGGGAACGGTCGATCATCTCCCCGAGGTTCCACCGCGTGTCCGCGTAGTCGTCCCCGTCCGCGATGTCGTTGGTGCCGGCCATGAGCAGGAGCATCGTCGAGGGATAGCGGGCGAGGATGGAGTCGATGCCGGGGCAGTGATGGACGTAGGGGTCGCCGTTCAGGAGGTGGTAGGTTCGCGTCCCGGGATAGCCCGCGTTCCAGATCGTGTAGAGGTTCCCGGGGTAGGCCTTCTCCAGCATGGCGTTGAGGAGTGGGATGTAGCAGTCTCCCTTGTTGACGGTGCCCCAGGTGATGCTGTCCCCGTAGCCCGTGTAGTCGTGGTAGCTCGCCGCCCCCGCCGCCGGGAGCTCCTCGCCCGCGGCGGCGGCGGCCTGCCAGCGCCGGTTGTCCCAGGCCCCGGAGTCGTCCCGCCGGGCGCACCAGGCGCCCCGGGCGGCGAGTTCCGCCGAGGGGAGGGGGGGAGGGGGGAGGAGCCCTTCGAGGGAGCCGGCGGCCCCCGCCCAGAGAACGGAGGCTTTCCCGTCCGCCGCCCGGACGACGGAGGGAAGGATGGCGTTGCTCCCCGGGGCGGAGGCGATGGCGGTCTCGCCCCAGGCGCCCTCGGCGCGGCGCCGCTCGTAGATGCGGGTCCGGCTGCCGTCCCAGCCCTGCCAGGCGGCCAGGAGCGCCCCGCCCGCGTCCGTTCCCAGGGCGGGCTTGGCGTCGGGCGAGTCGTCCGGGGAGGAGACCATCGTCTCCCCCGAGAAACCCTTCCCGTCGAAGCGGGCGCAGAAGATTTCGCTGCTCGCCCCGGCGCGGCGAGCATAGGCGATCCAGGGTACCCCCTCCCCGTCGAAGGCGAGCGCGGGGTTGGACTCCCAGCCCTCGCCCCCGGAAGCCCTCCGGGGCGGGGTGAAGCCGTCCCCCTCCCGCCGGCTGAAGTAGATCTGGGCGTCCGCGTCGTCTTTCTGGGCCGCCCAGACGATCCAGGGGTTCCCCCCGCTGTCAACCGCGACGCAGGGGAGGTAGTTGGCGGCGAAGCCGTCTCCGCCGTCGAAGGGCACGCTCTCCCAACCCTCACCGCCCGCCGTCCGGCTGAGGTGAATCGCCTTTCCCCCGGCCGCCGCATCGGACCAGGCGAGGTAGGCCTCTCCGGCCGCGGAGAAGGGAGGGAGGAGGAGAGACAGGGCCAGCAGGGTCGGGCAGGTGGTTTTCATGGACGAACATGTTAGATTCCGCTCTCCGCGCGGTCAATCAAAACCGTCCGCGGGAGGGTGATGGACGATATGGACGGGATGGACGGAATGGACTGAATTGATGGGATGGACCGAAGGACAAAACGGCGGAGCGCGCCGGCGGGATGAGGCGACCGGAGTGGAAGGGGCGAATGGGGGTTGAACGGCTGGCGCCGGAAAGGCGGATTAACATTGCCGGGGCCGCGGCGGGGTGGTAGTGTCTGGCGCAATCGATAGGAGAGAACATCGTGACCAGTTTCGTGCTCGTTGCCGCCCTGCTCATCCCCGGCCAGACCGTCGGCGCCGAGCCGTCACCCGCCCCGGCCGGAGAGACGATCCGGCTTTTCGCCGCCTCGCCGTCCCCCGCCGTCTCGCCGTCTCTCGCCGTCTCCCCGAAGTTGCGTCCTCAGCGCCCATACTCCGGCCTCCCCGCCGCGCCGCCGCCCGCTCCCGCGAAGAGTCCGGTCGCCGACCGCTGGCCGGTCGAGGTCGGCCTCAAGGGCGGTCTCTGCCGGGCCGGGATCAGGGGCGACGGGACCGAGGGATGGGAGGATCGCGACGGCTTCTGCGGGGGAGGGTTTCTCTTCCTCCCCTTGAGCGACTACTTCGGCCTCCAGGCGGAGCTGCTCTACGTGAGCAAAGGAGCCGAATACAAGGAAGACTGGGGCGGGGCGGAACTCAAGACCACGCTCGACCTCGCCTACCTGGAGATCCCCCTCCTGGCCCGCCTGACCATCCCCACCGGCATCTCGCTCACCCCCTCCATTTTCGCCGGCCCCGTCCTCGGCCTCAAGGTCAAGGGCGACCAGAAGGCGGAATCCCGGGGGCGTTCGACATCGGAGGAGATCGAGGGGCTGAAATCCACCGACCTGGGGCTGACCCTGGGCGGGGGCCTGGACTTCGACACCGGCTACGGCAAAGCCCTCGTCGATCTCCGCTACGAGTTCGGCCTCACGGAGATCCTCGACGACGGGGGATCGGTCAAGAACGGCGCCTTCCTGGCCATGGTCGGATACTCCCTTAATTTTTGGCCCTTTTAGCCCGACGGGCTAAAAGGGCCAAAAATTAAAACTCCGCAGGACCGTCATGGCCCGCTTTCGTTTCCGGGAGGAAGGGGAGCGGTCGGGGAAGGGGCGGCGGGCGCGGCAGGGCCGATCGAGGTCTCTTCCGAGGCGGACGCTTCCGCCGCCGGACCGCTTGGCTGCGCGCCGCTCGCCGCCGTCGGCCCGCCGCCCTTTTCCCGGATCAGCGCCCCGCGATCGTAGATCTCCGTCCTGACCTGGCGGCCTTCGCCGTCCCAGTAGGTCCAGGTCCCATCCTTCAAGTCTTCCCGGTAATCACCCTCGCTCCGCCGCCGTCCGGCGGAATCCCAGACGACGAAACGCCCTTCCCGCATCCCGGATTGGAAGGTTCCCTGGAGCATCTTCTGGCCGTTGTCGTGCCAGAAGGTCACGGGACCCTCCTCCCTCCCGCCCGCGAAGACCCCGGAGAATTTCCGGGCGCCGTTTGGGTGCCAGAGCGTCCAGCGCCCCTCCTTCTTCCCGGCGGCGTAGCGGCCCTGGGCCTCCGGCTGGCCGTCGGCGAACCAGGAGAGGAACCTTCCGTCCTCCCTCCCGTCGCGATACTCGGCCTCCTGGCGCTTCTGTCCGCTCTCATACCAGAAGGTCCAGACCCCTTCCCGGCCCGCGGCGGGGACGCTGCTTTCGCCCCGCGGGCCGTCCCGCCGTCCCCGGCGGTAGGAGCCGACCGCGAGCACTTCTCCGCCGGGATACCAGAACGTCCACTCGCCCTCCAGGAACTCGCCGTCGTCCGGGTCCCCGAGGACCTTCCCGCGGGCGAACTGGCTCCCGTTGGGATAGCGTTCGACGGCAATCCATTCGCCATCCGGCGGGGGAGAGCGGGCGGGTGGCGAGGGGAGGAGGAGGGGGAGGAGAAGGAGCGCGACGGCTCGACGCGGATCGCCAGACATGGGAACTGGAAATATTGCCCGGGCGCGGGCTAAGGTTCGCGCCCGGGGAAATTACTCGATGACCAGGGGCTCCTGGCGGTCGAAATCGGCGATCTCGAAGGAGACGGCTTTGCCCTCTTCGGAGACGACGAACTTGGCCGGGACCTCCCGCTTTTCCCCGCCGATCTCCTGGTAGGCGCGGGGCGCCCGCTCCCCGAAGGAGCCGAAGTCGGTCAGGATGGCGAGGTTGCCCTCCGGGTCGATCTGGAGGCCGTTCACCTGCCCTTCGTAGGCGAATCGGATCGCCGCCGGATCGCCCCCCGGGAGGACCGTGAAGCGGGAGCGGGGGTTCCCCCCCTCGAAGCGGTAGAGGAGGTCGATCTTCGGATAGAGGCCCTGGTAGGAGACCTCCTCGAAGGTGGGGATGTTCGGCCGCCAGTTGGCCTGGGAGCCGATGAAGTAGTTGACCTTGCCGGGGAGCTCCTTCCCGCCGGCAACGGCGACGGCCTCCTCGGCCCCGGAAAACTTGACCCGGAAGACCAGACGGTCGTATTCCTTCTTCTTCTCCGCCTCCCGGTCCGGTCCGCGCGGCCCCCGCTCCTCCGCCTCCCCCTCCGCCGACTCCTTCTCGCGGAGGAAGTCGTAGACCACTTCGGAGGGGGTGAAATAGACCGTCCCCCGGGCCCCCTTGACGTAATACTTCACGGCCGCGTCGACCTGTCCCCGGTTCTCGGTGAAGAAGGGGGAGACCTTGCCGTAGGCGGCGGCGGCCTCTCCCTTGGCCGCCGCGGCGGCGGCCTCCGGGGCGGGAGTGATCTGCGCGGCGGGAGTCGCCGCGGCGGGCGCGGTTTTACGCTCCGCGCTCGGCCCGCCGGCGCAGCCGGCGGCGGCGAGGGCGAGGAGGGCGATGGCGGCGGGTAGTTTCATGGCTTCCTCCGAGATTGGCGATTTTTTCACATTATATATCTCCCTCCGCGCCCGGCGCCAGAGCTATCGATGGGTCCGCCGGACGAAAAAATGTCTTGCGCGTTTCGGCCCCAGTGCTACGATTGTATCAAACGTGCTACCAAGAAGGAGGGCGCTGATGAACCGACTGGTCCGTTTCGGGATCTCCCTGGAGGAAGGGCTGCTCCGCAGCTTCGACCGCCTGATCCGGCAACGCGGCTACGGCAACCGCTCGGAGGCGATCCGCGACCTGATCCGGGCCGATCTCGTCTCCCAGGAGTGGCGGGAGGGGGGCGAGGTGGTGGGGGTGGTGATGACCGTCTTCGACCACCACCGGCGCAATCTTCTATCCACGCTGACCGACGTTCAGCACGAGTCGTATTCCCGCGTCCTCGCCTCCCAGCACATCCATCTCGATCACGACCACTGCCTGGAAACGGCGATCGTGAGGGGGAAGGGAGAGGAGGTCGAGGAACTGGCCAACCGCCTCAAGGCCCTGAAGGGGGTCAAGCACGCCGCCCTGGTCATGACCACCACCGGGAAAAAGATCGGCTGAACCCGTCGCGCGTCTGACTCCGGGCGGAGAGGAGGAGAAGTGAGGATAATCTGTCTGATCGCGGCCGCGGGGGCGCTGACCCTGGCCCTCCCCCGCTTCGGCCGGGCCCAGGAGGACCCCCGGATCCGCGAGCTGGAGGAAAGGATCCGGGTCCTGGAAGAGCGCGCTGCCCCGGCCGCCGCGCCCGCCGCGGAGGAGGCCGGGGTAAAGAGCCGGCCCTTCCTGGCCGAGAACCTGCTGGAGAAGAAGTTTCTGGAGGGGATCGAGCTGGTCCCCGGGGTCCTCCTCTCCGGTCTCCTGGAGGTGGAAGCCGAGTACGAGGCGCTCCGGGCCGAGGAGGGCGAAGACCGGAAGAGCAGCGACCTCAAGCTCGCCACCTTCGAGCTGGGCTTGGACGTCGACGCGATCCGCTACGTCCACGCCCACGCCCTCCTCCTCTGGGAGGAGGACGAGACCGAGCCGGTCGACCTGGACGAGGGCTTCGTCACCCTGGGCGCGGAGGAGGACTTCCCGGGCTATCTCACGGCGGGGAGGCTCTACGTCCCCTTCGGTGTCTTCGAGAGCCATTTCATCAGCGATCCGCTGACCCTGGAGCTGGGGGAGACGCGGGAGTCGGCGGTCCTGGTCGGATACGAGGACGATCTGCTCGGCGCCGCCCTGGGCGCCTTCCGGGGCGAGGTCGGCAAGGCCGGCACGGACCCCCGCGTCAACAACCTCGTCGCCGCCCTGAACTTGGCGCCGGTCGAGGGGTTGACCCTGGGCGGATCCTGGATCACGGACATCGCCGAGGGAGCGGGTTTCTCCGACCTGATCCCGGAAGGGGAGGTCGAGGAGTTCGTCGGCGGCGTCAGCGCCTATTTCATACTCGAGCTCGGCCCCCTCGTCCTCAACGCCGAGTACCTTGGGGCGCTCAAGAGCTTCGAGGAGATCCCCGATCCCGAGGGGAAGGGGACCGAGCTGGAGGGGAAGGAGCCCAAGGCCTGGAACACGGAGCTGACCTGGGCTTTCGTTGCAGACTGGGAGGCCTCGGCCCGCTACGAGGGCTCGGACGAGTTCCCCGGTTTTCCGGAGAACCAGGGCGGGTTCTGCCTCTCCTGGGGCTGCTTCCCCAACACCACCGTGAGCGCCGAATACCTATACGGCGAGTACGAGAACGGCGACCAGCGGAACCTAACCACCGCCCAGCTGGCGTTCGAGTTCTAGCACCGGCGATTTGTGCGCCGGTTTACAAACGAAAAGGAGGAATCGGACATGCATATGGCGGATGCCTTGATTTCCCCCGCCGTGGGCGGGACGCTGTGGGTGGTCTCGGGCGGGTTGATCGCCTGGTGCGCCCGGAAGCTGAAGGAGACCGCGCGGGAGCACCTCGTCCCCATGATGGGCGTGCTCGGCGCCTTCGTCTTTGCTTCCCAGATGATCAACTTCTCGATCCCCGGCACCGGCTCGAGCGGCCATATCGGAGGCGGGCTGATCCTGGCCGTCCTGCTCGGCCCCTATGCCGCGTTCCTGACCATCACCTCGGTCCTGGTCGTGCAGGCGTTTTTCTTCGCCGACGGGGGGCTGCTGGCCTTGGGCTGCAACATCTTCAACTTGGGGTTCTTCCCGGCCTTTATCGCCTATCCCTTCATCTATCGGCCGCTGGCCGGGGGGCGCTGCGGCAGTCCCCGCTCCTGGGCCGCCGCGATCGTGGGCGCCGTCGTGGGGCTGGAAATGGGCGCGTTCAGCGTTGTCCTGGAAACGAAGGCCTCCGGAGTCTCGGAATTGCCGTTCGGGACCTTTGTGCTTATGATGTTGCCGATTCACCTGGCGATCGGGGTTGTCGAGGGACTGGCCACCGCCGCCGTCGTCTCGTTCGTCGGCCGCGCCCGTCCCGAAGCGCTATACGCCGCGCCGAAAACGGGGACCGCGGTCAGTTTCCGGCCGGTGCTGATCGGCCTGGCGCTCGCCGCCGTCGCCGTGGGCGGCGTGGCGAGCTGGTTCGCGTCCACCTATCCCGACGGGCTGGAATGGTCGATCGCCCGGGTCACCGGCAAGGAGCAAGTCTTGGGGGAGGAAGCGGGTTGGCACAAGAGACTGGCCGACGTGCAGGAGAGGACGGCGTTGCTGCCGGACTACGGTTTTAAGGCTTCCGAGCCCGAAGCCGCTCCCGCCGCAGCGACGGAAGCAAGCGCGGAATCGTGGCCGGCGGTCAACGCCGGGACCTCGGTCGCGGGGATCGTGGGCGGGGTACTGACGCTGGCGCTGGCCGTCCTCGCCGGCTGGGCGCTCCGGTCCCGTTCGGTCCGCGGCGCCCCGGGCCGGGGTTGAGCTGGTAAGGGAGGGCGTCATGGGGCTGGCGGACTGGATCGAGATCGGGCGCATGGACGAGCTGGGGCGCCTGGACACCCCGGTCCACCGGATCGACGCGCGGGCCAAGGCGGTCGTCACGGTGGCTTTCATCGGCGTCGTGATGTCGTTCCCTATCTACGCGCTCTCCGCGCTGACCCCGTTTCTCCTCTATCCGGTCTTCCTCCTCTCGCTCGGCGGAATCCCGGTGCGGCACATCCTGAAGAAGCTGCTCGTGGCGGCGCCCTTCGCCCTGGCGGTGGGCCTCTTCAACCCCCTCCTGGATCGCCGGCCGGTGGCCTTCCTGGGGCCCTTCGCCGTCACGGGCGGGTGGGTGTCGTTCGCCTCCATCCTGTTTCGCTTCATTCTGACGGTCGGGGCGGCGCTCTCCCTGGTCGCCTGCACCGGGATGTATCGCCTGGGCGCCGGCCTGGAGAAGCTCGGGGTCCCCCGCATGCTGGTCGTGCAGCTCCTCTTCCTCTACCGCTATCTCTTCGTGGTGGCGGGCGAGGGGGCCAAGATGCTGCGCAGCGCGGAGATCCGCTCCGGGCGTCGCGCCCTGCGCCTGGCCGCCTACGGTTCGCTCCTGGGGCACCTCCTCCTGCGCTCCCTGGACCGGGCGGAGCGCGTCTATCGCGCCATGGTCTCGAGGGGTTTCGACGGCCGTATCCGCCTCCGCCGGCCCCACCCCTTCCGCTGGTCCGACTGGACATTCGCCGGGGGCTGGCTGGCCTTCTTCCTCGCCGCCCGCCTCTGGAACCTCGCGTCCGCCCTGGGCCGCCTCTTCACGGGGATTGCGCCATGAGCCACCATATCGTGGAAGTCTCCGATCTGCACTACGCCTACCCGGACGGAACGCCGGCGCTCCGGGGGGTTTCCTTCCGGATCGAGCACGGCGCCGCGGTGGCCGTCGTGGGCGGCAACGGCGCCGGCAAGTCCACTCTCCTGCTCCACCTCAACGGCTACCTCAAGGCCGGGCGCGGAACGGTGCGGATCGGGGACACGATCGTCGTCCGCGAGACCGCCGCGGAGGCCCGCCGGGCGGTGGGGCTGGTCTTCCAGGATCCCGACGACCAGCTCTTCATGCCGACCGTGGAGGAGGACGTCGCCTTCGGACCGCTGAACGCGGGCCTTCCGCCCGACGAAGTCGAGGCCAGGGTGGCGTCGGCCCTGGAGCGGGTGGGGATGGCGCACCTGCGGGGGCGTCCGCCCTACCGCCTCTCCGCGGGCGAGAAGAGGGCCGTGGCGATCGCGACCGCGCTCGCGATGTCTCCGGACATCCTGGTCATGGACGAGCCGTCCGCCCACCTCGACCCCCGCGCCCGCCGCCGGCTGATCAGCCTCCTCAAGTCCTTCGAGCACACCAGGATCATCGCCACGCACGACCTGGAGTTGGTCGTCGAGGTCTGCTCGCGGGTAATCGTCCTCGACGGCGGTCGCGTCGTCGCGGACGGGCCGTCCGCGGCGGTCCTCTCCGACGAGCCTCTGCTCATCGCCCACGGCCTCGAGCGCCCGCACATCCTCCGCCACCTCCACCCGCACTGATCGGACGGATGGACGGCGAAGTAACCACGAATCTCGCGAATCCGCGGTTTCTTTTTCGCCGGGCTAAGCCGTTGTTTTCCGTTCGCCTTCCCCCCCCGCTGGACTACAATGGCTTGCCATGCGCCCGTCCCTCAGCGCCAAGGAAGCCGAGCTCCGCGCGGGCCTGAAGAAGCTCGGCGGCGTGCTCATCGCCTTCTCCGGCGGGGTGGACAGCTCGGTCCTCCTGGCCGCCGCCGCCCGGGCGCTGCCGCGGAGGCGCCTCCTCGCCGTCACCGCCCGCTCGCCGACCTTCCCCCCCGAGGAGCTCAAGTCCGCCCGGGCGATCGCCCACAAGCTCGGCATCCGCCACCGCGTCGTCGAGTCGTCCGAGTTCGACGATCCGCGCTTCGTTGCCAACCCCCTCCGGCGCTGCTACTTCTGCAAGAGCGCGCTCTACCGGGGCCTCCGTCGGATCGCGCGGGAGGAAGGCCTGCCCGCCGTCGCCGACGCCACCAACCTCGACGACCTCGGCGATTACCGCCCGGGAAGGCGCGCGGCGAGGGAGCGCGGCGTGGCGAGCCCGCTCCTCGCCGCCGGACTGAACAAGGCCGAGGTCAGGCTCCTGGGACGGCGCTATGGCCTGCCCAACTGGAAGAAGCCCGCCGCCGCCTGCCTCGCCTCCCGCGTCCCCTACGGGACGCGCCTCACGCCGCGCCTCCTCTCCCGGATCGCCGCCGCCGAGCGCCTTCTCAAGCGGATGGGGTTTGGGGAGGTGCGCGTCCGCCACCACGGGGAGATCGCGCGGATCGAGCTGGGACGGGCCGAGACGGCGAAACTCGCGGGACCGGCTTTCGCCCGCCGGGCCGTCTCCGGCCTGCGCCGTCTCGGCTGGCGCTACGTCGCCCTCGACCTCCGGGGCTACCGGATGGGGTCCCTGAACCCGGGGGCTGAGGTTAAAAATCGGAGATTTGAAATTAGAAATCTCGAATTTTAAATTTCATATTTGAGATCCGAGATCATCCCGCGGTCGCCATGGACCTTCCGAAGACCGATTTCCGCCTCTCCATGCTCGTCATCCTCCTCGGCGTCTGCGGGGGGGTGCTCGCTTCGGTCCTCTGGTATATCCAGGTGATCCGGGGCGACGAATACTCCCGCCTGGCCGAGGGGAACCGCATCCGCCTCGTCACCATCCCGGCCCCCCGGGGCACGATCTTCGACCGGGACGGGAAGATCCTGGCCGACAACCGCCCCGGCTTCGAGACGGCGGTCAACGTCGGCGAGGTGAGCGACCGGGACAAGCTGGTCTCCCGCCTGAGCGAGGTCCTGGAGATCGAGCCGGAGAAGATCCGCGCGCGCCTCGCCCGCTTCCGCCAGAAGCCTTTCGAGCCGGTCCGCCTCGCCACCGACATCGGGATCGCCCGGGCCACGGTCTTCGAGGAGCGCAGCCCCGAATGGGAAGGGGTGGAGGTCCGGGTGAACCCGGTCCGGAACTACCCCTACGGGGCCGCCCTCGTCCACCTGATCGGCTACGTCGGCCAGATCGACGCGCGGGAGCTGGAGCGGCTCGGCGATCTCGGCTACGGCTCCCAGGACGATATCGGCAAGATCGGGGTGGAGGAGTCCTACGATCTCTTCCTCCGCGGAGTCGCCGGGGGAGAGCAGCTCCAGGTCAACGCCCGCGGCTACCGGGACCGGGTCCTGGCCGGGCGGGACCCCCAGGCCGGGAACAACCTTCACCTGACGTTGGACCTGCGCGCCCAGACCATCCTGGACGGGATTTTGGAGGGGCGGAAGGGCGCGGCCGTGGCCATCGACCCTCGCAACGGGGACCTCCTGGCCCTGGTCAGCAAGCCCTCCTTCGACCCCAACCTCCTCACCCGCCCGGTGGACGAGGAGTATCTCCAGGCGATCTTCTCCAGCCCCGACTCCCCGATCCTGAACCGCGCCCTGGCCGGGGAATACCCCCCCGGCTCGCCCTTCAAGGTGGTAGTAGTCCTGGCGGGGTTCCGGTCGGGGAAGCTCAACCCGGAGGCGCCCACCGACTGTCCCGGCTTTATCACGCTCGGCTCGACCGTCTTCCGCTGCTGGAAGGAAGGTGGGCACGGCCCCCTCGCCCTCCGGGAAGCGATCAAGAACTCCTGCAACGTGTACTTCTACCGCCTCGGCCTCGACCTCGGCATCGACCGCCTGCGGGAGGCGGCTCTCCTCGTCGGCTTCGGGGAGAAGGCCGGGATCGGCCTCCTGGGAGAGAAGGGGGGATTCGTCCCCTCCCGCGAATGGAAGAAGACGGCGCTTCACGAGGGGTGGTACCCGGGAGACACGGCCAACCTCTCCATCGGCCAGGGCTACATCCGGGTGACGCCGCTCCAGATGGCCGGACTGGGCGCGTTGATCGCGAGCCGCGGCAAGCTCTACAAGCCGCGCCTGGTCTCCCGGATCACCAACCCCCGGGGGGAGACGATCGAGGAGTACCCCCCGGTAGTCCGGAGGGAGATCCGCCTCCCGGCCCGCCAGTGGGACGACATCTGGACCGGGATGGGCAAGGTGGTGAACGAGGAGGGAGGGACGGGGAGAGGGGCCGCCCATCCCCGGGTCATGGTTTACGGCAAGACCGGGACGGTCCAGGTGGGCGCGCCGCCCGACTATTCGACCCACGCCTGGTTTCTGGCCTTCGTCCCTTCCGGGGAGAGGCCGATCGTTCTCGCCTTGATCCTGGAGGAGCCGGGCTCGGGGGGAGAAGTGGCCGCCCCGGCGGCGGGGGAGTTCTTCCGGAAGTACTACGAGTAGGGAGATAATGTGTCAGGTGTAAGGTGTCAGGTGTCAGGGAAGCGGTGCTGCGGTTATTTTTTCCCTGACACCTAACACCTGACACCGGATTGACCGCGTGATAAATCTCGTTCGAGAAAGATAGCTTTGTCGTCACCGCCATGTTCCGCCTCCTGAAATACCTCGACTGGTGGCTCATCGCGGCGCTCCTCGCGCTCGCGACGATCGGCCTCTTCTTCATCGGGAGCGCCTCCTTCCAGCTCCAGCAGGCGACCGGGGTGGATTTCGTCCAGCGCCAGCTCAGCTGGCTGGCCATCGGCCTCCTCCTCTTCCTGGTCCTCTCCCTCTTCGACTACCGCCGCCTCGTCTCCGCCTCCTACGTCATCTACGGCGCGGTCTTCGCCTTCTTGCTCCTGATCGCGGTCCTGGGCGAGATCCGCTTCGGCGCCCGGCGCTGGATCCAGCTCGGCGCCTTCACCGTCCAGCCCTCCGAGTTCGCCAAGCTCGCGCTGGTCCTGACCCTTTCCCGCTTCCTCGCCTCCGCCTCCGCCCAGCGCCGCCAGTGGAGGTTCGTTCTCATCCCCTGCCTCCTCGCCGCCCTTCCGGCGGGGCTGATCCTGAAACAGCCCGACCTGGGGACGGCGCTGCTCCTCGTCCCCCTGACCATCGGGATGGTCTTCGTGGCCGGGGCGCGCCTCAAGCACCTTCTCATCCTCGCCCTCCTCTTCGCCGCGGTTTCCCCTGGCTTTTGGTTTTTCCTCAAGGACTATCAGAAGAACCGCCTCCTGGTTTTCCTCGACCCGGCCCGCGACCCCCTGGGTGCGGGCTACACGGTGATCCAGTCCAAGATCGCCATCGGCTCGGGGGGGGTCTGGGGAAAGGGCCGGATGCAGGGGACGCAGAACATGCTCAGCTTCCTCCCCGAGCGCCAGACCGACTTCATCTTCTCGGTGGTGGCCGAGGAGTCGGGCGCGGCCGGTTCGCTCCTGGTCCTCGCCCTCTACTCCCTGGTGGTCTTCCGCCTCTACCGGATCGCCCGCGCCTCCCGCGATTTCTCGGGGAAACTCGTGGTCGCGGGCTCCATCCTGGTCTTCTCCAGCCACGTCATGATCAACGTGGGGATGGCGATGGGACTCCTCCCGGCCACCGGCCTCCCTCTCCCGTTCCTGTCCTACGGCGGCTCCATCACCACCACCATGTTCGCCCTGATGGGGATCTGCCAGAGCGTGTATATACACCGATATTACTATTAGGGGGGGCACTCGACCGATCGGCTCAGACGATCGAGGTTCCAGGGCTCAAGGTTCCAGGGTTCAGGGTTGCTTTCAACCGTTGAACCCTGAACCATTCTCGAGAGCATCTCCGATGGACATCCGAAGGATTTTAGAAGAGGAGATCCTGCCTTTCGTGGAGCGTCCCGCCCGCTACATCGGGGGCGAGATCAATGCCGCCCATCGCCCCGAGGCGGAGGCCCGGATCCTCCTCAGCTACCCCGATGTCTATGAAGTGGGGATGAGTCACCTCGGCCTCCAGATCCTCTACGACGTCGTGAACCGGGACGGCCGTTTCGCGGCGGAGCGGGCCTTCGCGGTCTGGCCGGACATGGAGAAGAGGATGCGGGAGAAGGGGGTCCCGCTCTACGCCCTGGAGTCTTTCCGCCCGGCCCGCGATTTCGACCTCTGGGGCTTTTCCCTCCAATCGGAGCTCACCTACACCAATATCCCGGCCCTGCTCGCGCTCGCCGGCCTGCCCCTCCTCGCCGCCGAGCGGACCCACCCGGGCTCTCCGCTCGTCCTGGGCGGCGGGATCGGCGCCTACAACCCCGAGCCGCTCAGCGACTTCTTCGACCTCTTCCTGGTCGGCGACGGGGAAGAGGCGATCATGGAAATCCTGGAAGCGTATCGGGAGGAGAAGGGGAAGGTGGCCGGGCGGGGGGGCGCCGATCGGAAACAGGAGCTCCTCCGGCGGATGGTCGAGCGGGTGAGGGGGCTCTACGCGCCCGCCCTCTACCGGCCCCGCTACGGCGGGTCGGGGAAATTCGTCGGCCTCGACCCGATCGGCCCCGGCATACCTCCGCGGATCGAGAAGCGCGTCCTCGCCGATCTCGACCGCTCGGAGATCCTCCGCCCCCTCGTCCCCCTCGCCGAGGTCATCCATGACCGGTCCCCGGTCGAGATCATGCGCGGCTGCGCGCGCGGCTGCCGCTTCTGCTCGGCCGGCTGGACCTCCCGCCCGGTCCGCCGGAAGGGGAAGGCGGAGGCGGTCCGGCAGGCGCTCCATCTCGCGGCGGAGAGCGGCCGCAGCGAGGTCTCCCTTCTCTCGCTCTCCAGCGGCGACTACCCCGGGATCGCCGGCCTGATGGGGGAGCTCTCCCCGGCCCTGGCGAAGCTCCGGATCGGTCTTTCCCTCCCCTCGCTCAACATCGCCACGGTCACGGAGGCGATGCTTCTCGAGTCCAAGCGGGTCTCCAAGAGCGGGATCACCCTCGCCCCCGAGGCCGCCGGCGCCCGCCTCCAGCGGGCGATCGGGAAAGCCTCCGACCCGGAGCGGCTCTGGGAGCTGTCCCAGAAGCTCAAGGCCATGGGCTGGCGGCTGATGAAGCTCTATTTCATGATCGGACTGCCCGGCGAGACGGAGGAGGACGTGGCGGCGATCGCCGGGATGATCAACCGCCTCGCCGGCTGGGGAGGGGAGACCAACGTCACGATCTCCACCTTCGTTCCCAAGCCGGCCACGCCCTTCCAATGGGCGCCGATGGCCGGGCGGGAGGAGATCGCCGCGGCGCAGTCGCTCATCCGCTCCCGCGTCCGCTCCCGGAGGGTGAGGCTGAAATTCCGGTCCGGGGCGGCCAGCCGGATCGAGGGGGTCCTGGCCCGGGGCGACCGCCGGAGCGGCGCGATCCTCCTCGCCGCCCACCGGGAGGGGTGCCGTTTCGACGAGTGGGAGGAATTTCTCTCGCCCGAGCGCTGGGAGCGGGCCTTCTCCCGGGCCGGGATCGACCCCCAGTTCTACCTCCGGCCTCCCTACCGGCTCGAGGATCCCCTCCCCTGGGACCACATCGGGTCCGGGGTCGATAAAGAGACCCTGATCGCGGAGGCGCGGAAGGCGGGAGAAGGCGGCGAACCCGGAGACGGAGGGAAAGGCGCCGAGCCCGCCGGGGCGGTTCCCGGCCGGTCCGGTCCTTGATCCCCCGCTGCCCTGACCCGAATTATTCCCGAAAACTTCGTTGGGGTTTCATGACTAAGTCGGGTTAAAGACCCCGGGAGTCCGATACCGATGAGACTGCGCGTCACCTACAGCAAGACCGGCCTGGTGAGGTTCATCTCGCACCTCGACCTGATGCGCGTCCTTTTCCGGGCCTTCTCCCGGGCTCTCCTCCCGGTGGCTTACTCGCAGGGTTTCACTCCCCATCCCCGCTTTACCTTCTGCCCGCCCCTCAAGGTGGGGATGGAGGGGCTCCGGGAGATCTGCGATGTCGAGCTGACGGGAGAGATTGACATCCCGGCGGCAATCGCTACACTGGGCGGGTTTTTGCCCCCGGGGATCGGGATCGGGGGAGCCCGGGCGCTTCCCCCGTCCTCCCCGACGCTCATGGCCGCGATCGCCGGCGCCCGCTATGTGGTCTCGCTCTTCCCGGAGTGGGCGCTGGGCCAGGCGGAGTTGGAATCCTTCCTCGCTCTTTCCGAGGCCAGGGTGGAGGGGGGGCGGAAGGGGAAGGCCCGGGTGGCCGACGCCCGCCGGGGCGTGCGCGCCCTCTCCCTCGCGGAGGAGGAGGGCGGGAAGCGGGAGCTTTCCGTCGAAGTCGCCCTGCCGGGGGCGTCCCCGACCGAAGTCCTGCAGGCCCTGCTGGCCCAGCCCGCGGAAGGCTTGCGCGGGGCGCGCTGGAAGAGGCTCGGTTTCATCGGAGAGGGACTGTAGGACAAGGAGAAAGATTTCCGCCCGAGCGGCGGATGATAATTCGGATTGCGAACTTGGCGACGGTCTTTCGACCAGACGACGACCGTCAACGCGGGCATCGTTTCAAGGAGAATGTATGACCAAGGAAATCATCATTGATTCGCACCCCCGGGAATCCCGGATCGCGGTGCTGATCGACGGCAAGCTCGACTGGTTCTTCCTGGAGCGCGAGGAGGGCCGCCGCCAGCTCGCCAACATCTACAAGGGCAAGGTCGCCAACATCCTCCCGGGCTTGAACGCCGCCTTCGTGGACATCGGGACCGGCAAGCACGGCTTCCTGCCCATGGACGAGACGGCGGAGTCCTCCACCCTCTGGGACGACTTCGCCGACGACGAGGAGGGGGAGAAGCACCCGCCCCTGAAGAAGGGGATGACCATCCAGAACCTCCTGCAGCGGAACCAGGAGATCCTGGTCCAGGTGGTCAAGGAGCCGATCGGGACGAAGGGCCCCCGCCTCACCACCCAGATCAGCCTTCCCGGCCGCTTCCTGGTCCTGATGCCCCGGGAGGCCCGGATCGGCGTTTCCCGCAAGATCTCCGACCGGGCCGAGCGCCACCGCCTCCGCTCCCTGATCCGGGAGATCGGCATCCCGCCCGAGGTCGGCCTGATCGTCCGGACGGCGGCGCTCCACGCCTCGGCCAAGGAGCTGCGCAAGGATCTCGACGGCCTCCTCGAGATCTGGAAGGAGGTCCAGGAGAAGGAGAAGCAGGTGCGGGCTCCGGCCCTCATCCACGAAGAGATGGGGCTGGTCATGCGCTCCATCCGCGACGCCCTCCTCACCGACGTCCAGCGGATCGTCACCGATTCCAAGGAGGAGCACCGCGCGATCAAGCGGTTCATCTCCGCCTTCGTCCCCGCCAACCCGCCGGAGGTGATCCTCCATCAGGGTCCGGAGCCGCTCTTCGAGAAGTACAAGCTGGAGGAGGAGGTGGAGAGGCTCTACCAGCCCAAGATCATGCTCAAGTGCGGCGGCCATATCGTCTTCAACCAGACCGAGGCGCTGGTCACCGTGGACGTGAACTCGGGCAAGCACAAGTCCCGCCGCGACCAGGAGCAGACCGCGCTCACCACCAACCTCCAGGCGGCCGAGGAGATCGCCAAGCAGCTTCGGCTGCGCAACGTCGGCGGGATCATCGTCATCGATTTCATCGACATGGAGTCGAAGAAGCTTAGGCGCCAGGTGATGTCGATCCTGACCCGGGAGCTCTCCCGGGACCGGGCCCGGACCAAGGTCCTGCCCATGTCGGACTTCGGGCTGGTCCAGATCACCCGGGAGCGGGAGCAGGAGAGCTTTCTCCACCGGGTCTACGAGCGCTGCCCCTGCTGCGACGGGCTGGGGATGCTGAAATCGCCCTTCAGCCTCGCCCTGGAGCTGGAGCGGAAGCTCTTTCGCGCCCTCCACCGCCTCCCCGACATCCGCCGCTTCCGGGTGGAGGCCCATCCCGACCTCGCCCGCTACCTCCTGGAGGAGGAGTGGGACCACCTGCGCGCGCTCGCCCACCAGAAGAAGATCCGCCTGACCGTGATCGACTCGCTCGCCCTCGGCCCCCGTCAATACATCCTCTGGGCGCTCACCGCCGAAGGCCAGCAGAAGGTCTGATTTCCCGGGAGGCGCGGGATTTCCCGCGCCTCCCGGAAAATCAGATGATCCGCTGTCTCGGCCGCCGGTTCTGTAGGCCCGGACTGTGTCCGGGCGCGTCCGGCCCGGCCGCCGGTTTGTAGGCCCGGACTATGTCCGGGCGCGTCAGGCCCGACCGCCGGTTCACAGAACCGGCCTACCGGGCGCGTCCGGCCCGGCCGCCGGTTCGCCGGGCGGCAGGTTGTGGTTGACAGGATCAACTTGGCGGTTAAGATACAGTCTCGCTTTAGACACCAATCAGAGGGAGCAAGAAGATGAATTTAGCGGTCATCGAAGTCACCGGGAAGCAATACCTGGTAAAGGAGGGGGACGTCATAGAGACCGACCGCCTGCCGGCCGCCCCCGGCCAGCCCATCACGCTGGACAAGGTCCTTTTGCTCTGGGACGGGAGCGAACTGAAACTCGGCCGGCCGCATCTGGAAGGATACACGGTGCAGGGCGTGGTTCTCTCCTCCTCCCGCGGTCCGAAGGTCATCGCGTACAAGTACAAACGCCGCAAGGACTACCACCGGAAGGTGGGCCATCGCCAGGACGTTTTCAAGCTGGAGGTGAAGGCTATCCTCCTCCCGGGCCAGTCCGCGCCGGAGGAAGTCAAGAAGGCGGAGGCGAAGCCTCCCCGTGCGGCCGCCAAGAAAGCGGCGGAGAAAAAGCCGGCGGCGAAGAAGGCGCACCGGGCGGAAAAGTAATCCCCCGGAGAAATATTCGAGCCAGGAGGTAGAGCAGTGGGAACCAAAGGCGCAGGCATATCCCGCAACGGCCGCGACAGCCACGCCCAGCGGCTGGGCGTGAAAAGGAACAACGGCCAGTTCGTGCGGCGGGGTTCGATCATCATCCGGCAGCGGGGGACCCGGATCTTCCCGGGCCTCAACGTCGCCCAGGCCAAGGACGACAGCCTCTTCGCCCTCGCCGACGGCACCCTTTCCTTCGACCAGCGCGGCCCGCGCAAGGTCGCCTCGGTTCACCCCGTCGCCCCTCAGGCTTGAAGAGCCAGTTCGTCGATAGGATCACCGTGCGCGCCCGGGCCGGCCGGGGGGGGAACGGCTGCGTCAGCTTCCGGAGGGAGAAGTTCGTCCCGCGCGGCGGCCCGGACGGGGGGCGGGGCGGCAAGGGGGGGGACGTGGTCCTGGTCGCCCGCGGCGAGGTGACGAGCCTCCTCGACTGCTACTACCGCCCCCTGCTTTTCGCCCCCGACGGCGAGAACGGCCGCGGCAAGAACCAGACCGGGAAGGACGGCTCGGATCTCGAGGTCACGCTCCCCCGGGGCACGCTGGTCAAGGACCCGGAGACCGACCGGGTCCTGGGCGACCTGGTCGCCGAGGGGCAGACGCTCACCCTCGCCCGGGGAGGAAAGGGGGGGCGGGGCAATTCTTCCTTCGCCACCTCCACCCGCCAGGCCCCCCGCTTCGCCGAGAAGGGAGAGCCGGGAGAAGAGGGCGTCTTTCTCCTGGAGCTGAAGCTGATCGCCGACATCGGCCTGGTCGGCTACCCCAACGCCGGCAAATCCTCCCTGATCGCGCGGCTTTCCCGCGCCCGCCCGAAGATCGCGCCCTATCCCTTCACCACCCTGACCCCCGTCCTGGGAGTCATGGAAGGCGCTCTCGGTCGGCGCCTCACCATCGCCGACATCCCCGGACTGGTCGAAGGGGCGCACGAGAACGTGGGGCTGGGCCATGATTTTCTCCGGCATATCGAACGGACGCGGGCCCTGGTCATGGTCCTCGACATCGCCGGCGTCGACGGGCGGACGCCACTCGACGATTACCGGTCCCTCCGGACCGAGCTTAAGCTTCACAATCCCCTCCTCTCCGCCAAGCCCTTCCTGGTGGCGGCGAACAAGATGGACCTTCCGGAGGCGCGGGGGAAGCTGAAGGGCTTTCTCCGTTCTTCGCGGTTGGCGAAGGCGAGGGTCTTCCCGGTCTCGGCTCTGACCGGGGAGGGAACCGAAGGCCTCCAGAAGGCGATTTTCGCCCTGGCGGCGGAGAGGGAGGGACGGGGGATCTCATGACCACCGGGAAAAATGCTTTCGCGCCGATCTCGGTCGATCGCGTCGCGCTCCTCCGCCCCGTCCGGCGGATCGTGGTCAAGGTAGGGACCTACCTCCTGACCGGGAAGGGTACCCCTCTCGACCCCGAGATGATCAGGAAGATCGCCGCGGAGATCGCCGAGCTCCGCCGCCGGGGGAAGGACGTGGCCCTGGTCACCTCCGGGGCGATCGGCGCCGGGGTGATCGAGCTCAAGCTCCCGGGGCGCCCCCGCGACCTCGCCGGCCTCCAGGCCGCCGCCGCGGTGGGCCAGGCCGGCCTGATGCACCTCTACCGGAACGCCTTCGCCGCCCACGGCCTGAAGGTCGGCCAGATCCTCCTCACCCGGGAGGACGTCCGCCGCCGGATCAGCGTTCGCCACGCCATCGTCGCCCTTCTCGAGCGGGGCGTGGTCCCGATCGTCAACGAGAACGACTCGGTCGCGGTGGACGAGATCAGGTTCGGCGACAACGACTATCTCTCCGCCCTGGTCTCCGCCCTGATCCGGGCCGATCTCCTCGTCCTCCTCACTGACGTGGACGGCCTCCTCCGCCCGGAGGGCGGCGGCCGCGCGGTCGTCCCGATCGTGGAGCGGGTCACGCCGGAGCTGGAGGCGTGGGCCGGCGGCTCCGATAAGGAGCTCTCCCGCGGGGGGATGCGCTCGAAGCTCCTGGCGGCGCGGATCGTCTCCCGCAGCGGGGGGATGATGGCGATCGCGCCGGGCCGCCGGCCATCGGTGCTCGCCGATCTTCTCGACGGCCGGCCGATCGGGACGCTCTTCCTGGCCTCCCCGGAGCGGGCCGGCGAGAAGAAATGGTGGATCGCCTTCTCCCGGATCCGCCAGGGGGCGATCATCGTCGACGAAGGGGCCCGCCGGGCCCTGGTCTCCCGGGGCAAGAGCCTCCTCGCCTCGGGGGTGACCGGGGTCGAGGGGAACGTCCGGCCGGGGGAGATGGTGGGGATACTCGGTCCGGACCGGGTCGAGTTCGCCCGCGGTCTCACGAACTACGGGGCGGAGGATCTGATGAAAATCCGGGGCTGCCAGACCTCCCAGATCGCCGCCATCCTGGGCCGCCTCGACTACAAGGAGGTCGTGCACCGGGACAGCCTGCTGATCCTGTGAAAGCGGGCGGCGCAACCAGAACACTGGGGCGTATGCCGCCGGCGGATCCGTTGCACGTTACACGTTACACGTTCCACGGGGCACGATGACTCGGATCGGGATACTCGGCGGCACCTTCAACCCCGTTCACAACGGCCATCTCGCCATCGCCCGGGAGGCCCTCCGGCGCTTCCGCCTGGACCGGGTCATCTTCATCCCGGTCGCCCTCCCTCCGCACAAGTCCTCCGCCGACCTCGCCCCCGCCTCCAAGCGCCTGGCGATGCTCCGGCTGGCCCTGCGCGGGAAGAGAAGGTACTCCCTCTCCGGGATGGAGATCGCCCGGGGCGGGAAGTCCTACACGGTGCGAACGGTCCGGGACCTGCGCCGCCGCTTCCCCCGGGCCGAATTCCACCTGATCATCGGAGCCGACAACCTGAAGACGATCGCTTCCTGGAAGCGGATCGGCGAGCTGGTCCGGAGGGTCGGCTTCATCGTGGTCCGCCGCCCCGGCCATCCCCTCCGGGGGATGACGGGAGAGAACGCCGCCTGGGCGAGGAGAATCCTCGGCCGCGGCGGGGGCAATGTTCTGGAACTCGCGATCCCCGTCTCCTCGAGCGTGATCCGGGAGCGCGCCCGGCGGGGGCTGAGCCTCCGGGGAAGGGTGCCTCCCCCCGTCGCGCGCTATCTCCGGGAGAAAGGGCTGTATGCGCATGTGCTATGATTATCCCCCCGGCGGCCGTTCCGCCGGATGTTCCGTAGCCGCGGGCCTTTAGGCCCGCGGAGCGAGGAGGATATAGACGACCGATGAAAAAAGAGAGGAAAAACCGGAAACCCCCCGCCCGGCCGCGTCCCTGGCCGGCCCTGAAGACCGTCCGGATCGCCCGGGCGGCGGCGGCGGAGAAGAAGGCGGAGGCGATCGTCGCCCTGGACATGCGCGCGATCTCCTCCCTGGCCGACGTATTTTTTATCTGCACCGCCCAGAACGAGCGGCAGGCGGAGGCGATCGTCTCCGCGATCCGGGACGGGTTGAAGGCGGAGGGCATCCCCATCCGCGCGACGGAGGGACTCCCCGAGGGGCGCTGGGTGGTCATGGACTGCGGCGACGTTCTCATCCACGTTTTCCTGCCCGCCGTCCGCGCCTTCTACTCCCTGGAGACGCTTTGGGGGGACGCCCCTAAGCTGAAGTGAACAGTAACCGAAAATGCAGTGATCAGTGATCAGTCACTGATTACTGATCACTGATTACTTTTTCCTTGCCGTGACGCCTGAGATCCGACAGAAGATCGCCGCGCTCGTCGAGCGGGCTTTTCAAGAAGCGGTGGAGAAGGGTTCCCTCCCGGAGGCCGCCCTGCCCCCGGTCGATCTCGCGCCTCCCCGCGACCCCGAACACGGGGACCTCGCGAGCAACATCGCCATGCTCCTCGCCGGCCGGCTCCGCCGTCCGCCCGCCGCCATCGCCTCCGCCCTGGCCGCGGTCGTTTCCTCCTGGCCGGAGGCCGACCGCTATCCGGCCGCCGCCGCCGTGGCCGATCCGAAAAAGGGCTTTCTCAACTTCCGCCTCGCCCCGCGCGCCTTCCAGGATGCCCTGCGCTCCCTTTTCCCCCGGGCCGGGCGCTTCGGCGAGACCGGCGCGGGGAAGGGGAAGAAGGTCCTTCTGGAGTTCGTCTCCGCCAACCCCACCGGGCCGCTCACCGTCGCTCACGGGCGCCAGGCGGCGGTGGGCGACACGCTCGGGAGCCTCCTCGCCAAGGCCGGTTTCCGGGTGACCCGGGAATACTACCTCAACGACCGTGGTCGGCAGATGCGGACGCTCGGCCGCTCCCTCTACCTCCGCTGGCGGGAGCTTAAGGGGGAGGCGGTGGAGTTCCCGGATGATCACTATCGGGGAGAGTACCTGATCGGAGTCGCGAGGAAGCTGCCCGGCGGGCCCCTCCCGGAGACGGGCAAGCCGCTCGCCGACTCTTCCGAGGAGGAGGCGCTTGATTTCTGCACCCGCTTCGCCATGGACGAGCTCCTGGCCCTCAACCGCTCGGAGCTCGACGGCTTCCGGGTCCGGATGGACTCCTGGATCAGCGAGAAGGAGCTGGTCGCCTCCGGGGCGGTGGCTGAGGTCCTCGCCGAGCTCGCCCGGCGGGGGGAGACCTACGAAAAGGACGATGCCCTCTGGTTCCGCTCCACCTCCCACGGCGACGAGAAGGACCGGGTCCTGACCAAGACCGGGGGCGACCTCACCTACTTCGCCTCCGACATCGCCTACCACGTCCGCAAGCTCGATCGGGGCTTCGACCTCCTGGTTGACTTCTGGGGGCCGGACCATCACGGCCACATCATCCGCCTGAAGGGGGCCCTCCGGGCCCTCGGCCGCGACCCGGAGCGCCTGCACGTGATCATCGTTCAGCTGGTCAAGCTTTTCCAGGGGACGGAGGAGGTCAGGATGTCCACCCGGGCCGGCCAGTTCGTCGCCTTGAGCGAGGTGATGGCGGACGTGGGCGTCGACGCCGCCCGCTATTTCTTCGTCCGCCGCCGCAAGGAATCTCCGCTCGATTTCGACCTGGAGCTGGCCCGGAAGCAGTCCCCGGACAACCCGGTCTACTACGTCCAATACGCCCACGCCCGCGTCTGCTCCATCTTCCGCCGGCATCGGGAAGGGGGAGGGGAGGAACTCCCCGACCCCGGATCGGTCGACCTCTCAGCGCTCACCCTCCCCGAGGAGACGGAACTGATCAAGCGCCTCCTCCTCTTCCCCGAGCTGATCGGCCAGGCCGCGACCACGTTCCAGCCGCACCTCCTCCCCGCTTACCTGGAGGATCTCGCCCAGACCTTCCATAATTACTACAACCGCCGGCGGGTGATCGGGGAGGAGAAGGCGGTGACCCTCGCCCGCCTCGCCCTCTCCCGGGCGGTGCAGGCGGTGATCGCCGAGGGGCTCGCCATCATGGGCGTCTCCGCCCCGGAGCGGATGGCGAAATTGGAGGAGGACGGACAGGAAGGTGATTAATGGTTCAGGAAAAACCATTCGCCCCTGAACCCTGACGCCTGACACCTGACACCTGACACCTGATACCTAAACCCCCCTTGCCCTTTCTCCTTTCTCCCGCTATATTTCTCCCCCTCATGACAAACCGCTCGATCAAGCCGGCATCCCGCACCTCCCGCGTGGCCTACGCCATCCGGGATATCGTGGTCCTGGCGGAGAAGGTCGCCCGCCAGGGCAAGGAGATGCTCTACCTTAACATCGGAGACCCCAACCTCTTCGATTTTCGCACCCCGCCGCACATCATCGAGGCCACCTACCGGGCCTTGCGGGAGAACCAGAACGGCTACGCCCCCTCCTCGGGCGTGCCCGAGGCCCGGGAGGCGATCGCCCGGGAGGCGCAGCGGAAGGGGATCCGCTCCGTTCGCGACGTCTTCGTCACCACCGGAGCCACCGAGGCGATCGACATCTGCTTCGCCGCCCTGGCCGACCGGGGCGAGAACCTCCTCATCCCCTCCCCGGGCTACCCCACCTACTCCGCCATCCTGAACAAGTTCGAGGTGGAGCCCCGCAACTACGTGCTCGACGAGGGGAACCGCTGGCAGCCCGCCCTCGAGGACATTGAGAAGAAGATCGACCGGAAGACCCGGGGCATCGTCTTGATCAACCCCAACAACCCCACCGGGGCCCTTTGCGACGAGGAGACGGTCCGGGGGATCGTCCGCCTGGCCTTGAAGCACAATCTAGTCATCTTCTCCGATGAGATCTACGACCGCCTGATCCTGGACGGCGGGAGGTACGCCTCCCCGGCCGCGCTCGACGCCGACGTCCCCGTGGTCACCCTCTCCGGCCTCTCCAAGAACTACCTCGCCCCCGGCTTCCGGGTGGGCTGGGCGGTGATCAGCGGCGACGCCCGGGTCCTCGGAGGGTATCTCGAGGGCGTGAACAAGCTCCTGCGCGCCCGCCTCTGCGCCAACCATCCCGAGCAGTGGGCGATCCGTCCCGCCCTGGAGGGGGACCAGTCCCACCTCGCCGAGACCACCGCCAAGCTCTCGCGCCGCCGCGACCTCACGGTGAAGATGCTGAACTCCATCCCCGGGATCACCTGCGTCAAGCCCGAGGGCGCCTTCTACGCCTACCCGCGGATCGAGCTGCCCATCTCCGACGACGATTTCGTCCGGCGGCTGATCGAGGAGTGCGGCGTGGTCACCGTCCCCGGGACCGGCTTCGGCCAGGCGAAAGGGACCAAGCATTTCCGCGTGGTCTTCCTCCCCCCCGAGGGCGTCCTGGAGAAGGCCTACCGGAAGATCGCCGCCTTCTGCCGCCTCATTTCTTGAGAGGCCGCGAGCGGCCTCTCAAGAAATGAGAGTCGGCGCCCACATCTCGATCACCGGCGGGGTGGAGAAGGCGGTCGACCGGGCGGTGGAGGTCGGTTGCGAGGCGGTCCAGATCTTCAGCGGGAACCCGCGGGGCTGGAAGGTCAAGGTCCTCGCCCCCGCCGAGGGAGACCGCTTCCGCGCCCTCTGCGCGGAGCGCTCCCTTCACCCGGTCGTCGTCCACACCCCCTACCTGATCAACCTCGCCTCGCCGGACGAGGGGATCTACCGGAAGTCGCTCCAGGCCTTTGCGACCGATCTCGGGCGGGCGCGTTCGCTCGGGGCCCGGATGTTCGTCACCCATGTCGGCTTCCACCGGGGGGAGGGTTTCCGGGCCGGCCTGGAGCGGATGGCCAACGCCCTGGGCGAGGCCCTGTCCCGGTCCGGCGAGACCGGGGTCGAGGTTCTTCTGGAGAACACCGCCAGCGCGGGCTCGAGCCTCGGCCACCGCTTCGAATTCATAGCCGAGATCATGGGCCTGTCCGGCGTCGCGGACCGGCTCTACCTCTGCCTCGACACCTGCCACGCCTTCGTCTCGGGCTACGACGTCGGGAGCGCCGTCGGCCTCGACCGGACGCTCTCCGAGATCGACCGCTTCTTCGGCCTCGACCGCCTCCGCCTCGTCCACTTCAACGACTCGAAGTATGGCCTCGGCTCCCACCGCGACCGCCACGAGCACATCGGCGAGGGGGAGATCGGGCTCCAAGGGATGAGGAGGATCGCCCGCCATCCGGCTCTCCGGGAGAAGGTCTTCATCATCGAGACCCCCAAGAAGACGCCGGAGGACGACCTGAGGAACCTGGCCCTCCTGAAATCATTCCGGGACGAAGAAGCATCTTAGGAAGCAAAGGAATATCTTAGGAAGCCAGGAAACCAGGAGAACAGGGAAGGGGGGCACGCCGCCCCCTCCTGGTTTCCTGGATTCCTAAGATGAGTATTTGCCGAGGAATATCCCCGTCACCGCTTCCCGGGTAAGCGTGAACTCGTGGACGTGCTTCTGAAAGGCGTGGTGGCGGAGGCCGCTGAACTGGAGGATGAGAAAGGCGTCGGCGGCGAAGAGGAGCGAGATTGTCTCCTCGGTCGACGGGGAATGAGGCGGGCAGCCCTTCCCGCCGTCGGATAGTTCCCCGCGCGATACGGCCACTCCGCCGTTGAATACCCCCCGCGAAGTGCTATCATACCAGTCCGCCCATGAAAGACTACGACTTCGCATCCATCGAGAAGAAATGGCGCGCCCGTTGGGGCGAGATCGGCCTTTTCCGGACCGATCTCTCCCGGGCGGAGAAGAAGTTCTACTGCCTGATGATGTTCCCCTATCCCTCGGCCGCCCTCCACGTCGGCCACGGGCGGAACTACATCATCGGGGACGCCGTCGCCCGCTACCACATGATGAAAGGGTACAACGTCCTCGCTCCGATGGGCTGGGACTCCTTCGGCCTCCCGGCCGAGAACGCCGCCATCAAGTCCGGCGTCCATCCGGCCGACTCCACCGCCCGAAACATCGCCACCATGCACCGGCAGATGGGGGAGTGGGGGGTGGGCTACGACTGGGACCGGGAGATCTCCGCCTGTTCGCCCGAGTATTACCGCTGGACCCAGTGGCTCTTCCTCCATTTTTTCGACCGGGGGCTCGCCTATAAAAAGAAGGCTCTTGTCAACTGGTGCCCCTCCTGCTCCACGTCGCTCGCCAACGAGCAGGTGATCGACGGGAAGTGCGAGCGTTGCCGTTCGACGGTGGAGAAGAAGAACCTCGAGCAGTGGTTCTTCCGGATCACCGCCTACGCCCAGAGGTTGCTCGACGATCTGAAGACGCTCGACGGCTGGCCGGAGCGGGTCAAGACGATGCAGGAAAACTGGATCGGCCGCTCCGAGGGGGCGGAGGTCGACTTCCGGATCAAGGGGCACCGCCGGGCGCTCCGCATCTTCACCACCCGCCCCGACACCCTCTGGGGGGCGACCTTCATGGTCATGGCTCCGGAGCACCCCCTCCTCGACGAGATCGCCTCCCCCGAGCAGCGGGGTAAGATCCTCTCCTACCGGGAGGAAGTCGGACGGGAGTCGGAGATCGAGCGGGCGGCGGTGGACAAGGAGAAGACCGGAGTCTTCACCGGGGCCTGGGCGGTCAACCCGGTGAATGGCGAGGAGATCCCGATCTGGGCCGCCGACTACGTGATGATGACCTACGGGACGGGCGCGATCATGGCCGTCCCCGCCCACGACCGGAGGGACTTCGACTTCGCCCGGACCCACGGCCTTTCGGTGCGGGTGGTCATCGCCCCCCCCGGCTGGGACGGCGGAGAGCTCTCCGCCGCCTACGAGGACGTGGACGCGGGGACGATGGTCGCCTCCGGGGTTTTCGACGGCACCCCAGCCCGGGAAGGAAAGGGGAAGGTCACCGAGTGGCTCGCGGAGAAGAAACTTGGTCGCGCGGTCGTCCACTACCGCCTGCGCGACTGGCTCCTCTCCCGCCAGCGCTACTGGGGAGCGCCCATCCCCATCGTCTACTGCGAGGAGTGCGGGGCGGTGCCCGTTCCCGTCCGGGACCTCCCCGTCCTGCTCCCCCGGGAGGTGAACTTCGTCCCTACCGGCCAGTCCCCGCTCGCTCTCTCCGAGGAGTTCAAGCGCACGACCTGTCCGGAATGCGGAGGGGCGGCCGTCCGGGAGACCGACACCATGGACACCTTCGTCGACTCCTCCTGGTATTTCCTCCGCTATCTCACCCCCCGGGACAACACCCAGCCCTTCGACACCGATCTCTGCAACCTCTGGCTCCCCGTGGACCAGTATATCGGCGGGGTGGAGCACGCGACGATGCACCTGATCTACGCCCGCTTCTTCACCAAGGTCCTTTTCGATTCCGGTCTCCTGGGGTTTTCCGAGCCGTTCCGGAAGCTCTTCACCCAGGGGATGATCTGCAAGGAGGCCTACTACTCCCAGGGGAAGGGGTATCTCTCCCCGGACCAGGTCCGCTTCGAGAACGGGAAGGCCGTGGACGCCGCCTCCGGCGCGCCGGTGGAAGCGCGGCTGGAGAAGATGTCGAAGTCGCGGCTCAACGTCGTCCCCCCGGACCGGCTCATCGCCGAGCACGGGGCCGATGCGGTCCGCCTCTACACCCTCTTCATCGGCCCGCCGGAGAAGGACGCCGAGTGGAACGATCAGGCGATGGAGGGAGCCTCCCGCTTCCTGAAGCGCCTCTGGAAGAAGGTGCAGGAGACGGCCCCCGCGCTGGCCGGCCTCGACCGGACGCCGGTCGACCGTTCGGCGCTGAACGCCGCCGAAAAGGCGCTCTTCCGCAAGACCCACCAGACGATCGACAAGGTGAGCCGCGACATGGAGGGCGCCTTCCACTTCAACACGGCGATCGCCTCGGTGATGGAGCTCGTCAACGAGGCCTACTCCACCACCCCGGAAGCGGGGCGCGCGACCGGCCTTAAAGTCATGCGGGAGGCGCTGGAGGCGGCGGTTCTCTGCCTCGCTCCCTTCGTCCCCCACGTCTGCGAGGAGCTCTGGCGGGATCTCGGCCACGCTGAGTCGGTCTTCCGTTCCGCCTGGCCCGAGGCCGACCGCTCCGCCCTTATCGCCGAGGAGGTGGAGCTGGCGGTCCAGGTCAACGGGAAGGTGCGCGGCCGCGTCACCGTCCCCGCCGATCTCGACGAGGAGTCGGTCCGGGAGCGGGCGCTTTCGGACGAGCGGGTGAAGCCCTTCCTCGAGGGCGCGGTGGCGAAGGTGGTCGTCGTCCCCGGCCGCCTGGTCAACATCGTCGTCCGTCCGCGCGCCTGACCGGCCCGATCATTCGCGCAACGGGAGGAGAGCGCCCATGGCCGCGCCCGAGAGATCGTTCCCCTGCGTCCGGAGCGCCCTCTCCGCTCTCCGCCGGCGGCTCGGCGCGCTGACCGGCCGGCTCCTCTCCCTGACCCGACTCGACCGGCTCACCCTGAAGGAGCGCTGGCTCGTGATCGGCCTCCTCGCCGCCCTCCTCTGGGGTCTGCTCGGCCTCGCCTGGGAGAAGCTTCAGCGCGCGCGGCGCCCAGCGGCCGATCCGGCCGGACTCTATGAGGAGCTGCGCCGAGCCCTCCCCGAGGGCGAAGTGGTGCCGGGGGGGAGGGGGGAAAATGAGGTTACTAGAGGTTACTAAAGGTTACTAAAGGTTGCGAAGGGGTTGCGGAATAGCCCTGTCGTGTGGCTGTCGTGGAATGAAAAAACCAGGCGCTGCCGAACTCTCGTCGCCCGATCTCCTCTGGGAACTGCCCCGCTTGGTCTCCGAGGTGATGGAGATATCCGACCGGGGTTACGAGGGTCCCTTTCTCGTTTTTTGGGGCGCGCTCCGGCTCCCCTCCGATCAGGCCTTCCGGATCATCCGCGAGAATACAGAGCCCTTCGGCCTCCTCCCCTTCCTGGCCCGGGACGAGCGGGGGACGGCGCTCAAGTTCGCGCCGGGCCGGACGGAGCGCCGTCCCGAGCGCCCGCTCGTCCACCTCCTCCTCTTCCTGGCCACGGTCTTAAGCACGTTGCTCGTCGGCGCCGCCTTCCGGGAGGTCGGGCCGCGCGAGCTTGTGGCCCGCCCCCTCCTCATCCTCCGGGGCTGGCCCTTTTCCGCCGCCCTCCTCACCATCCTCCTCTGCCACGAATTCGCCCATTACCTCGTATCGCTGCGCCACGGTGTGAAGTCGTCGCTCCCCTACTTCATCCCCTTTCCGAACCTTTTCGGGACGATGGGGGCCCTGATCGTCAGCCGCTCGCCTTTCCCGGACCGGAAGAGCCTCTTCGACGTGGGGATCGCCGGACCGGCTGCCTCCTTCGTCCTCTCCGCCGCCGCCATTTTCGCCGGTCTCTCCGAGCTCAAGCTCGCTTCCGCGCCCTTGCCCCCGGAAGCGATCAGCTTCGGCGACTCCCTTCTCGCCCGGTTCATCTTCGGCCTGCGCTTCCCCCAGCTCGCCCCCGGCCAGGAGATCATGATCGGTCCGGTCTCCTTCGCCGGCTGGGTGGGGCTTCTGGTCACGGCGATCAACCTTTCCCCCATCGGCCAGCTCGACGGCGGCCATGTCGCCTATGCCGTCTTCGGGAGGAGGCATCCCCTGGTCGGCCGAATCTTCGTCGGGGTCCTGGTCCTGCTCGGCCTCGTCTTCTGGGAAGGCTGGCTCGTCTGGGTCTTGATCATCCTGCTCATGGGTATCCGCCATCCTCCGCCGCTCGACGATCTCACGCCCCTCGATAACCGCCGGAGGGTCCTGGCCGTCCTGGTCCTCCTGATCCTCGTTCTCTCCTTCGTCCCCGCCCCGATCACGGGTTGATCGCATTACCCGGGGTTGCGCCTTG
>CAZOYW010000002.1:116713-148824 GCA_964584165.1 uncultured bacterium
CCTTGGGGCGCAACCCTGGGCTATGAGACGCAACCCCTTCGGGGTTGGGATCGTCCTGACGCCCGTGATGTCCCAGGGTAGCGCCTTGCGGCGCAACCCTGGGCTAGGGGACACAACCCCTTCGGGGTTGGGATCGTCGTGACGCCCGTGATGTCCCAGGGTAGCGCCTTGGGGCGCAACCCTGGGCTATGAGACGCAACCCCTTCGGGGTTGTCTCGCCGGCCTCGCCTCGTCATTCGCCGGGGGAATCCCAACGGGATTCCGTCATAGCAGCCCGGGGTTGCGCCCCAAGGCGCTACCCCGGGTAAACGGCGGCAATATCCCTCTCAACCCCGAAGGGGTTGTGTCAATCGGGTTGTCGACCGTTCGACGGGCGACAACCCCGTCGGGGGGCCTTCCCCTATTCCCTGTGTTCCGTCAGGGCCAGGTAGGCCACCACGCCGGAGTTGATGGCGTAGAGGACGGGGTAAGAGAGCCAGATGACGTAGATCACGAGGAGGGAGAAGCCCGCGATCGTTCCGCTCAGGGTGAGGAGCGGCGAGGAGGCGGGGAGGGAGGAGGGCATGGGGAGGGCGGTCTCCAGGACGGGGGCCACCTTGTGGAAGAAGGGCGGGATGTTCATGATCACCGTCCCGGGCGTGTCTCCCAGGATGGAAGCGGAGAGGGCGAAGAAGACCGAGAGGGCGCCCAGGAGGACGATGGTCGCGGCCGCGAAGTAGGCGGCGGTGAGGAAAAGGATGGTGAAGATATACCCCCAGAAGGTGAAGAAGCGTTTCCGGACCAGGGCGGTGAGCTCCTGGAAGGCGCGGCGGGCGGGGAGGTCCCGGTCGATGATGAGGGAGGGGAGGAGGAGGGTCCCGGCGAGAAGGGTGAGCACGCCGATCACGATGAAGAGGGAGAGGAGGAACTGGGGCACGATCAGGAGCGACCAGATCAGGGAGCCGGCCGCGGGGAGGAGCCCGATCGAGATCAGGACAGCGAGGAGGATCAGGCAGAGGAGGAGGAAGGAGAGGACGCTTAAGGGGGCGCGCAGGAGGCGGGGCCCGTAGCGGATCCCCCGGCGCAGGGAATAAGCGAGTTCGCCGCCCGCCTTCTCATGCAGGGCGAGCGCGGTGACGGGGCCGGAGAAGACGAGGAGGATGAGGTAGAAGGCGATCGCTCCCATCAGGTTGAGAAACCAGGGGAGGAAGGTGAGGGAGCCCTGGGCGAGATAGGCGAGAGTGGAGAAGGCGTAGGCGGCCAGGAGCGCGCAGAAGAGCCCTAAGGCCGTGATCGCGATCTGGCGGTAGTCGAAGGTCCGATAGACGACCCGGAGGAGGTCGGCATACGAAGACTGGCGTCTTGCCGGCATGGTCGATTAAACCTTGTCCGATTATTCCTGTTTAATCAGTGAAAGTAAACCGAAGATGCCGGGCCTGACCAACCCCGGGGAGGTGGCGAGATGAAAAAGTGGATGTGCGTGGCGATGCTCGCGGTGTTCGCCGTAGCGGCGGCGTCGGCGGCCTCGGCCCAGGAGTCCGTCCGCTGGCCGAAGTTCTGGGAGAGGAAGAAGGCGGTCGAGGAGATGGCCCTCACGCCCGAGCAGGTCTCGGCGCTGGCGGCGATCGACGTCAAGTACGCCCAGAGCGCGATCGAGCTCCAGGCCAAGGCGAAGGTGGCCCAGTTGAAGTTCGACTACCTGATCAAGAAAGGTGATGGGGACGAGAAGGCCCTCTCCGATCTCATCGCCCAGATCGCCGACGCTCGCCGCGAGCAGACGGCGCTGGCCCTCCAGCGGATGGTCGAGGTCCGCAAGCTCCTCAATCCCGAGCAGTGGGAGAAGGTCTCCCGGATGATCGCCCGGCGGAGGGGAGAGAGGGACGGGAAAGGACCCCGGGGGAAGGGCATGGGGATGAGGGGGGGCGATGAATCCGGGTATGGCCCGTCCGGTCCCGGCCGCGGTCCGGCCGCCTGCCCAATGATGGGCGCCGGCGCTCCGGCCGCCCCGGCCGTTCCGGCCGAAGGCGCGCCCCCGGCGGAGAAATAGGCTCTTTTTCGGAGAGCGGTAAGCGACGGGCTTCACGGCTTAAGCCGTGAAGCCCGTCGGCTTTGCCGACCGGAGACCCCGCGGACCTGAAGGTCCGCGCGCGGATTCCGGCCGGTCAACCCGCGATCCTTCCGATGAGCTTGACCACCGGGCCGGCCAGGCGGACGAGGAAACCGTCGATCCCCTCCCGGGCGAACTCCTCGGGCGGGATCAGGACCACCGGGAGGAGGAGGTTCCAGGTGTAGAGGACGTCCGCGGGAAGGCGCCGGAGGCCGTCGGCGACCTTTCCGGCCACGCTCTGGCGCGCGCCGTTCCGGTCCTCGAGATAATCGGACATGGGGAGGGAGTCGCGGATGGAGAAATACCAGGCTACGTCCAGGAAGACGCCGCCGAGCGGAGCCATCTCGGCGACGATGTCATCGAGCTCCCCGGCCAGGAGCTTCCGGTAGTAGGACTCCCTGGCCGGCCGGGTCTTCCCGCCCAGCTCCAGCCCGGCCCGGCAATGGCGGGGGGTGAAGGAGAGGGAGAAGGTGGGCTGCTCCATCTTCCGCCGGGAGGGGTCAGGGAGGAAGGCGACCCAGATATAGCCCGAGCTCTGGTTCACGCGGGAGATGGAGTCGAGCGTGAAGACGAACCCCTTCTCCCGCAGGGAGGGGAGGAGGGCGGGCGCCCAGACCTGGATCTTGGAGCGGAGGAGGGCGAGGTCGCGGAAATCCTGCGCCCGGATGCTCATGGTGTCCCGGGCCAGGCGGACCTGGGCGACGGCCGGCCCGGCGGCCTTCTCCAGGCGGGACCAGTCGTCCGGCGAAAGCTTCGCCAGCTCGCCCTCGAGGTCTCGCCCTCCCGCGGCGCGGTAGAGGCCGTTCACCGACCCGACGAAGGCGGCGATCCGCTTCTGGATGAAGCCGGGGACGTAGCGGGACTCGGCGGCGAAGAAGGGGAGGAGCTCCCGGTGGAGGGAGAGGATCTTCTCCTTCTCCTCCCCGGTCGCCTTCCCCCGGGCGGAGAGGTCCTCCAGCCGCTCGGCGAGGTTCGTCTCGCCAGTCGGCGCGGTGGGGGCGAGGGAGCGGTCGATCAGGAGGTAGAGGGCCTGGCGGGCCGCCTCGCCGGCCGGCGACGATTGGGCGTAGCGGGCGAGGAGGAGGGCGGCGAGGAGGAGGTCGTCGACGCTGTTTCCCGGGGCCATGTCTCGACTCACGGTCTAGGGGACGATCACGACCGGCGAGCCGATGGTCAGGAAATCGTAGATCTCCTCTTCCTGGGGATGGAGGACGCGAATGCAGCCGAAGGAGACGTCCTGCCCGATGTCGGCGGCGCTCCTGGTCCCGTGGATGCCGTAGGCGCCGGGCGGCGCCTTGAACTCGATCCAGCGGGTGCCGAGCGGATACTCCGGGTTGTCCGCCTTGACGATCGTCCGGTGGTAGGGGTCGGTCCAGGGTGGGTTGACCATCTTGCGCAGGACCGTGAACTCCCCTTCGGGGGTGCTGTCGTTCCTCCCCAGCGCCACGGAGTAGGAGGCGATTTCGGCTTCGTCCTTCCGGATGGAGATGGTCTTCAACGCCTTGCTCACCCGAGCGGAGAAGGGCCCCTCCAGCACGACGAGCTTCTGCCCCTTGCGGATCCGGTTAGGGTTCTCCAGGCCGTTCAGGCGGACCAGGAGGCCGGTCCCCACCTTGTGTTTGGCGGCGATGGCGCTCAGGGTGTCGCCCTCCTGCACCTCGTAAACGGTGCCGAGCTTTTTGATCTCCTCCCAGGCCGGTCCCTGGACCGCGGCGGGAACGCCCTCCGCGGCGGGGGATTGCGCCGCCGACCCTTCCCCGGGTGTAATGGCCGTTTCTTCGGCCGGGAGAGGTTCCGGCGGGGAGGGGGGGATCTCGGGTTGCCTCCGGGCGGCGCAGCCCAGGGCCAGGGCGGTGACCAGAACGCTCGCCAACAGCGTCCATCTCATAAACGGCCTCCTTGGGGCATGGGGTGTGGTGTGCCGGAAAGCATGATAGGCCGGCCGCGGGCGGGAAGCAACCGGAAAGCGCCTATCCAAGTGCGCGGGACGCATTTGGATATGTGAAAAATATCACAATTGATCTTGACGGGGCGCGCCGGAGGGGGTATCTTGCACAATTCCGAACCATGACCGCTCGCTCCTTAAACTCGGCGATCCCCCGGGCGGTGGTCGGCCGCCTTTCCCTCTACCTGCGCGCCCTCCTCTCCCTGGGCGCCGAGGGCACCGCCACCGTCTCCTCGGCCCATTTCGGGAGTCTGGTCGGAGTCAAGCCCGCCCAATTGCGCAAGGACCTCGCCCACTTCGGCCAGTTCGGGGTCCGGGGCAGGGGCTACGACGTCGGGCGTCTTCTCTCCGGGGTCGAGGCCATCCTGGGGACGGACCGGGAGCAGAAGGTAGCCCTGGTGGGGGCGGGGAACCTCGGCCGGGCCCTCTTTTCCTACAAGGGGTTCGGAAGCCGCAAGTTCACCATCGCCGCCGTCTTCGATTCCAAGCTCGCCGGGCAGAAGGTCCCGGGCTCCTCCCACTCCATCCGGCCCCTCTCCGACCTCCCCCGGGCCGTCCGGGAGGAGGGGATGGTGCTCGGGATCATCGCCGTGCCCGCCGCCGCCGCCCCGGCGGTGGCCGATCAAATGGCCCGGGCCGGGATCCGGGGGATCCTGAACTTCACCCCGGTCCGCCTCTCCCTCCCCCGCGGCGTGATCGCCGAGAACATCGACCTCTCGAGCGCCCTCTCGGTCCTCTCCTTCGGGGTCCGCTCCCGGGCCCGCCGCGGATGAACGCCCTCCACTTCATAACCGGGCGCGATTTCCCGGGCTGGCTCGCCGACCTGTCGCGGGAGCGGGAGGTGCTTGTCCCCCGCCGCCTGGACGGCGACTGGACCTTCGCACCTCCCTCGGGCGGGGAGGCGCCGGAGGGGCTTTCTCCCTACCGGGCGATCGAGTCGCTGAAGAATTTCCTTTTCGCCGGGCGCGAGACGGTGGCCCGGTTCCCCGCGCCGGTCTCCCCGGCGGCCCATCCCCGCGCCCTCGTCGGCCTCAAGGCCTGCGATCTCGCCTGTCTCGGGGTCCTCGACTACATATTCCTGGAAGGGGCCTGCGCCGATCCCTTCTACCGCCGGGCCCGGGAGGAGACTTTGCTCGTGAGCCAGGACTGCTCATCCTTCAAGGAGGTCTGCTTCTGCCCCCTCGTCGGCGGGCAGCCCCATCCTCTCCGCGGCTTCGATCTCAACCTCACCGTTCTGCCGGAGGGCTGCCTGGTCGAGACCGGGAGCGAAAAGGGCGCGGCGGCCCTGGCCGCCTCCGCCGGGCGCTTCCGGGCGGCGACGGAGGAGGAGATCGCCGCGCGCGCTGGTCTGCGGGAGCGGGTCCTCGCCGGGCTAAAGGCCCGGATGAAGGAACAGGGGCAGCCGGACGCGCCGCCCGCCCCTTCGGTGGTGCGGGCCAGGAGCCGGGACGTCCTCTGGAAGGAGGAGTCGCTCCCCTGCGTCGAATGCGGGGCCTGCAACCTGGTCTGCCCGACCTGCCACTGCTTCATCCTGCAAGAATCGCCCGCCCGCGCGGGGTCGGTCCGCCTCCGCAACTGGGACTCCTGCCAATACCCCGGCTTCTCCCGGGAGGCGGGGGGCTCCAACCCGCGCGCCCGCCGCTCCGAGCGCCTCTCCAACCGCTTCTCCAAGAAGTTCCAGTTCTTCCCCGATCTGATCGGCGTCGTCGCCTGCACGGGCTGCGGCCGCTGCGTGGAGGCGTGCATGGGAAAGATCGACATCCGCAAGGTGCTGGGGAGGATCGCGGGAGATCAGCAAGGAAATCAATGAATCTCTGAGGGCGGACTGTGTTCATATGGGCAAGATGGTGTTTGGCATGATCAAAAAAGCGTGACGTCCACCTGACACCTGACACCTGACACCTGACACCATGCTGAACCCCTACCAGTCCATCCCGGCGACGATCGTCGACGTCATCTCCGAGTCGCCGACGATCAAGACCTTCGTGCTGCGCCCGGCCGCGCCTTTCGCCTTCCGGGCCGGGCAGTTCGTGGAGATCGCCGTCCCCGGCCTGGGGGAGGCTCCCTTCACGCCCTCCTCTTCCCCCTTCGAGAAGGAAACCCTCGAGGTGACGATCATGAAGGCGGGGAAGGTGACCGAGGCGCTCCACCGCCTCGCGCCGGGCGCGACGCTCTTGCTGCGGGGGCCCTTCGGGAAGGAGTATCCGCTCTCCGATTTCGCGGGGAGGGAGATCGTGATCGTCGGGGGAGGGGTGGGGCTCGCCCCTTTGCGGG
The DNA here is from genome assembly GCA_964584165.1 of uncultured bacterium. Classification (GTDB taxonomy): domain Bacteria; phylum Auribacterota; class Erginobacteria; order Erginobacterales; family CAZKCI01; genus CAZKCI01. Next base: position 123,019 of record CAZOYW010000002.1, read on the forward strand.
CGCTCTTCCTGGCCCTGGTCCACGAGATCGAGTCCTACCCCAAGATCGTCCTCTGCGCGGGGGCCCGGACGCCGGAGGACATGATCTACAAGCGGCTGATCATGGAGTCCTGGCCCCGCCTCCACCGGAACGTCTCGCTCCGGGTCACCGTGGACAAGGTTCCCGAGGGGACGGCCTGGGCGGGGAAGGTGGGCCTGGTGACCACCACGCTCGACCAACTCGACGTCGACCTCGCCCGCGCGGTGGCGGTGGTCTGCGGGCCTCCGGTGATGATGAAGTTCGTCACCTTCAAGCTGATCGCCGAGCTCAAGCTCCCCCCCTCCTCCCTCTACCTCTCCATGGAGAAGAACATGTCCTGCGGGATCGGCAAGTGCGGCCACTGCCGGCTCGGCCCCTACTTCGTCTGCCAGGACGGGCCGGTTTTACCCTACGACAAGATCAAGGATATCGAGGGCATATGGCACTGAGAAGCTTAAGAAATGTTGTATCGCTGGCGCTTGGAGCATGGGCCTCTGCATCTACTGCAAATGAAATGATCCTACAAGTTTCGATCCGCCGAGCGGATCGAAACGATACTGCAAGCCCCGAGCGTTAGCTCGGGGCGATATTGCGTTATTTATGAAACTGCTCATCGATCTCGAAGCCCTGCGGAAACTCCCCCCGGAGGCCGTCTCCTGCTCCTACTCCGATCACCCGAGAAACAGCGGGGTCCAGGACCTGGTGGAAAAGGCGACCTTCGCGGTGATCTGCCGCCGCTGCGAGCTCGCGGCCTGCGTCGCCGCCTGCCCCCAGGAGGCGCTGGAGAAGCGGGAGGACGACGTGGTCGTCCGCCACGTCCTCCGCTGCTCCAACTGCTACTCCTGCGCCGCCGCCTGCCCCTTCGGGACGATCATCCCCGAATACATCCCCCTGCAGACCTCGGTTTGCGACGTTTGCCTGGGGCGCCTCTCCCCCGGCGAGATCCCGCTCTGCGCCCGCTCCGCCCCGGAGGGGTCGATCCGCTACGGCGATTTCGCCCCCGATCCGGCGCAGGAGATCCATCCCTGGGGGGAGCACGTCCTGGTCAAGGCGGGGAAGTGGGAAAAGGACAAGGTATAACCATATATCAGTGGTCAACTTTCATTTACCAACTCTCAAGTAACCCGTCTGGGGCCAGACGGGCCACTTGATAAATGATCGATGACAAATGGAAAATGAAAGATGTTTTGTGAGCTATGACTGATTTCGTGAAGATGATCTTCGGGTTGCTGGTTTTCCCCGGTTTCCTCTTCACCGCCGCCGGGGGGATGGCCGCCTCCTACCTCGACCGGAAGCTCTCCGCCCGCTTCCAGTGGCGGGTCGGCCCGCCCTGGTTCCAGCCGGCGGCCGACCTCCTGAAGCTCTTGGGGAAGGAGACGATCGTGCCCGCCGGCGTCTCGCGGCCGGCTTTCCTCCTCTCCCCGGTCTTCGGCTTCGCCGCGGCGCTGCTGGCGGCGTTCCTCGTCTGGGAGAGCGTGCTCTGGCCGCACTCCGCGTCGCTGGGGGACTTGATCGTCGTTGTCTATCTGCTCACCGTCCCGGCGACGGCCGTGATCATTGGCGGCTTCGCCTCCGCCAACCCCCTTGCCTCGCTGGGGGCGAGCCGGGAGATGAAGCTCCTCCTCTCCTATGAGCTCCCCTTCCTCCTCGCCCTCCTCGTCCCGGTGATCCGGGCCGGGTCGATCAATCCGGGCGAGATCGTCCTTTTCCAGTCCGTCCACGGTCCTTTTCTAGGCTCCCTCTCCGGCCTGATAGCCTTCGCCGTCGTCCTGATCTGCCAGCAGGCGAAGCTCACGTTCGCGCCCTTCGACCTCCCCGACGCCGAGACGGAGATCAGCGGAGGCGCCTTCATGGAATACGCGGGCCCGCCGCTCGCCCTCTTCCGCCTGACCCGGATGATGCTTCTCTTCACGCTGCCCGTCCTTCTCGTCGCCCTCTTCTGGGGCGGGATCGGGCTCTCCGCCCCGGGGATCCTGGCCGGGGCGGGCAAGATCGCCCTCATTCTCTTCCTCGCGATCGTGATCAAGAACACCAACCCCCGGGTGCGGATCGACCAGGCGATGCGGTTCTTTTGGGGGCCTTTGGCCGCTCTCGCTGCCGGAGCGGTGATCCTGGCATTGCTAGGTATGTGAGAAGAGAACGGTAGTTGATAAGTCGATACGTTGATATGTCGATAAGGGGAAACCGGCCGCGGATTCTACTTATCAACATATCAACCTATTGATCTCGACGGACAAAACATGAAACTTGCCCACCGAGCCCTGCTCAAGTCGCCCTGGGTCTTCCACCTCTCGACCGGGTCCTGCAACAACTGCGACATCGAGATCCTGGACGTGCTCACTCCCCGCTTCGACGCCGAGCGGTTCGGGGTCCTCCTGGTGGGCTCCCCGCGCCACGCCGACGTCCTCCTGGTCACGGGGGTGATGACGCGCAAGGCCACTCCGAGGGTCCGCCGGGTCTACGAGGCGATGGCCAAGCCCTGCGCCGTGGTGGCCTTCGGCGCCTGCGCGATGGACCAGGGGATCTTCAAGGGGTGCTATACCGCCCCTGTCCCGGTGGACCGCGTCCTCCCGGTGGACGTCTACATCCCGGGCTGTCCGCCCAAGCCGGAGGCGATGATCGCGGGGCTGGTCAAGGCCCTGGGAGTGGTGCGGGAGAAATTGCGGGGGAAATGATGTAGTATCTCCTTTCCGATCCGCTTTGGCGGATCGGAAAGGATGGTAGGCCGACTCTGCGAGTCGGCGGGCAAGAGAAGAGACGATGAAAGCGACGGAGATTCGGCAATATCTAAATTCAAAATTTCCGAAGGAAATTTTGAATTGGGGGGAGAAGAACCCCCGGCGGCTCTACGCCGAGATCGCCCCGGCGGCCGTCCGCGGGATCGCCCGGGCGCTCTTCTCGGAACTCGGGCTCCGCTTCAGCATCGCGAGCGGCGTGGAGACGCTGGAGGGTTTTCAGATGCTCTACCACTTCTCCGACGACCGCTCCGGGGTCGTCCTCTCCGTACGCGTCAAGCTGGGGAGGGAGCGGCCCGCGGTCGACAGCATCGCCGATATCGTCCCCGCCGCCGACTGGATCGAGCGGGAGACCGCCGAGCTTCTCGGCATCGAGTTCAAGGGCCGCGCCTCGACGGAGCCGTTGCTCACCAGCGAAGAGTGGAAAGACAAGAAGTTCCCCCTGAGAAAAACTCCCGGTCGGGCCGCGCCGAAGCCGCTTGAGCAATGCAAAATGAATAATGACAAATGATACTTGTCTGTCGTGGCGCTGAATAGATCATGACTCGAACCATAATCCCCGTCGGCCCCTACCACCCGCTCCAGGAGGAGCCGGAGTTCTTCCGGCTCCACGTCGAGGGCGAGCGGGTGGAGAGGCTGGAGATCGAGATCGGCTACAACCACCGCGGGATCGAGAAGATCTGCGAGTCGAAGACCTTCGATCAGGCGCTCTTCGCGGTCGAGCGGATCTGCGGGATCTGCTCGACGAGCCACCCCTTCGCCGGCGTGAACGCGATGGAGGACCTCTCCGGGATCGTCCCCCCCGAGCGGGCCCTCTACGCCCGCTCCTTCATCGGCGAGCTCGAGCGGATCCACAGCCACCTTCTCTGGCTCGGTCTGGCCGGCCACTTCATCGGCTACAACACCCTCTGGATGTGGGCCTGGAAAACCCGGGAGCCGGTCCTCGACATCTTCGAGCGGGTGACCGGGAACCGCCAGCACTACGCGATGATGAAGGTGGGGGGGATCCGCCGGGACCTCGACAACGCCGACATCCCCTGGATTCTGAAGACCCTGGACGGGATCAAGCCGGCGCTGGACATCTTCCGGGGCGCCCTGCTCGACGACCCCGTCCTCCACGCCCGCCTCAAGGGCGTGGGCGTGCTGACCAAGGAGGAGATCGTCTCCCTCGGCGCGCTCGGACCCACCGCCCGCGCCTCCGGAGTGGACATCGACGTCCGCCGGGACGACCCCTACGCCGCCTACGGCCGGGTGGAGTGGAAGGTGATCCTGGGCAAGAACGGCGACGTTTTCGACAAGGCGCTCGTCCGGGTCCTCGAGATGTATGAATCGATAAGAATCATCGAGCAGTGCCTGAAGAAACTCCCCGGGGGGGAGTTCGACCTCAGGGTGAAGTCGCTCCCGGCGGGGGAGGGGATCGGGCGTCACGAAGCCCCCCGGGGGGAGTGCTTCCACTACGTCCTCTCCGACGGCTCCTCCCGCCCCGTCCGCTACAAGATCCGCGCCCCGAGCTACATGAACCTCCCCACCAACTACCTCGCGGTCAAGGGGGAGACCGTCTCCGACGCCACGCTGATCCTGGCCGCGGTCGACCCCTGTTACTGCTGCACCGAGCGGATGACGGCGGTGCGTTCGGAGACGGGGAAAATCGCCTTGAGCGGCGAGGATCTGATCCGCCTCTCCCGGGCGAAGACGGCCCGGATTGCCCGCGAACTGGGCGTCGAGATGGAAGGAACGCTCCATGGATTGTAAGGGCGAACATGGTCTTCGCCCGTGAGCCGTGAGGGCGATCACAAGGATCGCCCCTACGGGTCCGAGGCCAGCGATGGGTTGCAGGGCGAACCTGGTCTTCGCCCGCTGAGATCAACTGAATAGAAATGATCGTGCTGCCGACCATAGTCATCGTGCCCTTTGTCGCGGGGCTCGCCTGCCTCCTTGTCCCCGAGCGATGGCGCGGCGGGCGAAAGCTCGCCGTCTTCCTGGTCGCGGCCTACTGCCTCCTCCCCTCGGGGCGGGAGTTCCTCCGGGTCCTGGCGGACGGATCGTGCCCGGTCCTCCTTCGCGTCCAGGGCTTCCTGGTCTTCGCCGCGGCCGTCTTCGGCTTCCTGATCGCGCTCTACTCCGAGCGCTTCACCGCTTCCGGCGCGGAAGGCCGGCTCTACGACGCCTCTCTCCTCTTCTCGCTCGGCGCCGCCTTCGGTGTCCTCTCCGCCCCGGACGCCCTCGTTCTCCTCTTCTTCTGGGGCATCCTGGGCGCCGCCACCTACCTCCTGATCGCATCCGGGGGACCCGCGGCGGCCCCGGCGGCGAAGAAGGCTTTCATCGTGGTCGGCGGATCCGACGCTTTCCTCCTCCTCGGCGTGCTCCTCCTCTCCCGGGCGCCTTCCCTCCCCCTCGCCCTGGACGGAGCGGGGGAGTGGTGGAGGACGGTCGCCTTCGTCTGCTTCCTGATCGCCGCCCTGGCCAAGATGGGCGCGGTCCCTCTCCACTCCTGGCTCCCCGACGCGGCGGAGAAGGCTCCCCTCCCGGCGGCGGCCTTTCTCCCGGCCGCCCTGGACAAGCTTGCGGGCGTCTATCTCCTCTACCTGGCCTGCTGCGTCTATTTCATCCTGTCCCCGGCCTTCTTCGTTATCCTCCCAGCCGTCGGGGCTGTCACCATCGTCGTCGCCGTCCTCTTCGCCCTCGTCCAGCACGACGCGAAGAGGCTTCTGGGCTGGCACGCCGTCTCCCAGGCCGGCTACATGGTCCTGGGGATCGGCACGGGAACGGCGGCGGGGGTGCTGGGGGCGCTCGCCCACATGATCAACAACGCGGTCTACAAGCAGGCCCTCTTCCTCTCGGTCGGGGCGGTGGAGAAGAAGCGAGGGACGACCGACCTCGACTCGCTGGGCGGCCTCGCCGCCGCCATGCCGGCCACCTTTCTCTCCTTCCTGGTCTCCGCCCTCGCCATCTCCGGCGTCCCGCCGCTCAACGGTTTCTTCTCCAAGTGGCTTATCTACCAGGGGGTGATCGAGATGCGCGGGGGGACGGGGGCGGCGTCCCGGCTCTGGCCGCTCTGGCTGATCGCGGCGATGTTCGGTTCCGCCCTGACCCTGGCGAGCTTCATGAAGCTACTCCACGCCATCTTCCTGGGCGTCCGCCCCGGCGGCCGGACGGGACGGGACGAGGCGCCCTGGCCGCTCTGGCTGCCTCCGGCGCTCCTGGCCGCGGCCAGCGTGGCCCTGGGCGTCTTCGCCTTCGGCCCCGTCCTGCTCCGCGTCTTCGGCCCGGCGGTCGGCGGTTTCTCCTCCGCCGACCTGATCGGGTCGTGGAAGCCGCTCGCCGCGGCCCTGCTCGCGGGAGTCGGTCTTCTGCTCGGAGGGCTGATCTTAAGCCCCGCCCGCGCCCGCCGGGCCCGCGAGGACGCGCCCTTCATCGGGGGCGAGGGCTCTCTCCCCGCCGCGGCCCGCGTCACCGGGACCGGCTTCTACGCCACCCTCCGGGAGCTGGCCCCGCTGCGCTTCCTCTTCGGCCGGGAAGCCTTCTGCGACCTCTACGCCGGGGCGAAAGGGGTCTCGCTCGCCCTCTCCTCCCTCCTCTCTAGGTTGCACAACGGGGTTCTTCCCTGGTATCTGAGCTGGGCGCTGGCGGGACTGCTCGTCCTGTTGGTCGCATTGTTCGGGAGATATTGATATGTGGAATAATCGATGCGTCTTGCTTTCGTGGGAGGGGCATTCCTGCCCCGATCCCGGCTGACTTGGATCGCGACCCCGGGTGGATTCTTGGAATGAGGGGTAGGCAGGACTGTCGCTCCCACAAATTCGACTTACACCAGCTGACTAGCTGAGACGGATGCCATGCTTGGATTGATCATATTGCTCGTCCTGATGATCGTCGCCGCGATCGCCGCGGTGGAGATGAAGGACCTCCACTCCTCGGTGATCGCGGTGGGGACGACCGGGCTGGGCCTGGCGGTGGCCTTTCTCCTCCTCAAGGCCCCGAACCTCGCCATCGTCCAGATCGTGGTCGAAATCCTGGTCCTGATCCTCCTCATCCGGGCGACCGCCCATCGGGAGGAGGACACCGTCCCCACCCGCAGCCGCTGGGCGGTGGGGGCGATCGCCGCCCTCTTCCTCGCCGTCTTCATCCTCGCCGCCGTCCGCGCGGCGGGCGGTCTCCCGCCCTTCGGTTCGCCCCGGATGACCGTGGCCCAGATCTACCAGACGGCGGGGCCCTCCGCGACCGGGGCGGCCAACGTCGACACCTCCATCGCCCTGGGCTACCGGGCCTACGACACGCTGGGGGAGACGGCGATCCTGGTGGCGGCCGTGGTCGGCGCGCTCGCCATCCTCCGCCGGATCGGAAGGAAAAGAAGGAGCGCGCCGTGAGCGTCAGTTCCGAACGCCGCGAGGAGGGGATGAGCCTGATCGTGAAGACGATCGCCCGGCTCACCGTGGGATTGAGCCTCCTCTTCGGGGTCTATGTCGTCCTCCACGGACACTTCGGCCCCGGGGGAGGGTTCGCCGGGGGCGTGGTCATCGCCCTGTCCATGATCGAGCTCGTCTTGGCCTTCGGCCGGGAGCGGGCCTGGAAGAAGTTCGGGCCCGAGGCGGCCCTCCCCCTGGTCGGCCTGGGCGCGCTCCTCTTCCTCCTGATCGCCCTCTTCGGCTACACCGCCGGGGCCTTCTTCCAGAGCTGGCTCCCCGCCGGGGGGCGCTTCTCCCTCCTCGGCGGCGGGACCATCCCCCTTTCCGAGATCGCCGTGGCCCTGGCCGTAGCGGGGGGGATCTACATCTTCTTCACCGTGATGTCCGCCTTCATATCCCGGCCCGACCAAGAGGAGAAGCCGTGAACCTGGTCTATCTGCTCTGTTTTATCCTGATGGCGGTCGGGATCTACAGCCTGGCGGCCAAGCGCAACCTGATCAAGATCGCGATCGGGCTCTCGATCCTGACCTACGCGATCAACCTTCTCCTGGTCCTGATCGGCTACCGGACGGGGGGGCACTCGCCGATCGAGGCGCCGGAGGGGGCGATCGGGGAGATGGTCGATCCCGTCCCCCAGGTTATCGCCCACACCTCGATCGTCATCGGGTTGGCCACCACGATCATCCTCGTCTCGCTCGCCATCCGTCTCTATGAGAAATACGGCACCTTCGATGTCGCCAAGATCCGCAGGCTTCGGGGTTGATTCTGATTCGGGGTCGCGACCCCGGGTGGACTCTGGGAATGCGGGGCAGGCAGGAATGTCGCTCCCACGGGCCAATATGATTGCGCGCACTAGAATAATTGGGGGAGGGGCATTCCCGCCCCGATCCCGGCCGGCTGGAATCGCGGCGGTTCCCGAAGAAGAATTCGGGATGGGGCAGACGCCGCTCCCACGATCACCGCAGGGATTGCCTACGCGATCATGAACATTCTTCCCTTGTTCACGGCCGTTCCCCTGGGCGGGGCGTTTCTGATCGCCGTCCTCGGCCGGAGGCTGAAAAGGCTGGGCGAGGCGGTCTCGGTCGCCGCCGCCCTCTCCCTCCTCGCCCTGGCGCTCCTGGCCGCCGTCCGGCTGGCCGGGACGGGGATCATGGTGGGGAGGGTGGGGGGATACGGGCCCCCCCTCTCCATCGGATTGGTCCTCGACCACCTGAGCGCCCTGATCCTGGTCGTGGTCAACTTGATGGCGTTGCTTTGCTCGGCTTACGCGGTCCGCTACGTCGACCGTTTCACCGACCGCTGGAAGTTCTACTCCCTCTTCCTGCTGATGGTCGCCGGCCTGAACGGAGTCGTTCTCACCGCCGACGTCTTCAACCTCTTCGTCTTCCTGGAGGTTGCCTCGCTCGCCTCCTACGCCCTGGTCGCCTTCGGGACCGAAGCGGAGGAGCTGGAGGCGTCCTTGAAATACCTGGTGCTGGGCGGGTTGGCCTCGGGCCTGGTCCTCCTCGGGATCGCCCTTCTCTACGGCCAGGCTTCCACCCTGAGCCTGGCCCATCTCGCCTCCTCGGTGGAGATGACGCCCCTGGTCACCTTCAGCCTGGCCCTCTTCACCGCCGGCTTCGCGATCAAGGCCGCCGTGGTCCCTTTTCACTCCTGGCTCCCCGACGCCCATCCCGCGGCCCCGGCGCCCGTTTCGGCCATGCTCTCCGGCGTCCTGATCAAAACCCTGGGGGTTTACGCCTACGCCCGGATCCTCTTCAACGTTTTCGGCGCCCCCGTCCCTTTCCCCGACCTGATGGTCTCCGCCGGCCTTCTCTCCATGGCGGTCGGGGCGCTGCTCGCCCTGGGCCAGGACGACCTCAAGCGGATGCTCGCCTATTCCTCCATCAGCCAGGTCGGCTTCATCGTCTTCGCCCTGGGGATCGGGACCCCGCTGGCCCTGGCGGCCGCCCTCTTCCACCTGTTCAACCACGCCTGCGCCAAGTCGCTTCTCTTCCTCGACGCCGGGGCGATCGAGTCGGCCGCCGGGACGCGCGACCTCCGGAAGCTGGGCGGCCTCTTCCCGAAGATGCCGCTCACCGCCGCGACCAGCCTGTTGGCCGCCTTCTCCATCTCCGGCGTCCCGCCTACGGCGGGATTCTTCAGCAAGCTCATGATCATCCTGGCCGCGGTCCGCGCCGGCCGGATCGGCGGGGCGCTGCTGGCGGCGGCGGTCTCCGTGATCACCCTCGCCTACTACCTGAGATTCCTCCGCGGGGCGTTCTTCGGGGAGCCCCGCCCCGGGCAGGAGGGGGCGAGAGACCCCGCCCCCTCCATGGCCGTTCCCATCGCGCTTCTGGGCGCGCTCTGCCTCCTCGGGGGGATGCTCTGGTACCTCCCGGGGTCCCATTTCTCGCGCGCCGCCGACGTCCTGGCCGCGGGGCGGGCCTACGGCGACCGGGTCCTCTCCATGTTCGGCCTGGGGGGATACTGACGTGAAAAACTTAAGCCGGCTGGCCCTTTTCGTCTTCTCGGTCCTGGTCTGGCTCGGCCTCGCCTGGCCGGTGACCCTCCCCGAGGTCGCCGCCGGGATACTGGTGGCCGCCCTGGTGGCCGTCTTCACCGGCGACATGTTCGTCGGCCGACCCCGCCAGCTCGCGGAGATCCGGCGCTACGCCTGGTTCGGCGTCTACCTGCCGCTTTTCATCTGGGAGTGCCTGAAGGCGAGCTGCGACGTCGCCGCCCGGACCATCCGCCCGTCCCTCCCCATCCGCCCCGGCCTGGTCAGGATCAAGACCGGCCTCGTCTCCGACACCGGGATCACCTTCCTCGCCAACACGCTGACCCTGGCCCGCCCCGTCCTCGTGGTGGACGTGGACCGAGAGGCGGGGACTCTCCTCCTCCACTATCTCGTGGCGCCGGCGGAGGGAGGCGAGGAGGCGGCCCGGCGGATCGTCGGCCGCTTCGAGCCCATCCTGAAGAGGATCTTCGAGTGAAAGCGCGCTGGCTCATTGGAACCGTTCTCCTCCTGGCCGCGGTCGTTCTCTCCCTCACGGTCGAGGCCCTCCCCAGCCTCCTCTCTCCCAGCCTTCCCCACGCCCGCTTCTTCCGGCACTGCCAGTACATCATCCTCATCTCCGCCGCCCTCTGCGTCTTCCGGGTGATCCGGGGGCCGACCGCCCTCGATCGGGTGGCGGCGATCGACATCCTGGGGATATTGATCGTGGGCATCTGCGCCCTGCTCGGCGTGCCGACGGGGCGGGGCTGGTACATCGACATCGGAATCGCCTGGGCGCTCCAATCCTTCATCGGGACGCTCGCCCTGGCCAAATACCTAGAGAGGAAACGGCTCGATGAGTGACGCGGTCGGCATGGCCCTCGTGGCTTTCGGCTTGGCGCTCGACCTGGCGGGTTGCCTGGGGTTGGTCCGCTTCCCCGGCCTCTATAACCGCCTCCAGTCCTCGACCAAGTGCGTGACGCTGGGAACCTCGGCCATCCTCTTCGGGACCTTCCTCCTGCTCGGCTTCACGGCGGGTGGGATCAAGTGCCTCCTCTGCATTCTATTTCTGCTCCTCTCTTCGCCGGTCGCCGCCCACGCCATCGCCCGCGCCGCCCATCGCTCCGGGGGAAAAAACGTCTAACGTGTGAAGTGAAACGTGTAACGGAAAACGGTGTCAGGCGCAAAGATCGCCTGTCGCGCTACCCTGACACCTGACACCACGATGAGAACGCCCAAGCTTCGCGAGATCGCCTACGCCCTGCGCTCCCTCTTCTCCCGGCCCTACACGCTCGCCTTCCCGGCGTCCCCTTCCGTTCCCCCCGCGACCTCCCGCGGGCGGATGAAGTGGGATGAGAGGGTCTGCGTGGGCTGCGGCGCCTGCGCCCGGGTCTGCCCGACCGGCGCGATCGAGGTGGTCGACGCCGCCGCTCCCGCCCGCCGGACCCTCGTCCGCCGCTACGGGATGTGCATCTTCTGCGGCCAGTGCCACGCCCTCTGCACCACCAAGACGGGGTGCAGCCACTCGACGGACTACGACCTCGCCTGCCTCGACCGGAACGCTTCGCTCGAGAAGGTGGAGAAGGAGATCGTCCTCTGCGAGTCCTGCGGCGAGGTCGTGGCCACCCGCGAGCACCTGCGCTGGATCTACGAGCGCCTCGGCGCCCTCGCCTATTCCTGCCCCACGGTCTTCCTCGGGCTTCGCGGGGGAGGGGAGACGCCCTCCTCCACCGCCCGTTCGCCCAGCCGCGCCGACCGGATGAGGGTCCTCTGCCCCCGCTGCAAGCGGGAGGTGGTCTTGTCCGATCGCGCTTGAGCGATGGCTGAGTTGATATGCATTCAGGTTGGTAAGATTCGTGAAGATTCGCGAGGATTCGCGGTTAAAATCCCTCACCGGCCGGCGGGTGGTCCTGCTCGGCGTCGGCCGCCCCGGGCGGGGGGACGACGCCGCCGGCGACGAGCTCGCCCGACGCCTCCGGGCCAAGGGGTGCGCCGGGGCGATCCCCGCCGCCGCCGTCCCGGAGAACCATCTGGGGACGGTCCTCGCCCTTCGCCCGGAGGTTGTTCTGGTGGCCGACGCCGCCGAGATGGGCAAGGGTCCGGGCGGGTGGGCTCTCCTGCAGCCCGGAGAGATCTTCGCGGGGAGCATTTCGACGCACAACGCGCCGCTTTCCCTGCTCCTGGACTACCTGGCGAAGGAAGGGAAGGCCCGCTGCTATCTGCTAGGCGTTCAGGCGCAGCGCCGGCGGGAAGGGGAGGGGATGAGCCCGGAGGTGGAGCGGGCGGTGGAGGATCTGGCCGACCTGCTGGCGCCTCTGGTCGCGCGGACCTATCCCGACGTATCCGTCGGGACAGGTCCGCGTATGCGAGGTCCTGAGGAGGCGGAGGTATTGCGTTCGTAGCCGCGGGACTTTGATGCGCCTTATCGATATTCCAAAAGGAAAGAAAATATTTGTTGACCCGGAAGGGATGCTCCATTATAGTTTCCCCGGAGTGTTATAAGAGTGTTATAAGAGTGTTATGGGAGCACCTTATGGCCAAACCCGATGACAAGGTGACGATCAAGATTCCCCGCCCCCTTTACCTCAATCTGAAGCAGTTGGTCGACGGTCCAAACTCGGGTTTCGATTCGGTTACCGATTTCACCGTATATGTTCTGCGCGACATCGCTTCCACCAGCAACTCCTCCCCCCGAGCGGACCGGGTCTGGGACCAGAAGGAGCTGGAGGAGGTGAAGGAGAAGCTGAGGAAGCTGGGTTATTTAATCTGACCCCGACGAGAATCGTCGGGGTCAGATTCAATAAGGAGGAGAAATGAAAAAGACCATAGCTGCGCTGGCGGGATTAGTGATCGGTGCTGCGATGGCGGTGACCGCCGCCTTCCCGGAAGAGGATGCGATTAAAGAGGAGACGATCAGCCTCTCCGGCGCCTGGGCGCTCTATCCCATGGCGGTGAAGTGGGGCGAGGAATACCAGAAGCTCCGTCCCGGGGTCAAGATCGACATCTCCGCCGGGGGAGCGGGGAAGGGGATCGCCGACTGCCTGGCCGGGATGGTGGACATCGGGATGGTCTCCCGGGAGATCAACCCGGCCGAGGCGGAGAAGGGGGCCTGGCCGCTGGCGGTGACCAAGGATGCCGTAGTGCCGACAATCAGCGAGGCCAACCCGAAGCTCGCCGATCTCCTGGCCCGGGGGGTGGCCAAGGAGACCCTGCAGGGGATCTGGATGAAGGGGTCCGTCGGAACTTGGGGCGCCGTCCTGAATACCGATATTCCCGCCGCGATCCACGTCTATACCCGGTCCGACGCCTGCGGCGCGGCCGAGACCTGGGCCAAGTACCTTGGCGGGAAGCAGGAGGACCTGAAGGGGATCGGCGTTTACGGCGACCCCGGCCTGGCCGAAGCGGTGCGCAAGGACGCCCTCGGGATCGGCTACAACAACATCGGCTTCGCTTACGATTTCCGAAGCGGGAAGCAGGTGGAGGGGGTCCGGGTCCTCCCCCTCGACCTCGACGGCGACGGGACGGTCTCGGCCTCCGAGAACTTCTACGAGACCCAGGGCGGCGTGGTCAGGGCGATCGCCGAGGGAAAGTATCCCTCTCCCCCCGCCCGCGACCTCTACTTCGTCACCAAGGGCTTGCCCGCGCGGCCGGCGGTGCGGGATTTCCTGGCCTGGGTCCTCCGCGACGGGCAGAAGTTCGTGACCGAGACGGGATATATCGCTCTACCGGCGGAGACCCTGAAGGAAGAATTGGGGAAGCTTCAATAGGGAAAAATTCGGATTTCGGATTGCGAGCTTCGAATTTATATTCATGAGCGATGAGCGCCCTCCGACTCCTCAAGGACCGGTTCGCCCGCTTCGGGATGCTCTCCGTCACGCTCCTGGTGGGCGTGATCCTCTTCCTGGTGGTCGGAGGGTTGCTCGCCCGATCCTGGCCGATCCTCTCCCTCAAGCCGCTCTCCTCGCTCCTCTTCTCCTCCGCCTGGCGCCCCAACCAGGGCGAGTTCGGTTTCCTCCCCTTCCTCCTGGGGACGGTCTGGGTGACCGCCGTGGCGATCGTGATCGCCGTCCCCCTCTGCCTCCTCTCCGCGGTCTATTTCTCGGAATACGCCCCCCGGCTGGTCCGCGAGCTCTCCCGCCCCCTGGTGGACGTGCTCGCCGGGATCCCCTCGGTGGTCTATGGCCTCTGGGGCGTGCTGGTGATCGTCCCCCTGATCAACGGGAGGATCGCCCCTTTCTTCGGGTCCTATTCCACGGGCTACTGCGTCCTGGCGGGCGGGGCGGTCCTGGCGATCATGATCTTCCCGGTGATCATCCACGTCTCGGTCGAGGTTTTCCGATCCGTTCCCGGGGAGGTGCGCGAGGCCTCCCTCGCCCTGGGGGCGACCCGTTTCCAGACCGTCAAGTTCGTGGTTTTGAGGCGGGCCCTCCCCGGGATCATCGCGGCGGTGGTCTTAGGCATCTCCCGGGCTTTCGGGGAAACCATGGCGGTCCTGATGGTGGCGGGGAACGTCCCCATCCTTCCCCGCTCGGTCTTCGACCCCGCCTACCCTCTCCCCGCCCTGATCGCCAACAACTACGGGGAGATGCTCTCCATCCCGCTCTACGACTCCGCCCTTCTCTTCTCCTCGCTCCTCCTCTTCGCCGTGGTGCTCTTCTTCATCGTCGTCTCCCGCCTCATCCTGAAGCGGATCCAGGCCCGGATCGAATGACATGAACGGACGGAAAATAGAAGAGGGAGTCTTCCGGGGGCTGATGATCGCCTCCACGGTCGTCATCTTTTTCGTCCTGGGGCTGATCATCGCCACCGTGGTCGTCGAGGGGTTCCCCGCCCTGAACCTCCGGATGGTCACCCAGACCCCCCGGGGCGGTTATTACCTGGGGAAGGAGGGGGGCGTCCTCAACGCCATCCTCGGCTCGCTCTTCCTGGCCGGGGGGGCGACGCTCCTCGCCCTGGGCTTGAGCCTCCCGGTCGTCCTCTACCTGAACGTCTATTCCCATCCCCGCGCGCCGCTCGCCCGCTTCACCCGTTTCTCGCTCGACGTCCTCTGGGGGGTGCCCTCCATCGTTTACGGGGCTTTCGGCTTCACCCTGATGATCGCCCTGGGCCTCCAGGCCTCCCTCCTCGCCGGGATCCTGACCGTCGCTCTCCTCGTGCTCCCGATCATGTGCCGGGCGATGGACGAGGTGATGAGGATGGCTCCGGTCGAGCTCAGCGAGGCCTCCTACTCGCTGGGAGCGACGCGGCTGGAGACCGCGCTCAAGGTCCTCTCCCGGCAGTGCCTCCCCGGGATCGTGACCGCGGTCCTCCTCGCCTTCGGGCGGGGGATCGGCGACGCCGCCTCGGTCATCCTCACCGCCGGCTTCACCGACTCCCTTCCCACCTCGCTCCTGCGCCCGGCGGCCACGCTCCCCCTAGCCGTTTTCTTCCAGCTCGGCACGCCCATCCCGGAGGTCCGGGAGCGGGCCTACGCCTCCGCCCTGATCCTGACCTTGCTCATCCTTCTGATCAGTCTAGTATCGCGTCTCTTGGCGAGGAAGTTTACGAGGCACGTAGTGCGGTGACAACGTGGAACGTGTAAAGTGTAACGTGTAGTGGGGTTTTGCCCATCACACGTCACTCGTTACACGTTACACTTTGCACGTTACACGTAAAATGGCCCCCAAGACCCACATCAGCGTTCGCAACCTCTCCGTATTCTACGGCGCGTCGCCGGCGCTCAAGAACATCTCGGTGGAGATACCGGAGAAGAAGATCACCGCGATCATCGGCCCCTCGGGCTGCGGGAAATCGACCCTCCTCAAGTCCTTCAACCGCATGATCGACCTGGCCGAGGGCGCGCGGGTCTCGGGCGGGATCGTGGTGGATGGGGAGAACATCTTCGACCCGCGGGTCGAGGTGACGAGGATCCGCAAGAAGATGGGCCTCCTCTCCCAGCGCCCCTTCGTCCTCCCGATGTCGATCTACGACAACGTCGCCTACGGCCCCCGCATCCACGGGACGCGGAGCCGCAAGATTCTCGATCCGCTGGTCGAGAGGTATCTGCGCGAGGCCGACCTCTGGGAGGAGGTGAAGGATCGCCTCTCGGAGCCCGCCTCCCGCCTCTCCGTGGGGCAGCAGCAGCGGCTCTGCCTGGCCCGCGGCCTGGCCGTGGAGCCCGAGATCATCCTCGGCGACGAGCCCACCTCCGCCCTCGACCCGAGGTCGAGCCGGAAGATCGAGCAGAGGTTCCTCGAGCTTAAGGACGACTACACCATCGTCATCGTCACCCACATCCTCCGCCAAGCCAAGCGCCTCGCCGATTATGTCGTCTTCCTCTACCTCGGAGAGCTGATCGAGGCCGGCCCGGCCCAGGAGGTCTTCCGGAACCCCCAGAAGGAGATGACCCGGGAATATATCGGGGGAACGATTTCGTAGTGAATGGTGAATAGTTGGCCGGCGCGCGGACCTCAAAGGTTCGCGCCTACGGGATATGCAAGGTGTTTTCTGGGGTATCCGGCAGGCGCGAGGATACCGTCAGGTGTGCGTTCGCAGCCGCGGACCTTTGAGGTCCGCGGGCCGGATGGGCGCGCTACTCCCCCCATTTGAAATATTCATCGCGGCGTGTTAGCTTTTTATATCCGATGTCTCCCGAAGGGAGGCGGCGCTCCATGCGGCTCGGCCAGCTGACACTCGCTCTTTCCCTGGCGCTCTCCAGCGTCCAGGCCGCCCCCGCCGCCAATTTGAGCCTCTCCCCGTCGACGGGGACTCTCTACTACGGCGTCCCTTTCTCTCTCCGGATGCTGATGGACACCGCCGGAGAGGCGGTGGTCGTCGCCGATCCGATACTTCTCTACGACGCCGCGCTCTGGCGGATCGACTCCGTGACGCCCAACTACGCCGATCCGCCCGGCGCCGGCCAGTTCCGCTTCCTGGCCCGCTCCGCCTGCGCGGGGGGCCGGGTGCAGGTGATCGTGGGCACCCCCCACCAGACCGCCTTGAGCGGCTCTCCGCTCGCCATCGCCGACCTCCTGGCTACGCCCCTCCAGTGCCTCCCCGCCGCCCCCTTGAGCTACTACTTCCTCGCCGCCGGCGCGGGAGGGGACTCCAACCTGATCCGGGACGATGGCCTGGGGACCGACCTTCTCACCGGGGTCTCCGGCGGCGTCTACCGCGTCCTCCCCCCTCCCCGGGGCGAGTCGGCCGATTATGACGCCGATCCCGCCGCCGAGCCGGTCGTTTTTCGGCCGGCGACCGGCCTCTGGTCGGTGAGGGGAGCGACGTCCTTCTTCCTCGGTTCGTCGGGCGATATCCCCGTCCCCGGAGACTACGGCGGCGACGGGAAGACCGACCCCGCCGTCTTCCGCCCCGCCTCCGGACTCTGGGCGACGCGGGGCGGCGGGAGGATTTACTTCGGGGGGCCGGACGACCTCCCCTTACCCGGAGACTGGACGGGAGACGGGACAAGCGACCTCGCCGTCTTCCGCCCCGCGGACGGGAGGTGGGCGGTCAGGAACGCCACCCGCTTCTTCTTCGGGGCCTTAGGGGATTGCCCCGTGCCGGCGGACTTCAACCGCGACGGGCGTCTCGCGGCGGCGGTCTTCCGCCCCTCCTCCGGCCTCTGGGCCGCGAGGAGCCTCACCCGCCTCTCCTTCGGCCTCTCCGGCGACCTCCCCGTTCCCGCGGACTACGATGGCGACGGCTCGGAAGATTTCGCCGTCTTCCGCCCGGGGAGCGGTTTCTGGGCCGCGCGGTCGGTCACGCGGGCGTTCTTCGGCGCCTCCGGCGATATCCCCGTCCCCGCCGATTACGCCGGATCGGGTTCGGCCGGGATGGCCCTCTTCCGCCCCTTGACGGGGTGGTGGGAAATCCGGGGGATCACCGCCTTCTGCTTCGGGCAGCTGGGCGACCTCCCGCTGAGCCGGTGAGAAGCAGAAGCAGATTATAGATTGCAGAGGGGAGATTATAGGCGCCGATCATCCGAGACCTATAATCTATAATCCGTTTAAGAGGACTGGGTCATGATCGCGCCTCGGAAGCTGCGGCGTCTTCTCCCGCTCCTCGCTCTTCTCGCCCTTCCCCCGGCCGCTTCCGCTGCCCGCCGTCCCTTCCCCGACACCCGCGACGGGATTTGCGTCTTCTACGACCAGCTCCCCTCCGGGCTCACCGCCGAACAGTGGCGCTTCGCCGCCACCCGTTACGTCGGCTGCCAGAAGGCCTTGCGCTCCGAGGCGCGCCGCCTTAGGTCCCACAACCCCGGCTTCATCGTTCTCCACTACCAGCTTGGCCTCGGCCAGGGGGCATGGCATTTCATCGACGGCGACGAGTGGCTCCAGGACTGGGACGACGCCCTGCCCGATTTCCGCTCCTACGCCTCCGCCGGTCCAGTCTCGGATCAGGAGGACTGGTTTGTCCTCTACGGCGGGGAGCGGGTCTACCAGAACGGCTGGGGATGGTATGTCATGGACGTCACCTTCGAGGGCTTAAGCCCCGGGACCGGCTATCCCGACTACTGGATCGCCTCCTCGATCGAGAAAATGCGGCGGACGGAGTGCGACGGAGTCTTCGCCGATTCCTTCACGATCGACGGCTATTTCGGCCAGGTGCAGTCCTCCCACCCCTGGTTCAGCGATCCCTCGTCCTGCCTCGAGGGCTGGATACCGCACCTTGAGTCCTACGCCGCCTACATCTCCGCCGCCTTCGCCGCCCAGACGGAGGATTTCTACTTTCTCCCCAACCTGGGCGGGCTGGTGACGGGTTGGGATGAGACCGACTACGCCGCGCTCGGCGACGGGGGGATGAACGAGGGGTTCGGGGAGTGGGGGCCGGGGGACTACTACGACCCTTCCGACTGGGAACTCCAGATGGATCGTCTCCTCGCCCTCTCCCGGGCGGGGAAGATCATTCTCCTCGAGTGCGATCCGCCGGTCGGGGATTACCGGGAGAGGATGTTCCTGATCGGCTGCTACCTCCTGATCAAGGGGGACCGGACTTTCATCACGCTCTCCGGCGCCGAGATCGACTGCGAGTGGTTCCCGGAGTACGGGATCGATCTCGGAGGCTACCTCGGCGCGATCCCCGCCTCCGCCGCCGCTCTCTCCGTCCCGGCCGGGCGCGTCTATCGGCGGGATTACGAAAATGGGATCGTGCTGGTCAACCCGTCCGGCGCGGCCTCGGAGACCGTCGATCTCGGCGGGAGCTTCGATCTCGTCGCCGCCATCGGCGGGGGCGCGGTCCCCGAGAGCGGGATCCCCTCCGGAAGCCTCTCCCTCTCCCCCGTGACCGCCTTCGCCCTCAGTGCCCACTCGGCGGCCGTTCTCCTCCGCCGGATCGAGGCCGACCTCAACGCCGACGGGGCGGTGGACAGCCGGGACTACGGGATCCTGATGAGCGCCTTCGGGTCGGCGGGGGGGGCGGCCGACCTCGACGGGGACGGGGAGGTGGAGGCGGACGACGCGGCGTTGCTGGCGGAAAGGATGAAAATATACCACGAATCTCACTAATCTTCACGAATGGGGGCAGCTGGGGCCAAAATAGATTCGTGAGGATTCGCGAGATTCGTGGTTTATATTTTGTTCTCTAATGCCTTCCCCAGGACCTCGCTGAGGTCCTTGATCTTGTAGGGCTTGGCGATCGCGCCGGCGAAGCCGTGGGCGGCGGAGTCGGCCATGACCGGGGAGACGGCGTAGCCGCTGGAGACGATGATCTTCGCCACGGGATCGAGCTCGCGGATCTTCGCCGCCGCCGCCACCCCGTCGAGATCGCCGGGGATGGTCAGGTCCATGATCACCGCCGCGAAGGGGGTTCCCCCCTTCCGCCTCTCCGCGTAGAGAGCGATCGCCTCCGAGGACCCCCGGGCGGTCTCCGGCTCGTAGCCCAGATGGGAGAGGATCTCCGCCGCCACCCCGCGGACCGTCTCCTCGTCGTCCACCACCAGGATCCGTCCGCTCCCCTGCCGCGGCGGCAGATCCGCCTCGACCTCCGGCGACCTCTCCGCTCCCGGAGAGGCGGGGAGGCGGATGACGAAGGTGGTCCCGCGGCCGATCTCCGAATCGACCGAGATCAGTCCGCCGTGGCTCTTCACGATCGAGTAGGCGATCGCCAGTCCCAGCCCGCTCCCCTTCTGCTTGGTGGTGAAGTAGGGGTCGAAGACCCGACAGAGATGCTCGGGGCGGATGCCGGCCCCCTGGTCGGCGATCTCCACCACGACGTAAGGCCCCGGGGGGAGGGGAAGGCCGGTCGCCGAATCCAGGACGAGGTTGGCGGCGCGGATGGCGAGGACTCCCCCCCCGTTCGTGGCCTGGACGGCGTTGAGCAGGATGTTGTTGATCACCTGGGAGATCTGGCCTTCGTCCATGTCCACCGGCCAGAGGTCGTCGGGAACGTCGATCCGGCGCTCGAGGCGGGAGCCGTGGAGGACGAATTCCGCCGACTCCCGGAGGAGGGCCGTGAGGTCCCCGACCCGCTTCACCGGGGCGCCGCCGCGGGAGAAGGTGAGCAGCTGCTGGGTCAGGGCCTTGGCCCGCAGGCAGGACTTTTCCGCCTCGGCCAGCGCCTGGGCGATCTTGGAATTCGCGGGCGCCATCAGGTGGCCGAGGGAGAGGTGGCCGAGGATGCCGGTGAGGATGTTGTTGAAGTCGTGGGCGATCCCGCCGGCGAGGAGACCCACCGAGTCGAGCTTCTGCGCCTTCAGGATCTCGGCCTCCATCTGCCTCTTCTCGGTGACGTCCGTGCAGCAGCCGATCATCCGGAGGGCGGAGCCGTCCTCCGCCCAGAGGGCGGTGCCGTGGTCCTGCCAGTGGCGGTAAGACCCGTCCTTGGCCCGAACCCGGTACTCCTGGTCCCACTCCCGCCGCCGCTCCAGGTGATCCCGGAGGGCGGCGGCCACCCGAGCGCGGTCCTCGGGGTGGAGGGCCCCCTCCCAGGCCTCGAGCGTCCGGGGGAACTCGCCCGAATCGTAGCCCAGGGCCCGGTCGATGTTGCCGAGCCACTCCAGCCGTCCGCCCGGGATGTCCCAGTTGTAGATCAGGTCGCTGCTGGACTGGGCCGCGATCCGGAAGATCTCCTCGCTCCGGCGGAGTTCGTCCGTCCGCTCCCGGACCAGGTCCTCCAGCCGCCGCCGGTACCTCTCCAGCTCCTCCTCGGTCCGGCGCCGGGACGTGATCTCGTCTACCATCTCGATCGCGGCCACCACCTTGCCCCCGGCGTCGGTGATCGGGGAGGAGATGATCCGGTAGTTGACGACCGTGTCCCCGGCCGGGGTCTCGGTGACCGCCTCGTGGACCTGGCCGTCCCGGAGGGTGAGGATGGTGGGGCAGTAGGAGCAGGGAGCCTCCCGGGGGGGACGGTTGAAGGCGCGGTAACAGAGCGGGGCGGCGTCGGTGTCGATCGCGGGGAACCAGCGGCGCATCTGGGCGTTGAGCATCAAGATCTTCATCTCCGGGCTGATCATGGAGATGCCGATGGCGCTGCTGTCAACCACGGCCCGGAACTTCTTCTCGGAGGCGGCGAGCTCCGCCGTCCGCTCCTCCACGAGCCTCTCCAGGTTCCGGCGGTAGTTCTCGATCTCCGCCTCCGCCCGCTTGCGCTCGGTGATATCGGTGATCACGCCCAGGATCGCTTTCCCGCCCCGGAAATCGATCAGGCGGGTGGAGATGATCGCCTCGCGCCGCTCCCCCGACTTGGTCCGGAGCGCGTATTCTATCGGCTGGACCTCTTCCCCCTCCCGGTGGCGCCGGAAGGCGTCCCGGATGACCCGGTGGGAGTCCGGGTCGATCAGGTTCATGAAGTCGAAGCCGTCGGAGTAGAAATCGCCTCGGGAATAGCCCATCTGATTCACGCAGGCGGGGTTGGCGTAGACCACCTTCCCCCCCTGGTTGATGAAGATCATGGCCGGAGACTGCTCGGCGAGGGCGAGGAAGGTACGCTCCGATTCCTGGAGAGCCTGCTCGGTCCGGCGCTGCTCGGTGAGGTCGCGGCGGGTGCTCAAGGCGAAGGGGCGCCCGTCGATCTCGATCAAGGTCAGGCTGACCTCAACTTCCCGCTCGGTTCTGTCCGGGCCGACCACGCGATCGACGAAGACAGCGGACCCTTTCTTCGACAGAAGGTCGCGGATTTCCCTGGACCGCTTCTCCCGATCCGGGCCCAAAAGCTCCAAGGGCGGAAGGTTGAGGAGCTCCCGGCGAGAGCGGCCGAGGAAACGGGCCGCCGCCCCATTGGCCTCGACGATGGCGGAGGGGAGGAGGTCTTTCCCGAGGGCGAAGAGCAGGATGGGGTCGCGCGCGGGCCCGAAGACGGCGCGGAAATAAACTTGGATGTCGCCGGTGATGGAGAGCCGGGCGCGGGCTCCGCTTTTTCCCGCGGCCTCTTCTCGCTTCCGGGGAGAGGGCTTCCTCCCTGCCGTCCTTAACCGGGCGCTCATCGCCCGCACCCCTCGGCCGGGGCGCGATCCGCAACCCCGCCGGCGCCGCCCCGCCTCCCCTTTCTCCGGAAGACGCCGACCGTTTCGAGGTGGGGGGTGTGGGGGAAGAAGTCGAAGGGGCGGATCGACTCGAGCTCATAGCCGTCGAGGAAGAGGGCGGCCTCCGGGAAGAAGGACTCCGGGCGGCAGGAGGAGTAGATGAAGGTGCGGGGGGCGAGCTCGGCGATGCGCTTCAAGACTTTCGTTCCCATGCCGCTGCGGGGCGGGTTGGCCACCGCCACGGCTATTGTATCCCGCCAGCGCCAAGCGTTGTCAAGGAGGACCCGCCGGGCCGGCCCGGCGATGAAGACGGCGTTCTCCGACCGGTTGAGGCGGGCATTGAGGCGGGCGTTTTCGACCGTCGCCTCCTCCCGCTCGATCCCGTAGACCGTCCGCGCCCGGCGGGCGAGGAGGAGGCTGATCGGGCCCAGCCCGCAGAAGACGTCGAGGGCGTCCTCCTCCCCGGAGAGGGCGGCGGCGCCGTCGAGATGGCGGTAGAACTCGGGAAGGAGGAAGACGTTGACCTGGAAGAAGGAGAAGGGGGGGATGCGGAAGCGCCAGAGAGCGACGGTCTCCTCCAGATAGCCGGGGCCGTCGAGGAGGAAGGTCCGCTCTGGGATCACCGCGTCGGAGACGGAATCGTTGACCGTGTGGATCAGTGTGGATACGGGCCGGGGAAGCCCGAGCCCGGCGAGGCCGGCCTTCAGCCCGTCCCAGTCCGGCTCGCCCCCGGAGGTGGTGATCAGGTTGACCAGGAGGCCCGGGCCGTTCTTCTCCTCCCGGAGCACGAGGTTCCGCCAGAAGCCGGCTCGGCGGTAGGGGTGGTAGGCGGGGAGATTGCTCTTTCGGGCGAACTCCCTGATCGCGGAGAGGACGGGACCGGCGGCGGGGGAGAAGATCCGGCATTCCGCGAGGTCCACCAGCTCCTTCTTCCTCGCCGCGTGGTGGAGGCCGCAGACGATCCGTCCGTCCCGTTCCCCGAAGGAAAACTCCATTTTGTTCCGGTAATGCCAGAGGACGGGGGAGGGGACGGGGGGAAGGATGACCGGGGGGAGGCCGTGCGCGGCCCGGAGTTCCTCGAGGCTCTCGGCCTTGGCCGCGAGCTGGTCGGCGTAGGGGACGTCCTGGGTCCGGCAGCCCCCGCACTCCCCGAAGTGGCGGCAGATCGAAGCCGGCTCGTTCATCGGCTCCCGGCAGGATATTTAACCGCGAATCTCACGAATCCACGCGAATCTTCCCGCCTGCGCCCCCCGCGGCGTCGCCGCGGAGGCGACGGTTTCCTCGGCTGATGATTCGCGCCTGCGCGCTGTAGCGCTACGGCGCGCAAGCGCGAGATTCGCGGTTAATGGAGTTCCTTCCCGCGGAGGGCGAGGGGGGGCGAGAGGATTTCCGAGAGGACGATCCCCTGGATCAGGGGATCGTTCGAAAAGGCGAGGGAGGATTCGTCGAAATGATGCTCCTCTGCCGGACGGAGGAATCCGGATCTGCCCGCCGGCGCTGCCGGCGGTTGGGGAAGGTGGGCAGGCGCGGCGGGGGGCGGGGGCGGGCGGGGGGCGCGCTTTGTCGCCACCGGCGGCCGGCCGGCGGCCTTCTCCTTCGCGGCCTCGCGCAGGGTATCAAGGAGGTCGCTCATCCCCTCCTCGCGCTTCGCCCGCTCCGGGCCCCGCCCCAGGACTTGGTCGGAGGGATCGGGCTGTCCCTTGAGCCTCCGGAAGACGTTGAAGAGGAAGGCGAGGACGAAGAAGATCCAGATCCACCAGGAAAGGTTGGAAGACATGATGTTCGCTCGCCGGTGGATTCTAGAGTGACACGAGTCCTTCGATTGATCCCGGGAAAATTCGAAATCCGAAGCTCGAAATCCGAAACAAATTCGAATATCTAAATTAGAAACCGCGGGGCGCCGGCCATCGGGCCGTTTGGAATTTCGAATTTGTTATTTTGTTTCGGATTTCGAGCTTCGGATTTTTTTTCCTACTCCTGCTTCTTCCCCTTCTCCCCGAGCGTGGAGATGGCGTCCCGCATGCCCGTGTCGGACTGGATGTTCTTCATCCGGTAGAAGTCCATGATCCCCATGTTCCCCTTCCGGAAGGCCTCGGACATGGCCCGGGGGACCTCGGCCTCGGCCTCCACCACCCGCGCCCGCATCTCCTGGACCTTGGCTTTCATCTCCTGCTCGTAGGCGACCGCGGTCGCCCGCCTCCCCTCGGCCTCGGCCTGTCGGAGTTTCTTGTCCGCCTCCGCCCGCTCGGTTTCGAGGAGGGCGCCCACGTTGGCCACTTCCCGGGCGCCGGAGACGCCGGCCACCGAGACGTCGGCGATGTCGATGGAGACGATCTCGAAGGCGGTCTGGGAGTCCAGCCCGCTGTCCAGCACCCGCTTGCTGATGTGGTCGGGGTTCTCGAGCACGTCCTTGTAGGAACCGGAGGACCCGATCGCGCTCACGATCCCCTGGCCGACCCGGGCGATGATGGTGTCCTGGGTGGCGCCGCCCACCAGGCGGTCGAGGTTCGCCCGCACGGTCACCCGGGCCTTGACCAGGAGGCGGATCCCGTCCTTGGCCACGGCGTCGAGCATGGTCGTCCCCTTGGAGGGATCGGGGCAGTCGATGACCCGGGGGTTGACCGAGGTCCGCACCGCCTCCTCGATGTCGCGCCCCGCCAGGTCGATCGCGCAGGCCCGCTTGAAGGTGAGGGGGATGGAGGCCTTGTCGGCGGCGATCATGGCCCGGGTCACCTTGGCCACGGAGCCCCCGGCGAGGTAGTGGGCCTCGAGCTCGTTGGTGCCGACGTTGAGTCCGGCCTTGGTGGCCATGATCTTGGCGTCCACGATCACCACCGGCTTGATGCCCCGGAGTTTCATCCCCACCAGGTTGAAGATGGCGACGTGCGCCCCCGCTGCCAGGGCCCGGATCCAGACCTTAAGGAAGTAGAAGAAGAAGCCCAGAAAAATCAGGCCGATGACCACCAGAACCATGACGATAAAAGCGCCGACGGGCTGCATGTTTCCCTCCTGGCTAACCCCGATGGGACGACTGTTTCACCACGACCCGGCTTCCCTCCACCGCCACGACCGCCACCTTCTCCCCCGCCGGGACATACTCGCCGCCGGTGACGACGTCGATCCGCCGGCCCCCGATCTCCGCGAGCCCGGCCGGCCGCAGGGCGCTCAGGGCGGTGCCGCTTTTGCCGAGCAACCCCATGAGGCCGTCGCCGCCGGAGACGAAGCCGGTCTCGCTCGCCTCCAGGACCAGCTTTTTCCCCGTCCGGGAGCGGGGGAAGGCCTTGACCGCGAGGTAAACCGCCCCCAGGGTCACGGCCATCGTGCCGCCGAGCCACCAAAGTCCGAAGACGGTTCCCTCCCGGAAGGCGAGGACGACCCCGGAGAGAAGCGCGATCCCCCCGAGCGTGCCGATGACCGCCCCGGGCAGGAAGATCTCCAGGCAGAGCATGATCAGCCCGACTATGGTGAGGGAGACGATCCAGGTCATGGGAATGCGGGATCAGCCTCGGCCAGCGCGGGCGGGCCGGGGCTTGGTGTTTAAGCCTTCGCTCGTTTTTAAATGTCCGCAGCGCCGGCCTGCCCGCCGCCGCTGTAGGCCCGGACTGGGTCCGGGCGCGCCGGGCCGCCGGTTCACAGAACCGGCCTACAAACCGCGTCGGGCCGTTTACCTGGTGACGGGGGTGTCGCCCGCGCCGCCGAAGGAGAAGCGGGTGACGCCGGAGATCGCCCAGA
>CAZOYW010000003.1:0-123761 GCA_964584165.1 uncultured bacterium
AGGTTCGCCCCTACGGGCCCGGTCGGTGGGGACTGGCCTGGCGGGCGAACACCCCCGATAGATCGGGGCAGGAAGGTTCGCCCCTACGGGCCCCAGCACCGGCCCTGCGGGAGGGCGGGGAGTCGGGAACGGAACCTTCCCCCATTGCGCGGACCTCAGGGGTCCGCGTTTCACTCGGACAATAAGTGTTGCGGATGGGCAACGTCCCCGGGGCTCGCGGCCGAACCGCGCCCCCGGGGATTGTTCTTTACGCGGTGCGTATCAACAAGATACGCATCGCTATGAAATATCCCAGGCTGGCCCGATACTTGCTCTACCGATTGCTTGGATGATTGAGAGGAGGCGATTATGAAGAAAGCGATCGGTGCACTGATAGGGACGATCTCCCTAGCATTGTCGGCGTCGCCCGTTCGCGCGGGGGGATTCGTCCCGGCCGTTGAGCAGGTCGATCGGTTGCCGTTCCCAGCGCAGGTTCGTGCCGCTGCCGCCGCCGAAAGGGCCCTCGCCAAGGCCCCGCGGGAAGACGGCTGCATCCGGATCGACGATATGCTCTTCGAAGTCGGCCGGATGGAGAGAACCTCGGCGTTCACCGGTGAGAGCTGGCCGGACCATCGGGTTGTTTTCGCCTTCGACGACAATGTTACCCAGGCAAACCGGGGCCGCTGGCTCGCGGCGGCCGCCCTCTGGGAGAGCGTCTGCAATGTCGCTTTCCGGGAGGCAGAAAATGAGACCGCTTACATCCTGGTGACGAGCAGCGAAGTAAAGAACACCTCTCCGGTCGGAAGGGTGAACGACATCAGGCGCATGTTCATTCGCGATTGGGGCCAGAGGTTCACGATCGCCCACGAGATCGGCCACGCCCTGGGGGCGTGCCACGAGCACTCCCGATCCGACCGCGATGCGTACGTGGAAATCCTGTGGGAGAACATCGCCGAGGGGGAGGATCACAACTTCGAGTTCCTTTTCGAGAGCGTCAATGACGGTTCCTACGATTTCGATTCGTTGATGCACTACGGCCGTGACGCCTTCTCCAACGGCGGCGGCAACACCATCGAGCCCCGGCCGGCCTACGCGGACCAGCTCGAGGTGATGGGGCAGCGTTCGCATCTCAGCGCGGCGGACATGAGCGGGATGGCCAGGCGATACGGATATCCCGCATGGAGCACCGAGCGAATCACCGACACCTCCGCCCCCTCCCGGTTCCCCCGGGCCGACTGCCGCGTCTCCCGGTACGTCGTCTGGGCGGAGCGCTCGGCGGGAGGCGGAGAAGCGATCCTGTGCGCCGGCCGGCCCGAAGCCGGCGAATCCTATTCGGCTCCCCACACCATCGAACGGCAGGGGGGCGCGTCCCCCGACGTCGCATCCCTTGGCCAATACGTGCACGTGGTCTACCTCAAAACGATGCCGGACGGGGATACGGACATATATTACCGGCGGAGCCGGGACGGGGGCTTCACCTGGGATCCGGCGCAAAACCTGTCCGCCACCGCGGGTTGCTCGGGGGTCTCCCGGGAACCCTCGATCGCCCTCTGCTACCCGTATCTCCAGGTCGTCTGGGCGGAGACCGTGGGAGGTAACGACGAGATTTACCACTCCCGCAGCCTCTCCCACGGTTGGACCTGGAGCGCCCCCCAGCGGATCGTCCCCACCCCCGGCGCCTCGCGTCGCCCCCGGGTGGCCTTCCGCCCCGGGAAGGTCTGCGTGGTCTGGCAGGAAATCGCCGAGGGGTCGAACGCCGACATCTATCTGGTGCGCAGCGCCGACAACGGGGCGACCTGGCGCCCCGCGCAGCGCCTCTCGCAAAACGCCGGGCGCTCCGTCGGGGCGGATATCGAGTTCAGCATGCAGAACAGCCTGGTCTACGCGGCCTGGCAGGACGATACACTCTCGCCGGGGACCTGGACCGTGATGTATCGGAGGAGCGCCGACAACGGAGCGACCTGGAGCGGGATCCGGTCGTTGTCATCCCCCTGGCCCCAGGAGGGTTGGTCGGCGTGCCAGCCATCCCTGGCGGCCTTCAACGACAAAGTGCTGGTGGCCTGGAGCGACGTCACCCAGGGGCGGAGCGTGATCAACACCGCGTTCAGCCAGGACTGCGGCGACCGCTGGCTCTACCAGCGCGTCAGCGACCTGGAGCAGAGCTCGGTTTCCGATCCGTCCGCGTCGGCGGCCGGGGTCGAGGGGTTCGCCGTCTTCTGGAGCGGGATCCAGGCCGGGAGGAGGGACATCTTCTGCCGGTCCCGCGCGGTGAAATGAACATATTAATCCCCCGCGTCCGCGCCCCGCCGCGGACATGAATCTCCACGGAAGCCCCGCCGTCCGCCGCAAGGTAAGGCCTCTTTTCATTGACCGGTTCCCCGTCGCGGATTACCATTGGTCAAGGCCCGCTCAGCGGGCGCCATCCAGCCTGCCATCCGTCAACCGCCACGGGGAGAGCGATGAGGAAGAAGATCTTCATCATCCACGGGAAAGGGGTCAACCGGGGGATCGGCAAGGAGGGGGGAGGGGACCTCGACACCGTCTCCTCCAACGCCTTCTACCTGGTTTGGGCCAAGCACGCGCTCAGCGATGAACTCGGTCGCGAGCCGGAATACGGCCGGGACTACGAGTGCGACTTCGTCAACTACTCCGAGGGAGTCGCCCATCTCGCGGCCCACGCGGGCTGCGACGTCTATCTCCCCGACTTCCCCATCGACGCCCTCCCCCCGCGCCTCAAGATGACCGCGATCGAGGAGGAGGAGACCGCGGAACTCCTCAACCGCTTCGCCGCCGCGGCCGACGATTTCCGCCTCTGGATCGTTCGCCGGCCGGACGCGGTCGGCGACGAGGCCAAGGCCGCCTTCAACTCCGCCTACAAGCAGATCGGGAAGATCCTCGCCCACCAGGAGAAGGCCGCCCTCCTCGCCGCCCTCCACGTTCTCGCCCTCATCCGCCGGATCGCCGAGATCGACGCCTGGTGCGCCGAGCGGAAGACCGCGCGCTATCCCGACTCTCTCGCCGGCTTCATGCGGGGGATGCTCTCCCACCTCGCCGGCCCCAAGCTCCAGGACCTGAAGAAGACGCTCCTCGTCCAGATGGACGACAACAACAAGGAGCGGATGATCGACCTCCTCGAGGACGAGAACGCCATCTTCGCCTTCGACGAGGCCGCCCGCCTCGACCTCTCCACCCGGGGGCGGATCAACTACACCGACGAGCTGATCGTCCTCCTCCCCGAGGCCGCGGCCTACGTCATCCGGGGGATGGTCCAGCTCCGCGACCTGGCCTGGAAGGAGAAGCCCCGGCGGGACTTCTCCCTCACCCTGAAAGCGGTGCTCGACGATCTGCGCCGCTCCACCCGGACACTGATCTCGCTCGCCGGGGGGGTCGCCCTCCCCGAAGACCCGCAACTGCGGGAGCTCCTGGCAGGGGCGGGGAAGGAGGCCGAGTCCCTCCTCGGGCTTTTCACCCGGATCGAGACCACCGTGCCTGCCCGGATCGCCGCCCAAGGGGAGCGGACGCTCATGGCCATGGTCTCGGAGGAAGCGAGCGGGAAGCCGGCCGAGGGGATCGAGGTGGTCTTCCGGAGAATCTCCGGGGCGGGGGACGCCGTCCTCCCCGACGGCTCCCTCTCCCGGGCGGAGGAAACGATTGTCCCGACCGACCGCCGCGGCCTGGCCTTCCTCCGCTATCGCCCGGCCGCCCCGGGCGAGGAGTTCCAGTTCGCGGCCACCTTCGACGGGCTCCAGGAGCTGCTCCTCCCCGTCCCCCCCGCCGCCTTCGACGAGGAGGCGGAGGCGGCCTTCGAGGAGGTGGTGGAGGAAGTAGCGGAGGAGGAGTTCGAGGAGAAGGAGGAGACGAAGGAGGCGGAGCCGGACCGGGCGCTTAGGGTCTCGCTTGCCATGCTGGAGCGCCACTTCCGCCTCCTGGGGGCGAACGACGTCAAGGTGGTCTCGATCGACGACCACCATCCCTTCACCCCCGAGGTTCTCGCCTCGCTCGAGAAGCTTAAATCCGAGGGGATCATCGGTCACATCCAGATCGCCAGCCTCCCCCGGGGCGAGGAGCTCCCGATCGAGAAGCAGAAGTGCGGGGCCGACCTGATCTACGCCGACCGCATCCGGGGCCGGCCCTGGGACAACCCGGGCCTCCAAGAGCTCAGCCGCCTCGCCCACCAGCACGACCTGCACATCAAGATCGAACCCGCCTCCCTCGAGATCTCCAAGCTGATCGGCTCGCGCTTCAACAAGATCGAGATCGCCCGCGGCCTGGCCGAGCGGGTGAAGGACCTGGAGTCGATGCGCACGATCATGGAGACGACGGGCTGGGCCGAGGCGGTGCGGAAATACGAGGAGAGCCTGGAGAAGGTCTTCCCCCGGATCGAGGGGGTGGTGGGACGGCTCACCCTGCGCGACCCGAAACAGCCGGAGTCGACGGCGCGGATCCTGGCCGCCCTCTCTCCCTTCTGCGACGCCAAGAAGGGGGAGGCCCAGATCAACGTCGCCTCCGCCCTCCACTACCTTCTGGGGCGCAAGAAGCTCTCTACCGACTACTTCTTCTACGCCTATGGCTCCCAGCTGATGACCACGCGCCGGCCCAACGAGCTGGCGACCATGAACCTCTCCACCCTCTGCCAGCACATCGGTTCCCGGGCCGACGGCGGGCACTCCGGCGCCGCCACCTGCCGCCCCTCCGCCAACCCTTCCTTCCCCGCCCGTCGCCTCTCCCGGGTGGGGGACACCAACTTTCTCGAGTTCATCGGCTACCTGGGGCGGAAGACCGGCGAGTTCGCGGGGATGGAGCTTATAGAGGTGAGCGCCGTCGCCTTCGAGAAGGGCCCGGAGCCGATCGAGAAGGCGCTCCTCCACCTCCGGGAAAACGCCTTCGAGATCGCCGCCGTCACCGGGGAAGGGGGCGAGCCGGTCCGCCTTCTCTTCGTCCGGGCACCCGTCGTGAACCGGCGGGCGGGGGAAGAAAAGCCCAGCTTCATCCAGGCACTCGGCTACCTGAAGCGCCACCTGGCCTTCGATTACCTGGTCTTCGTCCAGGGCGGACTCTACCGCGTCATCCTCTGCCGCTCCGGCCCGGGGGAAGCGAGGCTCGACCTCCCCCGTCTGGCCCGGACGATCGGCTGGAGGGGCGACGGGGGGGACCAGGTCCTCGCCACGGCCGATATCAAGAAGAACAAGGCGGTGAAGAAGCGCCTGCGCCGGATGTACAACCCCCACCTGGTCCAGCTCGCCGCCTTCGTCGCCCGCTCCGTCGCCGAGGTCGCGGGCGGGGAGGCCGCCCCCGCCCGGCCGGTTCTCTTCGGGGGCGTGGAGGAGGACTTCCGGAGCGTCTGCGGCCGGATGGACGAGAGCGCCTACGCCATCGAGCTGGCCCGGGAGGGGAAGGGGGAGGGGAGGCTCACGGTGGTGGCCGCCCTCTCCCCGTCGATCAACTTCGCGGCCGGCGAGACGGAGCCGTCGCTCGCGCTCACGGCCGCCCACTTCCGGGGGCTTAAGCCGAATTACCTCATCTACAGCGAGTCCGCGATCCGCTTCCCCAAGGAGCAGGCGATCTCGGTCCTCCTGCGGGTGGACGACCCCGGGCGGGGGATCGACTGCTCCCGGGCGGTCTCCGCCCTGGCCGGGAACCAATACTGCGGCGACGGCGCGGTGGCGGAATACATGCCCGCCTTCCTCGAGGATTCCCCGCTCGGCGTCCGCATCCTCACCCCGGAGAACCACCGGGACTACCTGGAATACGCGGTCCCCCGGATGGCCCAGGCGGCGGGGTACGGGGTGGTATCTATTAAAAAGGTTACGTAAGGTTACGTGAGGTTACGTAAGGTTACGTGAGGTTACACGAGGTTACGGAAGGTTACGCGAGGTTACGTAAAGTTACGTGAGGTTGCATAAGAGCGAAAGGAGCGATTCGTTATGGCGGAAGAAAAACAAGTCAACTTGAGCGAGATGAGCCGGAAGGTGGCGGCAGCGGCGCTGGGGATCTTCGTCAAGCCCGAGGAGAAGAAGGTTTCCGAGGCCCTCTCCCTCCTCTCCGGGGGGCAGACCGTCCAGTCCGAGGCGATCAACACCATCCGGGATTTCTACAAGCGGGGGAAGGAGGAGAAGCACGCCTTCTTCCGGACCCTGAAGTCGCTCGATCCGGCCCGGATCGAGATCATTCTCAACGAGATCTACGCCGCGCTCGACTCCCCCCGCTGGCTGATCGAGATCCGGGAGGACCTCGCCTCCCTGGGGCGCGAGCTCAAGGACGCGGGCGACTCCGATGGCGCCAAGGCCTACGCCGCCCTGGGCAAGGCGATCGTCTCCTACTTCCACAAGATCTTCAACTTCCAGTATCTGAACCTGCGCGTCAACGATATGTACAACACCTCCCTCTACCTTCTGAAGTTCATGGCCGCCAAGGAGGGGGTGCATCCCACCGAGCACTGGTGGGCCTTCGAGGACCGCCTCAACCGCCCCGACCGCTTCATCCTCTCGATCGAGCACTTCAAGATGCCCAACATCCCCATCGTTTACGTCGAGATCGCGCTCACCCAGGGGATCGTGCGGAAGCTCTCCCAGATCACCGACCCCTCCTCCAAGGCGCTCAACCCCGCCGAGGCCGACGCCGCGATCTTCTACTCCATCAACTCCACGCTCAAGGGGCTGGGCGGGGCGGGGCTGGCGGAGAAGATGATCATCCTGGCCAAGAAGCACCTGGAGAAGCAATACCCGCGGCTCAAGCACTTCGCCACTTTAAGCCCCGTCCCCCTCTTCCGCTCCTACCTGGAGACGGTGCTCTCGGAGAAGAAGCACTCCTTCCGCCTTACCCGCCAGAAGATCGACGACAACCGGAACAACCGCTTCTTCCGCAAGTCCGACCTCAAGGAATGCGCCGAGGCGCTGGGGAAGGAGGGGCTCTCCCCCTCGGAGTGCCTGCGGGCGGCCCTGGCGACGGAGCGCTGGTTCGAGAACCCTCCCCTGCGCGCCAAGCTGGAGCAGCCCCTCCTGGCTTTCCTGAGGTATTACCTGTCGCGCGAGAAGCGGCCGGAGAAGGGGGAGTCGAAAGCCCCGCCCCGGGCCTACGATCCGGTGGCGAACTTCCACTTCGGCAATGGGGCCTACCTGGGCGGGTTGAACTACCTCGCCAACCTCTCCGAGCGGGGGCTGAAGGAATCCTTCGGGATGATGGTCAACTACATCTACGAGGGGAAGAAGCTCGACGAGAACAAGCTCGCCTACGAGTCGGGAAAGGTGGCGCTCGGCGTCTGAACGGAGGGGGTCCGGCCGGGTTATCGAATTATCGCCGAGGAATGTCGGGGCAGGTGTGATCGGGCGCGCCGGGCCTGACGCCGCCTCGCAGAGCCGGCCTACAGGGCGCGCTTGGCTCGGCCGCCGGCTCGCAGAGCCGGCCGACAGGGCGCGCCGGGCTGCCGGATGTAGGCCCGATCTGCGATCGGGCGGTCCTGTCAGCCGGTTCGCACCTGTCCGCCGTAGCCCGAAGGGCGGAGGCGGAGAACCGGCCTGCAAAGCGTGCCGGGCCGCCGGATGCAGGCGAAAATCGGATGGGGGAATAAACCGGGTATCGCAAGCCGGAGGGAGACGATGAAGATCGCGAGATGGTTGGGCCCGGCGGCGCTGGCCGTCGCTGCGGCGGGGTTCGTGTGGTCCTGCAAGCCGAAAGCGTCCGTTCCCGAATCTTTCCTTAGCCTGGCGCCGAGGGAGAGCTTCCTCTACCTTCACGCCCGGGACCTGAAGGCCCTCCGGGACAAAACGAAGGCCTTCGACTTCATCGCGGTCGCCCGCCGCCTGAGGCTCGCCTCCCGCCTGGAGGGGCTGCTGGAGAAGAAGATCGAGGCGGAAGGGCCGATCCCGGAAGGACCCCGGAAGGCCGGCCAGGAGATAAGGAAGATCATCCGGAAGGCGAAGCTCTGGGAGGTCATCGGCAACGAGGTCGCCTTTTTCGCTTTCCCCACCGAGAAGACGATCAAGCCGGCGCTGGTCGCCGTCTGCCGTCTCCCCGCGGGAGCGGGTAAAGAATATTTGGGCTATTTCGAGGAAGCGGTCAACGTCCTCATCGAAGGGAGGAAGGCGGAGGTCAGCCGGAGCCAGTACCTGGAGGAAAGCCTGAACAGCCTGGTCCTGACCCGCAACGACATCTCCCTGGCGCCGACCTGGGCCGTCGTCGGCGACGTTTTCATCCTCTCCTCCCGCCCGGAAGGGGCCCGGGAGGTCGTGGCCCGCCTGAAGGGGAGAGGAGAAAGGGCCTCCCTGGCCGACAGCCCCTCCTTCCGCAAGGCGATGCAGGGCCTCGACCCGGCGGCCCGGGCGGTCTGGTACGGGCGGGCCGACGGTCTCCTCGACTGGGCCCTGCGCGTCTACAAGTTCCAGAAGCGCCGCCTGGGCGGCGGGATCGAGTCCAGCGGTCTCGCGGGGGGACTGGAGTCGGCGGAAGCCGAGCAGGCGCGCTACTACCTCCGCCTCTTCACCCGGGCCGCCAGGACCGTGGAAGCGGTCGGGGGATGCGGCGATCTCGACGGCGCGGGCTGGGGAGAGACCTCGCGGATCTACCTCGACCCGAAGGAGGGGTCAGGCGCCCTCCGGGAGATGCTCCAGGCGCCTCCCCGGGAGCACAAGGTTTTAAGCCTTTTCCCGGCCAAGTCGGTCTCGGCGAGCGCGGGCTTTTTCTCCCCGGAGAAGCTCTACCGCCTCGTCGCCGGCTACATCGTCAAGAATCCGGTCCACGGGAAAGCGGCGGCCCGGCGCTGGCAGGAGGCCCAGCGGGAGGCCGGCCTCGACGTGACCGACGATCTCCTCTCCGCCCTGGGCGACGAATACGGCTTTGCCCTGGTCACCTTCGCCCAGAACATGTTCAGCCCGGGTTCCTTCGTCCTGGCCTGGAAGGCCAAGGGCGCCGCCGAGGCGGAAAAGGCGATCGCCCGGCTGACCGGAGCGGTCCGGGCGAAAACCACCTCCGAGGGCGTGTCGTATCTGAACATCACGGAGGAGGAATACGACGGGGTCGGGATGCGGGTCCTCTATCTCCCGTTCCCGCTCGCCGGGCTCAACCCCACGCTCGGGGTGGTGGACGGCTACCTCGTCCTGGCTTCGGGGAAGGACACCTTCCAATCGGTGGTGGAGATCGCGAAGAAGCGGGAGAAGTCGATCCGCGAGGACGGGGACTTCCGCCGCCTGGCCGTTCGGACGGCGGAGAAGGGGACTTCCATCTCCTTCAGCCGGGTCGCGGACCAGGTGGACAACCTCGCCTCTTCGCTCCGGTCCTTCTCCGCCCTGCTCGCGCTGGGCGCTCTCGGGGAGAAGCCGCAGACCCCGGAGGAGGAGAAGGAGCGCGCTGAGTTGAACGAGACGATGTCCCTCCTGAACGACGCGGCCCGGGTGGTGGAGGCGCTCAAGGCCTATCGCGTCAACGCTTCCTCCTGCGCCTATACCGGCGGCTGCCTGGAGATGAAAAACTACACCGAGATCGAGATGAAGGAGGGAAAGTGAAGCGATCGCTCCCGATAACGGCGCTGGCCCTGCTCTTCGCCGCCGCCGCGCCGGCGGCGGAAAAGCCGCCCTCCCCGACCGTGGCCCTGGGCGGCGGCGGCTACATCCGCTATCTCCACCTCGACCTCTCCCGCTGGGAGAACCCCCGCGGCCGCTCCCTGCCCCAGCGGGATCTGGCGGTCTGCGGGGGGAGGGTATGCGCCAGCGGCCCGATCGGTCCCGATTCGCTGCGCTGGCGGCTGGGCGCCTTCCTCGATTGGGGGTCGGTGGGGAGCTATGACGACGACTGGGACGAGGAACTGAACGAGCTCCAGCTTGCGCTGGCGGGCGTCGGCCTCACCAGCGGCGTCTCCTGGGCGCCCGGGCCGGTGGGGGCGAGCGCCGAGCTCAACCTCGGCGGGGACTGGATACTGACCGAATACAAGCGGGCGGAGTTGGACAACGACTGGGACGTCTATGAACGGCGGGACACCGCGCTCTTTCGTCTGGAACCGATCCTTTCCCTGGACGTCCGCCTGAGCTCGATCTTCGTCCTCCGCCTCCACGGGGGCTGGTCGTTTCTCTGGGGGCAGGGCGAGCAGGTCGGGGGGTTCACGGGAGGGGTGGCGGCCGACTTCGGGGCGTGGATGTAGCACTACGAATTACGCAGATGGGCTTGGGCTCGCTTCTAAACCGCGAATCGGCTGGGGGCGGTATCGGTCTCCGTCCGATCGGGCCGCTTACATCGAGTCAATGGATGTCGAGCTGGAGGGCGAGGCGGAAGAGGTAGGGAAAGCCGAGCTTGAGCATCACCTGCTCGTATTGCTTGAGCGCCTGGCTCCGCCTCCCCCTCTCGGCGTAGGCCCGGGCCAGCCAGTAGTGGACCTTCGGCTGGGGAAAATCGAGGCGGATGGCGTCCTCGAACTCGGCGATCGCCTCGTCCAGGCGCCGCTCGCGGTAGGCGTAGTAGCCGAGCACGAAAGCCGCCTCGGCGTCGGAGGGGTCGGCTTGGCGCCGCGCGCGGAATTCCTTCACCGCCTCCGGCGGTATCTTCTTCCAGCCCAGGCGGTAGGCCACCTCCTTGGCGTCCATCCGCCGGGGGACGAAGAAGAGGTAGCCGAAGAAGGAGACGGGGGGGGAGCGGTAGGCCCAGGTCAGGACGGCGGCATTGAGGACGGCCGCCGCGATGACGAGCAGGGCGACCCGGGAGAGCGTTTTCATTGCGATATTCTATCCGGAGGAGACGAGACATGGCAAACCTCTTCAGCGTTGCCGAGATCGCG
Source organism: uncultured bacterium (assembly GCA_964584165.1). GTDB lineage: Bacteria > Auribacterota > Erginobacteria > Erginobacterales > CAZKCI01 > CAZKCI01. Next base: position 10,739 of record CAZOYW010000003.1, read on the forward strand.
GACATCGGGATCGAGAAGGAGAAGAAGCGGAGGGATTTCTACGGCGCGGTGGCCGCCCGGTCGAAAGATCCGGCCGTGCGGGACCTCTTCGCGCGGCTGAAGGGGTGGGAGGATGAGCACGTTCGCGCCTTCTCAGCCCTCCGGGGTTCCCTGGACGAGCGGGAGTCGGTCGACTCCTATCCGGGGGAGCTCGCCTCCTACATGCGGGCGCTCGTCGAAGACCAGCTCTACCGCGACCTTTCCCCCGCGGCGGCGGCGGAGCGGGTTCGATCGCCCGGGGAGGCGGTGGAGATGGGGATCGGCTTCGAGAAGGACGCGATCGTTTTCTTCGAGGGGCTTTCCGGCTTCCTCGCCCCCGACCAGCGGGCGGTCGTCGAGCGCCTGATCCGGGAGGAGAAAGGGCATCTCGTCCAGCTCTCCCGCCTGCGGGAGTCCCTGGAGAAGTGACTGGGGAAAGGTGAGCAGTGACTGCGAATAAAGTGGTCAGTCATCAATAGCTGTTTCGCTTCTTCTGCTTTTTATATTTTTGTGGGAGGGGCGTCTCGCCCCGATCCGAGACAACCTGGATCGCGGCGGGACGCCGCTCCCACGCGAAAAATCGCGCCGGGATGAAATAGCTTGAGCGTCCGAATGCCAACGCTGGTTTTCATCGTTCGATTCGTGCGGCCGATCGTCCTCTGCTCGCTCCTCGCCGGCTGCGCCACGGTCCCCTATACCGGCCGCTCCCAGCTCAACCTTCTCCCCGACGACGAGATGCTCTCGATGAGCCTTAAGTCCTACCGGGAGGTCCTCTCCGAGTCGACGATCTCCGGCGACGCCGCGGCCACGGCGGAGCTCGAAGCGGTGGGAAGGCGGATCGCCGCGGCGGCGGAGGAGTTCATGCGGGAGCAGGGGCAGGGCGACCAGGCCGGATCCTACCAGTGGGAGTTCACCCTGATCGAAGATGAGGAAGCCAACGCCTGGTGCATGCCGGGGGGGAAGATCGCCTTCTACACCGGCATCCTGCCCTACACCCGGGACGCCGACGGGATGGCGGTGGTCATGGGCCACGAGGTGGCCCACGCGGTAGCCCGCCACGGCAACGAGCGGATGAGCCAGGCGCTTCTCGCCGAGCTCGGCGCCGTGGCCTTAAGCGAGGCGCTCCAGGAGGAGCCGGAGGAGACCCGCGATCTCTGGCTCGCCGCCTACGGCCTGGGGGCGGAGTTCGGCCTGCTCATGCCCTACAGCCGCTCACATGAATATGAAGCGGACAAGATCGGCCTCCTCATCACCGCCAAGGCCGGTTACGACCCCCGGGCGGCGATCCCCTTCTGGCGGAGAATGATGGCGGAGGAGGACGGGGGTTCCCTGCCCGCCTTCCTCTCCACCCACCCCGCCACCGAGGCCCGGATCGCGGAGATCGAGCGGATGATTCCAGAGGCGATGGCGTACGGGGGGAGATAAGGGAACAAAGGTTCAAGGCTCAAGGGATCAAAGTTTCAAGGGTTAAAAATTCAAAGGACGTCCGCCGCGGCTCTGTCCTTGATCCTTTGAGCTTTTAAACTTTTGATCTTCCGCTCTTTCGCTCAGCCACTTTCCCCTTGCGTTCCGGAGGCGGATACCTATTATTGTCCCCCCCCGCCCCCCCGCTCAGAGGGGACGGCGAAGAAAAGGAGGAACAACCATGACTAAGCTGAGCAAGGGAAACCTCGTGGCCTGCGAAACCTGCGGGCTGAAGATGGTGGTCGTCGCGGCCTGCGCCGAGGGCGAGTGCGAGCTCGTCTGCTGCGGAAAGCCGATGACGGCCGCCTCGGCCGCGGCGCCTTCCGGGGAGTGGACCCAGTTCGCCCCCTCCGGCGCCCAGGACTGGCAGAAGTTCGCCGCCGCGAAGGGCTCCGAGGACTGGAAGAAGCACGCCGAAGCCGCGGCCCCGAAGGAAGGCAAGAAGCGCGGCAAGAAGTAGCCCGCATCTTCCCGATAAAGAACCCCCGCCGTCCGGCGGGGGTTTTTTATCGGGAAGATGGATTGCTCGCTCTCTGATACTATATACAATTATGGCTCTGAATCAGCGCATCCGCAACTTCTGCGTCGTCGCCCACATCGACCACGGCAAGTCCACCCTGGCCGACCGCTTCCTCCAGGCCACCGGCGCCATCCCGGACCGCCAGTTCCGCGACCAGGTCCTGGACGATATGGACCTGGAGCGGGAGCGGGGGATCACGATCAAATCCCACCCGGTCCAGATGCGCTACCGCTCGGCCGACGGGAACGACTACGTCCTCAACCTGATCGACACCCCCGGCCACGTCGATTTCTCCTACGAGGTCTCCCGCTCGCTCAAGGCCTGCGAGGGGGCCGTTCTCCTGGTCGATGCCGCCCAGGGGGTGCAGGCCCAGACGGTCGCCAACTTCCACCTCGCCCTGGAGGGGAACCTCGAGATCATCCCGGTCCTGAACAAGATCGAGCTCCCCAACGCCGACGTCCCCCAGTGCCTGAAGGAGCTCGAGGACCTGGCTGGCTTCTCGCCGGAGGAGGTCCTCCTGGTCAGCGCCAAGGAGGGGAGGGGGGTCAGGGAGCTTTTGGAGACGGTGATCAGGCGGGTCCCGCCCCCCGGGGGCGACCCGGTGGAGCCATTAAGGGCGCTGATCTTCGACTCCGTCTACGACCACTTCCGGGGGGTGGTGATCTACGTCCGCCTCTTCGGGGGAAGGCTCAAGGCCGGGGAGAAGATCCGGCTCATGAACTCCGGCCGGGAGTTCGAGGTTTCGGAGGTCGGCGTCTTCCACCCCGAGATGACGGCGGCGCCGGAGCTTTCGGCCGGCGGGGTGGGCTACCTCATCGCCGGGATCAAGGACCCCGCCGACGTCCGGATCGGGGACACGATCACCGCCGTCGCCTCTCCCGCCCGGGAGCCGCTCCCCGGGTTCCAGACGCTCCAGCCCGTGGTTTTCTCCGGCCTCTATCCGGTCAACGCCGCCGATTTCGACGAGCTCAAAGCGGCCCTGGCCAAGCTTCACCTCAACGACCCTTCCTTCGTCTATCAGCCGGAGTCTTCCACCGCGCTCGGCCACGGCTTCCGGGCCGGCTTCCTCGGCCTCCTCCACATGGACATCGTGCAGGAGCGTTTGCAGCGGGAATACAACCTCGACCTGGTGATGACCCACCCCAGCGTGATCTACCAGGTGGTCCTGCGCGAAGGGAAGGAATTCTTCCTCGACAACCCGATGGCCTTCCCCGCCCGCAACCAGATCCAGGAGGTCCGGGAGCCCTTCATCCGCGCCCGGGTGATCACCCCCTCCGAGCACATCGGGGCGATCATGCAGATCGCGCTGGACCGCCGGGGCTTTTGCGTCTCCACCGAGTCTTTGGGGACGAAGGCGGTGATGATGACCTTCGAGCTCCCCCTGAACGAGGTGGTGGTCGACTTCTTCGACCTGATCAAGTCGGCCACCCACGGCTACGGATCGCTCGACTACGAGCCGATCGGCTACCGCCCCTCCGACCTGGTCAAGCTGGAGATCCTCCTCAACGGCGAGCCGGTGGACGCCTTCGCCTGCCTGGTTCACCAGGAGAAGGCGCGGGAGCGGGGGGGGAAGCTCGCCGAGCGGCTCAAGGACGTCATCCCGCGCCACCAGTTCCAGATCGCCGTCCAGGCCGCCGCCGACGGGAAGATCATCGCCCGGGAAACGATCAAGGCCTTCCGGAAGGACGTGACCGGCTACCTCTACGGGGGCGACCGCACCCGCAAGGACAAGCTCCTGAACAAGCAGAAGGAAGGGAAGAAGCGGATGAAGATGGTGGGGAAGGTCAACCTGCCGCAGAAGGCTTTTATCGAGGTTCTTCACCTCGACTGAGGCGTTCCGCCTCAGTCGAGGTGAAGAAGGTTGATCACGGGCAAAATTTTACCCTTAGGAGGGAGCGCTCGGTGTCGCGGGAGAACTTCGGGAATCGGGGAAAGCACCCCGACTGGGATCAAACCAAAATACATCCGGTAAGGCGGAACGCCTTACCGGATGTATTTTGAAGTGAGCTTCTTGATCGTCTTCCAGAGGACGGCGGGGTCATCGCAGGCGAGGAGGGCGGCGCGGGCCTCGGCGTTCTGGAAGGTTTCGACCAGCCCGGCCAGGAGCTTGAGGTAGAAGGCGCTCGAGGAGATCGGGATGACGATGAAGAAGAAGATCTTGGTCAGGCGGTTCTTGGCCGCGCCGAACTTGATCCCCTTCGGCTTGAGGCCGAGGGCCAGCGTGAGGCAGCCGGCGTCCACCCCCCGGACGTGAGGGAAGGCCAGCCCGTGGTCCATGGCGGTGGTCATGATCGCCTCGCGCTTCAAGGCCTTGTCGATCAGGATCTGGGGGTCGGGGAAGTAGAGCTGATCGGAGATGAGATGGGCGATCTCCTTGATGGTCCCGGGGCCGTCCTCGGCCTGGAGGCGGGTGAGCATCAGCTTTTCGGAGGAGAACTTCTCGATCCCCAGGCGGGGGAGTTTGTGCTGGAGGATGGGGTCGTGGAGGGTGAGCTTGTGGCCCTGGTAGGGGTAGAGGTAACGGGCGCAGTTCGGGCACTGGTAGATGGAGTCGAAGTGGAGAAGCTCGGCGCTTAACGAGGTGGGAAGGTTGATTCCGCAGCCGTAGCAGGTCTGGTTGACCACGGGAGCGATAGCGGGGGGGTCGCGGCGCTGGAGCTGCTGGAAGTAGCCCGCGATCTCGGGGGGGAGCTGCCGGGAGAGGTTTTCGATCGCCTGTTCGAGTTCCTTGAGCTGTTCCTCCTCGCCCGCCACCTTGTGCTCCTCCTGGGCGAAGTAGAGTTCCTGGAGCTGGATGAGCTCGTTGAGAAGCTTTTTCATGCTGCGTCTGGCATCGCTCCTTTCCGTCGTGGGTTGGTCCGATCTCCTTACTATACTGCGGATTCCGCTGATAGCATAGATGTTTTCCGCGTCGGATGCAGGCCGGTTCTCCGCCTCCGCCCTGGGCGCGCCCTGTAGGCCGGTTCTCCGCCTCCGCCCTTTCGGGCTAGGGCGGACAGGTGCGAACCGCCGGGCCAGACCGGAAATGGCGTCGCGAGGGGTGGCCGAAACGGATATACTGGTCTCATCGTCCGCCCGGGATAACGACGTGAAAAACGGCAAGACCTTCAGGATCCTTCTCATCGCCGTCCCCCTCGCGGCAGCGCTTCTCGCGGGAGGCGGGATCTTCTTTCTCAACCGCTATCTCAACTCCTCGGGCTTCCGGGAGTTCGTCCGAAACGAAGCCCGGGAGAAAGCGGGGGTCGATCTGGCGCTGGAGGGACTCAGCGTCGACCTCTTCCGGGGAGCGGTCGCCCGGAACGTCGCCCTCGCCGCCTCGGAGCCGGGCCAGCCCCCGGTCCTGGAGGCGGGCGAGATCGAGTTCTCCTGCCGGTGGGGCGATCTTCTCAAGAAGAAGGTGGCGATCGACGAGGTCCGCGTCGTCCGCCCCAAGCTCCGGTTGGGAGGGACCCATCCGCTGGGCGGTCTCCTTCCCCCGCCTTCGGGAGAGAGCGGGAGGAAAGGCGGGAAGCGGGGGAAGAAGGTTGCCGGCGAGGAGGCGGGGGAAGGATGGATCGCCTCGGTCTCCTCCCTCCGCGTCTCGGAGGGGTCGGTGGAGATCGCCACCGGGACCGCCTTCGACCCGGTCGAGGCGGAGGGGATCGACGCCGCTCTTAGCTTCCCCGCGCCGGGGAAGGCGGAGGCGGCGCTTACCGTCGCCTCCGCCGGCTGGGGGCGGCGGGAGGTGCTGAAAAACGGCCGGGCGGAAGCGACCTTCAGCGGGCTCGACCCCGATTCCTTCGCCGGAGAGGCGGCGGTCAAGGGCTCGGGGCTGATCGCCGACCCCTTCGCCCCGGAACGGGAGGCGGAGAAGGCCGAGTTCTCCTTGCGCGCCTCCGCCCGCGAGGGCTCGGCCCGGATCGAAGACTTCCGGGCGATCCTGGCCGGAGCGGAGGTGAGCGGCCGCCTCTCCGCCTCTCTCCAAGGCCGGGAACTCCGGGCCGAAGGGGAGGCGGCCTTCGCCGGCTCCGACGTCGGCGAGGTTCTGCGGCGGATTTTCCTGGTCGAGAAACCGCCGGTGCGCGGGGAGGTAAGGGGCGATTTCGCCGTCTCCGGGCCCGTCATGGCCGGCGCGGTCCCCCTCCCCGATTTCCGGGGGAAGGTCGAGAGCTCCGCGCTGGCCTTTCCCGCTTTCGGCGTCGCCCGGGAGATCGTCGTCCCCCTCCGGTCCAAGGCGGGGAAGGTCTCGGCCGAGGAGGCGACTGCCCAGATCGCCGGCGGTTCTCTGATCATGAGCGCGGAGGCGGACCTCTCCGCCCTCGGCCCCTCGCCCTTCCGGGCCTCCTTCCAGGCCGACGCGATCGACCTCGACCGCCTTTTCCGGGAGTCGCCTTATTCCCATCGACCCGCCTGGAGACGGTTCCGCTGCGCCGGCTCGCTCTCGGCGTGGGGTAAGCTCTCCGGGGATTCGACCGGCCTGGCGACGATCGAGGGGAAGGGAAAGGGCGTCATCACCGGTGGGGCGGTCTCCGGCTATCCCATCCCGTCCGCTCTCGCTGAGGTCATCGGCGGCGCGGCGGAGGCGTTCGAGTTTGAGAAGGCGGAAGGGGATTTCTCCTGCCGGGAGGGGACGGTTACGATCAAGGAAGCGACGGTCCATACCTCCGGGATGAAGATCGTCGCCCGCGGGACGGTCGGCCTGACCGGGCGGAGCGAGCTCGACCTCCGCGTCGCCCTCCTCTATCCGCCGGAACTGGCGGAGGAACAGCCCAAGGCTTTGCGCCTCGCCCTGCGGCCGATGCCGGGCGAGAAGGGGATGCTCGGGATCGAGTTCCGAGTCTTCGGCCCGTCCGACCGCCCCGAGACCGACCTCCCCGAGGTGATGGCCCGGCGGGCGATCGGGGGGTTCCTGGGGGGGCATTAGAACCGCGAATCTCGCGAATCGACACGAATGAGCCCGGCCTGGCAAATGATATCCACGAATTTGCGCGAATTCTCGCGAATGGGCCGGGGCGCTATGCGCTTTGCTCTATGCGCTATGCGCGACGTTTGGGCCTGGCTTGGTTCGGTTAAAAGCAACCACTGCCTTTATTAGGTCCGATCGCCGGTCCCGCCCCCCGCGGGGCGGGACCCATGACGTCATGAGCGAAAAGGACAAGAGATACTACCGAGAACGCCCGGCGCGCAAGCGCTTCAAGGACCGCGCCGGGCTTCTCCTCCTCCGAGCGCTCGCGGGGATCGTCGCGAGCCTGGACCGCCCGGTCGCCCGGAAACTGGGCGAGATCGCCGGTGCCGCCGCCTGGCTCTTCTGGCGCGGCTACCGGAGGCTCGCCGATACCAACCTCCGGATCGCCTTCGGCGACGAACTCTCCGCTCGCGCCCGCCGTCGCTTGATCTTCCGCTCGGCCCGGAATATGGTTGGAGAGTTTTTCGAGTGCTTTGCCTGGATCGCCCTTTCCCCCGCCCGGCGGAGGGCCCTCTTCACGCTGGAGGGAGCGGAGCATCTCGAGAGAGCGCGATTGGAGGGGAAGGGAGCGGTCATCGTCACCGCCCACCTCTCCGCCTTCCCCCTCCTCTCGGTGGCTCTCACCAGCTTCGGATTTCCCAACTACTTCATCATGCGCCAGCTCAAGGTCGCCCGGACCGACGACTACTTCAACCGGCTGGAGCAGAGGTTGGGCGTCGAGGTGATCGACGTCTTCCCCTGGGCCCGCTGCGCCATCCAGAGCCTCCGGGCGCTCAAGGAGGGGAAGGCGGTGCTGATGGCCCTGGACCTGGACGACCGGGAAGGCAGGATCTTCGCGGACTTCTTCGGGAAGAAGGCATCTTGCTACCCCGGCCCGATCCTTTTCGCCCGCCGGGCCGGGGCCGCCCTTATCCCCGCCTTCGTCTTCCGCGACCCCGACCGCCGCTACCGCTGCGTCGTCCATCCGCCGCTCCCCCTGCCGGAGGGGGAGGAGGATTGCCGGCCGGCGATCGAGTCCTACAACCGGATCCTGGAAAGCTACGTGCGCCGCTTCCCCGACCAGTGGCCCTGGATCTACAAGCGCTGGCGGACCCGCCCGGCCGGCGAGCCGCCGATCTACCGCAAGGGATACTGAAATGGACCTGCGCCGGGAACTCATCGCGCGCGCCGAAAAATCCGGCGGACGGGAATGCTTCCGCCACGGCGGGAGATCCGTCACCTTCGCCGAACTCAAGGATATCTCCCTGCGCCTCGCCTCGGGCCTGGCCGAAGCGGGGGTGGGGCGGGGCGACCGGGTCGCCATCTACCTGCCCAACTGCCCGGAGTACATCTTCGCCTACTGCGCGATCTTCGCCCTCGGCGCGATCGCCGTCCCCCTCGACTTCTTTCTCGGGGAGGACGAGGTGGCCGCCTTCCTGAACCACGCCGAAGCCCACACCCTGATCTCCACGCGCCGCGGCCGGGTCTCCCTCGAAGGCCTTCCCGTCCGGGTCCCCTCCCTCTCCCGGGTGATCGTCCGGGAGGAGGAGGCGGGGGAATTCCTCTCGTTCGGGGGGATGCTTTCCGCCGCGCGGGGGGAGCCGCCCGAGATCGCCCTGGCCGAGGACGACCACGCGGCGATCTTCTATACCTCGGGTTCCACGGGACGGCCGAAGGGGGCGCTCTGGAACCGCCGCCACCTCCACCTCGGCGCCGACGCCGCGCACGCGGCGATCGGGATCGACGAGACATTCTTCAGCCTGGCCGCGATCCCCTTTTCCCACTCCGCCGGGATCCTCTACCCCGCGCTCGCCGTCCGCTACGGGATGCGCTTCCTGATCATGGAGCGCTTCTCCCCGCTCGAGTTCGTCCGCTGCATCCACGAGCACCGGATCACCAACATCTGGCTCGTCCCCTCGATGTTCTACGCCATCCTGACCCTGAAGGAGCTCAATACCTTCGACCTCTCCTCTCTCCGCTGGGTCGACTTCTTCGGGGCGCCCTCCGACCCCGAGGTGATCGCCCGCTTCAAGACGCTCTGCCCGGAGGCCCGCCTCACCAACGGCTGGGGGATGACCGAGACCGCGCCCCCCCTGACCGTCTCCGACCCCGACGAAGTCTCCACCGTGGGAAAGGTCCGCTCCCGGGCCGAGATCGGGATCGCGGATCTCGAGGGCCGGGCGCTTCCGGCCGGCGCGACCGGCGAGATCGTGGTCCGGGGGGAAGCGGTCTGCCTCGGCTACTGGCGGGATAAGGCCCTCACCGCCGAGGCCTTCCGGGACGGCTGGCTCCGCACGGGCGACCTGGGGCAGCTGGACGGGAAGGGGAACCTCCGGATCGTCGGGAGGATCAAGGACATGATCAAGGTCGGGGGGGAGATCGTGGTCGCCAGCGAGGTCGAGCTCGTCCTGCTCCGCCACCCCGCCGTGGCCGAGGCGGCAGTGGTCGGTCTCCCCGACCCGCTGCGCGGGCAAGCGCCCAAGGCCTGGGTGGTCCTCAAGGAGGGGGCGTCCGCGACCCGGGAGGAGCTGCTCGCCCACTGCCGGAGGCAGCTCGCCCACTTCAAGGTCCCGCGGGCCCTGGAGTTCCGCTCCGCCCTCCCCAAGACCGGACCGGGGAAGATCGACAAGGCGGCTTTGGCCCGGCCCGGCGGATGATATCCACGAATTTGCCGGCCCGGCTTGGCTAGGCGATTTAACCGCGAATAGACGCGCTTGCGCGCCGTAGCGCTACAGCGCGCAGGCGCGAATAATGCGCGTGGGGCCTGGCGCGCGGACCTACCAAGGTCCGCGCCTACGAGCGATATCGGTGGGCTGTAGGGGCGAACTTAATGTTCGCCCGGTCCCTGATTTGGCCTGGCGGGCGAACACCCCCGATAGATCGGGGCAGGAAGGTTCGCCCCTACGGTCCCCGCACCGGCGGGGAGTCGGGCGGTTGTAGGGGCGAACTTAATGTTCGCCCGGTCCCTGATTTGGCCTGGCGGGCCTGGCGGGCGAACACCCCCGATAGATCGGGGCGGGGACGCCCCTCCCACTGGCCCAGGACGCCTGCGCCGAAAGAGAGACTTGGCCGGCGGGATTCTTTTAATCGACAGCCGCCCCAGAAGGGCGGCTGTCGATTAAAAGCCGTACTTCACGCCCGCGAAGACCTGCTTGTTGTCCTTGAACTGGCCGAGAAGGGTGTAGTCCGGCCCGTAGAAGAGGTGGGTCCCCACGTTGGCGACGATGTCGTCGGTGATCTCGTAGGAGACGGCCGGGGACACCCGCCAGTCGCCGTGCTGGCCGCAGAGGACGAAGAGCTCGGGCTTAAGGCGGTCCCAGAGGAACTGGGTGGCGACCTTGAGGCTGAGCATCGTCTCGCACTGGCTCCGGGGGTGGTAGGTGGCCCCCTGGAGGAGGGGATAACTCACGCCGGTGCGGGGGTCGTCGACGCCCGACTTGGACGTGATCATCTGGATGAACTGGAAGGAGAAGAGGTATTTCACGAAGAAGTACTTGTCCAGGCCGATCACGTAGTTGTAGGTGTCGACTTCGGTCAGCCCAACCTGCCGCCCGTCCTCCCCGTAGCCGATCCGGTCGCCCCGGGTATAGGCGAACTCGCCCCGGATGGTCAGCCCCTCCAGGAGACCCCGGTCGATCCCGTAGGAGAAGGAGGTCCCCAGGATGTGGACGTAGGGGTATTCCTTGGTGAAGATGTAGGTGGAGCCGAGAGGGGGGAGGCCGGGGGAGGGGGGAGGCCCGTGGGCCGTGGAGGTGTCGACGGCGACGTCGGTGACCGAGGAGATGTTGTAGCCCTGGAGGTAGTTCAGGGTGTATTCGAAGTTCCCGATCACGTCCAGCCAGCGGAAGCCGAACTTGGCGTTCTCGAAGACGTCGGCGGGCTCCGCGTCGACCGAGCGGATGCGGTAGCCCATCCGGGCGAGGCCGGCGACCGACTGGGCGCCGATCCGGGTGGCCCGGAAGGTCCAGGGGGAGCCGTCGGGGGGGATGTAGTTGGCCTCGAAGTTCCAGGGGATGAGGAGGGCCTGGAGGGTGGCGTTCAGCTTGGGCGAGATCTCGACCTTGCCCATCCAGAGGGGGATCCGGGACTCGTCGAACGGCGCGGTCGTGAACTCCCGCATGTCCATCGGGCAGACCACGTCGAGGACCTTCACCCCGTCGGCCGTGCCCCAGACCACGGTCTGGCGGCCGAGCCGAGCGTCCAGGAGGTCCGAGTCGTAGTCGCCGTAGCACTCCCGGAGCCAGTCCCAGGATTCGCGGGGCCGGCGGAGATCGTGGGCGGCCGCCGCGCTGTACTCGTCGTTGGCGTCGTAAACCGAATCGTAGTAGTAGCGGACGTTGAGAAAGGCGGAGAGGGCGTCGTCGTAGGTGTAGAGGGTTTTCAGGGCGGCGGAGTCCCGGATCTTCGACCAGTCGTCGGGGTTGGAGACCCGATAGGAGGACTGGTTCTGGACGTTGCCGGAGATCTCGAGCCCGTCCGCGATCTGGAGAGCTTGCGCCGGGCCGCTTAACGAGAGAGCCGGCAGGACAAGAATCAATGATGCTAAGAGGGTGCGTTGCATAAGGATTCTCCCTGGGGATTGGCGCCGTTGCCATTTCTCCGCCGCCCCGCCTCGCGGGGCGGCGGAGAAATGCTTACCAGTCCGAGCGCATCAGGCTCTTCTCGGTGAAGAGCTGCTCGCTTAAGCCCGTGTTGAAGGCCCAGGCGTCGTTGACGTTCGAGGTGGCGTGGCCGGTGGTGAGGTCGGCCGCCTCGATGGTCTTCTGGAAGGGGCCCTCCGGGGCCGGCTCGTAAAGGCGGGCGATGGTGCGGACCTTCCGCCCCTTGGGATCGTAGATCTCCTCGAAGATGTTGGCCCCGGTGGCGGCGTCGAGGTAGACCTTCCGCTTCCCGTAGTACCAGTCCTTCCGCTTCGGCGTGCACTCGACCACGAGGCAGGGGACGTCCTTGTTGATCAGGGCGCCGTTCAGGCGCAGGGTGTAGCCGGGGAAGACCTCGTCCGGGAGCTTCGCGTAGGTCTCGTCCTCGAAGCGGCGGGAGGTCAGGTCCTCGGTGGTGAAGTCGCTCCCCATGAAAGCGTCCTCGGCCTCGGCGGGGGAGGAGCGACGGACCTTCTTCAGGCTGGGAAGCCAGAGCCACTGGTCGCGCTGGCGGGCGGGGTCGAGGTAGGACCAGGTGAGCACGCCCAGCCCCTTGACGTTCTCCGGGGCGGTGATCACGATCAGGTCCTTGTAGTCCAGGCCGTCGGCCGCCCGGTTCAGGGTGATCCGGAGACGCTTGGCTTGGCGCACCCTCTGGTCGCCCGACTTGCTGATGTAATAGATCCGGCTGTCGTCGATCCGGAGGTCCTCGGCGAACTTGGTGTACTTGATCAGGTAGTCGTTGCGCATCAGCTCGTCGGCCGACGCCTCCGGGGCGGGGCGGGCGGACTTCTGGGTCCGCGCCGGCGCCGCCTCTTCGCCCGGGGCGGGGCGGGCGCAGGCGAAGGCCAGCGCCGCTCCGAGCAGGATCAGGCTGCGGTGGTTCATGGTGCCTCCCTTTTCGATTTACCGGTCCCTTCGCGGGGCGGCGGGACCGGATCGTTCGCTCGCGGCCCGCTCCGCCAGTGCAATTGCAATAGTTCAATTTTACTATAGCCCGTATTATTCCTGAAGATCTTTTTAAGCTTCGGGAATAATGCGGGCTAACGGAGGGAAGAAAGAGCGGGGGCGCGGAGGAGTTTCTCGGTGAAGCGGATGTCGGCCTCGGTCAGCTCGATCTGATGCTCCAGGATCAGGCGGAGGTAGCGGGATCTCTTCTCTTTACCCTGCTTCGCCTTCTCGAGACGGCCTTGCAGCCAGGAGAGGATCTTCTCCATCCCCTGGAGGCGGCGGCGGAGGAGGGGGCGGGCGAGGCCTAATTTCACCTGGGGGAGGAAGAAGAGGGAGAGGTCGACGTTGAAGAGGGGGCGGTGGAAGGTGAGGAAGTTTCCGAAAAGGAGCTTCTCGAAGGCCTGCTCTCCCCGGCGGGTGACGCGGTAGACGAACTTCTCCGGGCGTCTCCCCGCCCGTTCCGAGCTCTTGACCACCAGACCGCGCTTCTCCAGGTCCCGTAGGGGATAGTAGATGGACTTCAGGTCGCAGCTGGCCACCGCCCCGATGCCCCGGGCCAGGAGCTTCTTGATCTCATAGCCGTGCTTCGGCCCCTCCCGGAGAAGACCGAGGAGGACCAGGTCGGTCATCGGCTTCTTCATGCTGACAATTATATCTTAGGAATCCAGGAATCCAGGAATTGAAAGATAAGAATGTTTCTGTTCTCCTGGTTTCCTGGCTTCCTAAGATGCCTATTCTTCACCAGCGGGTCTGGCGGAAGATGAACTTGGGCTTGAGCCAGGCGATCAAGCAGGGGAGGAGGACGAGGGCGGAGAGGACGTTCAGGAGGAGGAGCGATCCCAGGAGCACGCCCAAGCGGGCCTGGAAGCGGATGGGGGAGAGGGCCCAGGAGAAAACGCCCGCCGCCACGGTGACCCCGGTGAAGAAGACCGCCTTGCCGGAGGAAGCGAGCGAGCGGTGGAGCGCCTCGGCCAGGGGAAGGTTCCGGCGGAGGACGAACTCGCCCCGCAGGCGCGCCACTACGTAGATCCCGTAGTCCACGCCCAAGCCGATCCCCAGGGCCGCCACCGGGAGGGTTTCCACGGTCAGGGTCGTCCCGAAGATCCCCATCGCGCCGAAGGTGAGGAGCGAGCTTACGGCCAGGGGGACGATGAGGAGGAAGCCCGCGGCGAAGGAGCCGAAGGCCGCCATCACGCAGAAGAGGACCACGAGCGTGATCTGGAGGATGTTCCGGGGGAGGGTGGAGGCGATGATCTCGTTGACCGCCGCCGCCACCCCGATCTCGCCCCCGGGGAAGAGGAAGTCCGCCCGGTCCGAGGCGTGGTGCTTCTCCACCCACTCCCGGGTGGCGTTTAGCGCCCGGGCGATGGTGGAGGCGCGGTGGTCTTTCAGGTCGACCTTGATGTTGGCCCGGCGGCAGTTCTCGTCCACCACCGGCTTGAAGTCCACGGGGAAGCCGGAGGAGGTGTAGAGGAACATATACTCAGCGATCGTCTTGTTGTCGTCGGGGATGCGAAACTCGGACGGGTTGAAGTCGAACATCACGAAGTTCAAGCCCTTGACGTAGTCGGCCAGCGAGGAGGCGCCCCCCGCCTCGGGGATGGCGGCGAGGAGGTGATTCTGGAGCGACTCCATCTCCTTCAGGACGGCGCTGTCCATGATCGCGTCGCCCGCTCGTCCCTCCACGTAGACGTAGTAGGGGTTGGTCCCGGTGAAGGTGGCGTTCGCGAAGGCCTCGGAGAGGTTATAGGGGGAGTCGGCGTAGAGGAGGGAACTCCCCGCCTCGTTGTCGCCGACCACCAGGCGCAATGACCCGATCAGGCCCGCGGCGGCGAGGAGGAGGAAGGCGGCGAAGACGACGCGGCGCGGCCGGGGGGCGGTGGCGGTCCGGGCGGCGGCGGCGAGCGCGCGGTTGATCCAGGTGAACTTCTCCTCCGTTTCCACCTCGGCGCGCTTCGGCTCGGGGAGGTAGGTGAGGAAGGCGGGGATGAAGAGGACGGCGGTGAAGAAGGTCGAGACCACTCCCGCCCCGGCGACGATCGCGAGCGATTTGATCCAGCCCAGGGGGACGAGGACGAGGGAGAGGAAACCGAGCCCGTCGGTGAGGAGGGAGGCGGAGGCGGGAAGGAGGAGGGACTGGAGGGTGTCGCGGGCGGCGCGCCCCCCGGTCATCCGGGGCCGGGCCGAGCGCTCGTAGTAGCGCTTGACGAACTGGACGGAGTGGCTGATGGCGAGCGCGAAGACGAGGAAGGGGGTGAGCGCCGTTCCGGGATGGAGGCGGAAGCCCGAAAGAGTCATCACGCCCAACCCCCAGAGCGTGGCCATGGCGGCGGAGAGGAGCGGGAGGGCGACGCCGCGCTTGGAGCGGAAGACGAGGTAGAGGAGAACGACCATGACGGCGAGGGTGAGGAGGAAGATCCGGAACATGGTCGGGAGGTAGTGGTCGAGCCAGCCCTCCAGGAGCGGCCGGCCGCTCAGGTGGATCTCGTGGTTGGAGTCGGCCTCGCGGTCGACGATCTCCTTCAGGCGCCGGAAGATCTCCCGGGAGGAGACCGAGGAATCGAAGTCGGCCTGGATCAGGGTGTTCTTAAAGTCGTGGGAGACCAGCGGGCCGAAGCGGGAGCGGGGGGGGCCATAGACCAGCGGGGTGCGGACGATCTTCTCCCTCAGGGCGGCGATCTCGGCCGGGGTTTGCGGGGGGGCCTTCATCAGGGCCTTCGACTCGAAACCGTCGGGGGTGGGGCGGGTGAACTTGATCCGGCGGGAGGAGAGGGAGAGGACCCGCCCGGCGTTGATCCCCTCCATGAGGTAGAGCTCGCGCGTGATCCGGTGGACCTTCCCGAGCGTCTCCGGGTTGAGGATGTCCCCCTCCTTGACCCGGATGGCGATGGTGACCTGGTTCAACCCCCCGAAGGTGTCGGTGAGCTTGTCCTGGACCAGGACGTAGGGATGGGAGGAGGGGATGAAGTCGCCGAGATGCGACTCGAGGACGAGGTCCTTGAGCGACCAGGCGAAGAAGGCGGACAGGGCGAGGCAGGCGATGATCAGGGGGAGGCGGAAGGCGATGGCGAGGCGGGCGATGGCGCGGGCGAGGCGGTGCATGGCCGGGGGATGGGCTGAGACCGGCCGATGATAATCAAATTTCGCTATTCGGGTCGAGTATTTTCGGGGGTAAACCGTCCCGCGGGAGACTTCCACGAATTTGCACGAATTTTCACGGATGAGCCTGGCCTAGCCCGGCGAAAGAGAAACCGCGGATTTCACGGATTGCGCGGATTAAATGTGGCCGGGCGCTCGATAGATTCACGGAGTGAATCTATCGAGAGTAGAGATCCCGGGCGAAGCGGCGGTGGAACCACCACCACTGGACGGGGTCGGCGAGGATGCGGCTCTCCAGGCGGCGGGCGAAGGCCTCCGAGAGCGCCAAGGGCCCGGCTCCTTCGGGGGAGAGTTCCGGCTCGACGGCGATGGCGTGGCGGTGGGCGCTTCCGGAGGCGATGAAGGCGGGGAGGACGGCGGCGCCGGTCCGCCGGGCGAGGACTTCCAGGCCGGGATAGACCGCGACCGGCCGCCCGAAGAACTCCACCTCGACCCGGGAGCGGCGGGGATGCTGGTCGAGGAGAAGAACGACGATCTCGTTCGCCCGGAGGGCGGCGAGGGTTTGGCGCGCGCACTCCCGCCGGGGCTTGGCGGGGATCGGATCGATCCCGAGGTCGGCCTGGAGGCCGCGGAGGAAGTCGTAGAGGAGACGGTTGCGCGGCGCGCGGGTGATGGGATGGACACGGTAGCCACGCCGGGCCAGCTCGCTGATCAGGACGAAGAAGTTGCCGTAGTGGGCGCTGGCCAGGATGACCCCTTTCCCTCTCGCCCGGGCCGCCCGGAGCCGCTCCTCCCCCTCGAAGCGGACCTCGATCTCGGGCGGGAAGGCCCGGTGGCGGACGAGGAGGAAATACTCGGAGAGCGCCTGCCGGCAGGTGAGGAAAAAGCCGGCCATGATCCGCTCCTTCTCGGCGGGGGATTTCCCGGCGCCGAAGACCAGTTCCAGGTTGATCCGCGCGGCCCGGCGGTAGCGGCCGATGACCGGGTGGGCGGCCAGGGAGAGGGCGAGGGCGACGCGCTCGATCCAGGGGAGGGGGAGGCGGGCGATCGCGCCCTGGACGACGAGGAAGAGGTCGCCGACGGCGTGGGCGAGGATGCGGCGAATGGCTTTGTACAGGCGGGGCATGGTCCGGCTCGGGGGATTATACCGCGAATCTCAAGCTTGCGCGCCGTAGCGCTACAGCGCGCAGGCGCGAATCTTCTCACTAGGCGCCATTCGCTGTTTCCCCGACCAGGGCCGCCAGGGCGGCGCCGACCAGGTTGACGTGCGCGAAGGAGAGGAGGGCGAAGCGTTCGGGGTCGTCCTCCCGGCCTCCGAGGAGACGGGCGAGCGTCCGCCGGATCCTTTCCGCATAGCCCGGCGTCCGGTTGACCACGGCTCCCTCGGCGACGATCGCCGTCCTCCCCGCGGGGCCAAGAACGTCGATCAGGCCGGAGAGGCAGGCGGCCAGGAGCTCGGCCGAGCGGTCGAGGAGAGATTGGGCCAAGGCGCCGTCCTCAGACGCGGGCGCACTCCCGGCCCGCCGGGCCATCTCCGCCACGGTCCGCCCGGCGCGCTCGTCCCGGCCTCCTTCCGCCCGCCGTCCGCTCCGGAGGATGAAAGCATAGAGCTCCGGGAGGAAGATCCCGGAGACGGCCTTCTCCAGCCGCTGCTCCCCCGCGTCCGCCCGCCCGGCGTCGAGATCGTCGTCCCAGGAAGTCAGGTGGGGGGGATGGAAGTTCCCGCTCTCCAGGTTGACCGCCATCCGCCCTTCCCGTCCGCGGGCCTTGGCGCCGAGTTTCGCGGCGGGAAAGAAGGAGGCGAGGTTCGTCCCCGTCCCGGCGACGAGTCCGATGGCGTCGCTATAAATTTTACCGCCCCCGGCGAGATAAAAACCCCCGAGGAGAGCGGCCACCGTGTCGTTGAGGACAACTACCGGTCCCGGCTGGGCGTTCCGTCCGGAGAGGGCGTCGCGGAGGAGCCTTCCTACCGCCTGCCCGGCCACGCCCGGGACGGAGAGGCCCTTGGTCCAGCGGACCAGGACGGCATCCAGGTCCTTCCCGACCACGGCCGGGTAGGAGAAGCAGTAGCCCAGGGGCAGGCCGGACGGGCGTCCGAGTTCGCGGATGAGCTCGGCCTGGAAGCCGAAGAAACCCCGCGCCGAATCCCAGCGCGGGAGGAGCGCCTTTTCGACCGGTCCGGCCGTGAAGCGGAAGGCTCCCCCGGGGACGAGATCGAGCGCGGCCGCCCGCAAGTTCGTCCCGCCGAGGTCGAGGGCGGCCGCCTCGCCCGCAATGCCTTCGTCGGGGAGCGGGAGGAAGGTGGGAAGGGCGCGGATTTCCTTCCCGACGGCCGGGAGGCCCTCGCGGATCCGCTCGGCGAAGGCCGTGCGGATCTCCTGAAGCTCCCCGAGGGAGAGGCGGAATGCGTTGAGTTCGAGAGTCGGCACGCAAACAATAGTAATCAGTGATCAGTGATCAGTAATCAGTAATCAGGGGAAATCCGCCCGCCGCCCGTGGCGCGACCCCATAGCCGCGGGCCTGCAGGCCCGCGGGCCCGGGCTGGCCCGTGATCAGGGAGCAGGGCGAGCGACGGTGCGCAAACTCAAGCTCTGCGCCGAAATGCACGGCCTATCCATAAACCGTTGCCCACGGCGATCCTAGACCGGTCTAGGGCAGGAACTCCCGCAGGAGCGAATCCTCCGGGACGTCCTCGACCGGGAGGGGGAGGAAGAAGGAGAGGAAGGCGAGGAGTCGCTCGGCCTCCAAATATTCCGGCTGGTCCGTCCCGATCCGGCGGAGGGCGGCCTCGGCGTCCGCTTTCAGAGCGGCGTGCTCGTAGATCAGGGCGGAGTTGAAGATCACGGAGGCCTTGTCCTGGAAGGGGTAGACCTCCCGGTTCTCGGCCTGGCGGATGAGGGGCCAGCGCCGGAGGGAGGCGAGGGCGTCCTCCTTCCCGTCCCGCCTCCCGCGGGCCAGGGCCCGGATCAGGCGGGTGTCGGCGGTGGAGAGGTGGGTGTGGTCGTCGAGGGAGATCTGGGTGAGGGCGCTGACGTAGACCTTGAACTTGGAGCGCAGAGAGAGGAGGGGGGCGACGGCGTCGTTGAGAGCGTGGGTCCCCTCGACCAGGACGATGTCCTTTTCGCCCAGGGCCGCGCTCTCGCCGCCGTTGCCTTCTGCCCGGTCGAAGCGGGGCGGGTGGATCCTCTCCCCCCGCGCCAGGGCGTCGATCTGATCGTTTAAGAGAGGCAGGTCGAGGGCCGAGAAGCCCTCTATCTCGGCGGTCTCCCCCGGGGAGGCGGCGCGGTCGGCCCGCCGGTAGCCGTCCAGGGCGAGGGGGAGGACGCCGATACCCGACTTGGCGATCTCGGCGCCGAGTCGCCGGGCCAGGGCGCTCTTGGCGGAGGCGAAGGGCCCGCCCAGGAAAATGAAGCGGGTCTCCGGAAAACGGCGGAGGACGGTCGCGGCGAGCTCGACGATCCCGGAGCGGTGCGCCTCCTCGCAGGCCGCGATCACCTCGCGCCCCCTCCCTTCCCGGATCGCCCGGTCGAGATCGCCCGCGTTCTCCAGGCCGATCACCCGGGAGTGTTCCTGGCATTCCCGGTAGATCCGGAAGAGCTTGATCGCCTTCTGGGGAATGGGGGCCGCCCAGTCCTTGGCCCAGGTGGGGAAGCGGCGGACGTCGGACTGGGGGGGAAAGCGGAGGATGAAGCCATCGCGGTAGGGGGTGAGGTTGAAGATCCGGATGAAGCCGGTGGAGGGGGCGAAAGGCCCGAGGTAGATCTCGTAGGCCTCGCCGCAGGCCGTGAGGTAAACCTCCTCGCCGGGGAAGTTCTCGATCAGACGCCGCTTGTCCGCGAACTCCTCCCCGGAAAAGAGGTCGAGGGCCTCCTCCTTCGAATAGAGGGACCGTCCGAGGGGGATGTCGGCCTTGACGATCCGGGCCATCTCCTTCTCGATCTTGGCGATGTCGGACGAGGCGAGGGGGCGGTCGAGGCCGAGGTCGCAGTAGAAGCCGTTGGCCATGGTGTGGCCGACGATCAGCCTTCGAGCGGGAAAGGCCTGGGCGGCGGCGGCGGAGAGGATCAGGACGGCGGTGCGGCGGTAGACCGTCATCCCCGCGAAGTCGCCGTAGTTGACCGCGACAAGCGAGCAGTCCTGGTGCAGGGGGAGCTCGGGGTCGAGGAGGCGGTTGCGGTCGACCGCGCCCAGGGGGGGGAAGGTGGTGGAACCGGCCAGATGGGCGAGGACGGCGCCCACGGTGGTCCCGGCGGGGAAAAGGAGGGTTTTTCCGCCGATCCGGACTTGGATCTTGTCTCCCATGGGGTTGCGATTGTCCGAGGTCGATCGCCGGCGGGAAACCCTTGTCCGGCTCGAGCGTTTTCGGCCGCGAATGTCTAAAAATCGGGGGCGGCCGCCGGCCGCACCCGATTTTTAGTATTCGAAAAAGGACCCTCCCACGAACTCCCGCAGGAGGGAGGTGGTGGGCACGTCCCGCTCCGAGATGGGGGCGAAGAAGGAGAGGAAATGCAGGAGGCGGTCGGCCTCCATGTATTCCGGCTTGTCCGGGGTGACCTCCAGGAGGGCGAGCTCGGCGTAGTTCTTCAGGACCGCCTGCTCGTAGATCAGGGCCGAGTTGAACATGATGTCGGCCTCCTCCTGGAAGGGGAAGATGTTGCGGTTCTCGCCCCGGCGGACCGAGGGCCAGCGGCTGATGGTGTCGGCGGCGGACCAGCCCCGGTGGGTGCGGTCGCGGACGATCCTTCGGATCAGGCGGGAGTCCGAGGTCAGGATGCGGTTATGGTCGTCCACGCAGAGCTGGGTGAGCGCGCTCACGTAGGTCTTGAATTTCTTCGAGGCCGGGATGGCGGCGGAGGCCCGATCGTTCAAGGCGTGGATCCCCTCCACGATCAGGATCCGCCCGGGGGTGAGCTGGATCGGGATGAAGCTTTCCTTCCGGGCGCCCTTCTTGAAGTCGAAGATGGGCGTCTTCACCGGCTTGCCCTGGAGGAGCTGTTCCAGGTGGTCGTTGAGGAGTCGAAGATCGAGGGCCTCCAGGGCCTCGAAGTCGAACTCGCCGTTCTCGTCCCGCGGGGTGCGCTCCCGATCCTGGAAATAGTTGTCCATGGAAAGGGAGACGGGGTCGAAGCCGTTGACCTTGAGCTCGATCTGGAGGCGCTTGGCGAAGGTGGTCTTCCCGGAGGACGAGGGCCCGGCGATCAGGGCCAGCTTGACGTCATCCCCGCGCGAGGTGATGGCGTCGGCGATCTGGGCGATCTTCTTCTCGTGCAGGGCCTCGGCCACGATGATCAGCTCCCGGATCTTCCCGGAGACGCAGAGCTCGTTGAGCTGGCCCACGTTCTCGACCGAGAGGATCTTGTTCCAGTCCCGGGTCTCCCGGTAGACATTGAAGAGCTTGTTCTCCTTGCGCATGGGGGCGAGCTTCCAGCCCTTGATCCAGGCCGGGAAGCGCAAAACCAGCCCCTCCTGGTAGGGCTCGAGGGCAAAGACCCGGATCTGGCCGGTGGAGGGGGCGAGCGCGCCGGGGTAGAGCTCGTAGAAGTCGCCGCAGGAGACCACCGGGATCTCGGGGGAGTGGAGGTAGTCGAGAAGCTTGGTCTTGTCGAGGAGGTTCTGCCGCTCGAAATAGGCCTTGGCCTCCACGTAGGGGAGGTAGGTCTTAACGAAGGGGCGGTCCTCGGCGACGATCGCCCGCATCCGGCGATCGATCTCGGAAACGTTCTCGGGGGTGAGGGGGGAGTCGAGGTAGAGATCGAAGTAGTATCCGTCGGCGATCGACTGACCGATGACCAGGCGTTTGCCCGGGAAGAGGTCGTGGACGGCCTGGATCAGGATCAGTGTGGCGGAGCGGCGGTAGATCGCGACCCCCATGTAGTCCTGGTAGGTGACGGGCTTGATCGTGCAGTCGTGGCTGACCACGTAGTCGGGGTCGACCAGGCGGTTGTAGAGGACCGCGCCCAGGAAGGGAAGGGCGTCGGGGGGCGCGGTCTTCCGGAGGATCTGTCCGATGGTGGTCCCGGGCGCAAAGGCGTGGGTGGTCTCGTTCACCGTGATCTGGATCTTCTTCATTCTCTTTCCTCGCGTGGTATTGCGTGGTCGCAAAGTGGAAATATAACATCGAAAGGCCCTTTGGCAAGCTGGCATTCGACCCTGGAACCGCTCGGGAAGAGAGATTTTCGGGGCAAGGACGGTCCCGCTGGGATATACTGATCGCGATACCATGACCGCGAAGATTGAAATCGCCCCCTCGCTCCTCTCCGCCGATTTCGCCCGCCTCGCCGACGAGATCGGCCGGGCCGAAGCGGCGGGCTGCCGAGTCTTCCACCTGGACGTGATGGACGGGCATTTCGTCCCCAACCTCACCATCGGCCCGGTGGTGGCCGCGGCGGTCCGCCGGGTCACCGCGAGCTACCTCTCCGCCCACCTGATGGTCGAGAAGCCGGAGATGTTCCTCGCCGCCTTCGCCGAAACCGGCGTGGAGGAGATCGTCATCCACGAGGAGATCGCGACCGACTGGGTGGCGGCGCTCCGGGAGATCCGCCGCCTCGGCCGGAAGGCGGGGGTCTCCATCCGCCCGAAGACCCCGGTCGAGCGCCTCCGGCATGGAATCGAGGCCGTCGACACCATCCTGATCATGTCGGTCGAGCCCGGTTTCGGGGGGCAGGAGTATATCAGGGGGAGCGAGAGGAAGGTGGCGGAGGCCGTATCTCTCGCCCGGGCCGCGGGGAGACAGATCGCGATCGAGATCGACGGCGGGATCAACCCGCGCACCGCGCCCCTGGCCGTCCGGGCCGGGGCGACCCGCCTCGTCGCCGGCTCGGCCGTCTTCCGGGGCGACGTGGCCGAGAACGTGCGCAAGCTGCGGGAGTCCATCGAAGGGATCGGGACAAGGGATCAGTGATCAGTTATCAGTGATCAGTGATCAGCAAGCAAAATATCCGAACTGGTGTCTTTTGCTGATCACTGATTACTGATCACTTTCATCTCGGTTACTGTCTAATGCGGGAGGAGAGATGAGGAAACCGATAATTGTCCTGGGAGCGGACCATGCCGCCTTCAACCTCAAGTCATTCGTGGGGGGTCTTCTTCGCCATGAGGGCTACCGGGTGGAGGACATGGGGACATTCGGCCGCGAGTCGGTGGACTATCCGGACTACGCCGAAAAGGTGGGCAACGCGGTGGCGCGGGGGAGGGGAAAGGTGGGGATCCTGGCCTGCGGGACGGGGATCGGGGCCTCGATCGCCGCGAACAAGGTCCCGGGCGTCCGGGCGGCCCTGGTCAACGATCCCCGGACGGCCCGCCTGAGCCGCGAGCACAACGACGCCAACGTTCTCGTCCTGGCCGGACGCCCCTACCGAAAGGAACGGGTCCGGAACATCGTCCGGGCGTGGCTCAAGGCCTCCTTCGCGGGCGGGCGGCATATCCGGAGGGTGAGGAAGATCGAGCGGATGGAGAAGGCGTATTCGCGGGAAGTTTAACCACGAATCTCGCGCTTGCGCGCCGTTCCGGCCGTCGTAGCCAAAGGCTACTTTCCGGCCGCCGCAGCTTCGCTGCTATGGCGGAGGCGGCTGGCGGAGTCGGCAGCGCTACAGCGCGCAGGCGCGAATCTCCACGAATGAACCAGGCTTCCCCCCGGCTAAAATGGAACCACGGATTCCACGCCTGCCGGCCGGCGGAGATTTCGCGTATTGGCTAGGCGCGGCTATCGGTCCGATCCGTCGGATCCGACCGATCCGTCCGATTTGATCGCCCGCGCCTACGGGCGTTTCCCCCTTCGGCGCGCGGACCTGAAGGACCGCGCCTGCGGGCGCTTCCCCCGCTTCCCTTTCTTCCCCTTCTTCTCCGCCGCCGGCGCGGCGGCCAGGAACTTCTCCCGCTTCCCTTCGACGCTGGCGAGGAGCGTCTCGAAAGCCTCGACGAAGGCCCCGAGCCCCTCCTCGAGGAGACGGGCGCAGACCGGTTCGACCGAGATCCCGCAGTCGCGAAGGCCCCGAATCGCCTCCCGCTCCATTTTTACATCGGGACCGAGGACAGTCTTGGGCTTCCCGTGGTCGAGGAGGGCCTCGAGCGTCTTCTCCGGCATCGTGTTGACGGTCTGAGCCCCGACGAGCTCCTCGACGTACTTGAGGTCGCGGTACTTGGGATTCTTGGTCCCGGTGGAACCCCAGAGGACGCGCTGGACGTTCGCCCCCTGGGCCGCGTACTTCTTGAACTCGTGCCCGCCGAAGGCCTCCAGGAAGCGCTGGTAGATCAGGCGGGAGTTGGCGACGGCGGCCGTCCCGAGCCGGGCGGCGAGCGCCTTCCGTCGCGCCTCGTCGCCCGTCGCCCCGATCGCCTCCTTCAGCCGGCCGTCCACGGCGGTGTCGAGGCGGCTGACGAAGACCGAGGCCACCGAGAGCAGGCGGGAGAGGTCGCCCCGCCGGATGAGGCGCCGGCGGAGCCCCTGGAGGTAGGCGCGAAGGGTCTTGTTGTACTGTTCGAGGGAGAAGATCAGCGTGACGTTGACGTTCATCCCCTCGCCCAGGAGTTCCTCGACGGCGGGGAAGCCCTCCCGGGTGGCGGGGACCTTGAGCATCAGATTGGGGCGGTCGACCGCGGCCCAGAGGCGCTTACCCTCCGCGATCGTCCTCGCGGTATCGCGGGCGAGGCGCGGATCGATCTCCAGGCTGACGTAGCCGTCGCGCCCGCGGGTCGCCCGATAGACCGGGCGGAAGAGGTCGGCGGCCTCCCGGATATCCCGGATCGAGAGGGCGTCGTAGATCTCGAAGGCGGACTTCCCCTCCGCGGCGAGGGCGCGGATCCCCTCGTCATAGTCGTCGGAGCCGGAGATCGCCTGGTTGAAGATGGAAGGGTTCGAGGTCAGGCCGAGGAGGCCGCGACGGATCAGCTTCTTCAGACTCCCGCCGTCGATCAGGGAGCGGCTGATGGTATCGAGCCAGACGGACTGGCCGAGGGTGGACAAGCGATGGAGCTGGTTTTGCATGGGCGATGGCCTCCTCCGGTATGTAGATAGCTCTGGATATGGAGTTTTAACGAATCCGTAAGATCTTGTGGCAAGGTTCAGGGTTCAGGATTCAGGATTCAGGGAAATATTCGGCGCCTGACACCTTACACCTGACACCCGCCACCTTACACTTTTTTCCCGGTCATTTCCCCGATTCTTCGAACTTCTTGTCCAGCCTCTCCCGGGCGGCGGACCAGGCGACGGCCCAGCGCCCCGGGATCGCCTTGAGCCAGGACTGGAACTCGTCGTCGCTGGCGGACCAGCCGGTGGTGTTCATCACGCCCGACCCAGCGGCGGAGGCGGTGTCGTAGATGGCTTTGCCGGCGGTATAGACGGTGCCGACGGTGGCCTGGCCGACTCCCCCCGCGAACTCCCCGGGGGAAAGGGTGAAGATCCCCCGGAAGGTGCGGAAAATCCCCTCGCCGAAATTTCCCACCGTCCCCACCGTCCCCTGCCCGAGTGTCCCGGCGGTGGAGAGGGTCGTTCCGCCGACCCGGGAGACGAAGGAGCCCATCCGCCCGCTCGAGTTGAGGAGGATGCCGTAGAGGACGGAGGAGGTGTCGAAGGTGGGATGGTCCGGCGGTCCGGAGACGGTCAGGGTGGTGCGGGTGTCGCGGTTCGAGACCACGTCGGCCTCTCCGGAGAGCCGGTCGGGGGAGAGCGCGAAATCGATCGAGTTGTCGACGATCTCGCCGCCCAGGGCCTTGCTGGCGTAGCTCGGGAGAAGGGACTTCAGCGTCCGGAGGTTGAGGCCCGCGGCCTGGACAGTGGCGAAAAAGGTGGGGATCGGGTTCATCAGGGGATAGCCGCGGCAGTAGACGCCGAAGAAGCCGGCGGGGTTGGGGTCCTGGACGAGAGCGCCGGTGACCTCGGCGCGGGCGGGGGGAAACCTCCGCGCCGGCCCCGCGTCGCCGTCGATGACGATGGACGAGCCCCGGGCGAAGAGCCCGCTCGCGCGCAGGTAGAGCGGCACCTTGCCGGCGGAGCGGTCGGTGAAGGTGAAGGTGATGTTGATCCCGATGGCCCGGGCCAGCACTACCGAGGGGAGGTCATCCCCCTCCGTTCGCGGCCGGGGAGAGGGCAAGGGCAGGGCGGCGGTCGCCGCGGGGCGGGGGGACTTGGAGTTGAAGACGCAGGTGTTGATCTCTCCGTCCGGGTTGATGATCAGGTTCATCACGCCGTCTCGGGCGATGATCTCCTCGAATACCACCGGCGGGTTCCAGAGCGAGGAGAGGCGGACGGTCACCCAAGCCTCGGGAACGGCGATGAAGACTCCCTCGCCGAACTCCGCGGGGTGGCGGATGACGCCGTGGCGGAGGTGGACGAAGCCGCGATGGAGGATGAGGTCGATCTGGTCGACGTGGAAGGCGGCGCCCAGGATGGAGGGGAGGAGGGCGTTGGCCACCGGGGCCGCCACGAAGGAGAGGACGAGCCGCCCGCCCAGCGGCAGGATGATGAGGAGCGAGAAAAACCAGAAGAGTACTCTGGGCCAGCGTCTTTTTCTGATGACAGGCATGGACTCTGAACCCCGAACCCTGAACCCCTACTCCTTCCCCTTCGCTGATTGGACGAAAAACGGCGTCGGGTGTTCCCTTATTTTTTGATGGCGAAGTTGCCGGGGCCGAGCGTGGCGAGCGCGATGGCGGCGGCGAGGAGGACAAGGACGAACTCGAAACCTCCGGTCTTGATGAAAAAACCGTTTTTGAGATGGACGGTGAGGAGGGCCACCGCCATCACCACGGCGATGAGCCCCGCGGAGATCTGGGTCAGGAAGCCGAGGACGAGAAAGAGCCCTCCGACAAACTCGACCAGCGCCACGGCGCAAGCCCAGGCGATAGCCGGCTTCAGGCCCATTTTGGCCATCATCTCGCTGAAGCCGTTGAGGCCGGGGCCGCCGAAGGCGCCGAAGAGTTTCTGGGCGCCGTGGGCGATGAAGACCGATCCCATCGCCAAGCGCAGTACGAAAAGTCCCCAACCCGATGCCGCCGTTGACATGACCAGCCTCCTTTCGTTGGCCCCTGCCCCCTAATGTCTAATCTCTAATCTCTAATCTCAACATCCTACCATCACGGCGCTCCCCGAAACAATGCGCGGAGGAGGTCCCCGGCGATCCCGATCCGGTCGGCGAGGCGGTGGGTGCGATGGACGCACATGGCGTAGTGGAAGAGAGCTCCGAGCCTTCCGCCCACCGGAAGTCCCAGGACCTCGCCCCAGGCCCGCCAGGAGGCGACCGGGATCAGCCAGCCGAGGTCGCGTGGCCGGAAGGGGAGGGAGTCCTCGCCCCGGACCTGGCGGAGGATGTTCCGGGCGGCCGCTTCGCCCTCCCCCCGGGAGAACTGGACGGCCATGCGCAGGACCTCCTTTCCGTCGGCGAAGGCGGCGCAGTCGCCCAGGGCATAAACGTTCTTTCGCCCGGGGAGGCGCAGGTCCGGCCCGACGAGGAGTCGGCCCTGCCGGTCGCGGGGGGAATCGATCCGCCCGGCGAAGGCTTCGGCGGCGACCCCGGCCGACCAGACCAGAGTGAAGTCTCCGCTGCGCCTCCCGTCGATCTCGATCGCGTCGGGGGAGACGGACCCGATCCTGGCCCCGGTCGAGATCTCGACGCCGAGGCGGACCGCCGCCCGGGCGGCGGGAAGGGCGAAGCGGTCGGGGAGGCGCCCCAGGATCCGGGGGGCGAGCTCGACGATCCGGACGGCGAAGTTTCCCCGGCGATCCGGCGGGACTCTCCGGCGGATCCGCCAGGCCAGCGCGGTGGCCGCCTCCAGTCCGGTGTAGCCTCCGCCCACGACCACGAAGGAATGCGGCCGGCCGGAAACGATGACATCCTCCGTCCGCCGGAGAAGGCGCGCGGCGTCGGCGGCGGAGTAGAGGGGGAAGGCGATCTCCCGCGCGGCGTCGTTCCCGAAGAAGGCCGGGGAGGCTCCGCAGGCGACGACCAGTTGGTCGAAGGGGAGCCGGCGGCCGGAGGCGAGGACGATCTCCTCCCCTTCCGTTCGCTCGGCCGCTTCCTTGACGAATTCCGCGCGATTCCGCGCGCAGAAAGGGTCGAGGGGGAGGAGGAGGCGCCGGAGAGCGATCTTGCCCGCGATCACGTCCGGGAGAAGGGGGCGGAAGACCGATTCGGGACTGGGGTCGACGAGGGTCAGGGCGAGGGCGCTTGATCCGCGGCGGAGGAGGCCGAGGCAGCGGAGTCCGGCGAAGCCGCCGCCGACGACGACGACGCGGACGGGTTTCACCGCCGCCACCCCCGGATGGCGCGGAGTCGTTCACCCAGCTCGTCGAGATAGGGGGAGAGGCGCTCCCCGTCGCCGTCCCGGCGCAGGGCCGCCCGCGCGGAGCGGAGGCGAGCCTCGGCCCGTTCGGCCGCCCGGCGGAGATGCCCGTTCCGGCGCAGGGCCCGTCCCGCCCGCTCCCGGAGGCCGCGGTCCGCCGCGCCGAGCGCGGCGCGGACGGCGCTCGCCGTCCGCCGGTCGGCCAGGCCGAGGATCGCCGGCAGGCTGGGGACGGAGTTCTTGAGGTCGGAAAGGCGGTCTTTCCCGACGGGGAATCCGGGCGGGGCGAGGTCGAGGCAGTCGTCGATGATCTGGCAGGCGATCCCGATCCGCCGGGAGATACTCCCCCAGACGGCCCGGTCGCGCCTTCCGGCCAGGATGGCGGCCGCCTCGCCGCAGAAGCGGAAGAGGGCGGCGGTCTTGAGACCGGCGATCCGGAAGTAGAGCCCTTCCGTCCACGGGGGCCGGTTTCTCCAGGCGGTCTCCAGGATCTCTCCCGCGCAGGTTTCGTCGACGGCCCGCAAAAAGCGGGCGGTCAGGGCCGTCCGCCCGAGGCGGTGGATCGAGGCGACGGCGCGGGAGAAGAGGACGTCCCCGAGGAGGAGGGCGGCGCCCGGCTCCACGGTCCGGTGCAAAGCCGCTCGCCCCCGGCGCACGGCGGCATCGTCGAGGACGTCGTCGTGGATGAGGGCGGCGAGGTGGACCGCTTCGACCGCCGCCGCCGCCCGGAGGAGGGCCACTTTCCCCGCCCCGCCGGCCGCTCCGAGAAGGAGGAGAAGACGGGCCCGTCGGCGCCGGCCGGTGGGGGCCGCGGCCCCGGGACGAAGGGGGGAAGGGAGGAGGGAGGAGAGGGCGCGCTCCAGGGCCGGGTTCGCTGCGATTGGGCGGCGTCTTTTCACGTCAGGAGCGCGATCGCGATCATGGCCGCGTGGTAGGCGGCGTAGAAAGATACCATAAGGGAGCTGGATTTTTCAAAACCGCCCCCCCGCTTCAGCGCCGCCTGGAGGGCATGGATCATGGCCAGGGCGACGGGGAGGACGAGGAAGGCGGCCAGGAAGCCCGAGGGCAGGATCTTAAGGGCGCAGCCGAGAAGGAGGATGGGAAAGGGGAGGCCGGCGAAGACCCCGACCGCGCGGGCGACGGGTTTTCGGCCGAACCTGGCCGCCCAGTTCATCTTTCCGGCGGCCCGGTCGGTCTCGGAGTCGGCGATCTCGTTGGCCAGGAGGAGCGAGGAGATGAGGAAACCCGAGGCGAGGGAGAGGAGGAGGGGGGCGGGGGCGGCCCTTCCGGCCTGGACGAGGTAACCGCCGTTGACGACGAGGAGTCCGAAAGCGGCGAAGACGGCGGCTTCGCCCGCGCCCCGGTAGGCCAGCGAGAGGGGACGGGCGGTGTAGGCCCAGGCCAGGAAAGCGCCCGCGGCCACGAAGAGGAGGCCTCCGACGGATCGGCGTTCCGCCGCGAGCGCGGCGCCGGCGGCGAGACCCAGGGCGAGGCAAAAGTATCCGGTGGCGCGGACGCGAACGGCCGGCACCAACCCGGACTGGATCGAGCGGGACCCGCCGAAATGAGG
Organism: uncultured bacterium; assembly: GCA_964584165.1. Lineage (GTDB taxonomy): Bacteria > Auribacterota > Erginobacteria > Erginobacterales > CAZKCI01 > CAZKCI01. The sequence goes on from CAZOYW010000003.1 coordinate 40,201, forward strand.
GGCGAAGGATTTTCCATGGCCGTCGGCTTGAAGGAGATGGTCCCAGTATTCGTTCAGGAGGTTGGCGGCAAGATGGACGGCGGCGACGGCGAAGGCCCCGGCCAGGAAGCGGGCCCAAGAGAAGGGGACCGCCCGGCCGGCGAGCGCGCTCCCCAGGGCAAAGGGGAGGAGGCTCACGGGGAGGAAGTTGGCGCGGGAGACGCGGAGCCAGGTGGAAAACGCCGTTCTCATGGGATTCGCCGCTCGGCGGGGAGTGGCCGGCTGGCGGCGGATCCAAGATACGGGATCGATGGAAATATAGAAATATGGAAATAAGTGGTTTATAAACGGAGGTGGACCATGCGCGCGTTGCAGCCCATAGCGGCCGGATGCCTCCTCCTGGCGAACCTCCTCGCTCCCGCCGCCGCCCTCCCCATCGGATTCGGGGGCCGCGCCGAGGTGGACTACCAGCAGCGGCACTTCCGGACGGGGGGGACGGAATACGACCTCGACTTCGGGGGGCTCTCGATCCGCCCGACGGTGAACTTCACCGACCGCTGGGAGTTCCATGTTTTGCTGGGCTACTCCCGCGTTGCCTTCGACCGCCCCGCCTTCGGCGCCACCGAGTACGACGAGTGGGGATTCTGCTGGGGGGCGGGGACGAGCTACACGCTCTTCCGCTGGTCGGGTCTCTACGGCGTGCTCGAGGCCGCCTTTTCGCGGACTGACACCGAGCGAGACGGCGGCGAGGACGTTCGGGAGGAGGGGGACCTGGACCTCTGGGGAGCGGAGGCGCGGGCGGGCTGGGATTTCTCCGGCTTCGGCCTATACGCCGGAGAGGCCTATGCCGACGGCCGCCTCGACTACCGCTACCGCTCGGCGGAGCGGGAGATCAGCGAGGAGTACGATCTCACGGACAACTGGCGCCCCTTCGCCGGGGCCCGGGTGGACATCCCGCCCTTCACCAACCTGGAGGGGCGCTACTACTTTGGGAAGGGCGTCATCGCCCTCTTCAGCGTGGGCGTGAAGTTCTAGCCCCGCCCGCTTGGTCCAATCCCCCGGAACGCTCCCCGTAGGCGCGGGCCTTGACGGCCCGCGCGCTTAGAAATAATACGAGGCCTGGAGGGCGAAGATGTCCACGTCCGCGTCGTAGTAGCCGACGAGGTATCCGGTCTCCGGCTTGTTCCGGAGGCGGCTGTCGGGGTCGCTGATGAAGAGGTGGGCGTAGCCGAAGTCCGCCGCAAAGGACTCGGAGAAGCGGTAACCCGCCCCCAGGGCCAGCCACCAGCGGTTGTTGTCCGGGACGCGCGGGGTGCGGTAGGCGGCCTTGACCGGGGTTTCGTCGAACGCGGTCCCGGCCCGCAGGGTCAGCTCCTCGGTCAGCCGGTGGCTCAAGCCGAGCGCGTAGCGGAGAGAGTCCTCCCACCTTTCCTCGGTCACCGAGTCGGGCTGGCCGGAGTCGAACCTGACGGAGAGATCCTTGAAGACCGACCAACCCGTCCAGGTGACGTCCCCCATCAGGGTGGTTCTCTCCCCGATCTCCTGGCTCAGCCCCAGGGAGACGGAGGGGGGGGTGTCGAGGTCGGCGCGGGCGTCGGTGTCGATGAAGTAGTTGTTGAGCCCGATCGCGTTCAGGATGGCGCGGGCCCGCGCCGGGACGTCGAAATCGACGTTCCCCGAGAGCGAGTGCTCGATCCGGGAGCGGTAGGAGAGGCCCACCCGGGTGGAGGGGGTGGCGAAGGCGAGGAGGCCGAGGCTGTAGCCGACGGACCAGTCATCGCCCTCAAGATCCGCGAATCCGTCCAGGGACTGGGGGAGGGTCCCGGCCGCGGAGAGGATCGTCCCGAAATCGACGGCGTTGGTGAGGTGGGCATCGACGTATTGGACGTTCAGGCCGGCGCCGAAGGAAAGGAAGTCGGGGACGAGAACGACGGAGGCCGCCGGGCTGATGTCGATGACCTTCAGGTCGGTCTTGACCGCGTGGTAGCGCCCCTTCCAGCTCTCGGTGTATTCGGTGCCCAGGCCGAAGGGGACGTTGACGCCCAGGCCGAGCTTGACCGAATCGGCGGCGGCCTGGACCAGGTAGAAATTGGGGACGAGGTTGGTCGTGCCGCCCTGCCCGCCGTCGCTCCCGGTCAGGGGCGCGCCGGAGGCGGTGGTTGAGCCCTCGTCGCGGAAACGGGTGGAAATGTCGATGACGGACGCCGCCAGCTCCGCCTGGTTCTGCTTCATCCAGGCGCAGGCCGCGGGGTTGTAGAAGAGGCTCGAAGCGTCGGTCACGTCGGTGGAACCGCCGGCGAAGGCCAACCCGAGTCCGCGGCCGCTCTGTTCGACGAGGCCAAAGCCGGAAGCGGCCGCTTCGGGGGCCATGAGGGCGGCGAGCGTCCCCAGGAGCAGGACGGGGAACACCCAAGCGCACTTTCGCATAGCCGATCTCCTCCTTTCGGTTCGGGTGCGCCGCCTGACTGCAGCGTACCATGCACGATACGGAAACGAGGCGGATATGTAAAGGGGGAGGTTGGAACGGGGCGGGGGGCGAAGCAATCCCGCCGGATCGGGGTCCTCGCGATGCACGTTCCACGTTGCACGTTACGCGTGTTATCCTTCCCCCATGACCCTCTGGGCCCTTTTCTCCACCTCCTTCCTGGTCGCGCTGACCGGCGCCCTGATGCCGGGGCCGGTCCTGGCCCTGACCATCGGCGAAGCGACGCGCCGGGGCCCCTCCGCCGGACCGCTGATCATCCTCGGCCACGCCGTCCTGGAGATCGGCCTGATCGCGGTCCTCTTCCTCGGCCTCTCCCCCCTTTTCCAGTCCCCGGTCTTCCTGGCTGTGATCGGGATCGCCGGCGGGGGAGGGCTGATCTGGATGGGACTCTCCGGCTGGATGGGGGCGCGCTCTCCAATCCCCGCCGCGCCGTCCGCGCCGGTTGAGGCCGGGCGGAAGCGGCTGACTGTTCTTCTGGGGATCGCGACCTCTCTCTCCAACCCCTACTGGTTCCTCTGGTGGGCGACGATCGGGCTGGCCTATCTCGGCCGGGCGGGCGCGTCCGGCCTCTCCGGCGTCGCCGCCTTCTACGGCGGGCACGTTCTGGCCGATCTCTCCTGGTATTCCCTGGTCTCGGCGGCGGCGGCGCGGGGGAGGGGGGCCTTCCACCCCGGCTTCCTCCCCTGGCTCCTCCGCGGTTGTTCGGTTTTCCTGATCGGCTTGGGGATCTACTTTATCCGCTCCGGCGTCGCCTTCTGGGCGCGGTGAAACAGGATTTCACCACGAAGGCACGAAGGGCATGAAGCATGAATTTGCCTTTGTGATCCTCGCGACTTCGTGGTGATTGTTGCCATGGCCGAGATCGAGAATCCCTTCCGCTGGTCGAAGTCGCGCGCCGCCGTCTTCGCCGACTGCAAGCGGAAGTACTACCTTCGCTACTACGCGCACTGGGGAGGCTGGGACGAGAGCGCGCCGGAGCGGGCCCGCCTGGCTTACCGGTTGGGGAAGATGACCACGCTGCCGGCCCTAGTCGGGACGGCGGTCCACGCCGCGCTCGCCCGCCATTTCCAGGCGCTCCGGAACGGCCAGTTTCGGAAGCTCGACCCCGAGCGGCCGGTGGAGATGATGCGGGCGGCTTGGCGGGACGCGAAGCAGGAGCTCTGGAAAGTCGGGCCCAAGGCCCATCCGCCCCTCTTCGAGATATACTACGACCGCGTCCCTCCCCCCGAGGAGCTCCGGGGGTTCGCGGAGAAGGCTCGGCAGTCCATCCGGGCGATTCAGGAGTCCACGCGCTACCGCTCTCTCCTCGCCCTCGACCCGGAGAATTATCTCTGGATCGATCCGGCGGCGGAGAAGTTTTCCGAGGAGACCTGCTTCGACGTCCCCCCCTTCCAGGCGATCGCCTCCCCCGACCTGGTCTACCGGGAGGGGGGGAAGGTCGTGGTCCTGGACTGGAAGACCGGCCGGAAGTCGGAGGACGACCCCATCCAGCTGGCGGCGGCGGGGGTCTGGGCCCGCCGGCGCTGGAAACTCCCCGAATCCGCGATCCAACTCGAGCTGGTCTACCTCGCTTCGGGGGAGACGGAGGAGACGGCGTTCGACGCCGAACGCGCGGCCCGAGCCGAGGAGACGATCCGCCGCGACATGGCGGAGATGGCCGCCTTCCTTCGCGACCCGGGGCGGAATATCCCCCTTGACGAGGAATCCTTTCCCCGCCATCATAGTCAAGGCTTCTGCCGCCGCTGCGAGTTTCAGCAAATATGTTTCGGCGAGACCGCCGAAACATACGATTGATCGACACCATCGCCAGAGGAGGCCCCAATGAAATTATGCGTCGTCGGAACGATGTTGCTGCTGGCCAGCGCGCTGAGCGCGGCTTTCGCCCAGGAGAGCGCACCCCCGCCCGCCCCCGCGCCGGCACCGGAGCTGCGCCTGCTCAACGATTTCGCCGCTCCCCCCTTCGCCTCCCTGGACGGGATCAAGCGGGTGGGCTTCGAGGTGGACCTGGCCGAGGCCCTGGGCAAGGAGCTGGGCCGGCCCGTCCACTGGACGCAGATGATCTTCAACCTCGCCAGCTTCGCCTCCGCCCTCCGGGCCAAGACCGCCGACGCGGCGATGTCGTCCATCTCGATCACGCCCGAGCGAGAGAAGGATTTTCTCTTCACCCGCCCCTATTTCCGCTCCAGCCTGGCCCTGGCGACCCACCGGGACGTGGACTACAGCCGGACGACGTTCAAGACCGGGTTGGATGGATACCGGGTGGGCGTGCTCCGGCGCACCACCGGGGAGGAGTGGGCCAGGAAAAACCTGAAGGCGACCCGGGTGACCTACGACAGCCCGGAGCGCCTGGCCCGGGCCCTGAACAACAAGGACATCGGCTACATCCTGCTGGACCAGGACATCCTGGCCGGGGCGCTGGCCCGGGGGGCTTACAAGTTCAAGATCGTGGAGACGGGCCTCTCCAGCGAGGATTACGGCATCGCGGTCAGCCCGGGGAACCAGGAGCTGGCCGACCGCCTCGACGCCGCCCTGGAGAAGCTCGACGCCTCCGGCGTTTACGACGAGATCTACAACACCTGGTTCGGGCGCCGCTCCGACCTTCCCCCCTATAAGAGGCTCTACCGCCGCTAGCCCGTTTGTTCGTGAAAACCGATGGTTTTCATGAATAAAACGGGCTGGGATCGCCGTAGGCAACGGGTTGCGACTAGACCGGGCTGATCGGTGGCCCGCCCACTTGCGCCTGCGCGGCGCGCGCCGGAATAAAAATGCCGCGACCGGTTTGACCGGTCGCGGCATTTGCCTGCTGGGGGCGGCTCGCGGAAGTTCAGGCAGCCGTCCGAATCGCCCGGAACGTCCGGGACTAGCGCTGAGACGCTCGCGCCTTGGCCTTGGCCGCCTGGGCCTTGGCCCGGGCCGCGTCGCGAGCCGCGCGGGCTCTTAGCTTGGCCGCCTCCGCTTTGGCCCGCGCCTCTTCTTTCTTGCGCAGGGCCTCGACCCGCTTCTGGGCGATCTCCACCTCGCGGGCCTTCTTGGCCTCGGCCTGGGCCGCGGCCTGCTTGGCCTTCTCCGGGTTGTAGCCCTTGACCAGACGGCGAGCCATGGTCTCGGGGTCGGCGCCTGATTTCACGACATCCTGGTGGATGGTGTAGAGGGCCCAGTAGTCGAGTTTGCGGACCAGCTCGCGGGGGACATGGGGGAGGAGCTTGCAGACCTCGTCCTTGATGTGCTGGCGCCGGGGCGCGATGTATTTTTTGACCTCTTCGGGGACTCCGGCCGAGGAAGCGCTCTTGGTTTCGGGTTTCTTCGTCATCGCGGTCTCCTTTCTTTCGGCCGATCCAGCCCGACCGGCCGAGGTTGGGCAGCGATACTAATCGGCGGCGGCGCCGCCGTCAAGGCCAAACGAACCCGCCCGACCTCCCGCTCGCGGGAAATAAAACACAATTCCGCGTTATTGTGTGGTAATATTCATCAGTTCAGCCCATGAGACCAGCTGCGAACAGAGGGCCGCGGGCCTCTCCCCGTGGCCGTCCCCTGCGCGCTTCCGCCGCTCGGGCTCTCCGGGAGTCGGAGTCGAAATACCGCCTCCTGGTGGAGTCGTCACTGGCCGGGATCTTCATCGCCGGGGAGGACGGGACCATCCTCTTCACCAACCGCATGCTGGAGAGGATCGCCGGAGTGCCCCGGGGCGGCCTGGTCGGGCGGAAGGTTTTCGAGTTCATCCATCCCGACGACCAGAAGCGGGTGGCGGGATTCTTCGCCCGGCGCCTGCGCGGCCGCCCGGCCCCGGCCCAGTACCGCCTCCGGGGGATCCACCGCACCGGCACCGTCCGCTGGCTGGAGATCCGGGCCACCCGGATCCTCTACCGCTCCCGCCCGGCGGTGATGGGGAACCTGCTCGACATTACCGACCGGTTCCGCGCCGAGGAGGAGCTTCGGGAAAGCCGGGAGCGGTTCCGGCGTCTCTTCGCCGCCGCTCCCTTCGCCCTCTTCCTGGAGACGATCACCGGATCGATCGTGGACTGCAACCAGGCGGCGATCGACCTCCTCGGCTACTCCCGGGAGGAGCTGCTCTCCCGAACGGCCCGCGATCTGGTGCCGAAGAAGGTAGCCGACCGATTCCCGGCCCTGATCCACCGCGAGCTCTCCTCGGGCGGGTTCTTCGTCGAGAGCGAGAACATCGCCCGGGACGGCCGGGTCATCCCGGTCGAGGTCAGCGCCCGGCTGATCGAGATCTCGGGGAAGCAGTTCATCATCGTCGCCGTCGCCGACATCAGCGCGCGGGTCCGGGCCCAGTCCGCCCTGGCCGCGGAGCGGGATCGGGCCCAGACCTACCTCGACGTGGCCGGGGTGATCCTGGTCGCCCTCGACCGCCGGGGCGATGTGACCATGATCAACAAGAGGGGCTGCGCCGTCCTGGGACGGACGGAGAAGGAGATCGTCGGCCGGAACTGGTTCCGCAGCTTTCTCCCGGCCGCGTCCCGGGCCGCGACCGAGGAGGCCTTCCGGCGGATCATGGCCGGAGACCCCGCTCCGACCGAGGCCTACCAGAACCCGGTGCGGACCCGCTCCGGGGCGGAGCGGCTGATCTCCTGGCACAACACCTGGCTGCGGGACGAAGCGGGCCGGGTCACGGGCACGCTCTCCTCTGGGGAGGACATCACCGAGCGCGCACGGATCGAGGAGGACCTGAAGGAATCGGAGGCCAGATACCGGACCACTCTCCAGGCGATGCGGGACCCCCTGCACGTGGTGGACCGGAACCTGATCCTCATCCTGGCCAACCCCGCCCTGGTGGAGTGGCATCGGTCGATCGGGCTGACGGCCGAGCTGATCGGGAAGCCGCTCATGCGGATCTACCCCTTCCTGCCCGTGGCGGTCCGGCGCGAGTACGCCGAGGTCTTCCGGACCGGCCAGCCGCTCTTCACCGAGGAGAAGACCAGGATCGGCGAGCGGGAGTTCGTCACCGAGACCGCCAAGATCCCGGTTTTCGAGAAGAGCGAGGTGGTCCGGGTGATCACCGTGCTCCGGGACGTCAGCGAGCGCAAACAAGCGGAGGCGCGCCTCCGCGACACCTCCAAGCTGGAAGCGGTGGGCACGATGGCCTTAAGCCTGGCCCACGAGTTCAACAACCTCCTGATGGGGATCGGCGGCTACGCCCAGATCGCCCAGACCGCCCTCGACGACCGCGAGCGCCTCGCCCGGGCACTGGAGGTGATCCTGCGCCAGACCCAGCGGGGGAAGGTGATGATCCAGAGGCTGAGCACCTTCGGACGGCGGGACAAGCCGCGCCTGGCGGCCGTCGACGTGACCAAGATCCTGGACGAGGTGATCCTCTTGCAGGAGCGGGAGATCAAGGCGGGGGGGATGAGGGTGGAGCGCGACTACGCCCATCCGGCCCCGGCCCTGGCCGACTATTCCCAGTTGGAGCAGGTCTTCTTCAACCTCGTCCGCAACGCCCGGCAAGCGGTCGAATCCAAGGGCAAGGGGACGATCACCCTGACCGCGCGCAACCGGAAAGGCGAGGTGGAGGTGACGGTCGCCGACACCGGGGTCGGGATCGGTCCCGAGGACCTGCGCCGGATCTTCGAGCCCTTCTTCACCACCAAGGAAAAGCGCCGGGGGGACCGGGTCCCCAGCCTTGGCCTCGGCCTCTGGGTCTCCCGCCAGATCGTCCAGGAGCACGGGGGAACGATCACGGTCTTAAGCCGCCCGGGGAAGGGGACCGCCTTCACGGTCAGACTCCCCCGCGCCCCGGCCGTCCCCGCGTCGCCCGCCCTGGAGGAGAAGACTCCGCCGGCGCCGGGGACGGGAGTGAGCCTGCTCGTGGTGGACGACGAGGGCGACCTGCTGGAGATGTACCGGCTCTATCTCGCCAAGCGCTCGGTCGAGCTGACCCGGGCCTCCGGCGGCCGGGAGGCCCTCCATCTCTGCCGGAGGCGGTCGTTCGACGCCATCCTCCTGGATTACGTGATGCCCGGCCTGGCCGGGGAGGCGCTGGTCTCGGCGGTGCGTCAGGCCTGTGCCGGCGCTCGGATCTATGTCATCAGCGGCAAGCCGATCCCCCGGGAGGAGCGCAAGGCCCTGGCGCCGCTGGTCGACGGCTGGCTGGAGAAGCCGATCGACCTGAGGAAGCTCGAGGAGATCCTGCGGGTGTGAAAAGGCGGCGGTCGCAGGAGAGCCGCCGCGGACCGGTCAGCGCCGCCGCCCTCGCGGGGCGGCCGCCCTTCAGGACTTGATCTTGTCCAGCACGGCCTGGACGTTCAGGGAGGGAGGCGCGTCCTCGGGGAGATAGAGCATCACCCCGCCGCGGACCGGGCGGAGGCAGAGCTTCCCATCCTTGGCCATCTGGTTGGTGGTGGCGATGGATTTCTCCTGGAACTCCTTGAGAAAGGCCTCGTTGAACCCGCTGTAGACCGAGTGAATCCCCTTGTAGGGGGGACGCCGCAGGTTCTTGATCGCGCGGATGACGAATTCTTCCTTGGAAATGTTTTCGGCCATGGCAGAGTCTCCTCTCGAGGCCAGGTTTGCTCCGGGTCGGCCTCTGGCAGGTGAATGATCCCCCGTTTTTCGGGTTAAACTGCCTGATATTTACTACATAATAAAGCGGATTTGCTTTTGCGTCAATTCTTTAACGCGCATCCCGCCCTCCAGGCGGGATGCGCGTTAAAGAAGGGAGAAGATCCGGTCCACGTCCACGTACTCCTCGATCAGCTTTTGGGTCTCCCGGATTTTTTCAATGTCCTCGGGCTTGAGCTTGAGGACCAGGTTGGTGATCCGGGCGGTCGTGGTGTAGGTGTCCTCCCTGACCGTGATCATGGGGAAGTCGGTCTTGCGGACAAGGTTCAGGATGTTGCGGTGGGGCAGGATCCCCCCGGTGAGGACGATCCCGGTGAGGAGGACCTGGGACTCGTCTCCGGCCAGGGCATGGCTCAGCGCGGCGAGGATCAGGTCCTCGCGGTTGCCGGGCGTGATCAGGAGGTACCTCCCGGTGAAGTAGTCGAAGGCGGTGGAGAGGGGCATCGCCCCGATCACGATCTTCCCGGCCTGCTCCTGCACCCGGGCGGGGCCGGAGACGAGCTCGCCGTTGATCGCCTTCACGATCTCGGCTACGGTGGGGGAGGAAAGAACGGGGTCGAAGGGGACGATCCCCAGGACCTCCAGCCCCCGCGACTGGAGGCTCTTGCGGACCAGCCCGGAGATCTTGTCGTACTTGTCCTTCATCACCTGGTTGATGATCACCCCCAGGATCTCCACTCCGTTCTGGTCGAACATCGCCTTGTTGAGCAGGATCTCGTCGATCGGCCGCCCCACCCCGCCCACGCTGACCAGGATCACTTTCGCCCCCAGGAGCTTGGCCACCTCGGCGTTGGAGAGGTCGAAGACCGCCCCCACCCCGGCGTGGCCGGTCCCCTCGATCAGGACCAGGTCCTTTTTCCGGGCCACCGTCTCGAAGGAGCGGAGGACCCGGTGATGGAGCTCCTCCTCGCGGGGGGCGCGGATGTACTCCTCGGTGAAGCCGGCCGGGATGGCGATCGGGGACATGTCCACCAGCCGGTCGGGGAGGTTGTAGATCTGGCTCATCAGGACCACGTCTTTGTCGATCTTCTCCCCGTCCACGACCAGGTACTGCTGGCCGACCGGCTTGATGAAGCCGATGGTGGCGGCCCGCCGTCCCAGGGCGTGCATCAGCCCCAGGGAGATGACGGTCTTGCCGTCGTTCTGGCGGGTGGCTCCAATGAATACCTTCTTCATGGAGCGAAATCTACCACGAAGCTGCGAGCGAGAAAACAGCGCATTTGCCCTTTGCCTTTTTCCGTTTATCATTGATCAACGAGCCCGGCTGGCCCGGCGATTCCAACCGCGAATCTCCGCGAAAGGCCGGCCGGGGTAATGATAACGATATGAAGAGCCATGCCGCCATCGTCTCGCAGAGCGGACGCCGTTTCGCCCTTTTCCCGGTCGCGGTGATGGCGATCGTCGTCGACCGGCGGGGTAGGTTCCTCCTCCTCCGCCGTCCGGGGAAGCCGGGGTGGGAATCGGTGAGCGGGGCGCTGGAGAGGGGGGAGAAGCCGCTCGCCTGCCTGGAGCGCGAAATCAGGGAGGAGCTGGGGGAGCGCTTTCGCTTCCGCGTCGCCGGCCTCTTTCACTCCGGCTCCTTCCGGCTCGATCGAAGGGTGGCCGAAATGGTCTGCCTCGGCTACGCGGTGCTCCACCTGGGCGGGGAGGTCGCGCCGGGTGACGACATGGCGGGGGCGGAGGCCAGGTGGATGACCCTCGCGGAGATCATCCGCCGCCGGGACGTCGAGGTCCCCTCCAACCCCGAGCTCTTCCGCCGCGCCCGCTCCCTGGTGAAACCACTTCGGACGAGGTCCGGCTAAGAAGTCCACGAATTGACACGAATTGGCACGAATATAATAGCGTCAGACCCAATTCGTGAAAATTCGTGCTAATTCGTGGATATCATCCGCCGCGTCAGGTCAGGCCGACCACGTTGCCGCCCTCGTCAAGGTCGATCCGCATCAGGGCGGGGAGGGAAGGGAGGCCGGGCATCAGCATGATGTCCCCGCAGAGGGGGGTGAGGAAGCCCGCTCCGGCCGAGGCGATGACGTCGCGGACGGGAAGGGTGAAGCCCTTCGGCGCGCCCTTCCAGGCCGGATCGTGGGAGAGGGAGAGCTGGGTCTTGGCCATGCAGACCGGGAACTTCCCCCACCCCCGGGAGGCGTAGAGCCCGATCTTCTTCTGGGCCGTCTCCGAGTATTCGACGGCCGCCGCCCCGTAGACCCGGGTCGCCACCGCCGCGATCTTCTCCTCGATCGAGGCCTCCGGCGGGTAGAGGAAGCGGAAGGAAGGCGCTTCCCCGCAGGCTTCGATCACGGCCCGGGCCAGATCCTCGCCGCCCTCGCCCCCCTTCTCGAAGACCTCGGAGACGCAGGCCGCCCGGGCCCCGAGCCGGACCGCCGCCGCCCGCACCGTCTCGAGCTCCCGCTCCGTGTCCCCGGGGAAGCGGTTGACCGCGACCACGGAGGGCACGCCGAAGAGGCGGGCGATGGCCAGGTTCGCCTCGAGGTTCGCGAGCCCCTTTTCCAGAAGCTCCGGGTTCTCCCGCGCGTAGGCGGGATCGATCGGAACTCCCGGTTTCACCGTCGGCCCGCCCCCGTGCATCTTGAGGGCGCGGATCGAGGCGACCATCACCACCGCATTGGGGACCATCCCCGAGAGGCGGCACTTGATGTCGAAGAGCTTCTCCATCCCGCAGTCCGCCCCGAAGCCGGACTCGGTGACGACGTAGTCGGCGCAGCGCGCGGCCACCCGGTCGGCGATGATCGAGGAGTTGCCGTGGGCGATGTTGGCGAAGGGGCCGGCGTGGACGAAGACCGGCGAGCCCTCCAGGGTCTGGAGGAGGTTGGGTTTGATCGCGTCCTTCAGGAGAACGGCCATCGCCCCGGCCACGCCGAGGTCCTCGGCGGTGACCGGCGCCCCGCCCCAGGAGTCGCCGACCACGATCCGTCCCAGCCGGGCCCGCAGGTCCTTCAGGTCCGCGGCCAGGGCGAGGATCGCCATCACCTCGGAGGCGACGGTGATCGTGAAACCGGTCATCCGGGGGAATCCGTTTTCCTTGCCGCCCAGTCCCGTGATCGTCTGGCGCAATGCCCGGTCGTTGACGTCGATCCCCCGCTTCCAGGTGACGGAGTAGGGGTTTAAGTTCAGGCGCTTGAGCCCTCGCTTCGCCCAGGCTGCGTCGTCGTAGTTCCTCTCGTGGAGGATCCGGGCGTCGATCGCGGCCGCGCAGAGGTTGTTGGCCGCGCCCACGGCGTGGATGTCGCCGGTCAGATGAAGGTTCATCTCCTCGCTGGGGTGGACGCGGGCCTTGCCCCCCCCGGCCGCCCCGCCCTTGATGCTGAAGGTGGGCCCCTGGGAAGGCTGGCGGAGGCAGGTCGCGACCTTCTTCCCCAGGCGGTGAAGGGCCTCGGAGAGGCCGATGGTCGTGACGGTCTTCCCTTCCCCGAGCGGGGTGGGGGTGATGGCGGTGACGGCGATGTAGCGGACATTCGGCCTTTCCGGGAGGCGTTCGAGGACGGAGAGGCGCACCTTGGCCTTCTCCGGCCCGTAGTATTCCAGTTCTCCGGGGAGGAGGCCGAGGTTGGCGGCGATCTCGGAGAGGGGGCGGACGGATCCGGTCGGGTTAGCGGTTGAGTTCATCCTGGGAGCTGAACCTTTCTCGAGGTTTCCTGTCGGTTCGGGTCGCGCCGAAAAGACGCGCCGCGGTCATCCCTCCCGCGGACCTTTCAGGTCCGCGGCTACGGATTCGGGCGGGGCCGGTCGTTTGTCGTAGGCGCGGACCTTAGAGGTCCGCGCGCCTCGGCGTCGAGGGAGAGACGGAATGCCTTTACGGTGTTCTTCAACAGCATCGCTATCGTCATCGGCCCGACGCCTCCGGGAACGGGGGTGATGGCGGAGGCCTTCTCCTTCACCGCCGCGAAGTCGACGTCGCCGGCGAGGATCCGCTTCCCCTCGACGGTTTTCCCCGTCTCGCTCACGCCGACGTCGATCACGACCGCCCCCTCCTTGACCAGGTCGGCGGTGATCGCCTTGGGCTTCCCGGCCGCCACGATTAGGATCTCGGCCCGGAGGGTGTGGGAGGCGAGGTCCCTCGTCCCGGTGTGGCAGAGGGTGACGGTGGCGTTGGCCCCATTCGCCTTCTGCATCAGGATCGCGGCCAGGGGCTTGCCCACGATGTTCGACCTCCCCACGATCACGACGTTCCGACCCGCGGTCGGGATCTTCTCCCGGAGGAGCATTTCGCGGATCCCGGCCGGGGTGCAGGGGAGGAAGGTCTCCCGGCCCAAAAGCAGTCGGCCCAGGTTGCGGGGATGGAAGCCGTCGACGTCCTTGTCGGGATCGACCGCCTCCATCACCCGAATCTCGCCGACGGTCCGGGGAAGGGGGACCTGGATCAGGATCCCGTGGACCCGCCGGTCGGCGTTGAGCTCGGCGACGAGGGAGAGGACTTCCGCTTCGGAAACGGAGGCGGGGAGGCGCCGGGAGAAGGAGGCGACCCCGGCCTCGGCGCAGGCTTTCTCCTTGGCTCGAACGTAGACCTCGGAGGCGGGGTCGTTCCCGGCCAGGACGACGGCCAGTCCGGGGACCTTCCCGGTCTCCGCCAGGAGCCGGGCGATTTCGAGGCGGACCTCCTCCCGGATCGCGCGGGCGATCGCGGTTCCATTGATGATGCGGGCGCTCATGGAGATGATTTCAAATTTGAGATCTCAGATTTCAGATCGGCCCGGTTTGGCCCGGCCGATGGATTCCACGAATTCGCATGAATGTTCACGGATCGGCCCGGCTTGGCCCGGCCGATGGATTCCACGAATTTGCGTGAATGTTCACGGATCGGCCCGGCTTGGCCCGGCCGATGGATTCCACGAATTTGCGTGACTGATCACTGATCACTGATCACTGATCACTGATCACTGATCACTGCCTCCCGCCAGGGCCTCGATATGTTTTCGCAGATAATCGGCGGCCAAGGGATGGCGGACGATCAGGAGGTCCGCTCCGGCTTGGAGAAGGAGGGAGGCGGTCATCGCCTCCCAGAGCGGCCCCCGGATCGTCTCGTTCCCCCAGGCGGGCGCCTCGGCGGCCGGCGTTTTGGCCTCCTTCGCCTTCCAGGCGTCGGAGGCCACGTCGCAGAGGATCGGCATCGCCAGCATCCCATCCCCCCCCAGGGCGGCGAGCCGGATCCGCTCCATGATCGAGTAGGTGTACTCCAGGCCATAGCCGAGCGCCCCGGTCATCGGGTCGATGACGATCTTCTTCGGGTCGAAACCCATCTCCGAGATCAGGATGTTGAGCTGCTTGGCGATGTTGATGTCGATCGGCGACTGGGCGACGAGGAGGTGGCGGTCGGCCAGGCAGGCGGCGGCGAGCGTCTTGTAGGTCTTTTCGGTGGCGAAGGCGAGGAGGCATTTCTCCCCGGCGGAGGCCTGGGAGCAGGCGGGGAGGGCCAGGCTGTTCTTCTCCGGGTCGTCGCAGCCCCAGATGACCAGGGGGACGGAAACCGCGCTTAAGACCTCCTTCACCGTCCGCGCCGCTTCCTCGGGGGACGCGTCGCCCCAGTCGGGGTGGAGGGACTGGAGGCGGAGGCAGACGATCTGGGCGCCGAGCTTCTCGACGGCGAAGCGCGCGCGGGCGGCCGGTTCGGGGGGGAGGCCGCGGTAGGGTTCGAGGAGGGCGGGCGGCCAGTCCTCGGGGAGGCGGTCGATCACGTCGTAGGCGAGGCAAGGCTTCCGCGGAGTCCGGGCCAGGAAGGGGAGGCCGGTCGCCCCGCCGATGGTGACCGTGGAAGAGCGTGTCCCCCCGTCTGCCGGGAGAGCGCCGATCGTGACCTCGTTGATCGCGAGGGACCAGGTTTCCTTAGATTCGCTCATGGGGGAAATGATAGGATCACAACCCTGGATTCAAGGCCTCAAGGGTGTCTTTTTGCCTGCACGCTTCGTTTTTCTATTTCTTTCCGAGCGCAGCTCGGAAAGCGCTCCACGTCGGTGTGGGGGATGAACATCGCGGCCGAGAACTCGTCCATGAAGCGGTTGTCGGCGGAAAGCTCGAAGTAGGTCATCATCCCGGCGATCCGGCGCGACTCCTCCTCGGCCCGGCGGGAGAGGAGGATCCGCTTCGCCCCCCGAAGCGAGCCGTTTCCGATGAAGACGATCTTCTCCGGGGGGAGGTCGGGGAGAAGGCCGAGGCAGATCGCGCGGCGGAGGTTCAGGTAATTTCCGAAGCCGCCGCTGATGTACAGGCGCTTCACGTCGGAGAGGGAGAGCTTCACGGCTTTGAGGAGCACGGAGATGCCGGCGTAGATCGCCGCCTTGGCCCGGAGCAGGTTGTCGATGTCGGCCTGGGTGACGACGATGTCCCGCCCCGCCCCGTTGTTCCCCGCCTCCGAGACCAGGAACTCGAGCCCGGACTCCCCCTCCCGGACCCGCGGGGGATCGGGGTCGAGCTTCCCCTCCCGGCCGATCCGGCCGGAGCGGAAGAGCTCGCTGACCAGGTCGAGCAGCCCCGATCCGCAGATCCCGACCGGCTTTTCCCCGCCGATGGTCCGGAGCGAAGGCTCGCCGCTCCCTCCGAGGTCGCAGCGGTCGATCGCGCCCGGACCGGCCCGCATCCCGCAGGCGATCCCGGACCCCTCGAAGGCCGGGCCGGCCGAGCAGGAGCAGCAGAGGATCCACTCGCGGTTGCCGACCGCGATCTCCCCGTTGGTCCCGATATCCACCAGGAGCGCGAGGTCCTCCGAGCGGTGGAGGCCGGAGTGGAGGACGCCGGCGGTGATGTCGCCCCCCACCCAAGAGGCGACGCCGGGGACGAGATAGAGGAGGGCGCGCTCGGCGATCGCGAGGCCGGCTTCCCGGGCGGGGAAGGGGGGGATCTCGGTCGCGGGGGGGATATAGGGCTCCCTCCGGATCCAGCGGGGGTCGAAACCGCAGAAGAGGGAGGTCATGGTCGTGTTCCCGGCGGCGATCGCGGCGACGATCTCCTCCCGTCCGATCCCCGCCGCTTTCGCCCCGCGCTCGATCAGGCGGTTGAGGTCGCCCCGGACGGCGGCGGCGAGCTTCTCCACTCCCTCTTCCTCGGAGCGGATGATCCGCTTGATCACGTCGTCGCCGAAAGAGATCTGGGAGTTGTAATCGGCCTCGGCGGCCGCGGTCCGGCCGGTGGCGAGGTCGACCAGGTGGACGACGACGGTCGTCGTCCCGATGTCGATCGCCGCCCCGAAGGCCTTGCCGGCGGCGGCCTTCGCGCGAAGATCGAGGAGGCGCAAGCTCTTCCCGACCCGGGCGACGACGGCGGCCGCTTCCCAGTTGTTGTTCCGGACGAGGGAGGGGAGATGGCGGATGAGATCGGCGGGGACCTGGACGTTCTGCGCCCGCGCGGCGGAGCGCAGGGCGCGGACGATCCTCTCCCGGTCGCCCAGGTTATCGGAGAGAGTGGGGGGCGGGAGGGAGAGGGGGAGCGAGGCGGCCAGGGGGTCGAGATCGCAGGAGGGGACCGCGTCCTCCTCCCAGTCCCGGAAGCGCCGGGAGGCGTCATCGCGGTGCTTATCCTCCCGGATCGCCTCCGGCGGGACCTCCACCGTGACGTCGGAGCGGGGGCGGGAGAGGCAGGCGAGGACCCAGCCCGATTTCCCTTCCCGGAGCGGGAGGAGTTGGGTGGGGACCGAGTCGAGCTCGCCGGACTTAACGCGAAGGCGGCATTTGCCGCAGGTCCCGTCGCCGCCGCAGTCGGAGCGGACGGAGAGAGAGGCCTTCTCGGCGGCCTTGAGGAGCGTCTGGCCGGGCTCGATCTCGGCGGTCTGGCCCGAGGGGAGGAAGGTTATCTTGTAGCGGGGCATGGCGATTGGACGGGGTGGACTCTATGGACGATATGGACGTTATGGACACCTGGGACGGACTGAACGGCAAGGTTCCGAGAAACCCGTTTCCCCAGCCGATATATAAAATCTGAGATCTGAGATTTGAAATCTGAAATCATAAATCTAGCTCCCCAGAAGCGTCCGGTAGGTCGTCTTCAGGAACTTCGGAATACCCGAGGC
Source organism: uncultured bacterium (assembly GCA_964584165.1). GTDB lineage: Bacteria > Auribacterota > Erginobacteria > Erginobacterales > CAZKCI01 > CAZKCI01. The sequence continues at coordinate 57,255 of CAZOYW010000003.1, forward strand.
TTCCTTGGGGCCGACCAGGACCTTCCAGCCCGACTCGTCCTCGACCTTGCCGGAGAGGACGGCGACATAGCCGGGGAGGACGAGCGTCTGGTGGTCGACCAGGCCGGGCAGCCCCGAGGACTCGAGGGCTTTGGAGATCTTCTCGGCGTTGAACTTGTCCGCCGCCCAGGCGGTGAGGACGGATGTCCCCTCGGTGTCCACGCAGAGGAGGTAGGCGCCGACCTTGGAGGCCTCCATCTCCGCCGTCACCGTGAAGTAGGTGAGGGAGAAGTTGGTGGTGACGAGCACCGGGGAGCTGCGGCTCGCCTCCCCGATTCGGTAGAGCTTCGGCTCGACCTGGATCGGCTTCTGCGGGTTGGTGTAGATGTTCTGGCGGGCGGTGAGGAGGGGGAAGAGGTACTCCCCGGCGGAGAGGTCGGTGATCACGAGGGATGCGTACTTGCCGATCAGGACGGAGGCGTCGAGCGCGGACGCGAAAGGGTCGGGACCGAGTGCGATGGCGATGGTCGGGTAGCCGAGCGGGCGGGCATGGTCCCGGATCGCCCGCCGGCGGATGACCGTCTGGTCCCGGACGGCCTCCCGGAGGCCGGGGGAGGCGGGGTCGAGGAGGAGGTCCTCCCCACCCGCCGCGGCGTACTTCTCGGCGAGGGCGGCCAGGGCGTCCGGGCCGGAGGCCTTGAGGCCGACCGGGCAGCCGGAGCGCCGAGCGAGATCGAGGACGGCGGCGTGGTTCGCATCGGTGGCGGGGTAGAGGAGGGGCTTGCGGTCGCCGACCTTCTCCAGGGCCGCCCGGAGGCAGTCCGGCGACTCGCTCCAGAGGACGAGGGCGAGAGGGGTCTGGGCCGCGGCCGCGGCGGCGAAGGCGGCGAAGGCCTCGGGATCCCCCGAGGTCTCCCGGAGGGCGATCAGGTTCAGGCGGAGGGGGTTGCCCACCCGCTCGAAGCGCAGGCGCGCGATGGCTTCCAGGCGCTCGGCGCGGCGGGGGTCGTCCTCGCGGACGAGGAGGGCGAGGGCGGTCTCGTGGACGAAGGTGTCATCGTGGCGGAAGAGGACGGTCTCGTTGCCGAGCTCGACGCGGCTCTCGCCCGTCCCGATCGTCACCAGGCGGATCGGCGGGCGGGAGGCCGCGCCCAGGGCCTGCTTGGCCGCCTCGCTCACGTGGGGGCAGGAGTCGAGGGAGGCCTGCTTCGCCGAGAGCTTCATGGCGAAGGCGAGGCAGGTCGGCGATCCGCATTCTCCGCAGTTGGTGCGGGGGAGGAGCTTGTAGATGTCGAGTCCGGTCAGCGCCATGGCGCATGTTCCGCCGGTTCAGGTTCCTTCGGATTGTAGGAGGGGAGGTGCAAGGTGTAAAGTGTAAGGTGTAAGGTGTCAGGAAAACCCCGGCGGTTCGGGAGGCCGATCGGGCCGATCCGTCGGATCCGACCGATCGGTCGGATCGGGAGGCTCTGTCCGGCCCGGCGGATCGCGGCGGGCCGCTGGCCGCGCCCATCAAAACAGCGGCGGGAGGGAGAGGGCGGGGTGGTGGGCCTTCTTCAGGAACTCCAGCAGAGAGGCGGAGTCGGCGGCGACCGTTTCGTCGGCGATCATGTCTATAAAGCCGGGAATCCCGATCTCCTGCCCCCGCTTGATCAGGTCTTCGCGCAAAAACTCCTTGAGCTCCTTGGTCAGCCAGACCAGGCGCCGGAGGCCCCCGTCTCCGGAGATGAACTTCTTGCTCGTGAGGTAGAGCCTCCCCACCCCCAGGAAACCGGGCGTCTGCACGCCGCCCCCGACCATCCCGGCCAGGGTGACGAAGTCCATCCCGCAGGGGGTGATCGCCGTGAACTCCCGGTTGACCGCCATCACCCCGTTCGCCTCCGGGATGACGGCGAGGATGCACTCGAAGCAGCCGCAGGAGGTCATCGGATCGACCAGCATCGAATAGATGCTGAAGCGCTTCAGGGCCCGGTGGGAGGCCTCGTCGACGAAGGCGTTGATCCCCTCCCACTGGCCGATGGCGGGCTCGACGGTTTTGCCCTTGGCCACCGGCTGGTTGGGGCCGCGCGGGTTGATCTCGTGGGCGGCCTTCCCGTCCAGCCAGTTGTAGGCGCCGCAGAGGCCGAGCCGCTCCGGGCTGATGATGCAGACGTGGTTGGGGGCGAAGGACTGGCAGAGGGTGCAGGAGTAGAAGGTCTCCACCGACTCGTCGGTCATCCCCGCCACCCGGGCGTCGCGCGCGGCGTAGGCGGCCTTGGCCGATTTGATCTCCCGCTCTACGTCGGCGGGCAGCGTGAAGATCTCCACCTCGGCCTTGTCGATAATCGCCCCGAAGTCGTTGTGGAGGCGGGCGACGACGATCTCGCCGAGGTGGCGGAGGCGGAAGCCGGAGGCGAAGGCCTTCTTGCCGATCCTCAGCCAGACCATGTCCCGCTGCCCCATGTGCATGACGCCCATCGCCCCGTTGATGAAGGTGTGGACCTGGCGCTCCAGGATCGACTCGAAGTCCTTCTCCATCTTCCTCCCGGCGACGCGGACCACGATCCCCAGGGGGAAGGACCCGGCGGGGGCGACGGCGTCGAGGTCCGGACCGTGGAGGGAGACCCGGCCGTCCGCGATCTTCCCCAGGTCGCCCTGGAAGAGATACTCGAAGGCCTTGGAGTACTTCGAGCCGGCCTGGGCCCGGAGGTCCTCCTTGCGCACCCGCTCCCCTTCGAAGGCGGCGGCGTAGGGAACGGGGAGGGGGATCTCCTTGACCTTGATCTTGATCCCCCGGGCGGTGATGGCCCGGGCCGCGATCTCGGAGTGGTTCTTGACCGAGATCAGGGATTCGTGGACGGTGAGGGGGGAGGAGAGGATCTCGGGGACGTCGGTGTCGGCGATCACCGGGCAGCCGAGGACGAGGGCGGCGGCGGCGTTGGCCACCTTCAGCTCGTCGAGCGCGCCGAGCGCGATGACGCAGGCGTTGACCCGCTCCTTGCAGTAGGCGAGGCACTCGCTTCGCTGCCCCTTCTTCAGCCCGCCGAAGGTGAGCGCGGCGCGGAGAGCGAAGTTCAGGGCGTAGACCACGGAAGGGGTGTCCCGGCCGAAGGGGACGACGTAATTGTCCCAACCGAGGTCGACTCCCGCCTCCTTGAGCTGGTCGATCACGGAGACCTTCCCGACCGATCCGCCGACCACGACCAGGATGTTTTTCTTCTGGAACTCGCGGACGATGCCGGACGCCGTGGCCGGGTCGGGGGCCGCGCCCAGGATCGCCGCCACCCCCGGCATCCGCCCGTCCACGAGCATGATCCCGAGCGTGCGCAGGATGGTGTCGGTGAAGAAGCCGTTGCAGGACTCCTGGGGCTCCTCCTTCCGGAGGTAGCGGACGGCCATCAGGACCTCCTCGGAGAGGAGGGTCGAGAGCCCCGCGTTCACGGCGTCGCCGAGCGGCGGCGGCCGGTCGGAGGAAAGAGGGGGGAGAAGCTTTTTCGCCTCGGCGAGGAGAGAAGCTCCGTCGGAGAGGGTCCGGGCCTCGAGGCCGAGGAGGGCGTAGGCGGCGGGGAGGTAGAAGGCGGTCTCGGGAAAGCCGATCCGCGCCCCCTCCCCCAGGTCGGCGCGGGCGGCGGCGACCTTCTCCTCGGCCAGGCGAAAGGCCTGATGGGCGCCCTGGACGGCGAGTTTGACGACGATCTCGGACATATAGCTACGAATTATGCGGATTCGGCGAATTGCGCGAATTATGCGAATGGCTTGGCTATATATATCACAAGCCGGATTGCGGTGGGAGGGGCATTCTTGCCGCGATCCGGGCCGGCGGGGATTGGCCGGCGCGTGGTATATTTCGAGCGAGGCGGCCGATGAAAGCGTTGTCGATCCTCCTGCTCGCCTTTCCCTGGCCGGCATACTGCGGCCAAACCTATTATGTCTCCACCTCCGGAGACGACTCCCATCCCGGGACCTTCTCCCAGCCTTTCCGGACCGTCCAGCGCGCCGCCGATCTCGTCGCCCCCGGCGACTCCGTCCTGATCCGGTCCGGCGTCTATCGCGAGTATCTCACCGTCGAGCGCTCGGGCGCGCCGGGCGCCCCGATCTCCTTTGCCGCCTTCGCCGGCGAGACGGCCATCCTGGACGGGACCGGCCTGGACTGGAGGTACGGGATCAACGTCGAGGGGAGCGACTATCTCCGTTTCGAAGGGATCGCGGTGCGCAACTACTCCCGGGGCGGCGCGCCCGGTTTCGGCTTCGTCTCCTGGTCCCACAGCAGCGGGATCGAGCTTCGGCGGATGGAGTTCTCCGGCGTGGGGACGGCGGTCAAGCTCCACGCCGGCGGCGACGGCATCTTCCTCGAAGACATCGGAGCCCGGGACTACGCTTGGAGCGGTTTCGACTGCGGGCCGGCGGGTCCGGGGAGGCAGATCACCCTGCGGCGTTTCGCCGCCTGGGGGCCGGGGACGGGGAACGACACCGCCGCGGACGGCTTCGCCGTGGAAACGGGAGCGGACATCCGGGTCGAGGATTGCCTCTCGTCCGGCCACGCCGGCGACGGTTTCGATTTCAAATCCGACCGGACGGAGCTCGTTCGCGTCGTATCCCTGAGGAATGCCCGGAACAACCTCAAGCTCTGGGGGAAGGATTCCACGGTCGTCAACTCGCTCTCCGTCGACTCCGGCCTGACTAATCTGGTCCTCTCCGAGTGGGGGACCTACACGGTGGCCAACTGCCTCTTCGCCGGCTCGCTCTCCTACGGATATCTGGCCGAGTTCGGCTACGGGGGCGGCGCGACCGGCGCGGCGGTTTACAACAGCATCTTTTACAGCGACCGGCCGGAGATGGGCGGAACGCTGGTCTATTTCGGCCCCGGCCTATCGCTCGCCGCCGCCGGCAACGTCTGCTTCAACCCCTACCGCCCGGACGCGGTGATCTGCGCCGCCTTCCTCTCTCCGGAGAGGTGCTTCAGCGCCGAGGAGATCTGCGACGGGACCTGGCGGTCGGCCTCGGGGCGCGGGGAGGGGGACATCTACGCCGATCCCCTCTTCGTCGATCCCGCCGCCTTGGACTATCGTTTGCTCCCGGCCAGTCCAGCCATTAACAGCGCGGCGGTCATCTTCTCGCCGGCGGGCGACCTGGACGGAGTCGCCCGCCCCCAACGGGGGGGCTACGACCGGGGGCCCTACGAGTACGGGGCGGACCTCAACGACGACGGGGTCCTGGACAGCCGCGACCTGGGGATCTTATTCAGCGGCTGGGGCGGGACGGTGAAGGCCGACCTGGACGGGGACGGGTCGGTGGGGGAGGGGGACCTCGAGCTGATGATACAAATAAGTAAGAAGGCAGAAGTGCCAGGGCTGTGATCCGGCCGGATGATCCGACCGATCCGTCGGATCCGACCAATCGGTCGGATGCGTCGCGCGACAGCGATTTGTGGGAGGGGCGTCTCGCCGCGATCCGGGCCGGCTTGGATCGGGGAGAGGACGCCCCTCCCATAATCCCGCCGGCGCGAGCCTCGGCATCGGGGCCCCGAGTGGATTCTTGGGAGACGGGGCAGGCAGGAATGCCCCTCCCACAATCCGATGCTACTGATGAAGAAAAGGGCGGCTCCCCATCCCGGGGAGCCGCCCCTGGCTTCTTATCCCTGCTTGATACTTCTTACTTCACACTTCTCATTTCTTATTTATTTGCTGACCGGCAAGTCCCCGCAGGTCCCGTGGTAGGCGCGGGTCACTCCGGGGATCGCCCAGAGGCCGGTGCAGTCCTTGAAGACCCCGATCGACGGGTAGCCAATCCCGTCGTAGTCGGCCGGGACCGGCCAGTCGCGGCAGCCGCCGTAGTACATCCGGGTGAAGTCGGGGATGGCCCAGAGGCCGAGGTGGGAGCGGAAGATCCCGGGGTCGGCCGTGCCGTCCCCGTCGTAGTCGGCCGGGAGCGGCCAGTCGGAGGATCCCCCGACGTAGAAGCGGGAGACGTTCCGGACCGACCAGAGGCCTTCCGGCGGCCGGTAGATCCCGACCACCCAGGCCCCGTCGCCCCGCCAGTCGGCCGGGACGGGCCGGTCGCCGGTGGCGCCGAAGAAGATCCGGGTCAGGTCGAGGACCGCCCAGCGGTTTTCCGAGCCGCGGAAGACGGCGATGTCATCGACCCCGTCCCCGTCGTAGTCGCCGGGGGCGGGGAAGTCGGACGAGCCGCCGAAGTAGGCGCGGGTGAAGCCGCGGACCGACCAGAGGCCGTAGTAGGAGCGGAAGACCGCCATCTCGGTCGTCCCGTCGCCGTCATAGTCCCCGGAGACGGGGAGGTCGCCGGCCGCCCCGAAGAAGGCCCGGGTCAGGGCCCGGATCGCCCAGATGCCGTAGGAGGAGCGGAAGACGGACATCTCGGCCGTCCCGTCGCCGTTGTAGTCGCCGTCGGCGACGAGGTAGGAGGCCGGGGTGCGGTCCGGACCGCAGGTCGGCGAGGGCGAGGCTATCGGAGTGGGCGTGGGCGGCGGTGTCTTGTAGCCGAAGGGCGTCGGCGAGGGCGTCGGCGGAATCGGCGTCGCCGTAGGGGTGGTGACCAGGACGACCTGGACCAGGTCCACGCAGACGCCCCAGCCGTAGTCGGTCGAAGGGAGGAAGGAGATGTAGTAGTCATCCGAGAGGTTGGGGAGGGAGATCGTCCGCTGGGTCCAGGAGTTGACCGCCGAGGTGTAGTTGGCGAGCTGCTGCCAGGAACCGTTGTAGGAGGAGCGGTAGTAAACGGCCATCGTGTCGAAGTCGCCCTCCCAGGAACCCTGGGTGTGGTAGAAGGTGAGGCGGGCGTTGGACGAGCCGACCGGGAACTGGATCCGGGGACTGACCAGGCGCGTGGATTTCGTCACGAAGTCGTCGTAGTAGAAGAGGGCGTTGTAGGTCCCTTCGTAGGCGGTGGGAGGCACGCCTTCCGAGCCGTAGCCCGCTCCTTCCGCCTGCCACCAGGGCTCGGTCCCGACCACGTACTCCGTGCTCCAGCCCTCCCAGTCGGTCTCGAAGTTCTCGGTGTAGGGGGGGTAGAAGACGCGCGGCGTAGGCGTGGTAGTCGGCGTCGCGGTCGGAGTCGGGGTCTTGTAGCCGAAGGGGGTGGGGGAGGGGGTGGGGGTCTGGGTCGGCGAGGGCGTGAGCCCCTCGGCCACGCGGACGTCGTCGATCCCGATGTCGCCGGAGTCCTTGGTGTAGGTGAAGCGGACCTTCGAGGTGGAGTTGTTCAGGTCGTAGGGCCCCTCCACGGTCCCGGTCGGGGGGAGGTCGGTCAGGTCGGCAAGGAGGTAGTAGGTATCGGAGTAGAACTCCTCGACCAGGAGCGATCCGGTGACCCCGGCGGAGACTCCCCGGATCCAGAAGGAGAGGTTGCGGGGGTTCAGGAAGGAGGCGGTCTCGATGGTATCCCCTGAAGCGTCGAGCTTGACCGAGGGGAGAGCGCGGCCGTAGTAGCCGCCGGCCTCGGTGTAGGTGTCGGTGTCGTCGTTGCAGTTGGTGAAGACCCAGCCGGCGGGGCGGGTCCCGGTCTGGAAGCCGTCGAAGCCCTCGTCGATCAGGTACTCCCAGGGGGTGGTGTCGAAGTTGTAGACGACCAGGGCGAAGTCCTGGTCGGTCAAGTCGCCGTTCCCCGGCACTCCGTCGCCCGCGACCGTGGTCGCCCGGACAGTGATCGTGACATTCCCGGTCTGGCCCGCGGGGAGGAAGACGCATTCCGTGTTGTTCCGGACGTCGGCCGCCCCCCCGGTCTGGGAGACGCCCTTCACGAAATTGTTGCCCCGGTAGAGGGTCCCGTTGATCGTCACCTCGAGGTCGAGGTCGTTGACGTAGGCGTTCCCGGAGGTGGAGCCGGGGGGATCGGTCCAGACCAGGGCGGCCCGGAAGGTTCCTCCGGGCTGTTCGATGACGCCTTCGACGGAGAAGGACTGGCCGGAGGCGGTGAAGAGCTCGGTCTGGTCAAGGAGGTAGCGGGACGCGGTGGTGTCGAAGGCGAGCGCCATATCGGCCAGGCCGTAGCCCTGGTTGTTGGAGGGGAGGTTGTCGTTCGCGTAGGCGCCGGTCATGAAGTGGGCGGAGTGGACGACGTAGGCCTTCTTCAGGGCGGGGGAGGGGGCGGCGTACTCGTAGACGCGGGAGAGGAAATTGCAGATGAGGGAGACGAAACCGGAGATGGCGGGGGTGGAGTGGCTGGTCCCCGAGGACTCGGCGTACTTGGTCTGTCCGGCCGGGTTGTACATGTCGCAGACGCCGGTGCCGTTGTAGGAGGCGTCGTAGGAGGCGGCGCCGTGGATGTGGGTGCCGGGGGCGACGATCTCGGGCTTGAAGCGGGAGTCGAGGCAGGGGCCGCGGGAGGAGAAGTCGATGATGTCCTGGATGTTGTTGGAGCCGGACACCCCGACGAGGCAGCCGTCGGTGTAGGAGAGGACGGCGTCGTTGCTCTCGCTCGCCCCCACCGTGATCACGTTCTTGGCGCCGCCCGGCGCCCCCACGGTGCTGGCGCCGTCGCCCGCGTTCCCGGCGGCGAAGACGAAGAGCATCTCCTGGTTCCCGGCCGTCCCGGACTGGGCGTCGCGCGTCCGCCGGTCGTAGGCCTGGCAGTCGGCGTCGTATGCTCCGGCGACGTCGGCGCCCCAGGAGTTGGAGGTGGCGCGCACCCCGGCGGCATACTGGTTGGAGACCATCAGGTCCTCATCGGGGTAGGACCAGCCGGAAGGGCCGAAGATCTTGGTCGAGGCGATCCGTCCGTAGGGGGAGACGCCCAAGCCCCAGTGGTAGCCCTCGACATCGACGTTGGCGGGGGAACCCGCGCCGTCGTTGTAGCCGCCGACGATCGAGCAGTTGATGTTCCCGTGGCCGTCCGCCCCTTCCGGGGTGAAGCCGGAAGCGCCGGCGGCGATGATGGCGTAGGCGACGCGGGAGGGAAGGCCGGCGTTGTTGAGCTCGCGGAACTCGGAGTTTCCGGGGGCGGCGGCGTTCCCGGTGTCGAATCCGTCGTCGACGATGTCGATGATCGGGTAGTCGGCGGGCGTGGTGGGGAAGCTTAAGCCCGCGAGGAAGGAGAGGTAGCCCGGCGCGGAGGGGCCGGTCTCAGCGACGTTCAGGTTGCGGGCCATCGTCTGATCCTGCCGCTCGCAGTAGAGCTCCGGCTCGACGTAGGGCTCGACAGTGACCACGCCGGGGAGAGAGGCGAGCGCGGCGAGTCCGGAAGCCGGGACCACGACCCGGACGTTGAGATAGCGACCGCCCAGGGCCTCCTTCGGCCCCTGGATGGCCTTGGCCGCGCCGGAAGCGACATTCTCGGCGTCCGCGCGGGCGCGCTTCCCGTAGTTATAGAACTGGATGGTGACCTTCGTTTCGCCCTCGGCCTGGTCGAGCCTCGGGGAGAGGGCATACCAGGGGTGGTAGGGGCCGTAGTACTGGGCGGCGACGGCGGCTTTCTCAACGTCCGCCGCCTGGCCGGCGGGGACCCAGATGATGTAGGCGTTCTGGGGGACGTACTGGACGATCTCGGCCCCGGCCGCGCTGATGGGCGCGAGGTCGGAGTCGAGGGGAGGGGCGGAGAACTGGACGAGCATCAAACGGTCGACGTTCTCGGCGGCGGCTAAAGACGCGGGGACGGCGGGGAGGGGGGCGGCGGTGTCGAGGACGGCCCGGTTGAGTTCGATCCGGTCGAAGTCGGGGCGGGGGAGGGCGCCGGGGACGGAGGCGACGCGGTCGGCGGGGATGGCGTAGACGCGGTAGGAGGAACGGTCGGCGACGAGCCGGGCGCCGGCCCGCTGGAGGAGGGCGGGGGCGGTGTCGGCGGGGACGATCACCCGGACGCTTGTTCCGCCGCTTTCAGCGGCGGAAAAAGAAATCGCCGGGAGGAAGGCGACGAGGAGGGAGAACGCAGACAATGTCGCGAACGCACGCCGAAGACCGCTCAGCTTGATCACGGATCACCCCTTGGTTCGTGGTGGATAGTTATTAAAAGGGCAAATATAGCGTTCGCGCCAGCTCCGGCCAAGAGAAAAATTGGAGGGCTCGGACGGTATGGACGGCATGGACGATATGGACGCCATGGACGATATGGACGCCATGGACGCTAGTCACCAGTCACTAGTCACCAGTCACTAGTCACCAGCCACCAGTCACTAGTCACCAGCCACCAGTCACCAGCCACCAGTCACCAGTCACTAGTCACCAGTCACCAGTCACTACCTCGTCGCCGGTATGTCGCCCGATGTTCCGAAGTAGAGGCGGGTCAGGTTTCTCACCGCCCAGACGCCGCTAGAGGGCTTGAAGACGGCGATGTCGTCCCCGAAGTTGGAGTCGGCCGCGTAGTCGCCGGGAACGGGCGCGTCAGAGGAGCCGCCGAAGTAGATCCGGGTCAGGTCCTTGACCGCCCACATCCCGTAGGAGGAGCGGAAGACCGCCGCCTCCATCGGGCCGGAGCTGTCGTAGTCGCCCGGGACCGGCCGGTCTCCGGACTGGCCGAAGGTGAAGCGGGTGAGGTCCTTGATCACCCAGAGGCCGGAGGAGGGGCGGAAGGCGGCGATGCGCTTTTGGTCGTAGGGGTAACCGAAGTAGGCCGGAGCGGGGTAATCGCCGGAGGAGCCGAGATAGGCCGAGGTGACGTTCCGGATCGACCAATAGCCGGTCGCGGCGCGGAAGATCCCGGCGTCGCAGGTCCCGTCGCCGTCGTAGTCGCCGGGGACGGAGGCGTCGGAGGACTGGCCGAAGTAGAAGCGGGTGAGGTTGCGGACCGCCCAGAGTCCGCCCGCGGGGCGGAAGGTCGTGATGTCGGTGGTCCCGTCGCCGTTGAAGTCGCCGGAGGCAGGGAGGTCTCCGGAGGAGCCGAAGCTCAGGCGGGAGACGTTCCGGACCGACCAGAGTCCGTAGTAAGAGCGGAAGACGGCGACGTCGGTCAGCCCGAACGTGCCGTCGTAGTCTCCGGAGTCGATGACGACGTAGGCGGAAGTGGCCGGCGCGGCCTGCCCGTAGACGAGGTAGCAGACCTCGCAGGAGGAGCGGGCCGAGCCGTAGCGGATCCGCATGTAGCCGCTCTCGCCCCAGGTGTCGCCCCAGGAGTTGCGGAGGATCCAAACGCCGCCACCGCCTTCCGGAGGGCTGTCGTCCCAGCCGACCAGGGAAATGGCGTGGTTGGTGTAGGTGTGGTAGCACTCGGATCCGATCTCCGGGTCAGGCGGGCACGTGGTGCTGGTGTTCTGGTAGACCCCCGAATCATAAGCCTCGAACCCGGTATCCACGTCCACCGAGGCGTCGACTGGGCCGTAGGTCATGATCGCGGTCTTGATCGCGTTGGTGTCGTTGCAGGTGATGCGGTGCCAGGACTGGAAGGCGTAGGTATGGTCGGACCAGTGGGTGCAGGATCCGGGGTCGCTCTCCCGGTAAGGGAAGGCCGACTCCAGGATGATCCCCTGCCGGGTCAGCGCCTCCAGTTCCATGTAATCCCAGTCTGCGCCGTTGCAGCCGTAGAAATGCTCTTCATATTGGGAGAGCCTCCCCAGGCACCAGATGATGTAGGACTCGGAGAAGTCGATGCAGTTCGAGCCGTAGAGACCGTTGGCGAAATTATACGTCCCCTCGGCGGCGCCGCAGGCGCCGAAGGAGTAGCAGGAGCCGCAGTCCCCCTGGTCGCGGACCGCGCCGATGTAGGAGTGGCCGTTGTAGGAGCGCCAGTCGAAGGAAGAGGGGAGGGCGGTCCGGCCGAGTTGGCGGGCGAGGGGGCCGAGGTCGTCGGAGACGGCGCGCGACCGGGGTGCGCGGGGGAAGCGGCGGGCGAAGAAGGCCGCCTTCTCGGCGGGGGTCATGTCGAAGATCCGGTTGTGGCCGACGGTGAAGGAGTAGCCGTTGTAGTCGATCTTGTAGCGGATCTCCTCCAACGTGTCTCCCGGCTTGAAGGCAAGAGGCTCGGCGGCGGCCGCGCCGGCGGAGGAAAGGATCAGGAACACGGCAAGAGCCAAAGACGGGACCGACGTTCTCATGGAATTCCCTCCTTTTACGCAGAATAGCGCACCGCGCCCGGGCGGCAGGGTTTGGACGGGATGGACGTTATGGACGGCATGGACGGTATGGACGATATGGACGGCATGGACTTTATGGACGGCATGGACGGACACTAGTCACAAGTCACCAGTCACCATTAGTTCGTCAAGCCGGTCAAGTGGCCGTTAGTGATGTTGAGGGTGACCTCGCCGGACTTGAACTGGCCGATCGGGGTCAGATAGGTCCAGAGCTCGGTGACGCCGGAGTGGGCGTAGCTCACGGTCTTCCGGTCCGGCTCGCCCCAGGAGGCGAGGACGTCCTCGGCGTTCATGCCCTTGTCGATCCTCCCCTCCAGTATGGCCGCCTTCGACTCCGCGCTGAGGCCGGGGCGCTCGTCGACGTAGTCCTGGCGCCTTTGCTGGGGGGTGACGCAGCCGTGGAGGATGAGGATCGCCGCCAGGAGGCCCGCCGCGAGGGAATATTTCATTGTCGGTTCGTTCTCCGGGTTTCATCCGCCGGCCCGCCGGCGGTGTACTAGAATACTACCATAAATTGGCCTCCAAGGGGAAACCGGGGGCGTGTTACACTAGCCATATGCGACTGGAGGCTTACGCATGAGCATAGCGGATAACGTCCGCCGCCTCTTCTCCGAGCTTCCGCCCGGCGTGGAGGTGGTGGCGGCGGCCAAGACCCGGACGCCGGAAGAGATCCGGGAAGCCGTCGGGGCGGGGATCGCCCTGATCGGGGAGAACTACGTCCAGGAAGCGGAAGCTGCCCGAGCGGAGCTGGGCGAGAGCGTGCGCTGGCACCTGATCGGCCATCTTCAGTCCAACAAGGCGAAAAAGGCGGCCGCCATCTTCGACCTGGTCCAGACCGTCGACTCCCTCTCCCTGGCCCGGGAGATCGACAAGCGCTGCGCCGCTCTCGGCAAGAGCATGCCGATCCTGATCGAGGTCAACAGCGGGCGGGAGGAGCAGAAGTCGGGTGTGATGCCGGAGGCGGCCGAGGGGTTGGTCCGGGAGATCGCCGCCCTCCCCCGTCTCTCGGTCCGGGGGCTGATGACCATGGGGCCATTCGAAGGCGACCCCGAGGCCGCCCGGCCCTGCTTCGTCGAGACCCGCAAGCTCTTCGAGAAGCTCAAGGAGAACCCCATCCCCAACGCGGAGATGAAGATCCTTTCCATGGGCATGACCAATTCCTGGCGGGTGGCGGTCCAGGAAGGGTCGAACATGATCCGGGTGGGGACGCTGATCTTCGGGGAAAGAAGGCTGAAGGCTGAGGGCTGAAGGTGGGGAGGTTCATCGCGATCGCGCGCCGCCGGCTGTAGGCCCCGACTCTGTCGGGGCCTACAAGGCGCGCCGGGCCGCGGATGCGGCCGAATGAGGGGGAGAGGGATGGATATCCACTTCCTTCTGTGGTATCCTCGTCTCGTTTTTCGGAGACAATCCATAATTCCGGAGGAATGATAAGTGAAAGCCGCTCTCCTCTTCACCGGCACCAGCCCGATCCTCATTCTGACTAGCTATCCGGTCTTCAACGATCCCGGCCTGGTCGCCAAGCTTAAGGACAAAGGAATCGACAAGTACGCCGCCTTCGAGGTCCCGGTGGAGACCTGCCGTCGCCGTTACGGCGCCCGTTTCGTTTCGGTCTCCCAGGACCTCAAGGAGAAGGACGATCTCCGGGTGCTGGACTACAGCGGCGAGCACGCCTTCTACAGCTTTAAATGGGAGGAGATGCAGGATCCGGTCAAGGTTTACTCTCGATAGCGGAGCTTGTCCCGGGGAGGGACAAGCTCCGCTATCGAAATCTCCGGATCGGAAGGCCAACCGCCGCGAATCCCTCGGATTCCGTTCGCCCGGCGCGGGGATCATCGGACATAAAAACGACCCCACGGCCATACCTCCTCCTCGCCGTCGTCATCCTCGGGGCCGTCCTCCGCCTCTCCGCCCTCGACCTGATGGAGTTCAAGAACGACGAGGTGGCGGGGATCGTTCTTGCCCGTCAGACCATCCGGAGCGGTCTCGGCCGGGAAGGGCTGGCGGGGATGATGAGCGGCGCCGGCATCCGCAACCCTCCGGGTTTCCTCTATCTCCTCTCCCCGGTGGCGGTCTTCACGGCTTCGCCTCTTCCCTATGCCTACTGGGTCGCCCTCTTCGGCGCCGCCTCGGTCTTCATCCTCTTCCTCCTCGGCCGGGAGCTTGGCGCTCCCGCCGCCGGTTTCTGGTCGGCCGCCTTTCTCGCCGCCCATCCCTGGCATATCCTTTACTCCCGCAAGATCTGGGCCCAGTCGCTCCTGCCGTTCTTCGCCCTCCTTTTTCTCCTCGCGCTCGCCCGCGCTGAGCGGAGCGCGCGAAGCCGCGCTGCCTTCTGGGCTATCCTGCTCGCGAGCCTGATCTGGCAGGTCCACTACTCCGGCTACTGCGTCCTCTTCGTCTGCGCGGCTTGGCTCGCCGCCTCCGCGTTCCGGCGGCGGCTGAACTATCCCTGGGCCGCCCTGGGCGTCGCCGCGGGCGCGCTCCTCCTCCTCCCCTACGCCCTCTACCTACGGGGGTCGGGAGGGGAGGACATTCTCCGCTCCTTTCGCGGTCCCTGGTTCGGCGGCCCGGCGGCCGCGGAGAAGCTCGGAACGATCCTCCGCTCCTTCTCCGCCACCGCCTTCTCCGGAGGCTTCGGCTATCCGTTCACCTCGGCTCTCTCACCCCTCTCCGCGACCGCGCTGGGGAGGGGATCGGCCTGGATCTCTCCCGTCGCCGCCGCCGCCCCCTTCCTGATCCTGGCCCTGGCGGCCGCGGGGGGCCTGGCTCTCCGCCGGAGAAGGGAAGAGCCGGCCCTCGCTCGTTTCGTCCCCTGGCTTCTCCTCTTCGTCCTGGCGCCGCCCTTCCTCTACTTCATCCGCGGCATCGAAGCTCCTCCCCACTATTTCCTCGTTTCCTTCCCCGCGCTCATTCTCATGGCCGGAGTCGGCATGGAGAACCTGCTCTCCTTCGCCGCGACGCGGGGGGCGAAGTCCGGCGGGGAAGGAGAGCATCGGAGACGGAGCACTATCCTCGGTTCGTGCGCGGCGCTGCTCGGGATGCTGGTCGTCTTCGCGGGGGTCAACATCTGGAAGGCCTTCCTCGGGGAGATCGGGAGGGCGGGGGGGACGGGCGGCGACTTCGGGCTCTCCTACCGCGTCCAGGAACGGGTCGCCGGCGCGCTTCGGGAAGAGAGGGCGGGGGAGGTGGACGCGCTCCTGATGCGGGACGAAGGCGTCGGCGTACGCTATCTGTTCGAGCTCCGGCGGACCGGTCCTCCGCCCGCCCCGTCCGTCCGCGCCCGCCTGATCGATGGGCTTCTCTTCCCGGGCCGGGAGTGCTCGCCTTACCGGGGGGAGACCGTTCAGCGGAGGATCGGCCCGGTCACGATCTGCCTCTCCGGACCTTCGGTAAGGCCGTAGCGTCGTCGCGGGCGGCCGGGCCGCCGGTTCATAAGAACCGGCCTGCAGGAATCGGTTATTGAATGGGAACCGCAAAATAACCGTTAGTCTTATCGTCGGGACCCTGCTTGCGGTCTACATCGCGCTCTCCGTGGGCTCTTCGCTCGACGACTCCCCCACCTTCGACGAGGGGGTCCACCTCGCCGCCGGCTTCGCCTGGCTGAAGTGGCCCCGCGCCCAGATCTACGACCCCGCCAATCCATCCTTCACCAACGCGTTCGCCGCCCTGCCTCTTCTCTTTCTGCGTCTCGACCCTTTCTTCGACCGCTGCCGCCCGCCCGGCCTGACCCCGGAGGAGACCCTCGGCTTCATCCAGTGGCTGAGCCAGAAACTCCTTTACCAGACCAGGCCGGGAGCGGACACCCTTCTCATCGCCTGCCGCCTCCCCATGATCCTCCTCTCCGCGCTCTTCGGGCTGGCCGTGTTTTTCTGGGCGCGGGCCCTGGCGGGAGAAGCGGCGGGGCTGATCGCCCTCGCCCTTTTCGTCTTTTCCCCCGAGATGCTCGCCCATGGCCGGCTGATCACCAACGACGCGGGAGGCGCCTTCTTCATGACGCTCGCCGTCTTCTGGTTCTGGCGGGGGCTGGAGAGCGGGAGGCGCTCGCCGCTCGTCCGCTCGGGTCTCGCCGCCGGCGCGGCCGCCGCGACCAAATACGCCGCGCTTTCCCTCCTCCCCATCCTGCTGATCTGCGGAGCCATCTTCACCGCCGCCCGCCGGGCGGAGAAGGGGAGCTGGAAGCGTTTCGCCGGGAGTTATCTCCTCTGGCTGGGAGCGGCCTTCCTCGTCGTCGCCGCGGTCTACCGGGTGCGGGACCTCCCTCTCTACGGGGGGGGTATCGTCGAGACCCTCGGCCACTACCAGGGCTGGCGCCCATCCTTCCTCCTCGGCCGCTACAGCGGGGCCGGCTGGCGCTATTACTTCCTGGTCACCCTGCTTTTGAAGACCCCTCCCGCCTTCTTCCTCCTCCTCGCCCTGGGCGCCCTCGGCCTCCGCGGTCGGCTGATCCGGGAGTGGCCGGATTATCTCTTTGTCGTCCTCCCCCCCGCCGCCTACTTCCTGGCCGCCTCGCTCTCGCGCCTGGACATCGGCAATCGCCACGTCCTCTTCGTCTACGCGCCGCTCTTCGTTCTCACCGCCGCGGGGACCGCGGCGATGACAAGGAAACTGATCGGCCTCCTCATCATCCCCCTCCTTCTCTGGCACGCCGCCTCCGCCCTCGCCGTTTACCCGCATTTTCTCGCCTACGTCAGCGAGCTGGCGGGGGGGCCGAAGAACGCGGTGAAGCTCTTGAGCGACTCGAACGTCGACTGGGGCCAGGACCTGAAACGCCTGAAGCTGGCGATGGACCGCCGGGGGATCGGCGGCGTCGTCCTCTCCTATTTCGGCGAGGCCGACCCCCGCTACTACGGGATCGACTACCAGTATCTCTTCTCCGACGGTCCGCTCCCCTACCGGGAGCTCGGGAAACCGCCGGGGAGAAAATGGCTCGCGATCAGCCTGAAATGCCTCCAGGGGGTCTCTTTCGATGACCACGGCCTCTACGCCTGGCTCCGGGAGTATTCCCCCGTCGAGTCGATCGGCCACACGATCTTCCTCTACGATCTCACCGGGGAAATTGACGCCTGCCTCCGCCTCGCCTATATTTATACGGCCACGGGGCGCCCCGCCCTGGCCGAAAGAGAGCTGCGGGAAGCGCTGGCCCGGGACCCGGAGAACCCGGCGGCGCGGCGTCTGCTGAGCGGCCTCCGGTGATCCGGGTCGGCGGGGCCGCAGCCCAGAGGGTGAGCGGTTGAAAAATCCGTTCCGGAACGAATGGCTTCTCCTCGCCGCCCTCGGCGTCGGCTACGTGGCGGCCGGTTTCGCCCTCTCCCTCTATCACGACTACGTTCTTCTCGCCGTCAGCACCGACTCCGGTTCCATGGTCCAGGCGATCTGGACGACCGCCCACGGCTACGGCGTGCTCTATCTCCCCTGGCTGGGCGGGAGCTACCTGGGCGATCATTTCTCCCCGCTGCTCCTGCTCCTGGTGCCGTTCTACCTGCTCATCCCCCACGCCGGGACCGTTCTCTTCCTGAAGAGCCTGTCCATCGGTCTGGTCGCCTGGCCGACCTACCTGCTCGCCCGCCATTGGATGCGGGATCGCCGCGCCGCCCTGGTCTGCGCGCTCGTCCCCCTGTTCTATCCCACGATCCTGAGCCAGCACTTCAACCAGATCAACCCGGACCACTTCATCCTGCCCCCGCTGCTTTTTAGCTTCTATTTCTTCGAGACCGGCCGGATCCGGCCCTTTCTCCTCTTCGCCCTCCTCGCCCTGGGGGCGAAGGAAACCGTCGCCGGGGCGATCTTCATGTTCGGGGTCTACGCCCTTCTCCGGAGGATGAGGTGGAACCGGGTGGTCCTGCCCATGCTGGTCGCGACGGCCTTTTTCGCCGGCTATTACTTCTTCTTCGGGCCGTACTGCAGCGCCGGCGGCGAGCTGCCGTCCCTGAGGTACCTCGATCACCTCGGGGGGTCGCGCGCGGAGATCGCCCGCACGCTGCTTACGACGCCGTGGGCGCTCTGCCGCCCCTTTTTTTGGCAGAAGGCCGACAAGCTGATCTACGCCCTGCTCGTCCTCGCTCCGGTGGGTTTCCTCCCCCCCCTCCTCGGCCTGCCTTCGCTCGTCGCCCTGCCGGATTTCTTCGTCAACCTGATCGGGCCCCCCGGCTTCAGCGTGCTGAGGTGGCATTACGGGATGGTGATCGGGGCGTTTTTCTGCCTGGGTTCGATCGACGCGATCGCCCGCCTGGCCCGGAAGGCGCAAGCGCGTTGGGGGGGGAGAGCGGAACTCCTTCTGTCCTGCGGGCTCCTCTGCGCCTGCCTGGGCGGCCTGGGCTCGATCATCAACCCGCGCGACTGGCGGCCGGGCCCCGGCCACCGGGCCCGGCAGGAGGTCCTATCCCTCATCCCCCCGCAGGCTTCGGTCCTCTCCAGCGACGATCTCTACCTGCGCCTGGCGGAGCGGCTGGAGGTCGTGACCTGGGAGAAGTACCTGGATCTCTACCAGAGGCAGAAGAACCCGCGCCCGGCCGCGGATTTCGACTATGTGATCGTTAACGCGCTCTACTACGGCGAAGACCCGCAGGTCGGGGAGCTGGTGGCGCGCCTCCTCAAATCCCCCGACCACGCCCTCATCTACCATCGCGATGGAATGCTCCTCATCAAAAGAAAACCCGGCTCCGATTGAGTCGCGGGGTGGGCGCCGTCCGCTCCGGCGTTTCGGCCCGCTCCTGGTTGTCCTCGCCGCTGCCTACCTCTCCTTCCGGGGCCTCGGCGACAACTACTTCTGGGACGACGAGGCGGGGACGGCGATCTTCGCGCGCAACCGCCTCCGCTTCGGAGAGCTCACCGCCTGGGACGGCTGGAACCTGATGGCCTACCGGGACGGCTTCGAGCTGGACGGGCATTTCATCAACCGCTACGTCCCCCCCCTCCAGTTCTACCTCTGCGCCGCCTCCTTCCGCCTCCTCGGCGAGACGACCCTGGCCGGGCGCCTGCCCTTCGTCCTCGCCGGCCTCCTCGCGCTCGGGGCCTTCGCCGCCCTTCTCCGGTCGCTGGGGGGAGAATCATTCGCCTTTCGGATCTCCTCGCTCGTCCTCCTCGCCTTCTCCCCTTCCTTCCTGCTCTTTATCCGCCAGTGCCGCTACTTCTCGCTCGTCATCCTTTTTCCCCTCATCGCCTACGGCGGCTACCGGCTCTACCTGGACCGGGGGAGGGGGGGAGGTATCGTCCTCGCCGCCGCGGGCTTTCTCGGCCTCTTCTTCAGCCACTACCTCGCCTGCCTCTGCTTCGCCTGCGCCCTCGCGATCGTGCACCTCGTTTTCCACCTCCGGGCCCGCCGTTTCCTCCCCCTCCTTCTCGCCGGGCTCTTCTGCCTGGCCGTGGCCGCCGCCTACAGCGTCTCGGCCCGGGTCATTTTTCCGCCCCTCCCCGCGGCCGGGGGGAAATGGCTCCTGGAAAGGGGAGTGTTTTTCCTCCGCAACCTCCGGGAGATCAACGCCTACGCCTTCCTGCCCTGGGCGGTCCTTCCGCTCCTGGCCTGGCTCAACTTCGACCGCCGGTTCGACGCCGGGCTGAAGAGGCTCTCGCGGGAATGGCTCGTCCTCTGCTTCCTCGAGGTGGCGGCGGTCAGCGTTTTTTCCCCCCAGCCGTTCCTCGCCGGGGGCGACGCCGACGTGCGGTACCTGATCTCGCTGCTCCCGTTCTTCTGTGGCCTGATGGGCCTGGCGTTCCATTTCCTCTGGGGGAAGATCCGTCCGGCCGCCCCGCTTTTCCTCCTCCTCGTCCTCTTCAGCAACCTCCTCACCCTGAACCCCTGGCTGCCCCTCCCGCCCCGCTTCGACCTCGTCTCCTACCTGCGGGAGATCCACTCCGACTACGTGACGGCCTACGAGGCGGCGGCGCTCTTCATCCGGAGAAACTGCCGGAAGGGCGACGAGATCGTGGTCGTCCCGCCGAACATGACCTTCCCCCTCCAGTTCTACACCGGGGACCGGGTCCGCTTCGGGGGGATCCTGGACGGCCTCTCCAACCTCGATCTGGGGGGCGTCCGCGCCTTGAGCCCCTCCCTGATCTTCGAGGAGAGCGAGCCGGACTGGCTCGTCTCCTTCGGCTTGCGGAAGGTGACCTTCGAGGTCATCAACTACTACGCCCGGCGGGGGATCTTCTTCCGGCCGCCCGAGGTCATCGCCGCCTACTACCTGGGCGAGCAGATCCGCCCCGAGGTCCTCTTGCGGTCGTTCGGTCCGGTGGAGAAGTTCGATCCCGAGCAGGAGGGCGTGCTCTTCTTCCGGAGATCGGGGGGCGGATGAACTAATGGATGCGTAGCCGCGGACCCTATGGGTTCGCGGGCCGGGCCTTGGCGCGCGGACCTGAAGGTCCGCGCCTACGAGGCTCCCCGGTGGAGCGGCGTTTGCCCCATCCCGAATTCCTCTTCGTTGCGTAACCTTACATAACCTGACGTAACCTTACGTAACCTCACGTAACATCACGTAACCTTACGTAACATCACGTAACCTCACGTAACCTTACGTAACCTTATTATATGACTCTTCTCCTCCCCATCGATCCTTCCGCTGCCGATCCCGCCGTTATCGCCCGGGCGGCCGATGCGGTGAGAAAAGGCGGCGTGATCGTTTTTCCCACCGAGACGGTCTACGGCCTCGGCGGAGACGGCGGCCGCCCGGAGGTCGTCCGCCGTCTCTTCGCGATCAAGGGCCGGGCGGAGGAGAAGCCGCTGGCCCGCCTCGCCGCGGACTGGAATGACCTGGCCGAGGTCGACTGGCGGGAGGAGACAAGAAGGCTCGCGGAAAAATTCTGGCCGGGTCCTCTGACCCTGATCCTTCCGCTCCGGGATGGGCGGGCGCAGGGTTTCCGTTTCCCGGATCACGCCCTTACCCGGGCGATCGTCCGGGGTTCCGGAGTTCCCTTCGTCGCGACATCCGCCAACCGCTCCGGGGAATCGGAGGCGAGGAGCGGGGAGGATGTCCGCAGGCTCTTCTCCGGCCGGGTGGACGCGATACTCGACGCTGGGGAAATCCGGGGCAGGGCCTCGACCGTTCTCGACCTTACGATCTCCCCCCCCCGCCTCCTCCGGGAAGGCCCGGTTTCGCGGAAGGAGCTGGAAAAGGCCTGGGGAGGGGCTATACTCTAATTCAAATGTCCTTCCCAGAAACGGGGGAAGCGCGGGGAGTCGAATCGCGTTAGGGCTGTCTCCCGCGAGGGCGATCGTGGTATAAAGTGCTTAAAAATTTCCGGAGGAAATTTTTAAATGGAGAATCTATGGAAAGTCGACCGGGAGATCGCCTCCGCGATCTACGGAGAGCTGGTCCGGGAGGACGAGGAGATCATCCTCATCGCTTCCGAAAACTACGTGAGCGAGGCGGTCCTGGAGGCGTTGGGGTCGGTCCTCACCAACAAATACGCCGAGGGGTATCCGGCCAAGCGCTTCTACCAGGGGTGCGAGTGGGTGGACCGGACCGAGGAGATCTGCCGGGAGAGGGCGCGGGCGGTCTTCCGCTGCCAGTACGCCAACGTCCAGCCCCACTCCGGGACCCAGGCCAACATGGCCGTCTACTTCTCGATCCTCCAGCCCGGGGACACCATTCTCTCCATGGACCTCGCCCACGGGGGGCACTTAAGCCACGGCCACAAGGCGAACTTCTCCGGGAAGCTCTTCCGGATGGTCTTCTACGGCGTCGATCCTAAGACCGAGACGATCGATTACGACGCGGTGGCCGCGAAGGCGCGCGAGTGCTCTCCGAAGCTGATCGTGGCCGGGGCCTCCGCCTACCCCCGGAAGATCGACTTTGCCCGCTTCCGCGCGATCGCCGACGAGGTGGGGGCGAAGGTGATGGTGGACATCGCCCACATCGCCGGCCTGGTGGTAGCCGGCTACCACCCCGACCCGGTCCCGTTCGCCGACTTCGTCACCGTGACCAACCACAAGACCATCCGGGGTCCGCGGGGGGGGATGATCCTCTGCCGCGAGGAGTACGGCAAGGCGATCGACCGTAACGTCTTCCCCGGGATCCAGGGCGGCCCGCTCATGCACGTGATCGCGGCCAAGGCGGTGTCGCTCCGGGAGGCCCAGTCCCCCGGCTTCAAGAAATACCAGCACCAGATCATACTCAACACGGCGGCCCTGGCCGAGGAGATGAAGCGGCGGGGCTACCGTTTGGTCTCGGGCGGGACCGACAACCACCTCTTCCTGGTCGACCTCCGGGGACGGGGGATCAACGGGAAGCAGGCGGCGGCCGCCCTCACCCGGGCCGGGATCTGCTGCAACTCCAACCTCATCCCCTTCGACCCGCTCCCCGCGACGGCGACCAGCGGAATCCGGCTGGGGACCCCCGCCGTCACCACCCGGGGGATGAAGGAGAAGGAGATGGAGCGGATCGGGGGTTGGATCGCCGAGGTCATCGCCCACCCCGAGGACGAGAAGACGATCGGGCGGGTGCGCCACGGGGTGAAGGAACTGACCGCGGCCTACCCCGTCTATCCGCGGCTCAAGGAGCTCTGGAAGCCGCGGCCGGAAGTGGCGTACTAGAAAAGGTTACGCAGGGATACGTGAGGTTACGCAGGGTTACGAAAAGTTGCGCCAAGGTCAGAGCTCGGCTGGGGTGCGAGGATGGCTGCGCCATCGACCTCACCCATCGACTAAACCCACTTCCTGACCTTAACCCATCTTCTATAAGTTTCCCGTCGGCGGCTGGGGCGGGGGGCCCTGCGGCTGCGGCCCCGGCGCCTCGGCCTGCTCCTGGGCGGTGCGGGAGATGGAAAGCTTGGCGCGGACGATCAGGTTTCGGAACCAGTCGTTGTAGACCTGGGCGCTCTTGAGCTGCCAGGTCTTCTCCTCCCAGCTCTTCCGGTCCGCCTCCGGCAGCGGCGGGGCGGGTATCCGCTCGGACACCCGGAGGAAAGCGTATCCCTTCTCGGTGGGGAAGACCGGCGAGATCTCGCCGACCGGGATGAGGAAGGCGGCCGGGAGGAAAGCGGCGAGCGGACCCAGCTCCTCGGCCTTGGCCCGGCAGAGGAGGGGGGTCGCGGAAACCGGGCGGTCGAGCTTCTTCGCCGCCTCGGCGAAACCGATCGTCTCCTTCCCCATCAGCTCCTGGATCTCCGCCCGGGCGTCGCTGGCCGCCTTCTTCGTCTCCCGGTCGGTCAGGTCGTCGTTGATCAGCTTTTTCAGCTCCTCCTTCGCCTGCTCGAAGGGGAGGACTCCCGCCTCGGTCTTGTCCAGGACCTTGTAGAAGACCACCCCTTCCTCCAGGGGATACTCGTCCGTGACGCCCGTCTCCAGGGAGAAGGCGGAACGGAGGAGGCCGGAGGCGTCCTCCATCCCCGGGAGCGTCCCGTCCCGGGCGACCGGGCCGGAGGTCTGGAGCGCAAAGGAGTATTTTTCCGCCACCGGCTCGAGGCGGGGGGAGGACTGGAGGAGGGCGTCGATCTCGTCGGAAAGGCGGGCGAGCTCGGCGTCGGTCTTCTCCTCGGTCAGGCGGTTGACGATCCGGACCTTGGCCTGCTCCAGGGTCGGGATCGTCCCGTCCTTCTCGGCCAGGAGCTCGCGGTTGGCCTCGTAATACTTCTCGATCTCGTCGTCGTCGGGGGCGGCCTTTTCGGCGATCGGAGAGGCCGCGACGAGGAGGTACTGGAGCTCCAAGCGGGCCGGGACCCGGAACCGCTGCTGGTTCTCCTGGTAGAGGGAGAAGAGGATCTCGTCCTTGATCGGGACGGGCTCCGCGTAGTCCTCCCGGCTGATCTCCACGTATTCCCCCCGGACCTGGTCGTTGACCAGGGCGTAGTAGTCCTCGATCTCCCGGGGGGAGACCAGGGCGCGCAGGCGGATGGTGTTGCGGAGTTTCTCCATGGCCATGAGCGAGCGCATCTGCTCCTGGAAGGCGTTCTCGGTCAGGTTCAGGGCGGCGAGCTTCCCGCGGAAGAGGTCGGGGCTGAAGCTGCCCCGGCTCTGGAAGAAGGGGAGGGAGGCGATAAAGACGGCGAGCTCCCGGGGGTCGATGGTGATCCCGATCCGGGCGGCCTCGGAGTCGAGGAGGAGGCGCTCCCAGGCCAGGTTGGTCAGGGTGGCGGTGTCGGGGAATTCCTGGCCGGTGAGGTTGGCGAGAACCTGGATGGCGCGGGCGGCGACGGCGAGATCGTTCTCGGAGACGTTCCGCCCCCAGATCTGGCCGACCGTTTTCCGGCCGACCGTTTCCGCGCGCTCGAAGTAATACCAGGCCCCGTAACCGCCCATCCCGATGATCACGATGACGGTCAGGGGCCAGAGGACGTGCTTGGCGTTTTTCCTTAAGACATTGAGCATGGTGGACTCCGTTAGCCCGCGTGGCCCCTCGAGATCAGATGATCTTCGGGAGCGCCGCCGGCGCTGGTTCCCGGGCGCCTGGTCGGGTCGTCCGGGGGCGAGTCTTGGATTATAGGTAATGTCCCCCGGCGCGCAATATAAAATCTCCCCCCTGTCTCCCCCCATCGCGCGGCGATGCAGGTCCCGACCATGTTGGGGCGGTTGGGCCGCCGGTTGTAGGCCCGCTCCCCCGACCTTGTTATTGGATTAGCATCAAGGAATGTCGGGGCAAGTGTGAGCGGGCGGTCGGGCGGGGACGCCGGTTCATAGAACCGGCCTACAATGGTCGGGCCTCGGCCGCCGGTCCGCGCCGGTCCGGCTGCAGACGGGAAACCGGCCGGGAGGCGCCTCCCGGCCGGGATTTTATGGGCTTGACCAGGAGGATCGTTTGCTGTTATCACGATCCCCGTGAACCGCGCGCGATCATCGTGGCGGCGCCGGGCGCTGGGGCCGGTCCTGCTCCTCGCGCTCCTGGCCGGACTCTTCTCCCTTTTCGGCGGCTGCGCCGGCCCCGAGGGCGGTTCCTCGCTCCCCTGGGCCCAGCCGGAGCCGTGGGAGCAGCAGCCCCGGCTGGGGGTGCCGATGTGAAAGCTCCGAGATAGGCAAGGGTTAGGAAGTGGGTCTGGTAAATGGGTCAGGGTTAGGTACGGCAAACCGACCGCCCGACCGGCCGCACCATTGACCTAACCCTTCGACCAAACCCACATCCTAACCCTTACCCATCGACTCTCGGTAATATCCCCTGGTGAAAACGTTTCTTGTTATCGGGGTCGCGATCTTCTTCGCCCGGGCCCCCGCTTTCCCGGCTTCACCCCCGCCTCTCCCCGAGGCCCGGGCCCTCTGGGTGGAATGCGAGGGGAGCCAGGAGACGCTGTCCTCGCGGAAGAAAATCGACGACCTGGTGGCTCGGGCCAAGTCCTGCGGCTTCAACATTCTCTTCGTCCAGGTCTACCGCCACGATCGGGCCTGGTTCAACTCCAGCTACGCCGACTCCGCTCCCTACCGACTGGCCCTGAAGAAGGAGAGGATCGATCCGCTGGCCTATGTCCTGGAGCGCGGCCACCAGGCGGGGCTGGAGGTGCACGCCTGGGTCAACGTCTTCCGGATCGGGAAGAACCCCCAGACCCCGATCCTGCGCCGCCTCGGCAAAAGCGCGGTGAGCGCGGACGGCAGCGGGCGCTCGCTTCTTCGCTACCCCCTGGCCGACCTCCCCGACGGGGGCTACTGGCTGGAGCCGGCGGACAAGAGCGTGCGCTCCCATCTCTGCCGCCTGGTCGAGGAGCTGGTTCGGCGCTACCCTTCGCTGGACGGGGTGCAGTTCGATTTCATCCGTTACCCCTACGGTTCGCCCACCGCGGGTTCGCTCTGGGCCCAGCGGAAGGACTTCGGCTACGGGAAGGCGGCCGTGGAGAGGTACAAGGCCGAGACCGGCGTCAACCCCCTGACCATGGAGCTGACCCGGTCCGCCTGCCAGTCCTGGGACGACTGGCGGCGCCGGCAGGTGACCGACGCGCTCAAGGCGCTCGCCGCCGCGGCGAGAAAGGCCAAGCCCGGGCTCAAGGTCTCGGCCGCCGCCGTCGCCTACCTCGACCGGGCGTATCTCAGCGCCTTCCAGGACTGGAGGAGCTGGCTGGAGGAAGGGATCGTGGACTTCATCGCGGTGATGAACTACAGCGCCGATTCCCGCCTGGCCCGCTACCTGTCCCGGGCCACGGCGGCCGCGCGCGGCCGCCGCCAGGTCTACATTGGGCTGGGGGCCTACCTGCTCCTCGACCGGCCCGAGGCGCTGATCGGCCAGATGGAGGACGGGCGCTCCTCCGGGGCGTCCGGGGTCGCCCTCTTCTCCTACGACGCGATGATGACCGCTCCGCGGATCTTCGACCTCGTCCGGACCCGGGCTTTCCGCCGTCCCGCCGTCGTCCCGGCGATGCCCTGGAAGTAGCAGGGTTCGCGGGAAGAGCCCGGCGCGCGGTTCTCAAAGCCCCGCGCCTACGGACGCATAAAGCCGTCGAAGGGGACCGTAGCCGCTGTTCAATCAGCCCCGCCGCCGTTTATTCCACCTGGTCCTCTCCGTCCTTGCCGACCGCTCCGGTCTGTGGGACAATCGTCGCTCGAAATGGCACGGAAGCGTCGACCAGCGCCCGCCGATCCCCTCCGGGAGCTCGCCTGGGAGGAGATGGCGGAGGAGATTTCGCCCCCGGGGTCCGGCCGGTTCGGATGCCGGGGCGACGGCTTTGCCGACTATCTCGGTCGGAGGTTCGGGTTCGCCTGCGCCCGTTCCCGCGGGACGTCCTGGCGCCGCTTCTCCCGGTTCTACGGCTGGAGGGTCCTGGAAGGCCGCGCCGCCGCGGCGGCCCTGGCGGCGATCCATCGGGATCTAGCGGCGGGCGGCGAGGCGGTCCTCTTCGGCTACTGCAGATTCCCCGGGAGGGATGACCTGGCCGCCTGGGAGGCGAAGTGCCGGGAGCGGGGCTTCGCGGCGGCGGGGCGAATTCCCATCTCCGGTGCGCTATCCCTCTCCCGGATCGCCGCGCTGCTGGCTGGTTCTCCGTTCGAACGTTACAGCATCCGCAAGAAGGGGATCTGGTACATGGCCAGCCTCCGCCGGTGACGGATGCGGGGTAGGGCCGCCCTCTGTCGGCCCGATCCCCCGACCTGGTTATTGGATTAGCACCAAGGAAGAATGCGACAGACGATATCGACAGCCCTCGCGCTGCTCGGGCTTCTGGCCGCTCCCGGGACGAGCCCGGCCGCCTCAATGAAGCCCGCCCCCTCGCTCGATCGGGTGATCCTGGAGATGGAGCGGGTGCGGGAGGAGATCAGGGATCTCGCCGTGACGGTGGAGCGGACCATCGCCGCCGAGCCCGGCCGCCCGGAGCGGACGGCGGAGATCGGTCTGCTCTACCGCCGCCCGGACCGCCTGCGGACGGAAGTGAAGGGGGCCGACGCGCGGGTGGTCGTGATCAACGGCGACCGGATGTGGGTCTATTCCCCCGGCCTGGAGGTGGTGGAGATCTACAGCCTCCCCGGGGAGGCGGAGCGGGAGCGGGCGATCTACGAGTCGAGCTGGGGGCTGACCTCGCCGATCAAGGTCCTGGTGCGCGGGATGAACCGGACGCTCACCGTCCTTTCGGACGGGTCGTACCGGGTGGACCTGGTGCCGGACCAGAAGGACTCCGAGATCGAGCGGATCATGGCCTGGATCGATCCCGCCACCTGGCTGATCACGCGGATGGAGATCCGGCAGGCCGGCCGCCCTCCGACCCGGCTCCGGGTCAAGGACTGGCGGGTCAACCAGGGGGTGGAGGGAGCCGTCTTCGACTTCTCGCCCCCTCCGGGCGCCGACGTCTTCGAGCCCCTGCAGAAGGGCGGGGGCTCGGCGCACTAAAGAAATACAACCACGAATCTCCGCGAAGCGGCAAGATATGAACGTGATCGAAAGGACCGGCGGCGGGATTATCGCCACCCTGCAAGGGGTGGGGGGGACGATCGTCCTCCTCTCCCAGGCCATCGGCTTCCTGGCCCAGGGCCTGCGCTACCGCCTGCTCATCCTGGGGCAGATGCTTTTCGTCGGGGTGGAGAGCCTGCCCGTGGTTTCGGCGGTCGCGCTCTTCGCCGGGATGATCGTGGCTCTCCAGACCGGCCACGAGCTCGCCCGCTTCCAGCTCCAGGACACCATCGGGACCATCGTGGCCGCCTCCGTCTGCCGGGAGATGGGGCCGATCTTCGCCGCGATCATCGTCGCCGCCCGGGTCGGTTCGGCGATGGCGGCGGAGCTGGGGACGATGAAGGTCTCGGAAGAGATCGACGCCCTGGAGGCGATGTCGATCAACCCGGTCCGCTACCTGGTGATGCCGCGGGTGGCGGGGATCCTGATCATGCTCCCCATCCTCACCCTCTACTCGGACCTGATCGGGATGCTCGGGGGGGCCCTGGTGGGCCACCTCCAGATCGGGGTTTCCTACTACGCGTTCTACCAGAAGGTGATCCGCAACCTGGAGCTCAAGGACATCTTCATCGGGCTGTTCAAGTCCGCGGTCTTCGCCCTGATCATCTCCTCGATCGCCTGCTCCCAGGGGCTTAAGGCCGATTCCGGCGCCCAGGGTGTAGGGCGGGCGACCACCCGGACGGTGGTCTATGGGCTGCTCTTCATCCTGATCTTCAACTATTTTATAACTTCCATTTTCTACTGAGCGCAAGCGCTCAGTAGAAAAGGGCGTTAGGGCGATGATCGAGCTGAAAAACGTCAGGAAGACCTTGGGGGGGAGGGAGGTCCTCAAGGGGGTCAACCTCCGGGTCGGGGAGGGGGAGATCCTCTCCATCATCGGGGGGTCGGGCGCGGGCAAGTCGGTGATCCTGAAGCACATCATGGGCTTCCTCCGCCCCGATTCCGGGACGGTGGTCGTCGGCGGGGTGACCGTCTCGAGCGCGGGGAGGGAGGAGCTCTACGCCGTGCGCAAGGAGATCGGCTTTCTTTTCCAGACCGCGGCGCTCCTGCGCTCGCTCACCGTGCGGGACAACCTCGCCCTCCCCTTGCAGGAGCACGACCACCACACCCCGGAGGAGATCGACCGGATCGTCACCGAGCGGCTGCACTGGGTGCGCCTTTTCAACGTGGAAAACAAGCTCCCGACCGACCTCAGCGTGGGGATGATGAAGCGGGTGGGGTTGGCTCGGGCGCTGGTCCGCGACCCCCGGATCGTCCTTTTCGACGAGCCGACCACCGGCCTCGACCCCGTCCTCTCCAGCTCGATCGGCCACCTGATCATGGATCTGCGGAGGAAGCTCCGCTTCACCGCGGTCGCCGTCACCCACGACATGCAGCTCTGCTATCTGATTGCCGACCGCATCGCCATGCTCTACAATGGCCAGATTATCGAGACCGGGACCCCCGCCGAGATTCAGGCCAGCCGCAACCCGCGAGTCCAGCAGTTCATCCACGGGGAGCCGGAGAGAGAAAACAACGCATAGAGCAAAGCGGCCGGCCGGGGAGCTTTGCGCTATGCTCTAGGCGCTTGTTCGATACGCGTGGGCGGAATGATCGCGCGCGAATGAGGAATTAAGATCGCCATCATGAGACTTTCCACCGAAATGCGGGTCGGCGCGGTCTTCTTCATCGGGATCGCCCTGCTCGTCCTCTTCACCGTGGTCTTGAGCGACGTCCGCATCTTCAAGAAGTATTACACCCTGGACGTCATCTTCGACTCCGTGGGCGGGCTGGAGATGGACGACCAGGTGACGATGGGCGGGATGGAGATCGGCCACGTCTCGGACCTGATCCTGGAGGAAAAGCAGATCCGGGTTCGCCTCTCCCTCCGCCAGGGGTCCCGGATCCCGAAGAGCGCCGGTTTCAAGGTCGGCGACATCGGGATCATGGGCGGGAAGAGGGTGGAGATCTCCTGGGGCGAGGCGACCGACGCCTACTACGAGCCCGGGGCGGAGATCCGCGGGGTCACCACCCCCGGCCTCTCCGAGGCGATCGGAAACCTGGGGGCCTCGGGGGCGAAGATCGAGGAGATCCTGGCCTCGGTGAAGACGGTAGCCGACCGCCTGGCCCAGGGGGAGGGGACGGTGGGGAGGCTCCTCAAGGAAGAGCAGGTTTACGAGTCGGTGAAGTCGTTGACCGGCGAGTTGGAGGAAGCCGCGCCCCATCTGAAGCAGACGCTCGCCAACCTGGAGGAGATCACGACCAAGATCAACGCGGGGGAGGGGACGGTGGGCAAGCTGATCAACGACGAGGAGGTCTACGAATCGGCCCAGGAGACGCTCTCCTCGGTGAAGACCGCCTCCGACAAGCTAACCGCGTTCGCCGCCAAGGCGGAGCGGGTGGAGTTCTACATCGGCGCCCAGTCGGTTTACAACTTCGACACCGAGCAGTCCCTCTCCAAGGCCTACATCCAGATCGAGCCGACCTCCAGCAAGCTCTACCACGTCGCCTTCAGCATGCTGGCCGGGCCGGGGACCGAGGCCGCGCACACGGACGACCCGGACAACGAGTTCGACGCCCAGATCGGCCTGCGCTTCTTCGACGATCGCCTCACCCTGCGCGGCGGGCTCCTGGAGGGGAGGGTCGGGGGAGGGGCCGACTGGCGGATCTGGGACCGGAAGCTCATCGCCACGGTCGAGGGCCGGGACGTCTGGACCAAGGAGAAGGACGAGGGGATCCGGCCCTTCCTCCTGCGCGCCTATCTCAGCGCGGACCTCTTCTGGGGATTTTACCTGCAGGTCGGCGTGGACGACATCCTGGACCACCCCGCCCCGATGGCGGGGGGCGGGCTGAGGATCCGGGACGACGACATCAAGGCCCTGATCGGGGCGCTGGGGATCGGAGGCTAATCATTCCGCCCCGAGGCCTTCGGCGTCGGGGCGGAATGATTAGAATCGCGTCAGCGGGAGGCGCTGCGCCGGGCGCGAACGCTGGAAATTTCGGATAAATCATGAAAATGACGATCGAAAGAGAGGGTCTCAAGTTCGCCCTGCCGCTGCTCGCGGCCGGAGTCCTCGCGCTCTTCTTTTTCTGGCCCCTGGGGGTCTTCCTGCTCCTGCTCGCCGCCGGCGTGGCCCTCTTCTTCCGGGAGACGGTCGCCGGGCTCTCCTTCGCCCCCGGCCAGATCGTCTCGCCCGCCTCCGGGCGGGTGATCGAGATCCGGGAGATGGAGGAGACGGAGTTTCTCCGGGGAAAAGCCCGGCGGGTGGCCATCTTCATGTCGATCCTGGACGAGCACGTCAACTACTCCCCCGTCGCCGGCGTGGTCGCCCACCTCCGCCACCGCCCGGGCTCGTTTCAGCGGGCCTTCCTGGACCGGGCCGGCGAGGCCAACGAGGCGATGGAGATCGGGCTTAAGGGGGAGGGAAAGGAGGTCCTGATGCGCCAGATCGCCGGGATCATCGCCCGGCGGATCGTCTGCCGGGTTCGGCCGGGCCAGCGCTTGTCCGGCGGGCAGAAGCTCGGCCTCATCCGCTTCGGCTCGCGGGTGGACCTCTATCTTCCCCGGGAGTCCGTCCTCCGCGTCCGCACCGGCGACCAGGTGAGGGGCGGGCAGACCGTGCTGGGGGAACTCCGATGAAAAAGATCTACATCCTGCCCAACCTCTTCACCACCGGGAACTTCTTCTGCGGGATGCTGGCTCTGCTCTGGGCCGTCCAGGGCCGCTACGTTCCGGCCGCCTTCCTGATCATCCTGGCCATGGTCTTCGACTTCACCGACGGGCAGGTGGCCCGCCTCTACCACGCTACCTCCCGCTTCGGGGTCGAGTACGACTCCCTGGCCGACTTCCTCACCTTCGGCGTGGCCACCGCCACGATCGCCTACCGGGTGGCCCTGGCCGACCTGGGGCGGTTCGGGATCGCCTTCGCCTTCCTCTACGCCGTGATGGTCGCGCTGCGCCTGGCCCGCTTCAACACCCAGGTCAAGAAGGAGGAGAAGACCGACTTCACGGGGCTTCCCTGCCCGATCGCGGCCGGGATCGTCGTCTCCTATATCATCTTCATCCACCGCTACAACCTGAAGAACTGGGACAAGGCGATCCCCTTCCTGATGATCGCCCTGGGCGTGCTGATGGTCTCCACCTACACCTATCCCACCCTTCTCACCCTGAAGGCCAGCGGGAAAAAGCCCTTCCTCTACCTGGTGGCGGTCATCCTCGCCCTGGCGATCATCGTCTTCTGGGCCGAGCTCGGCCTCCTCCTGGCCTTCCTCTCCTACCTGTCCCTGGGGCTGGCCGGGGCCTTCCGCCACCGGGCCCGGAAGCGCCGGGCCTCGGAGGAATCGCAGCTTCCCCTCGAGCGGCCGGGGGGGCCGACGCCGTGAAGCGTCCCTTCCCCGTCCTGGTCGTGGACGACGAGGAGATCATCCGGGACCTGATCGCGGATGCCGCCTCGGGCCGGGGTTTTACGGTGCGCTTGGCCGCTTCGGGCGAGGAGGCCCTCGCCTGCGTGCGGGAGAAGTCCTATCCCCTGGTCGTCCTGGACGTGAACCTGCCCGGCCAGAGCGGGAAGGAGACGGCGGCCGCGATCGCCCGGCTCCGCCCGGAGACCCGTTTCGTCATCCTGACCGGCGGAGGGAGCTCCGCCGCCGGGGAGTTCAAGGGTCTGGCCGGGGTGGAGGGGTTCTTTTGCAAGCCCTTTTCGATCGTCGAATTTCTGGAGTTTCTGGAGAAGCAGGCGGCGCGGTGAAAGCGGCGGTGAAATATCTCTGGATCGCGGCGGCGGCCGCAGCGGTCGCGGCGGCGCTCGTCTTCTGGCGCCAGCGCGCGTCCGGTCCGTCCGGGGAGGAGGGGCTGGCGCGCGCCGAGGCCCTGCTCCGGGAAGGCCGGGCCGCGGAAGCCGTTCCCCTCCTGGAAGGGATGGTCCGGAAGGCGGCGCCGGAAGTCCGCGCCCGCGCCCATCTGCTTCTCGGGGACGCCGCCGCGGCGGCGGGCGACGCCGGCCGGGCGCGCGCTCTCTACGCCGAGCACGTCCGCGACTATCCCGACTCGCCGGGGAGGGGAGAGGCGCGCTTGTCCCTGGGCGGGCTCCTCCTCCTCGCCGGAGACGCGGCGGGGGCGCGGGAGGCCCTGGCGGCGGGGCTCCGGGAGGCGGCCGCTTCCCCGCGGGCGCCGAAGGCCCGGGAGCAGCTCGGCGCCCTCAACCTCCGGGCCCTCCTCGACGGTCCGGCGGAGGGCTGGAGCGGCGAGTACACGGTCGTTTCCGGGGACACCATCTCGGCCATCGCCACCCGCTTCCACGCCACCGCCGCCCTGGTCAGCCGGATGAACGGCCTCGCCAACGCGGTCATTCGGGAGGGGCAGGTTCTCCGGGTCCCCTCGGGCCGCTTCGAGGTCCTGGTCAGCAAGTCCGCCAACAACCTGACCCTTCTCTACGGCGGAGAGTTCTTCAAGGTCTACCCGGCCGGCACCGGCAAGCAGAACTCGACGCCGGCGGGGACCTTCGCCATCGCGACCAAGCTCGTCGATCCGCCCTGGTACACCGGCGAAGGGGTCATCCCCCCCGACGACCCCCGCAACGTCCTGGGCACGCGCTGGATGGGATTTAACGATCCCTACGCCAACTTCGGGATTCACGGAACGGTGGAGCCGGACTCGGTGGGAACGCAGTCGAGCGAGGGGTGCGTCCGCCTCCTCAACGAGGACGTGGAGGAGCTCTACGACTTGCTCCCCTACGGGACGAAGGTGACGGTGGTGGAGTAGAGGAATGGATATATATTTCCAATCTTTATGAACGAGCGCAACCGACACGTCCTCGACTTCGAGAAACCCCTGATCGAGATCGAGGAGAAGATATCCGAGCTCGGCCGCTATTCGGAGGCCGAGAAGATCGGGATGGAAGGCGAGATCGCCCGTCTGCGCCGGGAGGCCGACCGGGTGCAGAAGGAGATCTTCTCCCGACTCACCCCCTGGCAGAGGATCCAGCTCGCCCGCCACCCCGACCGCCCCTATTTTCTCGACTACGTCCCCCGGATCTTCGCCGAGTTCGTCGAACTGCACGGCGACCGCATGGGGGCGGACGACCAGGCGATCGTCGGCGGGCTCGCCCGCCTCGACGCCTCCCGGGTGGTCCTCCTCGGCCAGCAGAAGGGGCGGGACACCAAGGAGAACCTGCGCCGGAACTTCGGCTCCCCCCATCCCGAGGGCTACCGCAAGGCGGCCCGCCTGATGAGGCTCGCCGACAAGTTCCGCCTCCCCCTGGTCTGCTTTCTCGACACCCCCGGCGCGTTTCCCGGGGTGGGAGCGGAGGAAAGGGGCCAGGCCCAGGCGATCGCCGAGAACATCCGCCTGATGATGGAGCTGAGGGTCCCGATCGTGGTGGTGATCATCGGGGAGGGCGGGAGCGGGGGGGCGCTGGGGATGGGCGTGGGGGACCTGGTCTACGTCATGGAGAACGCCTACTATTCGGTGATCTCCCCCGAGGGCTGCGCCGCCATCCTCTGGAAGTCGAAGGACAAGGCGCCGGAGGCGGCGGCCGCGCTCAAGCTCACGCCGCGGGATCTCCTGGAGCTCAAGCTGGTGGACGGGGTCATCCCCGAGCCCCTGACCGGCGCCCACCGGGATTTCGACCGGGCGGCCGCCCTGGTCAAGCAAACCTTGCTGGAAGGGCTCCGGGATCTGGAGGGGCTGCCCAGCCAGATCGTGATCCACCGTCGGCAGGAAAAATACCGGAGGATGGGAATCTATGGCCAGAGCGGCGGGTAAGATCAGGAAAGCGTTTCCCTCTGACGTGGCGCAGATCAAGGCTCTGATCAACGGCTACGCCGACCGCGGCTGGATGCTGCCGCGGTCGCTCTCCGACATCTACGAGGGGATCCGGGATTTCTGGGTCCTGGAGGACCGGTCCAAGGTGGTGGGCTGCGTCGCCCTCCATGTCTGCTGGGAGAACATGGCGGAGGTGCGGTCGCTGGCGGTGGCGGAGAGCCACCAGAAGAAAGGCCGGGGGGCCGACCTGGTCGAGACCTGTCTGAAGGAGGCGGCGGCACTCGGCGTCCGGAAGATCTTCACGCTCACCTTCATCCCCGCCTTCTTCGCCCGCTGCGGCTTCCGGGAGGTCGGCAAGGAGGCGCTCCCCCACAAGATCTGGCAGGACTGCCTGAACTGCCCGTATTTCCCGGACTGCAAGGAAGTGGCCATGCTGAAGGAACTCAAAGAATGACACCGGCCCGGTTCGGCTCGGCTAAAAAATTAACCTCGAATTCCGCGAATTACTCCCGGCTGGCTTGGCAATTTAACTACGAATTACGCGAATTTCGCGAATTAAACCCGGCTTGGCTATTGCGCCGCGAAAAAGCTCAAAAATTTTGCGGAGAATAAAAACAGGCCCAGACGGGCCCACTTCGCGAAATTCGCGTAATTCGTAGTTAAAATTATTTGCGAGCCACAGCCGAGCCCATCCCCGTAGTCCGCGGCTGTTTTCAAAGGCCCAACCGGAGGGCCCAGAGGCCGATGATCGTCTTGGAATCGCGGATCTTCCCCGCCCGGATCATCCCCTCCACCTTCCGTCGCGGGAGGAGGATGGTTTCGATCGCCGCCTCGTCCCGGGCCGTCTCCGGCGCCCGGCGGAGGCCCCGGGCGAGATAGACGTGGATGATCTCCGTGGACATCCCCAGGGTGGGGTAGTAGCTGACCAGGCGCTTTAGGCTCCCCGCCCGGAAGCCCGTCTCCTCCATAAGCTCCCGCCGCATCGTCGCCGCCGGGCTCTCCCCCCGCTCCATCTTGCCGGCCGGGATCTCCAGGGTTTCCCGTTCCAGGGCCTTGCGGAACTGGCGGACCAGGAGGACCCGGTCGCCGGGGAAGAGGGCGACCGCGGCGACCGCGCCGGGGTGCTCGAGAACATAGCGCCGCTTCTCCCCCCCGCCGGGGATGCGGACCCGGTGCTCCCGGAGAGTGAAGAAGGGGCCCTGAAAGATTGAGCGTTCCCGGATCGTTTTCTCGTTCATTGCAGCGTATTCTATCAGAAAATCGTTTTCGCGGGATCGCCGCGCGGACCGGGAAGGTCCGCGGATCAGAAGCGAAAACCCAGCGAGGCGAACAGGACGTCCAGGCCGCGGTTGGGCTGTTCGATCCCGGCGTTGGAGCGGTGCTCGTAGGCCCCCTGGAGGATGATCCGCTCGATCCGGAAACCGGCCGCCGCCCGGACGCAGAAGTTCATGGGCTCGGACATCCGCTCGTAGGTCGCGTCGGAGTATGACCCGCCCCCGGCGGCGAGGAGGAAGGCGCCGAACCTCCGGGTCAGATTCCCCTCGATCTTGAGGAGGAGGCAGAGCGAACCCTCGGAGGCGCTTTCCGGACGGTAGACCCGCCCGGCCGTGAGCTCCGCCCCCCAGACCAGGGGGCGCGGGTAGAAAAAGGAGAAGGGGATGTCCGGGGGCTCCTCCCAATCGGAGAGCCAGACCCGGTAGGAGAAGGTCCCGCCCCGGGTCTCGAGGTTGCGGAGCGTGTCCACGTAGGTCCCGAAGAGGACCTCGTTTTCCAGGGCGGGGAGGAGGGGGGGGACGGCGAGCAGCCCGAGGGCGGCGAGCAGGATGCTCCTGGCCAATCGTTTCATGGTCGTCGGGGGCATTATTGCGCAGGATCCGTCCCCTTTGCACGGTGAATCCCGGCCCGTGTTCGTAGCCGCGGACCCTGGGGGGCCGCGGAACCGGCCCCGCGCGCGGACCTGTCCCGACGCATGCGTCGGGATGATTATTGTGGGATCTGCGTAAGGGTGAATCAAAGGTCCGCGCCTACGAAAGCGGGGCGTCCGCCCCCCCCTTGTCTTGCGGGGGGGGCCGGGTTATGATATGAAATCGGTTTGAAGGCGCGCATCCCCGGGCGGCGAGGAGGGGACGGGAGGGTCGCCGGGTCCCCGTAGCTCAGTTGGATAGAGCATCGGATTTCTAATCCGAGGGCCGGGTGTTCGAATCACCCCGGGGACGCTTTATACTATGGTCATTGGGCTAGGGTTGGGTTAGTGGTCTAGGGGATGGGTCAGGGAGAGGTGCGCCGGGCTGAACCTCTAACCTTACCCTGGCCCCGGCCCATCGGTTCATGGTGAGCGTAGCTCAGCTGGTCAGAGCGCCTGGCTGTGGCCCAGGTGGTCGGGGGTTCGAGTCCCCTCGCTCACCCTTAAAATATTTGCTCCGCAAATATTTTAAATTTGATATAAGGATGGCTCCCGGTCCCGCCGCGGAGATGGGACGAGACCGGCGGTGTTCTTATTTGCGGCTTCGAAATATTCCGCGCAGCGAAATATTTTGCCTCCGTAGCTCAATTTGGTAGAGCAGCGGACTCTTAATCCGTTGGTTGAAGGTTCGAGTCCTTCCGGAGGTATTTTCCCGCGGCCAAGCCGCGGGAAAATAAGTTGGACACCGATCGGGCGGTTTCCCAAGGGCAACGGTTAACCTCCCGATCGAGGGATTGTTCGGGGACTTGGAGACAATAATCGCCCGGGAGAAATTCAAAATATTTCGCGGCGCGAAATATTTTGGCCCCTTCGTCTAGTGGCCAAGGATGCCAGATTCTCAGTCTGGAGACATGGGTTCGATTCCCATAGGGGCTATGTTTCTGGCCCGCCGATCTTCGATCGGCGGGCCAGAAACATAAATCATGGGAGCCATCGCCATCCCCCGGCCGGTCAAGCTGATCTGCGGGATCCTCGCCGCGTCGCCCTCCTGGCTCGACCGGGGCCGCGAGACTCTCGCCGCCAGATTCGGGGAGATCGACGCCGCCAGCCTCCCCGTTCCCTTCTCCTTCACGGTCTATTACCGCGACGAGATGGGGGAGAACATTCTCCGTCAGTTTGTCTCTTTCCGCTTATTGATCCCCGCGGAAAACCTGGCCAATATCAAGCTGGCCACGAATGCGATGGAGACTCCCCTCAGCGAAGGCGGAAAGAGACGGGTCAACCTCGACCCCGGGTATCTCGACCTCTCCAAGCTCGTCCTCGCCACCACCAAGGACGCCACCTACCGGGTCTACCTGGGGGAGGGGATCCACGCCCAGCCCACCCTCTTCTTCCGGGATGGTTCCTTCCGCCCCTGGGAGTGGACCTATCCGGACTACCGGGCGTGCTCGGCGATCGAGTTCTTCAACCGGGTGAGGGGAGAATATAAAAAAGGTTACGTAATGTTACGCAAGGTTACGTAGGGTTACGTAAGGTTACGGGACTCACTCTCCATCCACATCGATGGCATCGATGATCCCGACGCAGACCGCCCGGACCACGCCGTTAGGCCCGGTCTTCAGGATCTGGCGGGCCGAGTTGCCCTCGTCGACGAGGAGGACGCGGTCGCCCGGGCCGGCCATCACCCGGTCGAAGGCGACGACGTAGTCGGAGGCGGCCGAGAGGTCGGGGTTGAGGAGCTTGACCAGGAGCATCTTCTCCCCCCGGTAGTGGTCGAGCTTGAGCGTCGAGACGACGGTTCCGATGACCTGGCCGATCTTCATGGCAACGGTATCAGGTGTCAGGTGTCGGGTGAAAAGAACCGCCTGGATTGCCTGCGCTTCTCACCGTTCGATTTGCCGCTTTCCGGTTTCCGCCTTCGAGTGGGCGCCCGCTTTCTTCTTGCTTCTAACCTCTGCCTTCTGACTTCTGACTTCCGTGGTCTCCACGGCGTCAACGATCGAGGTGATCAGGGCGTCGGCGGGGTTGAAGGGGACGGGAAGGGGGAGGGTGGCCTCGCGCCCGCCGATGTAGGTGACGATCTGGCCTTCCCCCGCCTGCTGGGAATCGCAGGCGACGATCGGAGAGCCCTTCGGAGCGAGGTTCTCGTCCAGGGGCTGGACGATCAGGAACTTCACCCCCGCGAAGGCCTCGATCTTCCGGGTGCTGACGAGCGTTCCGATGACTCTGCCGAGGAGCATGGGCTGGATCTCAAATCTGAGATTTCAGATCTCAGAAAACTGATCGCTGATCATTGATCCTTGATCGTTGATCAACGGTTACTCTTTGGATTTATCGTAGCAGACCTTCCCCCCGATCTCCCAGGAATCGACCACGGCCAGGATGACGGCGTCGTTGGGGCGGTCGCGGGTGATCTCGGTCTGGCGGGCCGAGGAGCCGGTGGAGTAGAGGACGACTTCTCCCCGGCTGACGCCCAGGGGGTCGGCGGCGACCACATAGCCCCCGCTCGGCTTCCCGGCGCAATCCAGGTCCCGGAGGAGGAGGAAGGGGATCCCCTCCATCTTCTCGTCCTTGCGCGTGGCGACGACCGTTCCGGCGACCGAGGCGATGTTCATCTTAAATTTTCCTGCGGAAAATTTAATGGCACGCTGCCGTTGCTTCTTCCTTGTCGGCATCTTCCCCGAAGAGATGGTCAGAGTCAAGACCTTCCGGCACCGGTATAAACCGTTGAACCGTGAACCGCAGAACCCTGAACCCTGAACCCTAATCCCCACCGAGCTTCCGGATCGCCGATGTCCGCCAGGGGGCGAGGCGGATGCCCGCCGGCCGGATCTTCTCCCCCGCCCGGAGGCAGGCCTCTTCCCAGGCGGCGCGCGCGGCGGCCAGCGCCCGGGTTTCGCCCGGTTCGGACGCGGCGATGTCGTCGGTCTCGCCCCCGGCGCGATCGACGCGGTAGAGCTTCTCGCCCCGCCCGGCCGCGTCGGCGGTGTAGCGGTAATCCCCTCGGTAGACCGCGATCTTTCTCTCCCTCCCCAGGTATTCGCCGAAGGCCGGCTTCTCCGTCCAGTCCCCCGGTCGTCCTTCCAGGAGAGGGCGGAGCGTCCTCCCCTGCCGGCCGGCGGGAAAGGGGAGATCGAGGAGGTCGAGGAGGGTCGGCAGGAGGTCGATCAGCTCCACCCGCTCGGGGATGTATCCGGCCGGCGGCGCGTCCCCGGGGAGGCGGACGATCAGGGGTACGCGCAGCACCTCTGGGCGGAGCGAGCCCTGGTGGCCGATCCGGCCTCGCTCCCCCAGCTCCTCGCCGCGGGTGGAGAGGACAACGACGATGGTGGAGCGGCGGAGGCCGAGCTCGTCGAGCAGGTCGAAAAGGGACTGGAGGGAGCGGTCCACGGACCGGATCTCGGCGTCGTATTGCTCGTGGACGTAGGCGATCTCGCCGGGCGCGAGGCCCGGAAGGTCGAGCCCGCCCTCCGCGTTCCGGGAGCGGAGATCGAGCTTCCCCCGGTAGTCGGCGGCGGCTCCGGCGGGCGGGGCGTAGGGCAAATGGCAGTCGTAGACGTGGAGGAAGAGGAAGAAGGGCCGGTCGCAGTTCCGCCGGAGCCAGCCCAGGGCGGGAGGGAGGACGCGCCGGATTCCGGCCCTGTTCTTGTCGAGGTAGGTGTCGAAGCCGCGCCCGAGACCGGAAGGCGGGGCCAGGAGGGGCGAATCGACGAACGCCGCCGTCCGCCGCCCGGAACGCCGCAGGATCTCGGAGAGCGTCGCGATTTCGGGATGAAGGGAGAGGGTGGGCCAGGCGACCTGGTGGACGGAGGGATAGAGCGAGGTGAAGAGGGAAAGGTGGGCGGGCAGAGACTGCGGGGACTGGCTGATCGCCGCGTCGAAGACCCGGGCGGAGCGGGCGAAGGCGTCGAGGTTGGGGCTCGCGCCGGTCCGGCCGCCGTAGGCGCCGAGCCGGTCGGCGCGGAGGGTGTCGACGGAGATGATGATCAGGTTGAACTTCGGGGGGCGGGAGGAGAGGAAGAGATACGCCGCCCCCGCGATCGCCGCGGAGAGGGCGAGGAAGATGGTGGCGGGCTTGTTAAGCACAGCAACTAATGGTCGATGGGTCAAGGTCAGGAAGTGGGTCTGGTAAACCGGTAAGGTCATTGGTGCGGCCTGGCGGCCGGTTGCACCTAACCCTGGCCCATTTTCCAGACTCGCCTCTTGTCCTCAACCTATCGACTCTTTTATTAGAAGATTTTACCGGGGTTCAGGACGCCGTTCGGATCCAGAGCCCGTTTCAAGCGGCGCATCGTCCGCACGGCGGCCGGACTTAAGGCCAGGCGGAGGTAGCGCTTTTTCGTGATCCCGATCCCGTGCTCGCCGGAGATGGTCCCGCCGAGCCCGACCGCGAGCGAGAAGACGCGGTGGGTCGCCCGGCCCAGCGCGCGCTGCCACTCCCGCTCCGCCCGGCCGCATCTGAGAAAGTTGACGTGGACGTTGCCGTCCCCGGCATGGCCGAAGCAGGCGATTTCGAGCGCCTCCTCCCTCCCGATCCTCCCAACCCCGCGGATCAGGGCGGCGACGGCGGCTCGGGGAACGACCACGTCCTGGCCGACGATGATCGGGGAATAGGTCTTCAGGGATTGGCGCATCCGCCGGCGGGCGGCCCAGAGGGCGGCCCGGTCGGGGCCTCTCCGGGCGGACTCGACCGAAAGCGCCCCGGCCCGCCGGCAGGCCGAGAGCACCTCGGCCTCCTGGCGGGCGACCGCGCGCTCGTCGTCGCCGTCCACCTCGATCAGGAGCTGGGCGTCCGCGGCGGGGGAGAAGGCGTTCTCCCGGAGCACCTCCCGGGCGATCCGCAGGCAGGCGGAGTCGAGGAACTCGATCGCGGCCGGCCGGGCGCGGCCGGTCAGGAGGCCCGTGACCGCGGAGACCGCGGGCTCGGAGGCGGCAAAGGCGGCGAGGAGGAGGCGGCGGAGGCGGGGGAGGGGGAGGAGGCTCAAGGTGGCGGAGGTGATCACCCCCAGCGTTCCCTCCGAGCCGAGGAGGAGGTGGAGGAGGTTGTAGCCCGTGACGTTCTTTTTGAGCTTGCCCCCGTAGTCGACGATCTCGCCCGAGGGGAGGACGGCGGTGATCCCCCGGCAGTAGTCCCGGGTCACGCCGTACTTCACCGCCCGCGGGCCCCCCGCGTCCTCGGCCAGGTTGCCCCCCAGCGAGCAGTCGTCGGAGGAGGCGGGGTCGGGGGGGTAGAAGAGGCCACGCGACTCGACCGCCCGGTGCAGGTCGGCGGTGATCACGCCCGGCTCGACCGAGGCCATCAGGTTCTTCCGGTCGATCTCCCGGATCCGCCGCATCCTCTCCAGGCTTAAGACCAGACCGCCCCGGACGGCCAGCGCCCCCCCGGTGACGCCCGTCCCCGCCCCCCGGGGCACGACCGGGAAGCGGTAGCGGTTGGCGAGGCGGAGGACGGCGGAGACCTCGGCGGCGGAGCGGACCAGGGCCGCCGCCTCGGGGCGGGCGAAAAGGGTCGGGTTCTCGTCCCGGGCGTAGGGGAGGAGCTGCACCGGGTCCAGGAGGAGCCGGCGGGGTCCCACGATGTCCTTAAGCGCGCGGAGCGCGTCCTGGTTCAGGCGCTTTTTCATGGCTGGCCTTCCCACTATCTCAAATTATCTCCGAAAGCCAACGGTTTTGGGGGAAATTTGGGATTGACGCTCCGCCCGCCCCGGCCGATAATGGGAGAGAAAGATCCGCAGCAAGGATAAGGCCATGGCAGAGACCCGCATGGGGAAGATCGTCCAGGCCGCCCTCCGCCCGACCGAAGCCACCGAGAAGAAGGGGACGGTGAAAAGGGTGGCGATCGGCTCCGACCACGGGGGTTTCCGTCTCAAGGACTTCCTCTCCCGCCGTCTCGCCGCGGCCGGCTATTTCGTCACCGACGCGGGGACATTCTCCGAGGAGGCCTGCGATTACCCCGACTTCGCCGAGCGGGTCGGCCGCCTGGTCGCCGCCGGCGACTGCGAGCGGGGGATCATGATCGACACCTTCGGGACGGCCTCCGCCATGGCCGCCAACAAGGTGCGGGGGGTGAGGGCCTCGGTCTGCTGGGACGCGGCCACCGCCCGCTCCAGCCGGGAGCACAACAACGCCAACGTCCTCGCCCTGGGCGGGAAGTCGCATGGAGAGGCGCTGGCCGCCGAGATCGTCGAGATCTGGCTCGGCACCGAATTCGCCGGCGGCCGCCACTGGCGGAGGGTGAACAAGGTGATGGAGATCGAGCGCCGTTCCCGGCGGAGTTAGATCGGGGATCTCAGATCTCAAATCTCAGATCTCAGAT
Organism: uncultured bacterium; assembly: GCA_964584165.1. Lineage (GTDB taxonomy): Bacteria > Auribacterota > Erginobacteria > Erginobacterales > CAZKCI01 > CAZKCI01. The sequence goes on from CAZOYW010000003.1 coordinate 99,972, forward strand.
CTCAAATCTCAGATCTCAGATCTCAAATTTTGGATCTTAAATCGCAAATTCCAAACGACGGGGATCAAACAAAATTTCCGAAGGAAATTATATGGACAACCAAGCCCTCATCGATCGCGTGACCAAGGAAGTCGTCTCCGCCCTCTCCGCCGCGGGAGGCCAAGCGGGGACCACCGGCTGTTCCGCCCTGGGCATCGCCTGTTCGCACTGCGGGCAGTGCGTGGTCAAGCGCCGGGACGTGGTCGACGGTTTCATCGCCTCGGGCGCGAGCCGGATCAGCGCCGCCCCCGGGATCGGAGCCGTGGAGAAAACGATCGCCGCGATGATCGACCACACCCTGCTCAAGCCCGAGGCCCGGGAGGACGAGGTGCGCGTGCTCTGCCAGGAGGCGGCGACCTACGGCTTCGCCTCGGTCTGCGTCAATCCCACCTGGGTGGACCTCTGCGCCCGGCTCCTGAGGCGGAGCGGGGTGAAGGTCTGCACCGTGATCGGCTTCCCCTTGGGGGCGACCACCTCCGAGACCAAGGCCTACGAGACCCGCAACGCCGTCGCCAACGGCGCCACCGAGGCGGACATGGTGATCAACATCGGGGCTCTCAAGTCGAAGGATTACTCCCGGGTCGAGAAGGACATCCGGGCCGTGGTCCGGTCGGCCGGTCCCCAGGTGCTCACCAAGGTGATCCTGGAGACCGCGCTCCTCAACGACGAAGAGAAGGTCAAGGCCTGCGAGCTCTCCCGGGACGCGGGCGCGGACTTCGTCAAGACCTCGACCGGCTTCGCCAAGGGCGGAGCCACCGCGGCCGACATCGCTCTGATGCGACGGACGGTGGGGGCCGAGATGGGGGTCAAGGCCTCGGGCGGCGTGCGCACCTTCGAGGACGCCCAGGCGATGATCTCGGCCGGCGCCACCCGGATCGGCGCCAGCGCCAGCCTAAAAATTATCCGGGCCAAGGACGTCTCTTCGTCGTATTGAAGCGGCGCCGGCGCCGCTTCAATGCGACGAAGAGGATTGATCGCATGAACACGCCTCCCCCCGCGAACCCGCCCCGGCGCCGGAGATGGCCGCGGGTCCTCTTCGGCTGCGCCCTCTTTTTCTTCCTCGGCCTGATCGTTCTCCTCGCCGCCGGAGTCTACGTCGCCCTGCGCTCACCGGAGGAGCCGGGGATCGAGGAAGCGGCCGTGGACCGGATCCGGATCGCCGAGCACCGCCTCTCGGGCCCGGGGAAAGCCAAGATCGCCGTCATCCCGATCGAGGGTTTCATCGGCTTCGGCGAGCCGGACGGGATCTTCGCGGGCGAGAACATGGTCGCCCGGGTGACGGAATCCCTACGGAAGGCCGCCGCCGACCCCGCGGTCAAGGCGGTGGTCTTGCGGATCGACAGTCCCGGGGGCGGGATCACCGCCTCCGACGCCATTCACCACGAGGTCGCCGCTTTCACCCTCTCCGGGAAGAAGGCGGTCGCCTTCTGCGGCGACCTCGCCGCCTCCGGCGCCTACTACATCGCCTGCGCCGCCGACCGGATCGTCGTCCACCCCACCGGGATCACCGGGAACATCGGCGTGATCATGCACACCATGAACGTGGAAGGGCTGCTGACCCGGCTGGGGGTCAGCGACGTCACGATCAAGTCGGGCGAGCAGAAGGATCTCCTCTCTCCCTTCCGCCCGATGACCGCGGCGGAGCGGGCCGGCCTGCAGGCGACGGTCGACGAGATGTTCGGCCGCTTCGTCCGGGTGGTGGCGGAGGGGCGGGGCCTTCCCGAGGAGGAGGTCCGCGCGCTCGCCGACGGTCGGATCTTCACCGGGGCCCGGGCCTGCGAACTCCATCTGGCGGACGCGTTGGGCTACGAGTCCGACGCCATCGCCTCCGCCCGGGAACTCTGCGGCGAGCCGGAGGCCGGGGTGGTCGAGTACCGCCGCACCCGCACCCTCCTCGATCTCTTCCGCGCCGCCTCTTCCCGCTTCTTCCCGCGGGGCGAACTCGCGCGGATCGGGGGGCTCCTGGAGCCACATCCGCCCAGGCTCCTGTACCTGTGGTCGCTCTAGGAAAGTCAGAAGTGCGAAGTGAGAGGTAGGAAGTAAGGACGACCGGGCCGAGAGGGCGACTTCCAAACGCCGAAACGACTTTTTATTTTTTATACTTCTCACTTCTTACTTCTCGCTTCTCACTTCTATTATGTCTTCCTGCCCCCTCACCTCCTACAGCTGCACCCTCGACGCCGGGCGGATGGAGGAGCTCCGGGCGCTCTTGCGGGCCCGCTCCTTCACATTCAGCGCCCCGCCCCACGCCGTCTTCGCCGCCGCCCGCGGCGACGTCACGGTGGCGGCCTACCGCTCGGGGAAGGTCCTGGTCCAGGGAAAGGGCACCCGCGAATTCGTAGAGTTCGTCCTGGAGCCGGAGATCCTCAAGGAGGCGCGGCTCGGCTACGAGCATCTCCTGGAGAAGACCGGGGGAAACCGGATCGGCGTGGACGAGTCCGGCAAGGGCGACTACTTCGGGCCGCTGGTGGTGGCTGGGGTCTACCTGACCGATGCCCAGGAGAAGAAGCTCAAGGCCCTCGGCGTCCGGGACAGCAAAACCCTCTCCGACCGGCGGGCGATCGAGCTTAGGCGGACGATCCGGCGCGACTGCCTCTTCTCGGTGGTGGCGATCGGGCCCGAGCGCTACAACCAGCTCTACGCCACGATGGGGAACCTGAACCAGCTCTTGGCCTGGGGGCACGCCCGGGTGATCGAGAACCTCCTCTCCAAGGTCTCCTGCGCCCGGGCGGTCCTCGACCAGTTCGGGCACAAGGACCTGGTCTTGAGGGCGTTGATGAAGAAGGGGAGGACGATCGAGGTGATCCAGCAGTTCCGGGGGGAGTCGGACATGGCGGTAGCGGCCGCCTCGGTCCTGGCCCGGGGAGAGTTTCTCCTGCGGCTGAAGAAGCTCTCCGAAGAGATCGGCGTCCCCCTCCCCAAGGGGAACGCGATCGAACCGGTGCTGGCCGCCGGACGGGCCGTGATCGGGAAGTGGGGGATGGAGTCCCTGGTCCGGGCGGCCAAGGTGCATTTTAAAACCACCAAACAGATGGTCACCGCCTGATTCATCGGCTTGCGGTCGATGAGCGGATGCTGATAGGGAACCTGTCGTTGGGTTGGGGAGAGGAAGTGGGTCTAGTCGATGGGTAAGGTTGATGGGGTAGCTTGGCTCGCGGTTTGCGTGCTCCACCTTACCCTAACCCATATACCAGACCCACATCCCGACCCTGACCCATCCACCAGCCGTCTGGTCCATGTTCGCCCACCTCCACTGCCATTTCTTCGGCTCCTACTCCGACAGCCTCCTCTCGCCGGAGCGGGACGTCCCGCGGCTGGCGGAGATGGGATTCCGCGCGGTCGCCATCACCGACCACGGGGAGATCGCTTTCGCCTACCCCTTCTTCCGCGCCTGCCGCTCGGCCGGGATCCGGCCGGTGATCGGATGCGAGGTCTACTTCGTCGCCGCCGCGGCGGAGGCGATCGCCCGGCACGACGACTACCGGAACCACCTGGTCCTTCTGGCCAAGGACAACCGCGGCTTCCTCAACCTGGTCCGCCTCCTCAACGCCGCCTGGATCGAGAACAACTTCGGGGAGTCCCGGGGCCTGGTCGATTTCGCCCTCCTCGAGCGCTTCCACGAGGGGCTGATCGCGCTCAGCGCCTGCTTCTGGGGCTCGATCCCCCAGAAATTCCTGACCGGGGGACGGGAGGAGATGGAGAAGGAGCATCGCCGCTTTCGGGAGATCTTCGGGGACGACCTCCACCCCGAGGTCGCCCGGCACGGGATCGCGGACGAGGAGAAGGCGAACGCGGCCCTCCTCGAACTCTCCCGCCGTCAGGGGCTGAAGCCCGTCCTCACTAATGACTGCCACTACTTCCGTCCCGAGGACTGGGCGGCGCACGACGCCCTGATCAAGACCCGCTTCGGCTTCCCGACCTCCTTCGCCATCGATTCCCGGGAGTACTGGGTGAAGAGCGAGGAGGAGATGCGCGCGCTCGGATTGCCGGCTGCCTGCTGCGACAACGCCTGGGCGGTGGCCGAGCAATGCTCGGTCGACCTCGACGCCCTGCCGCCGCTTGAGGCCTCGGGGGATTTCGCCCCGGAGCGGGAGGCGGTCTTCGCCGCCGGGCTGAACGTCATCGAGGGCCGCCAGGCCCTCGCCGACGCGGCGGGGGCGCGGGGGGAGGACGAGGAGGAGACGGGGCGGGCCCTCGAGCTCATTCCCCCCGGAGCGACGATCGAGGAGGCGGTCCGGGGATCGGCGGCGCTCCGGTCGTATTTCGAGGAGCGCCCAGGCCTCAAGGAGATCGCCCGGAAGCTCGAGGGGGTGCCGCGCTCATCCGAGCCGGACCTGGCGCGGGCGGTCGCCGCCCCCCTCGCCGCCGTCCGGGAACTCCTCCCGGTGAAGCGGATGGAAGGGGAGGTGATGCTGCAGTATCCCGGAGCGGTCGCCGAGAGCCTCCAAGTGCCTTGGCTCCCCGCGGCGCGGCTGGAGGAGAGGAGTGTAGCCTTCGCCGCCCGGATCGGGTCGCTGCGCCTGTTCCGCTTAGGGCGGGAATGCTACCGTTCGCGCCGCTACGCGGAGGCGGCCGAGCGCTTCGGCGCTTCCGCCGCGGCCGATCCTTCCCGCCTCGACGCCCGCTACTTCCGCGGCCTCTGCCTCTACTCCCTGAAGCGCTACCGGGAGGCGATCGCCGAGTTCTCCGGGCTCGAGGCGGGGGGGTACAACCGCCGCCGGATGGGGCGGGTTCTCGCCCTGATCGGCTGGGCCCACCGGAAGCTGGGCGACAACGCCGCGGCCCGGGCCGCCTGGGAGCGGGCCCTCCTCAGTCAGAAGAACTATCCCCCCCTCCACTATGCCCTCGGGACCCTTTCTTTTTATGAGGGCGATCGCTGCTCGGCTGCGAACTCCATGAGAACTTTCTTGGCGTTGGCGCCGGAAGGGCGAAACGCGGAGAGGGCGCGGGCGCTCCTCCGCCGTATTGAGCGGGGAAGCCGGTGACGGCGGTCTCCGCCTCGGGCGCGGCGGGCGCGGCCGTGGCCGCTCCCGGGGTTTCCGGAGCGGCCGCGGGCGGGGGAGTTGCCGCCGCCCCGGCGGCGGGGGTTGCCGCCGCCCCGGCGGCGGGAGCTGCCGCCGCCCCGGCATCGGCGGGGGGAGCCGGGCTCTCCGGCGCCCCGGCGTCCGCGGCCCCGGCTTCGGACACCACGAGGTATTTGGGGTCGGTGACCACCAGGCGGACGAAGTTCTTCTCCTTTTCCAACCTTCCGGTGGCGACGACGGTTTTCCCCTCGTAAAAGCTGGCGGCGTCGGGGGGAAACTTGGACAGGTCGGCCTTGCCGATCTTGATCGAGATGTTATTCCGGTAGTCCTGGTCGAAGTTCAGGTAGAGGTTCCCGCTCTTCTCGGAGAAATGGGAGCCCACGATCGGACCGGTGAAGGTCTTGGTCTGGCCGACGTATTTCATCCCCTCCGTGTAGTCGAGCGCGACGACGAGGGGAGTGGGAGGCGGCTTCATGCCCGGCGGGAGGGAGGGGGTGGGAACGGGCGTGGGCGGGGGGAGGACGAACTTGGCCCCGCATTTCGGGCAGTTGCCCTGGCGCTCTTCGCTCGGGGCAGTGAAGGATTCGGAGCACTTCCAGCACTTGAGAGTGCGCGTCGTCTGCTCCTGGGCGGCGAGCGGCGAGGGAAGGACGGTCGTCGCCAGGAAGAGGGCGAGGGCCACGGCGATCAGCATTCTGACCATGGGCGTTTCTCCCGCTTAACAAGTTAGGCGTTGTCGGGCCGCAGCGGCTTTGCTAGCATGACCCGCCGCATAGTATATCCGCTCGGCCCCCGGGATGCAACCCGGCCGGGGCGTCGAAAAGCATCTTTGAACGTCCCGCCTCTGCCGGCGGTCTATCCGACATATGCGCCAATCCCCGCCCATGGACACGGCCGGCTCGAAGCGCCCGTTCTGGGGAACCCTGGAGTCGGGGCCCCTCTGGAAGCCGGTTCTCTGGGTCTTCCTCTTCGGGCTCTGCGAGCGGCTGATCGTGAGCCTCGTCCTTTTCCATCGCTGGGGCTGGCACACGGTCTCCGGAATCGAGCTCTGGTTTTACTACGGGGTGGCCAAGGGCACTTTCGCCCTTTACTCCGCCTTCGACCCCTCCTGGTGGATCCTGAAGGTCCTGGGGTTTCTCTTCTCCGGCGAGGTCCTTCTTTACTCCATCTTTTTTATATCCTCCTTCTGCTCCGCGGTCAACGGGGCGCTCTTCTGCTTCCTCCTCTCCCGCCTCCACGACCGCAAGACCGGGCTGCTCGCCGGGGTCATCTATACCTCGATGGTCCTCCCGATGTTCAACAGCGCGGGGACCGTGACCCACGACATCTTCGCCGAGCCCTACCTGATCCTGGCGGTCTACGGCGCGGCGCAGGCCTTCCGGACCAAGGGATGGCGGGCGGCGGCCTATGCCGCCCTCTCCGCCCTCTGCATCTTCCTGGGCAAGAACGTGGGCCCCTCCGTCTTCGTCTCGGTGGGCGCGATCGTCATCTTCCTCCTCTGGCGCGGCGTGCTCGTCTTCCTGGGCGATGACCCCCGCCGCCGCCTGGCCGCCTTCGCCGCGGTATCCCTCGGAATCCTCGGCTTGGTGACCCTGGGCTCCTGCCTCCTCTTCAAGGTCCTCCATCCCCACTCCCTGATCGTCGCCGCGGCCGCCTTGGTCCTGTACTACGCCCTCTTCCAGTGGATCCGCATCGGGATGGCGGCGGGGAGGCTCAAGGATTTCATCCCCCTGGCGGCCTTCCTGGCCGTGATCGCCGTCCTGCTCGTCCTCCTCCACGTTTACGTCATGCCCGCCTTCAAGGAGTACACCTTCGACCGGGCGCTGGCCGAGCGAGGAGTGGACGTCCGGGCCCAGATCAAGGCGGGCTCGGGCGACGTGCTCGCCACCTCCGAGGGCGACTACTGGCTCCGCTTCAACTTCCTCATCTTCTTCGCCCCGGTCGGCCTCTATATCGCTTTTCGCAAGCGGGACGTCCTGGTCTGGGGGATGGTCCTCGCCGGTTTCCTGGCGGCGCTGGCCGCCGACCGGGGGACCCGGCCGCTCTCCATGGGCGCGGCCTGGGCGGCCGCGCTCGCCCTGGCCAACTGGTCGGTCGCCTTCGACTGGGCGGTGGCGGCGGCGCTGGCCTTCGTCACCGGCTACTTCGGAGGGCGCTACTCGACCGAGTACGCGGTGATCTTCCCGGTCGGCGCCCTGGTGCTGTATCTCTGCGTCCAGTGGCCCAGCCGGGGGACGAAGCTGGGGGGGTCGATCCTCTCCGTCTCCTTGAGCCTCCTCTGGCTGCTCCTGGGCTCGCTCCTGGGGCTCAAGGTATTGCGGGCCCGCCAGGCCGGGGACGCGGCGGCCTTCGATTCCATCCGGAAGTACTGGACGGTCCAGTCCTGCCTCCTCGTCCCGTCCCTCATCCTTCTCCTGGAAGCCTTCCTCCGCCGCCCGCTCCCCTCCCGGAAGAGCCGGGATCCTTGCGCCCAGGAAGCCGCCCGCTGGTTCGGGCGGGATCCCGTCCGCTTCTCCCTCCTTCTCGGCTGGGGACTCCTCGCCCTCTCCCTCCTCGCGGTCGCGGCCGTCTACGCCGACCTCCTCGCGGGGAAGACTCCGGCGGTGGCGGGGAGCGGGCTCAAGGGGACGATCGGCTTCCTCTGGAATAACCTCTATCTCCTCCTCCCCCCGGCGGTCGGGGGCCTGATCTTCCTCCTCGCCTTCCCGCGCCGCGGCGAGGCCAGCCGGCCCTTCTACTGGGGGATCGCTGCCGCCTGCTTTCTCTTCGCCACCGTCATCCCCTCGATGAACCAGACTCCCAAGTCCAGCGAGGCGGAATACCGGATCTACCGCTGGCTAGAGGCCAACGCCCCCCGGACGGGCAAGATCATGGTCCCCTGGAGCGACGGCTATCTGGCCGAGTCGATCTCGGGCCTCCCCTCGATCTTCTCCCCCCACCACATCGATTTCGAACTCCCCCGCCTTTACTGGCAGAGCGAGGAGGAGGCGGCCCTCTCCCTCCTCGCCCACGGCGTCCGGTATATCCTGATCTCCACCAAGTACTTCCGCTTGATGGCCTACAACCCCACGACCGGGGAGTTCCAATACTCCTTCTCCCCCGATATCATCTACCAGCCGCAACAGGCAGGCATCGCCAAGATCGCCCAGCTGGAGAAGACCGCCCTTTTCCAGCTTCTTTACAAGCCCCAGGACCTGAAAAGGTTCCGCCTTCTGCACCGGGAGGTCGAGTCGAGCGACCCCGACCCCCGCCGGCGGGAGGCCTTCCTGGCCTACTCCGTCAATTAAATAATAGGCCTCCGGAGGAGGCCCATTATTTAATTGAAATTCGCCGAAGATGTATTATATTTCCCCACCCATAGCCTGTTCCCACGGGAAGCGGCTCTTCTCGGGCTAGGGGTCATCTTCCCCGAGCCAACAGAGACGGCGAACTCCTTTTTGCTCCGCGGATTTTGGCGGAGCAAAAAGCCGCGGAGCAAAAAGATGGACAAACTGACCCGCAAAGAACTCCAGCATGACGGACTGGTGGACGCGGTCTCCTCCAGCGCCGCCCACTTCCAGACCCATTCCCGGGCCTATATCGCCGCCGGGGCGTCCCTGCTCGTCCTGATCCTGCTTGTCGCGCTCTTCCTCTACCGCCGCTCCGCCGGCCAGGCCGAGGCTTCCCGCCTCCTCAACAGCGCCCGCAGCGCCGCGGAATTGGAGGCGATCGTGGAGAAATACCCGGCTAGCGAGGCCGCCCCCCTGGCCCTCCTCTCGCTGGCCGACTTCCTCTTCCGCCAGGGGCAGTATGAGGCCGCCCAGGGACGCTATCGCCGTTTCGTCGAATCCTACCCCGAGCACGAGTCGGCCGCCTTCGCCCAGATGGGGCTCGGCTACTGCCAGGAGGCCTTGGGGCAGCTTCCGGAAGCGCTCGACGCCTACCGCCTCGTCGAGGGGAAATACCCCGGCTCCTCGCTGGGAGCGGAGGCGCTTTTCAACGCCGCCCGGATTCAGAACGCCCTGGGATCGCCCTCCGAAGCCCAGATCACCTACGGCCTGATCGTCAGCCAGTATCCGCAGAGCGCGTTCGCCGCCTCGGCCCGGGAGGCCGCGGCGCGCCTGAGCGCAAGGCCCGCTGCCTCCCCGCCGGTCCCGACGCCGTAAGGCCTCAGCAGCGCGGTGGGGGCCTAGCCCGATCGAAATCGAGGAGACGATGCCACCTCTTGCGCCTTCCGCCCTATCCCCAAGGATTGCGCTTTCGGAGTGCGGCGGCACGACGCCGCTTTGAGTCGCTCCAACGCTTCCCCGCGGTACTAAAGCGGCGTCGTGCCGCCGCACTCCAAAGCGCCCCGAAAATAATTCGGGGCGCGGGCCCTCACCGCGCTGCTGAGGCCTTACGGCGGCAGGCATTTTTGGCTTGACGGGGTTGACCCCCCTTGATACCTTCGGCGCGTTGTACTTATGCGCGACCGGAACGGAAACGACAAGAAGGAGGTTGTGATGATGAAAAGACTGGTGCTGGCCATCCTGGCCTTGGCGGCGATCTTCGCCCTGGGCCGGGACCTCAAGGCCGAGGTCCAGAACGTCCGCTTGGGGGGGGACATCCGGACCCGGTTCTACTACACCAAGAACCTCTACGACCTGACCAGCGACGCCGACGACGACGATTTCTACATCCGCCAGCTCTCCCGGGTTTCCGCGGAGGCCGACCTCACCGACAACGTGTGGGCGGTGGCCACCGTGGAGGCGGACGGGGTCTGGGGGCAGTACGTCGCCCACAAGGAGACGGTGACCGACTCCTCCGGCGCGGTGATCGGGGACCGCTGGGTCAAAGAGGACAACGAGTGGGACGTCGACATCGCCGAGGCCTATCTTCAGATCAGCGAGATCTTCTACAGCCCGCTCACCGTCAAGTTCGGGCGGCAGTATCTCCAGTACGGGCGGGGCTTCCTCATCTCCAGCCGCGACTGGCGCTACCGGTTCGACGCCGTCCGGGCGATCTTCGATTTCTTCCCCTGGACGATCGACCTTCTCTACTCCCGCCTCACCGAGTCCGACCAGGCGATCACCGGCGGCTGGGGCAAGGGCGCCGATGACGAGGACCTCTTCGGGGTGAACTTCAACTACCAGGAGGACCTCTGGTCCCTGGAAGGCTACGTCTTCGGCATCCGGGACGCGATCAACGACGAGGACCTCGTGGGCGGCGAGGACAAGGACGCCCCGGTGGCGGTGGGCATCCGCGCCGACGCCTCCCCGGTCGAGGCCCTCGACCTCTGGGGCGAGTTCTGCTACGAGCTGGGCTCCTACCAGGCCGCGGGATCGGACGAGGACGCCGACATCAAGGCTTTCGGCTTCGACCTGGGCGCGGTCTACGTCTTCGACGTGACCTGGGAGCCGGCCCTGGCCCTCTCCTACACCTTCGGCTCGGGCGACGACGGCGACGACGCGGACGACTACAAGTTCTTCAACCCGCTCTTCAACAACACCTACTACGGCTACGCCTACTCGCCGCTGGTCTCCAACATCGGGATTTTGAACGGGCAGCTCTCGATGGTCCCCTCCGAGGACTTCACCCTGATCCTCGACCTCTTCTACTACATGCAGAACGAGGAAACGGTCATGTCCATGGGCGACCCCGGTAAGGACAAGGGCGGCGTGATGTGGCCGACCGACGGGGAGGACAACGATCTGGGGATGGAACTGGACGCCATCGCCGAGTACGACTACAGCGAGGACCTCTCCACGCAGCTGGTCTTCGCCTGGTTCAAGCCGGGCGACGCGTACAAGACCGACCTCTTCGATCCGGACGACGTTTTCGAGATCCGGGCGGAGCTCCTGGTCAGCTTCTAAGCTAAAAAAAATGGCCCTTCCCGCCGTTGCGGGAAGGGCCATTTTTTTTAGGATGATGCGCCCTACATTGTATGCCAAGAGATTGCTTTGTCCCCTTCGCTTAAGCTCGGGGTTCTCGCAATGACCGGAATCATGTAAGGTTACTTCCGGGACAGCCCACTAGGTTGGACATGCCCATGCGCCGTCTCCTGAAATGGCTTCTCTTCCTCCTCTTCGCCTCGGGATACCTCTGGGCCAAGTCGTACGCCATCCACTACACGGCGAGCGGGGACGAGAACGCCTATTTCTACATGGCCAAGCTGATGGCCGGGGGGAAGGTCTTCTACCGGGACTTTTTCTTCGCCCACCCCCCGCTGGAGCTTCTCCTCCTCGCCGCCATCTACGCCCTCTTCGGCTTCCAGCTCCTCCTCTTCAAGCTCACCGCAGTTCTCCCCCCCCTGATCGCCGCCGCCTTCCTCTACCACCGCTTCTGGAAGATCGGCCGGGCGGGGGCGGGGGTCGCCTTCCTCGCCCTCTTCCTCTTCGACTACGAGTTCCTCAAGATCTCGAGCCACCCCTTCGGACTCTCCCTGACCGGCGCTCTTCTGATGATGTCGCTCTACTTCTTTCTCGAGGAGAGGCCGCTCGCGGCGGGGATCTTCTGGGGGCTGGGCGCGCTGGTCGGCCTCTACGCCCTGCCCTGGGGGGCGGCGGCCGGCGCTTATTATCTCCTCCGGGGGGGAGGCAAGCGGCCGCTGGCCCGCTTCCTTCTCGGCTTCGCCGCCGTCTTCCTCCCGGTCAACGGCGCCCTCCTTCTCCTCTTCCGGGGCGACTATCTCAACCCGGTCTTCCTCTATCACTTCCGAAAGCCGCCCGGCCAGGAGGCCGTGGCCGACGTGATCATCCGGGTGATCCGGCGCAACCTCCCCCTCTTCTTCGCTCCCTTCCTCTATGTCTGGGAAAAGAAGGAGGCCAAGGGATGGACGGTCCTGGCCGCCGGCGCCGGATACTTCGCCATCCTCTGCGGGCTGAACCCGCTCTTCACCCAGTACTTCATGCTCCCCCTGCCGTTTCTTTCCTGGATCGGGGCGGCGGGGCTGGAGGGGGTCGTCCGCCGGGCCCTTCGGCCCTGGGCGCGGCGCCTGGCCGCCGCGGGGATAGGGATCGCCGTCGCCCTCGCCTCCGCGGACTCCGTTCGCCGCTACCTCGTCCACGAGCGCGGGACCGATTTCCAGAACCTCTCCGCCTGCCTCGACCTGATCGGTAAGAACTGCGGGCCGGACGAGGTCATCTTCGGCCAGGTCACCTGCGCCCCCCTCCTCGCCCTCCTGAGCGGCCGCGAGCTCGCCCTGGGGATGGTGGACACCAACCCCATGCGCTTCCTCTCCGGACTGGCGTCGATCGAGGAGACGCTCTCGGCGCTGGAGAAGGAGGATCGGCTCGCCCTCCTCGTTCTCCAGGAGGACCGCCTCTGGACCGACCCGCGGGTCCTCCGCTTCCTGGAGGGGCGCTTCGCCCCGGCCGCCGTCTTTGAGGAGTCGGGCGAGAGGGTTTACCTATTCATCCGGGCGTCTCCGGGCGGCCAACCGGTGGGCGATCCGTAGGCGCGGGCCTTGAAGGCCCGCGCGCCGGCTCCCCGGGCCCGCGGACATGAATGTCCGCGGCTATGGCCGGCGAACGTGGTGATCCGTAGGCGCGGACATTAATGTCCGCGCGGCCAGGGGGAGAAGCGAAAGGAAGGTATCCGTGGAAATAATCGCCGCCGCCGCTTTTCTGCTCCTTCTGGGAGTGATCGTCTATCTGGCCGTCCGCTCCGACCGGAAGCTCGCGGATCTTCGCCGCCTCCAGGAGGACGGCCGGGGCTTAAGCCTGATGCAGGAGCAGCTCGGACAGCTCTCCGAACGACTGGACCGTCGTCTCGAGGGCGTGAACCGCCAGCTCCAGACGACCACCGGGGACATCGGCCGCTCGATCGCCGTGGTCAGCGAGGGGCTGGGGAAGGTCTCGGAGGCCACCCAGAAGGTCTTCGAGGCCGCCCGCGACATCTCGGGACTGGAGAAGCTGCTCCGGGCGCCCAAGTTCCGGGGGGGGTTGGGCGAGCTCATCCTGGGCGACCTCCTCTCGGAGGTCCTTCCCCCGTCCGCCTTCGCCCTCCAGCACCGTTTTCTAAGCGGGGAGACAGTGGACGCGGCGATCCGGATCGGGGAGAGGCTGGTCCCGGTGGACTCCAAGTTCCCCCTGGAGAACTTCCGCCGCCTCCTTGAGGTCCCGGAGGAGGCGGCGCGCGCCGGCGGGAAGAAGGCCTTCGTCCGGGACGTGAAGAAGCACGTCGAGGCCATCGCCATGAAATACATCCTCCCCGACGAGGGGACCTTCGATTTCGCCCTGATGTACATCCCGGCCGAGTCCGTCTACTACGAGCTGATCGTCCGGGACGAGGAGGCGGGGGAGGAGGGGGGGATCTATCAGCACGCCCTCGCGAAGCGGGTGATCCCGGTCTCCCCCAGTTCCTTCTTCGCCTACCTGCAGGTGATCGTGCTGGGGCTGAAGGGGCTCGCGGTCGAGAAGTCCGCCCGGGAGGTCGTCGCCCTCCTCGACCGCCTGCGCGGGGACTTCGGCCGCTTCCGGGAGGATTTCGCGACCGTGGGAACGCACCTCACGAACGCGCGCTCCCGCTACGACGACGCCGCCCGCCGCCTCGAGCGCTTTGACGAGAAGCTTGCGATCGCCGGCCGCGGCGATCCGTAGGCGCGGGCCTTGAAGGCCCGCGCGCTATCCCCCCCGGGCGCGCGGACATGAATCTTGGCGCCTACGGAAAGATGGCGAGCGGGCAAAATCCAGGTATGGTATCTTTAAAAACCGACCGGAACCTGTAAAACGCGTATTGCGGCAATCCGCCATGCCACATCTCATACTCGCCTTGCCCATCCTCCTCTTCTCGGTGATCGTGCACGAGGTCGCCCACGGCTGGGTGGCGCTGCGCTGCGGCGACCCCACCGCCCGGGACGCCGGGCGGCTGACCTTGAACCCGCTGCCGCACATCGAGCTCTTCTCCACCATCCTTCTCCCCGCCCTCTGCCTGATCTCGAGGCTGGGGTTCTTCATCGCCTCCGCTCGCCCCGTCCCGGTCAACCCCCAACTTCTCCGCGGCGGGGAGCGCGACCATCTCAAGGTGACGCTGGCCGGGCCCTTCTCCAACTTCCTCCTCGCCCTCGCCGCCGCCCTCCTCGCCCTCCTGGCGGCGGCCCTCAACCGGGAGGCGGATTCGGCGACGCTCGCGGCCGGGATCGTCCTCCTGAACAGCGCGGTCGCGATCAACCTCATCCTCTTCAATTTCAACCTCCTCCCTCTTCCCCCGCTCGACGGCTCCTGGGTCCTCTTCCACTTCCTCCCCGCCGCCTGGAAGGGGGGATTTCTCCGCCTCCAGCGCCACGGCTTCCTCCTCCTGATCGCCCTCCTCGCCCTCTCCTCCTCGCTCGGGGGCGGCTTCGACGTTTTCGATGTCCTCTTCTACCCGTCCCAAAAACTGATGCTGGCCTTCGGCATCCTGCAAAGGAGACTCCTCTCATGACCCGAACCGCCGCCCTGACGGTCCTGGCCTTCCTGCTCAACGCTCCGCTCGCCTTTGCCCAGTCCCACTATATGCGCGCCTACTACGTCCAGTGGGTGGCGGTGGGAGACAGCGGGAAATACGGCGACGCCGCTTATCTCGAGTTCCCCGGACCGGACGGCGATCTCGACACCGCCGACGACACGAACCTTCTCGTCGACGGCGGGGGGGATACGTCCAGCTACAGCCCCCTGGCCAAGTTCCTGGACGGCAAGATCGGCGCCGGCGGGACGATCGATCACATGCTTTTGAGCCACACCCACGACGATCACTACAACGGGCTGTACATGGCCTCCCGGCGCTACCGGGTCCTCAACTACTACGAGAACGTCCGGTGGAAAAGCGGGACCAACTATTTCTCCATGATCTCGGAGCTCCAGGGCCAGGGGACGAGCTTCTTCAGCGTCACCGCCTCCAACTACTTGAGCGGCCCGCTCACCAATGTCGGTCCCGGCTGGGACCCCTACGTCTCGGCCCGGGTCCTCGCCGCCAAGAAGGGCTACCCGGGCGGGGACGAAAACGTGTGGTCCCTGATCATCCGGATCGACTGCGGCGGATCGTCCTTCCTCTTCGGGGGCGACGCCACCTCGGGCGGGGAATACTCCCCCGAGACCGAGGAGTGGATACTCGACGGGACCACGCCCCACAGCTTCCCCGGCGCCTCCTCCGCCCTGGCCCTGACCGACATCTTCAAGGCCCACCACCATTGCTCCGGCGGATCGAACAGCTCCCCCTTCCTCGAACGGATGCAGCCCTTCTACACCGTCGTCCCGATCGGCTACGACAGCGATTCCGGCCATCCCAACGAGGAAGCCCTCGACCGAATCAACGCGGTGGACTCGATCGTCTACCGGAACGACCTGGACGGGACGGTCCTGGTCAAGTGCGACGACCAGGGGAACTACGACATCGTCCGGGAGAGGGCTTATGTCAACGAGAGCTCCACCCCCGGCCGCTCCGGCGACCTCTGGTCGGCCCCCCCCGCCATCCCCCAGAACTTAAGGGTGACGGGCTACAACCACACCTGGATCAGCCTGGACTGGGACGACGTCACGGGGGCCTCGGGCTACGATGTCTTCCGCTCCGAGATCAACAACGGCGACCCCGGCGCGGGGACCGGACCCGCCAACCCCGGCTGCGACGCGACCGGGATCTACCGCCGCGTCAACGATTCCAACGTCGCCTCCTCCCAGTATACCGACCAGGGCCTCACGCCGGGGAAGACCTACTTCTACCGGGTCTCGGCGAAGAAGGTGCACTCCTACAACGGCTACTCCGCGAGCTACGAGCGGCGCTACTCCAACCAGGCCTCCGGGATCACCGGCGGGCTTACCCCCACCCCCTCGCCCTCGCCCACCGCCACGCCCGCCTACCTCCCGCTCGATTCGGGCGATTACAACGGGGACGGGACCTCCGACGCCGGCGTCTTTCGCCCCGCCTCCGGCCTCTGGTCGATCGCGGGGATCACCCGCTTCTACCTCGGCGGGCCGCGGGACCAGCCGGTCTGCGGCGACTACGACGGCGACGGGGTGACCGAGATCGCCCTCTACCGCCCGGCCTACGGCTACTGGGCGGTCGCCGGGTTGACCCGGCGCTACTTCGGACAGTCCGCCGACCAGGCCGTGCCCGGAGATTACGATGGCGACGGGTCCTGCGACCTCGCCCTCTTCCGCCCCGCCTCCGGCCTCTGGGCGATCGCCGACCTCACCCGCGTCTATCTGGGCGGGTCCGGCGACGCGCCGGTTTCGGGCTACTACTCCGGTCGGGCCAAGGTGCCGGGGATCTTCCGCCCCTCGACCGGCCTCTGGTCGCTCCGCGATTTCACCCGATTCTACTTCGGCGCCTCCGCCGATCTCCCCGTCCCCGCGGGCTACCAGGGAAGGGGGGAGTGGTCGCCGGCGGTCTTCCGTCCGAGCTCGGGGCTGTGGGCGATCCGCGACTGGACCCGGGCCTATTTCGGGAACGCGAACGACATCCCGCGTCCGGCCGACTCCAACGGCGACGGCAAGGAAGAGATCAGCGTCTACCGGCCGAGCTATGGACTCTGGTCGGTGAAGGACGTGACCCGGGCCTATCTCGGTTCCACCGGGGACCTCCCGGTCGCCGCCCGCGTGCCCTGGCCGGTCACGCCCACGCCCACGCCCGCCCCCTCGCCCACTCCTTCCCCTTCGCCGACGCCGACCAGCTCTCCGACGCCGACCCCCTCGCCAACGCCGACCCCCTCTCCCGCGCCGACGCTTTCCCCTTCGCCGACTCCGCTTACGCCCACGCCTTCTCCGACTCCGCTCACCCCGACGCCGACGCCTTCGCCGACACTCTCACCTCCGCCGACTCCCATCACGCCGCCGCCGCCGACTCCGCTCACGCCGACGCCTTCGCCGTTCACTCCCACGCCGCCTCCTCCCGTTCCGACCCCCTCGACTAGCTGCGACTTCCATGTCTCCGGCGTGGTCAGCGACGGAACCACGGCCTTCCCCCTGGTCGGGGCTCAGGTCACCATCGAATTTTCCGACGCCGAGACCGATGTCACCTTCACCGCCGCCTCCGGAGCGTATTCCTACTCGACCTACGACACCCATCCTCCGGGGGAAGTGACGTTGGAAGCGAGTTTCGAGGGTTACCAGAACGGTTTCGCCTACGCCTCCTGGCAATGCGAGACGTGGATCACGGATCTCAACATCGCCCTGGCCCCGGTCCCGAGTCCCACGCCAACCCCCACGCCGTGAGGAATGTTGGGATTGAGGTTGGACGTTGCATATGAGAGTAATCAGTGATCAGTAATCAGTGATCAGTGGCGGCTATCGGTTGCTGATCACTGATCACTGATTACTGATCACTGCTATGACCTGGACCATCCGGTCGCACGATCCCCGCGCGGCGAAACTTCTCGCCCGGGAGATCGATCTCCCGCTCCCCGTCGCGGTCGTCCTCGCCGCCCGGGGCTACGCCGATCCCGACCGCGCCCGGCGCTTCCTTCTGCCCAAGAAGTCCTACCTTCATGACCCCGCCCTCCTCCCGGACATGGAGAAGGCGGTGGATCGCCTGTCCCGGGCCATCCGGGAGAAGGAGAAGGTCTTCGTCTTCGGCGACTACGACGTTGACGGCGTGACCTCCGTCTCCGCCCTGGCGGCGGCTCTCTCCGCCGCCGGCCTTCCCTTCGACGTCCATCAGCCCGACCGCCTCCGGGAGGGCTACGGAATGGGGGAGTCCGCCGCCGACCGCGCCTCCGCCGCCGGGGCGACGCTTCTGGTCGCCCTGGACTGCGGCACCGAGGCCGCCGCCGCGATCCGCCGCGCCGCGGCCCTGGGAGTGGACGTCATCGTCCTCGACCACCACCGGCCGAAGGGTAGCCTCCCCCCGGCCCTGGCCGTGGTCAACCCCGCCCGGGCCGACTCCGCCTACCCCTTCCCCGATCTCGCCGCGGTGGGGGTGGTGATCAAGTTCCTTGAGGCCGGGGCCGAGCGCTGGAAGGTCCCTCTCCCCTGGGAGAGGCTCTGGGGGCTGGCGGCGGCGGGGACGGTGGCCGACGTCGTCCCTCTTCTCGACGAGAACCGCGTCTTCGTATCGCTCGGCCTCCAGTATCTGCGCCGGGCCGAAGACCCCGCCTTCACCGCCCTCCTCGGCGCCGCCGGGATCGATCCCTCCTCCCTCACCGCCTCCCACCTCGCTTTCCAGGTCGGCCCGCGGCTGAACGCCGCCGGCCGCCTCGGCCGCCCCGAGCTGGGGCGGGCGCTTTTCCGGTCGAACGACCCGGCCGAGATCGCCCGGATCGCCGCAGGGCTCAACCGGATGAACCAGGAGCGCCGCTCCCTCCAGGACCGGATCTTCGCCGAGGCCGAGGAGATGATCGGGTTCGCCCCGGAGAAATATCTGAAGGGGGTGCTCGTGGTGGAGGGGGAGGGGTGGTCGAAGGGAGTGGCGGGGATCGTCGCCTCCAAGCTGCTCGAGGCCTACGGGCGCCCGACGGTGGTGATCGCCCTGGAGGGGGAGACGGGGACCGGCTCCGGGCGCTCCGTCCCCGGCTTCGATCTTTTCTCGGCCCTCTCCGCCTGCGCGTCCCTGCTCACCAAGTTCGGCGGCCACACGCAGGCGGCGGGGCTTTCCGTTGCCCGGGGGCGGATCGCGGAGCTCCGGGAGGCGCTGGACCGGCTCGCCCGGGAGGCCCTGGGGGAAGGATATGCCGGACCGCCGCTGCGCTTCGACGCCGCCCTGGATTTCTCCGAGATCGACGGCGCCCTCCTCGACTCCCTCGACCTTTTCGAGCCCTGCGGGATGGGCAATCCGCGCCCGCTCTTCGGGACCCGCGGCGTTCGTCTCCTCGATCCGCCCCGGGCGTTCGGGAGGGCCGGCGACCACGTCAACCTCCGCGTCGAGCAGAACGGGCGCTCTTTCCCGGCGGTGGGGTGGAGGATGGCGGAAGACTTCGCCGGCATCTCCGGCGACCGCCTCGACCTGGTTTACCGCCCGGAGCGGGACACGTATAATGGCCGCTCCCGCATCCGCCTCAAGCTGGAGGCGGCGCGGGAGGCCTTATAGGTCCTATAGGACCTATAAGGCCTATAGGACCTATATGATCGTCTGGGACTGCCATGCCCATCTCGAAGACCTTGCCGACCTTCCCGGCGCGCTCGGCCGCGCCGCCGCTTCCTCCGTGGAGGCGGTCGTGGCCGTCTCCGTCTCCTCCGCCGCCTGCCGCCGCGTCTGGGAAATCTCGCGGGCGTTCTCGGCGCCGCGGATCCTGCCCGCTTTCGGCCTGTATCCCAGCGCGGTCTCGGAGGATGAATTGGGTCGGGTAGTATCGCTGATCGAGATCCATCATCCCGATCTCGCCGCCATCGGCGAGATCGGAATGGACTACTGGATCCCTGCCGCCCGCTCCCCCGGCCCTGTCCGCACCCTCCAGCGGCGCGTCTTCGCGGAGATGCTCGCCCTCGCCCGCCGCTTCTCGCTCGCCCCGGTCATCCACAGCCGGGGCGCCTGGGCGGACTGCCTGGAGCTGGTGAAGGAGTCGGGCGTCAAGCGGGCCGTCTTCCACTGGTACTCCGGCCCGCCCGAAGTTCTCGAGGACCTCCTCCGCTGTGGCCATTTCGTCTCCGCCTCTCCCGCCGCCGAAGGGTCGCCGCCCCACCGTGCCTCCCTCGCGCTCGCCCCGCTGGACCGGATCGTCCTGGAGACGGATTGCCCGGTCCCGAGAAGGGCGGGGGAGGAGAGGATACCGACCGAGCCGGTCGACGTCCTCCGCTCGCTTAAGGCGCTGGCCGCGCTCAAGGGTGTGTCCGAGGAAGAGGCGGCGCGGGTGACGACGGCGACCGCTCGCAGCTTATTCTGCGGGTCTCCCAATCTGTAAGGCTAGAACCGAGGGTAAATGGGTAAGGGTCAGGAAGTGGGTCTGGTAAATGGGTTAGGTCGAGGGGATCGGCTCGGCCGGGGGTGAGCCGCACCAAAGACCTAACCCATTTACCAGACCAATATCCTAACCCTGACCCATCGACCATGCGTATCTTCCCGGAAGAGCTTGCTCCGTGCAGAAATCTTACGACAAGCCCCCCCTCTACACCGCCGAGTTCTTCAAGGCGACCGCGGTCTTCTTCCTCCTCTACCTCACCTGGGGGATGCTCTTCCCCCTCCCGATCCTGATCGAAAAGCTGGGAGGGGACCCGCTCGCGATCGGACTGATCATGGGGGCTACCCCCGCCGCGGCGGTCCTCTCCCGTCTCGCCCTCGGGCCCGCGATGGACCGCTCGGGGCGGAAGAAGATCCTCCTCCTCTGCGCCTTCCTGAACGCCGCGGCGATGTTCCTCTTCCTGACCGTCCGCGACGCCGGCTGGTGGCCGGTGGCCCTCCGCCTTCTCCTGGGCGTCGCCTACGGCGGCTACTTCTCCGTACTCTTCACCATCGTCTCCGACCATTCACCCCCCGAGCGCCTGGCCGAGGGGCTCGGCAACTTCGGCATCGCCGGCCTCCTCGCCCTCGCCCTCGGCCCCCTCCTCGCGGAAGCCCTGGGCGGCGCCTCCGGCGATTTCCGGGCGGTCTTCATAGCGGGTGGTCTCATTTCCCTCGCCGCGGCCTCCGCCGCGGCGAGCATGAAGGAGAGCCGCCGCCCGGCCTTCTGCGAGACGGCGATCCCGGCCGGGGAGGGCGTCTCCAACCGCGCCGTCCTCCTCGTCCTTGTGGCCACGGTCGCCTTCGCCGCCTCCCGGGGAGCCGCCGTCTCCTTCCTCGCCGACTACTGCCTGAAGCGCCGGATCGGATCGATCGGGCTCTATTCTCTGGTCTACTCGCTGACCACGGCGGTCTTCCGCTTCTTGGCCGGGTCCCTGGCCGACCGGCGGGGGCCGGGGCGGATCGTTATCCCGGGCCTTCTCGTCTTCGGGGCGTCCACGGCGCTCCTCGCCTTGATGAGCTCCGTCGCCGTCCTCCTCCTCTCCGCATTCCTCGGCGGACTCGCCCACTGCTTCCTCTATCCCGCCCTCAACGCGCTCACGGTCCGGAAGATGTCGGTCTGCCGGCGGGGGACCGCCAACGGCCTCTTCACCGCCGCTTTCGACTTCGGACTTGGCGCCGCCGCCTGGCTCTGGGGGCCGCTCGCGGAAGGGGCGGGCTATCCGCCGATGTTCCTGGCCGCGGGGATCGTCTCGGGGAGTGGTGTCTTGGCCGCGATGAGCTTTCAGAACGGACAAGAGAGCAGGGGCGCCAAGGACGGCAAGGACATCAAGGACAGCAGGGATAAATGATCGGGGGCGGGACGTCCCTGATGTCCTTGCTGTCTCTGATGTCCTTGTCCTATAGTTAGCGAACAGTGGCCACGCCCAACCCATCCTCCGGCTCCATCGTCATCCGCGGCGCCCGCCAGCACAACCTGAAGGGGATCGACCTCGTCCTCCCCCGGGATCGGCTGGTGGTGATCACCGGCCTCTCCGGATCCGGGAAGTCCTCGCTCGCCTTCGACACCATCTACGCCGAGGGGCAGCGCCGCTACGTGGAGTCCCTCTCCGCCTACGCCCGCCAGTTCCTCGAGCAGATGCAGAAGCCGGAGGTGGAGTCGATCGAGGGGCTCTCGCCGGCCATCGCGATCGAGCAGCGCAAGGCCGCCTCCTCCCCCCGCTCCACCGTGGGGACGGTGACCGAGATCTACGACTACCTCCGCCTCCTTTACGCCCGGGTGGGCGTCCCCCACTGCCCCGCCTGCGGGAGGGAGATCGCCCGCCAGACCGTCCAGGAGATCGTCGACCGCGTGCTCGCCCTCCCGGCCGGGACGAGGATCCAGATCCTCGCCCCCCTGGTCCGGGGGAGGAAGGGGGCCCACCGCGAGGCCCTCTCCGGGATCCGCCGCCAGGGCTTCGTGCGCGTCCGGGTCGACGGCGAGGTGAAGGGGTTGGAGGAGGAGATCGCCCTGGACAAGAACAAGCAGCATGACCTGGAGGCGGTGGTCGACCGCCTGGCCGTCGGTCCCGAGATCGCAGAGCGCCTGACCGACTCGGTCGAGACCGCCGGGAAGCTCTCCGGCGGCCTCGTCATCGTCCACTGCGGCCCCCCCGTGGGGAAGGAATTGATCTTCAGCCAGAACTTCTCCTGCCCGGTCTGCGGGATCGGCCTGGAGGAGATGAGCCCGCGGATGTTCTCGTTCAACAGCCCCTACGGCGCCTGCCCCACCTGCTCCGGGCTGGGGACGAAGATGGAGATGGACCCCGACCTGGTCGTCCCCGACCGCTCGCGTTCCCTCCGGGAGGGCGCGATCGAGCCCTGGCGCGATCCGATCACCACCCGCCGCCGCCGCTGGAAGTGGGCGGCCTCCCGCTACTACAACGCCTGGCTTGCGGCGGTCGCCCGGGAATACGGGATCGACCTCAACCGCCCCTTCCGCGAGCTTTCCGCCGACCAGCAGCGGATCATCCTCTACGGGTCCGGAGACCGGGAAATCAAGCTGGAGTGGGAGCGGGGCGACCACTTCGTGGTCAAGGAGGCGCCCTACGAGGGGGTGATCCCCCAGCTCGAGCGGCGCTACCGCGAGACCGACTCGGATTACGTGCGGGAGGAGGTCTACCAGAAGTATGTCCGCCTCAAGCCCTGCCCGGACTGCCGAGGCGCCCGCCTCAAGCCGGAGTCGCTCGCGGTCACGGTCGGGGGGAAGAACATCCGGGAGGCGACCGCCCTCTCCGTCGCCTCCGCCCTCGATTTCTTCGCCGGGCTGAAGCTCCCGGAGAAGGAGGCCGGGATCGCCCGGGAGGTCCTGAAGGAGGTCCGGGAGCGCCTGAGCTTTCTCCGGAACGTCGGCCTCTCCTACCTGACGCTCGATCGCGGGTCGGGGACGCTCTCGGGGGGCGAGGCCCAGCGGATCCGGCTCGCCACCCAGATCGGCTCGGGGCTGACCGGCGTTCTCTACGTCCTCGACGAGCCCTCGATCGGCCTCCACCAGCGCGACAATGCCCGCCTCCTCGCGACGCTGAAGCGCCTGCGCGACCTTAGGAACACCATCATCGTGGTCGAGCACGACGAGGCGACCATCCGGGAGGCCGACTTCATCGTCGACCTGGGCCCGGGGGCCGGCGCCCGGGGAGGGGAGGTGGTGGCGGCCGGCCCCCTGGAGACCATCCTGAAGGCCCCGCGTTCGCTGACCGGGAGCTATCTCCGCGGCGACCTCGCCATCGGAGTCCCCGCCGCGCGCCGTCCGCCCTCGGGGAAGTTCCTGGTCATCACCGGGGCGCGCGAGCATAACCTGAAGGGAATAGAAGCCAGGTTCCCCCTGGGGCTCTTCTGCTGCGTCACCGGCGTCTCCGGGTCCGGCAAGTCCACCCTGGTCGAGGAGACCCTCTCCCGCGTCCTCCACCGCGCCTTCTCCGGCTCCCGGGAGGTTCCCGGCGCCCACGACCGCGTCCTCGGCCTGGAGCACCTGGACAAGGTGATCGTCATCGACCAGTCCCCGATCGGGAAGACGCCGCGCTCCAACCCCGCCACCTACACCGGTCTCTTCTCCTTCATCCGCGAGCTCTTCGCGAAGATGCCGCTCGCCAAGATGCGGGGATACGGTCCGGGGAGATTCTCCTTCAACGTCCGGGGCGGGCGCTGCGAGTCCTGCGAGGGGGACGGCGTGATCCGGATCGAGATGCACTTCCTCCCCGACGTCTACGTCGAATGCGAGGCCTGCCGGGGGGCGCGCTACAACCGGGAGACCCTGGAGGTCAAATACAAGGAGAAGTCGATCGCGGAGGTCCTCGACCTCTCGGTGGACGAGGCGCTCGATTTCTTCTCCAGCCATGCCCGGATCCGATCCAAGCTCGCCACGCTCTCCGAGGTCGGCCTCGGCTAC
>CAZOYW010000004.1:0-2357 GCA_964584165.1 uncultured bacterium
GAAGGCTCTGGCGTGGGTGAAGGGGTCTTGGTCGGTTCGGCGGTCGGCGTGGTCGTCGGCGTCGGCGTGGCGGACGGTTGCGGCGTTGGCGAGGGGGTCTTCGTCGGTTCGGCGGTCGGCGTGGGTGAGGGCGACGGCGAGGGAGTCCGGGTTGGCGTCGCAGAAGGTATCGGCGTAGGCGAGGAGGACTTGGTCGGTGTCGGGGAAGGCGCCGGAGTCGGCGTTTCCGTCGGTGTGGCGGTGGGAGAGGGGGGGATCGTCACGGTCGGAGTGGGCGAGGAGGAGGGACTGGGAGAAGGAGCAGGCGTGGGACTCGGCGCGGTGAGGACGATCAGTCGCGCGGGGTAAGGATAAGTCAAATTTTCCCAAGAGCTCAGGCGAGCGTATCTTGTCGTCGTGCTCGTTTGAGCTATGAAAAGAACGGCAATGCTGCTGCCGCTGACCCAGCCGGGACGACTGGTTATTTCAGAGATCACTCCTTCCAGACCGCTCATCTCTTTCCAACCAGTATGCAGATTTAGGGTATTCCAGGACACATTGCTGGAAGTGCGCGGTCGGACAATGATCGACTGGGCATTGAAAGCAGGCGCGTTATCGGAAGCGTGGCCATAAATGCGACAGAAGATATCGTCTCTGTAATCGTCGTAAAAATACACCCAGCATGAAGCCGATGATATTGTCGAGCCTTGCGGAATATTGATGCCTTGGAAACGAAAACCGCCGCACCGAGAAAGGTTGTCGGTCATATTTGAAAAAGCGTTGGTATCTACGAAAAGGGCTGTGTAGCTGAAACCAGACGAGCCGGTTTCATAAGCGTCATCTGGCCCAGCCTGGACCGTAAAGCTGTGATACCAGCCGGGAGTGGGCGTGACCGTCGGCGTCGGCGACGAAGGTGGGGTCTTATAGCCGACCGGCGTCGGAGTGGGTGTGACGAGGGGAGGGGTAGCTCCGGAAGGAAAAGCGGCGGCGGTCAAACAGCACCACTCGTCCCAGTAGGTGTTTCCCCGCGAAGAGACATAGAGGTTCAGGTCCCCGTTGGCGCTTTGCTTGGCCATCGCGGCCCCGTCGGGGAGGATCGCCCACGAAGAGAGAACCTCCCCGCCCCCTTCCGCCTGATACCAGAACTTGAGCCGATCTCCGGTCTGGCACGGCCAGGACGAGCCGCTATTGGTGTAGATCCGGAAGTAAAGGTCCGTATAGCCGGAACCGGAGCCGGATCCCCAGGAAGTCCCGTCATTTTCGTTGTCCCACAAGGAGCCGTTTTCGTCGGACCAGGGAGAGTAGAAGACATAATAAGGACTGATGGCCCGCGGAGTCTGAAGAACCGCATCGAAGACGTCGTGCACGAACAGCCGGTCGGAGCAGGGGACGTTGGGCGTGGGCGACGGCGCGGGAGAAGGAGTGGGGCTGATCGCGAACCTCCACTTAATGGAGGCGACGAAAGCGTCGTCCGTCCCGGCCGCGTTGTTCAGGGACGACTGGTAGGGACGGCTGACTGGGAAGTTGATCGAGGAGGTGATGCCCGCGATATAGGCGGTCGAGGAGGCCCAGCTGGCTATCCCCCGTCCCTCGTCCTTGGCACTCCCCCCGAGATATGTGGAGTAGGCCAGGGCGGAGCCGGAGGTGGAGACCCGGATGACGAAGGCGTCGCCGGATCCTCCGTAGGTCGCCTGCAGGGGCTCCAGCGTGGGGAAGTCGGCTGAATAGGTGACCCCGGTGAAGTAGCCGAAGTAATACCCGTCGACGGCGCAGCCGTAGGCGCGGTCGTCGCCGATCCCGCCCAAGTAGGTGGAGTAGGCTAGGTTGGAGAGGTTGGAAGGCATGACGGCGGCGAAGGCGTCAGTCAGGCCGGCGAAGGAGCTCTGGTAGGCATTGACCGTCGGGAAATCGGCGGAATCGGTGCAGCCGGCCAGGAGCAGGTAGCTGTTGAGATAGAAGCACAGGCCGTAGCCATAATCGTTTCCGCTCCCGCCAAGGTACGATGAATAGTTGATGGTCTTGCCGGTGATGTAGAAGTGGGTGAGGAAAGCGTCGGTCCCTCCGGCCCGGGAGGACTGGTAGCCGGACTTGGTGGGAAAATCGTCGGAGGCGGTGGTCCCGATCACCAGGGCGATAAGGGCCGAACCGTCGACGTCGTTGGCGCGGTCATCCTCGCTTCCCCCGAGATACGAGGATAAGGTGAGGAAGGAACCGGACGACGTGATCTTGGTCACGAAGGCATCGAATTGCCCCGCCCGGCTCGATTGGTAGGAATTATAAGTGGGAAAATTTTCCGATTCGGAGTCGCCGACTATGAAGAGGCTGTCGACCGCCCGGGCGTAGTCGTGGTTCAGGTTGTCGGCATACCTGGCCTGGAC
>CAZOYW010000004.1:2367-64999 GCA_964584165.1 uncultured bacterium
ATAGGAGAACCGAGCCGGTGGATGATAGCTTGGTCAGGAAGGCGTCGAAGTTGCCTGCCCAAGAAGTCTGATAGGCGTTCAAGACGGGCAGGTCGGTGGAACTAGTGTAACCAGCCAGGTAGATCGCATCGATGCCATCGAGCGTGAAGTGGTCGAGGCCGGTCGCGTAGTCCGCGTCGCTGCCGCCGAGATAGGTGGAGAAGATAAGAAGGGAGCCCGAGGTGGAGAACTTGGAGATGAAGGCGTCGGTCGGAGCCGCGGTGTCGTTGAGGCTCGACTGATAGGGCGAGAGGATGGGGAAAGCGGCCGACTGGGTGTAGCCGGCGACGAAGGCGAAGCCGTCGTTCACGTCCACGCTCAAGGCGCGGTCGACGCCGGCGCCCCCGAGGTAGGTGGAGTAGTCGAGGGTGATGATGTAGGTGGGCTCTCCGGGGTCTCCCTTCCAGCCGGTGACGGGGGCGCCGTTTCCGGCGATGACCGAGAGCGTTCCCAGACCGTAAAGGAGGAGACAGGCGATGATAACGCCGTGGAGGATGCTGGCGCCTCGTTGGTCCATGGCCGAGAGAAGCCCCGATCGCTGGTTTTCGCCCCCTGCCTGGCTCGGGCGATTTGTTCAGCAAACATTAAACAGTAAACAGCATGTAGTAAACAGCAAACCGACACGGTCCGGGTGGCCGGTTTGGGGTTTACCGTCCCCCTTTTTTACCGCGTCACCGGGAGGTCGCCGCCGGCCCCGAGCCAGACCCGGGTCAGGCCGCGGATCCGCCAGGAACCGTCGCCCGGACGGAAGACGCCCGCGTCGTCGAGGCCGTCCCCGTCGTAGTCGGCCGGAACGGGCCAGTCCCCCGTCGCCCCGAAATAATAGCGGGTCAGGCCCCGCACCGCCCACAGTCCGGAAGACGGGCGGAAGACCCCCGCCTTCCATCCGGTGCCGTCGTAGTCGCCCGGGATGGGACGGTCGGAGGCCAGCCCGTAATAGAAGCGGGTCAGTCCGCGGACCGCCCAGAAGGCGTTGGGGGAGCGGAAGACGGCGATGTTCTTGGTCACCTCCCCGCTCCAGTCGCCGGGGATCGGGATGTCGGAGGAGGACCCGAAATAGGCGCGCGTCGCATCCCGGAGATACCAGCCCTGGTTGGACGGCCGGAAGAGGCCGGGGGAGGCCGTGCCGTCACCGTTGTAGTCGCCGGGGGCGGGGACGTCTCCGCTCGCCCCGTAGACCGTTTGGGTCAGGTTGCGGATGGTCCAGAGGCCGGAGGAGGGGCGGAAGCAGGCGAGGTCGGCCGAGCCGTCGCCGTCGAAGTCGGCGGGGACGGGGAGATCGCCGGCGTTCCCGAAGACGGTCCCCGCCGAGCCGGGGGTCAGCCAGGTCCGGGACGACGGGCGGAAGACGGCGCACTCATCGGTCCCGTCGCCGTCGTAATCGCCTGAGTCGACGGCGGAGACGGGGAGGTAGGGGGTCGGCGAGGGCACGGCGACGAGGACCGCCAGGCGGGCGGTTGTTCCCACGGCCGCCTTGGTAAAAGCGGTCGCATAGTCACCGTTGCAGTTTGCCCGGGTGTCATTGACGGTGTGATACTCGGGGTTGAAGTCGCCATCGGACTCGATGCCCGTGACCGCCGGATAGTCGAAGGACCAGAAGCTTGCGTGATCGGACCAGTTCGCCGGCCCGGAGTATAACTGCGGGTCCAGGCCGAGGCTGTAGGTGGTGTTGGTATCGACCAGGAGGTCGGCGAGGATTTTCGAGGCCGTCTTGGATCCCCAATAGACCTCGCCCATCCCGTCGTCGTCGCTGTCGTAGGCGATCATGTCGAAGTTGAGCGCCCCCAGGATGTTGTCCCCGGCCGCGTCCGCCGCGGCGGCGTAGGCGTGGCTCCCGTAGAGCCCCTGCTCCTCGCCCGTGAAGAGGACGTAGCGGATGGTGTTCTCGAAATGGCGGGAGCTCAAAATCGAAGCAGCCAGCAGGACGGCGGACGATCCGCTGGCGTTGTCGTCGGCCCCCGGCGCGGTTGAACCGCCGGGCTCGTCGTCGAGATGGGCGCAGATCACGTAGATATTATCGGGGTTGACGATCCCGGTCTGGATAGCGAAGACGTTCCGGCCGTTCACCCCGTCTTCGCTGTAGGTCTGGTAGGCGGCGGCGAGGCCGAGCCGCTGGAAGTATTCGAGGCAGTATTGGGTGGCTTTCTGGATCGGCGTGGTTTGGTAGGTGTTCCGGGTCTGGATGGTGTAAGAGCTTCCGCCGACGGAGACGGCGTTTACTCCGCTCAAGTTCCCGATCATGTCCCAGACATTGTTCTCGGTCACCGCATCGATGATCGTCTGGATTCCAGGCTCCCAACCCATCGCCACCGCGGGCGCCTCCCGGGGGGGCGCCCGGGAAAGGCGGGGAGGGGGACGAACGACCCGGATTTCCATCCCCTGTTCGGCGAGCCGGTCCGCCCCCTTCTGGCTGATGAAGACGAGCGCCGTCCGCCCGTCGCGGATGAGGACCGTTCCCCCGAGTTCGGCCGGGAGGCTGGACCGCCGCCCCCGCACGGTGACGAGGAAGAGCTTTTCTCCCGCTTTCGCCGGCGGGAGGAAACGCTTCTCCCCGTCCCGAATCGTATTTCCCGCCGCCGTTCCGGCGGAGAGGACGGAGTATTCCCGACCCCCGACCCGGAACCGGGCCCAGACCGCGTTTCCCGCCTCCGGGGAGATGCCCTCGGCGGGAACGAGGACGGGCTGAGGCCAAGCGGCCACGGGGAAGACGGCGATAAGAAGGCAGACGGGGATGATCGCCCGGAAGGCGGCTTTGGCATTTGCAATCAAGATGTTTCCGATCAATGAGCGGTGATCAGTAAAAGAAACCGAAGTGATCAGTCATCAGTAACTGATCACCGATTACTGATCACTGTCATCTGGTCACCGGGAGGTCGCCGCCGGACCCAAGCGAGACCTGGGTCAGGTCGCGGATGCGCCAGGAACCGTCACCCGGTCGGAAGACGCCCGTCTCGTCGAGGCCGTCCCCGTCGTAGTCGGCCGGGACGGGGCGGTCGCCGGCGGTCCCGGCGTAGAAACGGGTGAGCCCCCGGACCGCCCAGAGGCCGCTCCCCGGCCGGAAGATCGCCGCCCGCCAGCCCGCCCCGTCGTAATCCCCCGGGACCGGGAGATCGCCCGCGAGGCCGAAGTACAGCCGCGTCAGCCCCCGGACCGCCCAGAGGCCGCCAGCGGGGCGCACGACGGCGATGTCCCTCGTCCCGTCCCCGGACCAGTCGCCGGGGAGGGGGACGTCGGAAGCGAGCCCGAAAGAGCAGCGGGTCGCGTCCTTCAGTATCCAGTTCCCCGAGGCGGCCCGGAAGAGGCCGGGGGAAGCAGTGCCGTCGCCGTCGTAGTCGCCGGGGGCGGGGAGATCCCCGCTCCCCCCGTAGGCCAGCGCGGTCAAGCCGCGGACGGTCCAGAGGCCGGAGGCGGGGCGGAAGCAGGCGATATCGGAGATCCCGCAGCCGGTGTAGTCGGCGGGGACGGGGACGTCCTCCTCCCCGCCGAAGAGGACGGCGGGCGAGCCGGAGATCAGCCAGGTCCCGCCGGAGGGGCTAAAGACCGCGCAGTCGTCGGTCCCGTCCCCATCGAAATCCCCGGATTCGCTGGCCGAGGGGGGAGGGTAGGCCGGGGTCGGGGTCGGGGGGAAGAGGACGGCGAGGCGGGCAACCGTCCCCACCGCCGCCTTGGCGAAGGCGGTGGCGTAGGGGGCGTTGCAGATGGAGCGGAGGTCGTTCGCGGTATGGTAGAAGGGGTTGAAGTCGTGCGCCGTGTCCTCGATCCCCAGGATCGCCGGGTAGCCGGCGTTCCAGAAGCGGGCGTGGTCGCTCCGGGTGGTGGAGCCAACGGTCAGCTTGGTCCAATCCAGATCGAGGCCGTAGGAGGAGATGGTGTCGATGAAGAGGTCGCCGAGCGTCTCCGAGGCGCTGACCGCGGTCCCGCAGTGCAGTTGCATCTCCCCGTCGTCGTTTCCGTCGTAGGCGATCATGTCGAAGTTGAGCGCGCCGAGGATGTCGTCCCCGGCCGCGGCCGCGTCCTGGACGTAGCAGTAGCTCCCCTGCAGCCCCTGCTCCTCGCCGGTGAAGAGGACGTAGCGGATGGTGTTCTCGAAGCGCCGCGAGCTCAAAACCGCGGCCGCGAGGAGGACCGCCGCGGAGCCGCTGGCGTTGTCGTCGGCGCCGGGAGCGACGGCGGCGTTGGGCATGTCGTCGAGGTGGCCGCAGATCACGTAGATATTATCGGGGTTGACGGTCCCGGTCTGAACCGCAAAGACGTTCCGCCAGGCGTTCCCGTTCCAGGTGTAGGCGTGGAACGAGGCCCCGAGCCCCAGCCCCTGGAAATACTCGAGGCAATACTGCGCGGCCTTCTGGATCGGGACGGCCTGGTAGGAGTTGCGGGTCTGGATGACGTAGGGGCTCCCCTCGACGACGACCGAGTTCTCCCCGCTCAGGTCGCCGATCGCGTCCCAGACGACCCCCTCGGTCACGGCGGCGATGATCTCCTGGATCCCCTCCTCCCAACACCTCCGGACGGCCAGCGGTCCGGGCCGGGGGGCGGAGGGCCGGGGGGGAGGGGGGAGGACCGCCGCGATTTCCATCCCCTCTTCCGCGAGCGCGTCGGCGCCGGCCTGGTCGAGGAGGGCGAGCGCGGTTCGGCCGTCGTGGACGACGATCTCACCCCGCCGCTCGATCGCCGCCGGGTCGAGCGCGCCGCGGGCGAAGACGAGGAAAAGCTTCCGGCCGCCGGGAACGGCGAGGGGGGTGAACCCCCGCGCCCGGCAGATCTCCGCCGCCGCCGTTTCGGCGGAGACGACGGCCCATTCCCGGCCCTCGATCGAGAAGCGGTCCCAGACGGGGCAGGAGGCGGGAGGGTTCCGGTCGGTGGGGACGAGGAAGAGCTCGGCCGGAGCGGCGGAGGGAAGGACGAGCAGCGCGGCCAAAATAAACCACGGGGCGAACGGCCGTCCCCCGTGGCGCGGCTTCTTCACACCCCTATTCATACCACGGATCGGCCGGCATCTCAACGCGTGGGGAGGAAGACCCGCCCGGCGCGCGGACATGAATGTCCGCGCCTACGGGACGGAGCGGCCGCCCTTTCCGGCGTCGGCGATGACGATCTCCCGGATCTTGAAGAAGGCCTGGTAGCCGACGTTGCGCCAGTCGGAGGGGTCGGAGGTGATGTCGCCGACGTAGAGGGATTTTGGCTTGACCGAGAGGGGAGGGAGGACGAGACGGTCGGTCCGTCCCGCCCGCTTGGCCTCGGCGACGGTCCGGTAGCGGGACTCCATCTCCCGGTCGTAGGCGGCGGCGGAGCCGTCGAGAAGGTCGCGCCAGGCGCGGTGGACGTTGGACGACCGGTCGGCGAGAGACCAGGCCGCCAGGGCGATGAGGAGGAGGGAGAAGGCCCAGGAAGGGGTTGTCGGCCGGCGCGCCGCCCCGAAGAGGCGGGCGGCCAGGCTGAAGACGACGATCAGCCAGCCGATCAGGAAATAGCAGTAAATGGGGTTGAGGACACGGGGCGGGGCGGCGGGGAGGGCGTAGGACGGAGGGAGCCAGAGGAGGAAGTAGGCGGCGAGGACCAGGAGGAGGGTAGGGAGGAAACGCCGGGAGAGGCGTCGGACGGCGGCCGGATCCATGGAGAGGAAGAGCCCGAGCCCGAGCGCCGTGAGCAGGAGGAGATCGAGCGAAAGGATCCAGGAAGAAGTGCGGTCGGCGGCGAGGCGGATGGCCCGGGAGAGGACGGGGAGGAGGGAACGATCGACGGATGCGCAACCCGCGGTGGCGATCATGGCGGCGTTCCCCGGCGCCAGGATTTCCAGAGCGGCCGACCCGGCCGCCACGGCGAGCAGGACGGCCAGGTAGCCGTTCCCCACCCTTCCTTCCCAACGGGCGATGAGAAAGACGGACGCGGCGAGGAAGAGGGTGATCGTCATGGCCATCTCGTCCCCCCCCACGGAGAGGAAGAGGCAGAGGAGGAGGAGGAGGAAGCTCGCGATCCTGCCCCGCCCCGTTTCCGCGCGGAAAAAGCGGATCAGGGCGGCGCAGAGGAAGAGGGAGGTGACCAGGGGGAAGGTATGGGCCATGTATCCGGAATGCCAGAAGAAACCATCCGCGGCCGCGGGCAGGCGCGCGAAAGAGACGATCGCCAACCCCGCCGCGCCGGCGAAGAGGGTTCCGGCGGGGGCGTGGAGGAGAAAGCGATTCGCGGTCCGCGCGAGGAAGAACAGGGCGGCGAGGAAGAGGAGGCAGATGGCGACGGAGGAGAGGCGGTACCAGTCCCACCGGTCGAAGGCGATCGGGCAGAGGGCATGAGCGACGTGGGTCACGTACCGTCCGCCCCAGGTCCGGTAGGTCCGGCGGGCCCGGGCCGTCAGGGCCTCGAGCCTGGTCTCGCCGCGCGCGGGCGCGTCATGGACCCGGATGCACTGGCAGTAGTCGTCGGTCGAGGGATGGTTGTAGGCGGAGAGGAGCAAAAAGGGAAGGAGGCAAGCCAGCAGGGCGAGGGCGGCGACCACGGGGAGGGCGGCCTTCATCGTCAACCGCGCAGGGTGTACTGGGCGGAGAGGAAGTAGAGGGCCATCGCCCGGTAGGACTCGACCGGGATCGCGCGGGCCGTCTCCAGGGCGTCGTCGTAGAGCCGGGCCGCGGTCAGCTTGCAGGAGACCACCGAGAGGCGGCGGGAGCGGTCGGGCGGGGAGACGATCGCGTGGGCCGCCCGCTTCGCCTCGGCGAGGAGGGCGGGCACCTCCGCTTCCCGCCCGCAGCGGCGGCTGCAGTCGCTCAGTTTGATGAAGAGCCAGGACCGCTCATCGGGGATGGCGGTCTTTTCGGCGGCCTCCCGGGCCCGGGGGAGGAGTTCGGCGGCCAAGTCCCTCTGTCCTCCGGCGAGGTACTGGTCGGCCGCCCGGACCAGGACGGCCGCTTGCCGGTGGTGCTCCCCGATTTCGCCGATGAGCGCGATCGCCCGGGCGAGGTTTCCCAGGGCGACGTCGCGCTGCTGGTCGCGGGCGAATTCCTGGGCGATGCCGATCAGGGTCAGGGCGCGCTCGGAGGGTGAGGCGATCCCCTCCGCCGCTTCGGCGGCCTCGGCGGAGATCTCCGCCGCGACGTAGCGCTGGCCGAGACGGTTGAACTCGCAAGAGAGGCGGGCCAGGGCCCGGGCCCGGTCGCTCGCGTCGCGCAGATCCCGGGCGGCCTGACGGCCCTCGGCCAGGATCCGCTGGGATTCCTCCGTCCGCCCCGCTTTTCTCTCCGCGGCGGCGGCCACCGCCAGGGCTTCGAATCGCCGCCAGCCGGGGGGGGCGGCATCAACCCCGGCGGCGGATCGGCCGGAAGCGGAAGGCTGGGGCGGGGCGGCCATGGTCAGATTTTCTTGGAGATGGAGAGGAGGTTGGAGCTCGCCTCTCGCTGGTAGGAGAGGCCGTCGGCGGCCTTGCGGATGAAGAGGATGCCCAGGCCGCCGACCGGGCGTTTGTCGAGGCCGAGGCTCAGGTCGGGCGGCGGGACGGCGAGCGGGTCGAAGGGCTTTCCCCAGTCCCGGATGGAGACGCCGAAGGCGTCCGGGCCGGGATGGCAGGAGAGCTCGATCTCGCCCTCCTGGCCGGGGGGATAGGCGTAGCGGATGATGTTGGTGCAGGCCTCGTCGACGGCGAGGTGGAGATCCTCGACCGCCTTCTCCGGGAGCCGAATCTCCCGCGCCCGGTCGATGACGAAGTTGACGAGCTGCTCCAGCCGGTCGAGGCGGGCCTCGACCCGGAGGGTATGGGAGGCGTTCCTTTTCATGGCGCTGGCAAACGGAAGATATTAAACCGAGCGGCCCGCCGGGGAAAGGCAAAAAGGGCCCCCCGGAGGCGGTGCGGAAGGGCGCCGGAGCCCGAATGCCGCGGACGCTTTTCCCCCGGTTGGGGCAGATTGTCCCTTGAACCTTTTCCTTCTCCTCCCTATTATCTGTTTCTGGCCCTCCCTCCCCGGGATTGGTGGCCGCGCGACCATGGACCGCATACTCGTTATCGAGGACTCCGCCGACGTGCGCCGGATGCTCCGCCTCGGGCTGGGCGGGCACGGCTGGGAGGTCGACACCGCTCCGGACGGGAAGACCGCGCGGGATAGGCTCGAGCGGGGTGGCTACGCCGTGGTGG
Organism: uncultured bacterium; assembly: GCA_964584165.1. Classification (GTDB taxonomy): domain Bacteria; phylum Auribacterota; class Erginobacteria; order Erginobacterales; family CAZKCI01; genus CAZKCI01. The sequence continues at coordinate 10,523 of CAZOYW010000004.1, forward strand.
TGAGCGACATCCGCCTCCCGGACGTCAAGGACCTGGAGCTGATTTCCTTCATCAAGAGCGCCGCCCCCGAGGCGAAACTGGTGGTGATGACCGCCCACGCCACCGTCGCCCTGGCCAAGGAGTGCGTGCGCAAGGGCGCCGCCACCTTCATCGTCAAGCCCTTCACGCTGGAGCAGATGCGCTACACCGTCGAGACGGCTCTGATGGAGAGGCGGATCCTCGCCGAGGACGAGGATAGCTACGGCCGCGAGCTTAAGGAGAGCCGGTTCTGCGACCTGGTGGGCAAGAGCCCGGCGATGTGCAAGGTCTACCGGGCCATCCTCACCGTGGCCAAGACCGACAGCCCGGTCATCATCTACGGGGAGACCGGGACGGGCAAGGAGCTGGCGGCCCGGGCGATCCACCAGTCGAGCGACCGGAGCTCGAAAAGCCTGGTCGCGGTGAACTGCGCCAGCCTCTCCGAGAGCCTCCTGGAGAGCGAGCTCTTCGGCCACGTCAAGGGGGCGTTCACCGGGGCGATCCGAGACAAGAACGGCCTCCTCCGGGAGGCGCGGGACAGCACCGTCCTCCTCGACGAGATCAGCGAGCTCTCCGGCGCCCTCCAGGCCCGCCTTCTCCGCTTCCTCCAGAACGGCGAGGTCCGCCCGGTGGGCTCCTCCACGGTCCAGATCTCCAATGCCCGGGTGGTCGCCACCACCAACGTCCCCCTCGAGGAGCGGGTGGCCCAGGGAAAGTTTCGCGAAGACCTCTTCCACCGCCTGAACGTGATCTGCCTCGTCCTCCCCCCCCTCCGCGAGCGGAAGGAGGACATCCCTCTCCTCAGCCACAGCTTCCTCGCCGAATTTGTCCGGGCCCAGAAGAAGCCGATCCGGTCCATCACCCCCGAGGCCCTAAGCCTCCTCATGGCCCGCGATTGGCCGGGCAACATCCGGGAGCTCAGGAACGCCATCGAGCGCGCGGTCACCTTCTGCGCCGGCGACGCCATTCTGCCCGGCCACCTCCAGTCCGGCCTTCCGTCCGGCGCCGGGGCGGAGAGCGAGGGAGCCCTGCTCGATCTCGGCAAAACCATCGAGGCCACCGAGCGGACCCAGATCGAGAAGGCCCTGCAGGCGACCGGCGGGAACAAGAGCAAGGCGGCGGAGATGCTCGGGATCGACCGGATCACGCTTTGGCGGAAGATCAAGGCCTATCGCCTCTCCGAGCGCGCTTAGGGTTGCGCCGCCGCAACGCCTGTTGTCGGTTTTCAACGGCTTCATCTCCTACCCTCCCTCGCCCCCGCCGCGCGGCGGTTCGCACCTCCATGCGCGGCAACCAGTTGCGTATCCGGCGATTATTCCCCGGTCCGGCACGGATATTGCTATCTATAATGCCCGTCATGTTCCGGAGCCGGCCATATCCCGCCCTTTTCGCCGCCCTGGCCGCCGGGGCGGCTCTTTTGGGAGCTTCCGCCTTTGCCGACGACCTCGTCTTCATCCATCACTCCTGCGGGCAGAACTGGCTCGACGATGGGCTCGAGGCCGCCCTCGCGGCCAAGATCTACATCGACGAGCGCAACGACATCTACTACGGGACCGACTTCGCCCCCACGACCGGCCGGCCCGACTCCCTGGCGGGGGTTCCGGGGGACAACACGAACATGAACCACTGGATCCGGTGGTTCAACGACTACTTCGACCCGATCCGCTCGCATGGGTGCGCCGACGGCTTCAACCGGATCGTGATGTTCAAGTCCTGCTACCCGATCAGCGACATAGAGTCCGCCGGGACCGCGCCGGGCGATCCTTTCAGCTCCTCCCAGACGATCGCCAACTACCAGGCGGCGTACCGGAAATACGGCGACCCCGGGGGGACGTACGCGAACGGCGGGTACGTCTATCGGCCGCTGGAGGACGTCTTCGCCGCCCATCCCGACATCCTCTTCATCCCGGTGACGGCGCCGCCCCGCCACTATGCCCCCTCCGACCCGACGACCGACGCCGCCGCCCACCGGGCGCGGGTCTTCAACGACTGGCTCGCCGGCGAATGGCTCGCCTCCTACCGGTCCGCCCACCCGGGGCTCGACAACGTCGCGGTCTTCGATTGGTTCGACTTCCTCGCCTACCCGGACGACGACCCCTCCCATCCCAATCGCCTCCGGGCGGAATACGGCGGGACAGGGGGGGACTCGCACCCTACCGCCGCGGCCAACGCGGCCTCCGCGGTCGCCTTTGCCTCCGGGGCCGACAACTTTCTCGACGCCGCCTTCGCCGCCTTCGCGTCCGGCACGCCCACCCCCGCGCCCTCCCCTTCCGCGAGCCGCCCGCCTAGCCCCTCGCCCTCCCCCTCGGCCGTCCCGCCCTGGTCCTGGACTGGGGGAGTCGGCATCGGTTCCGGCCTGGGGACGGGCTACGAGCCGAGCGGACTCTCCTGGAACGAGGAGACCGCCCTCCTCTTCGTGGTTGGCGACGGCGGCCAGGTCTCCTGGATGAGCTCAAGCGGCGTCGCGGTCGTCACCCGCACCCCGGGGGGCGACCTCGAGGGAGTGGCGATCGCCGACCCATCCTCCCCCTTCGTCTATCTCGGCGTGGAGAACCCCGACTCCATCGTCGAATACAACTACCAGAGCCGCTCCCTCAGCGGGAAGAGCTGGACGCTCACCTCCTGGATGAGCGGGGACGCCAACCAGGGGCTGGAGGCGCTCGCCTTTGTCCCCAACGGCTACCACCCCTACGCCGCGTCCTCCTCCGGGGGGCTCTTCTACGCCGGCCTCCAGCAGGATGGGAAGATCTACGTCTTCGACGTCAACCTGGGGACGAGCGGGACGGTCTCCCACGTCGCCACGCTCACCCCCTACCCCGGCCTGACCGACATCTCCGGCCTCGATTTCCGCCCGGAGACCGGGATCCTTTACGCGATCTTCGACAGCTCCGACCTTCTTCTGGAGATGGACCCGGACGGGACGATCTGGTCCGCCCAGACCCTCCCGGCCGGGACCCAGGAGGGGATCGCCTTCCGGCCGGACTGCGCGGCCCGGACGGCCACGGTCTTTATCGCCCACGACGATCCCGGGGCGGTCGTTCGCTACCAGGGGTACCCGATCGCCTGTCTGATCTCCCCCTCGCCCACCCCCACCCCCCGGCGGACGCCCACGCCCGCGCCCACACTTCCGCGGACGCCCACGCCTACGCCCACCCTTCCCCGGACGCCCACGCCCCCGCGGACTCCCACGCCCGCGCCCACGCTTCCCCGGACGCCGACGCCCGCGCCCTCCTTGAGTCCGCCGCCTTCCTCGGCCCGGGCGCTCTTCGTCCACGACTCGCGGGCGGCCTGGCTGGGGCAGACCCGATCGGAGAACGGCTGCGGGATCTTCTACTCCCCCTACTCGGACGAGAACGGCGCGCTCTGCGACCACGATCACTACGGCCGGGAGCAGGTCCGACCGGAGTGGTTCGGCCAGCCGGCGGAATACCGGGACCGGAACTTCTTCCTCTACGTCCACCGGGCCGCGGACGAGGGCTGGAACACGGTGGCGGGGGACCGGATCCGGATCTGGTACCAGGAGACGGCGGGGGGGGAGGAGAGGTCGGCCTGGCTCTACCTCCCCGGGGGCGCGGCGCTATCCGCCCGCTGCGACGTCGACGAGGTGACGCTGGTCTACTACGACGTCGACGGCAACGCCTACTGGGACGCCGCCCTGGCCCAGCCGGCCTACCTCAACCTCCTCCCCACGCCGCCCCCCACGCCCCCGCGGACTCCCACGCCCGCGCCCACGCTTCCCCGGACGCCGACGCCCGCGCCCTCCTTGAGTCCGCCGCCTTCCTCGGCCCGGGCGCTCTTCGTCCACGACTCGCGGGCGGCCTGGCTGGGGCAGACCCGATCGGAGAACGGCTGCGGGATCTTCTACTCCCCCTACTCGGACGAGAACGGCGCGCTCTGCGACCACGATCACTACGGCCGGGAGCAGGTCCGACCGGAGTGGTTCGGCCAGCCGGCGGAATACCGGGACCGGAACTTCTTCCTCTACGTCCACCGGGCCGCGGACGAGGGCTGGAACACGGTGGCGGGGGACCGGATCCGGATCTGGTACCAGGAGACGGCGGGGGGGGAGGAGAGGTCGGCCTGGCTCTACCTCCCCGGGGGCGCGGCGCTATCCGCCCGCTGCGACGTCGACGAGGTGACGCTGGTCTACTACGACGTCGACGGCAACGCCTACTGGGACGCCGCCCTGGCCCAGCCGGCCTACCTCAACCTCCTCCCCACGCCGCCCCCCACGCCCCCGCCTTCCCCCAGCCCCGCCGCCCCGCCCTCGCCGACCCCGGGGCGGATCGTCTCCGGAAGCGCCGATTACGACGGCGACGGCGCCGACGATCTCGCTCTCTTCCGCCCCTCCGACGGCGGCTGGCGGGTCCGGGAGACGACCGCCGTTTTCTACGGAACCGCCGGCGACATCCCCGTCCCCGGGGACTACGACGCCGATGGACTCTGCGACATCGCCGTCTTCCGCCCCTCCGAGGCCAAGTGGTGGCTGAGGAACCCCGCCGGGGGAAGCCTCTGGCGCGCGGTCTTCGGACGGGCGGGGGACATCCCCGTCCCGGCCGACTACGACGGGGATTTCGCCACCGACACCGCCCTCTTCCGCCCCTCCACCGGCCAGTGGTTCGTCCGCTCCGTCTCCTCGTTCTCCTTCGGACAGCGCGGCGATGCGCCGGCCCCCGGGGACTACGACGGCGACGGCCGGGCGGAGGCGGCCGTCTGGCGGCCCAATGGCTGGTACGTCCGCGGGATCACCCAGGCGGTCATCGGGATCGCGGGCGACGTCCCGGTCCCCGGAGACTACGACGGCGACGGCACCTGCGAGATCGCCCTCTTCCGCCCATCTTGCGGCCTTTGGCAGATCCGGGGGGCCACGTCCTTTTCCTTCGGACTTTCCGGCGATATCCCCTTCCCCCTCGACTACGACGGGGACGGGACGGCCGGGGCGGGGCTCTATCGCCCCTCCGAGGGGCGCTGGCATCTTCACCTCCTGACCGCGATCTACTACGGGATCGCCGCCGACCAGCCGCTCGCGGGAGGGGAGGAATAAAAGAAAAGATCAATGTTCAAAGTTCAAGGGATCAATGTTCCGAAGCGATATCCCCGCGCTTGAACCTTTGATCTCTTGATCTCTGACTCCGCTCCCCGATCCGCTCCCTTTCTCCCCTCCGCCTTCCTTCGGATTTCTGCTATATTCCGAGCGTGGAGCCTATCCGCTACTACAGCACCAACCGCGGTCTCGCCCGTCCCGGGTGGAAGCCCTTCACGCGCCTGGTCTCCTTCCGGGAAGCCCTCCTGATGGGGCAGGCGCCCGACGGGGGGCTCTTCATGCCGGAGCGGATCCCGGTCCTCCCCGTCGCGACCATCCGCGGCTTTAAGGGCCGCCCCTACCGGGAAGCCGCGCTCGCGGTCGCCCGGGCCTGGCTCGGCGATTGCCTCCTCCCGGCCGAGCTGGAAACGGCGGTCCGCGACGCCTACGATTTCGACGTCCCCCTGGAGCGGGTCTTCGGGCGGACCTACGTCCTCCGCCTCGACCGGGGCCCCACCGCCTCCTTCAAGGACTTCGCCGCCCGCCTGATGTCCCGCCTGATGTCCGCCCTGCGCGACCCCTCCCGCCGCCTGAACGTGCTCGTCGCCACCTCGGGCGACACCGGGAGCGCGATCGGCGACGCCTTCCGGGGGGTCGAAGGGATCGGGGTCTGGATACTCTACCCGGCCCGGGAGGTCAGCCCCCGCCAGAAGCAGCAGCTCGACACCATCGGCGGCAACGTGACGGCCCTGATGGTCAATGGCAAGTTCGACGATTGCCAGGACATGGTGAAGAAGGCCTTCCTCGATCCCGATTTCGCCGATAGCAACCTCACCTCGGCCAACTCGATCAACATCGGCCGGGTCCTCCCCCAGTGCATCTACTATCTCTGGGGCTACGCCCAGATCGCGGAGGCAGGCGAGGAGGCGGTGATCTCCGTCCCCTCCGGCAACTTCGGGAACGCCTTCGGCTGCGAGATCGCCCGCCGGATGGGCCTCCCCCTGAAGCGGCTCCTGATGCCGACCAACGAGAACGACGAGTTCCCGTCCTTCCTCGCCGGGAAGGAGTATCGCCGGATCTCCCCTTCCCGGAAGTGCCTCTCCAACGCCATGAACGTGGGTCATCCCTCCAACCTGGCGCGCTTCTTCGACCTCTACGGCGGGACGGTGGACAAGGAGGGGCGCGTCCACCGGGTCCCCGACCGCGAGCTGATGCGGCGGCGGATCTTCTCGGTCTCCGTGAGCGACGAGGAGACCCGGGCGACGATCGTGGAGGCCTACCGCCGCCACCGGCTCCTCCTCGAGCCGCACGGGGCGGTGGGCTGGAAGGGGCTGATGGACTACCGGGAGCGGGAGGGAGACGGCTCTCCGGCGATCTCGATCGAGACCGCCCATCCCGCGAAGTTCCCGGAGGAGATCGAATCCCTTCTCGGGATCGCGCCGCCCCCCTCCCCGAGCCTGAGCGGGATCGAGGCCCGGCCGGGCGAGCCGGTGCCGATGGAGAACGATTACGGGGCTTTTAAAGCCTATCTCCTGAAGGCGCTGAAGACCGTTTAACTCAAATCTCTGATCTCAAATTTCAGATCCCGGCGCTGACGCGGACCCCGCCCGCCGGCCATCCTCGATGAAAGCATCCCCCGTCCTCCCGCTTCTCGCCACCGGCGCGGCGAGCACCAGGAAGAACTACCTGTCCTGGGCCCGCCTGGAGCCGACGGAATCCGATCCGGAAAACTATTACTGGGAGCTCTACGATGAAGAGCTTGCCGCCGCCGGATCGGCCGGCCTGAGAACGATTCTGGTCGTCGCCGACTCCCCCGCCTGGGCTGCCCCCACGTCCTGCGGCCCGATCGCCGCCGAGTCGCTCCCCGCCTTCGGGGATTTTCTCTTCGCCCTGGTCTCCCGCTATGCCCGGGATCCCTACCGGATCAAGGACTACGAGCTCTTCAACGAGCCGGACGGGACCGAGCCCTGGTACGGCGCGACCATCAACTGCTGGGGACGCCACGGCGACCGCTACGCGGAGATGCTGAGGACCGCCTATCCCGCGATCAAGTCCGCCGACCCGGAGTCCCGGGTCATCCTGGGGGGGCTGGCCTGCGACTGGTTCACCGACGAGGGCGGCATCTTCCAGCGGGAATTCCTGGCCGACGTCCTCGCCCACGGCGGGGGCGGCTATTTCGACGTCCTGAACTTCCACTACTACTACTTTCACATCGACACCTGGGCCCCCTACGGGCGGGACGTCATCGGCAAGGTGAACTACCTAGGCGGCGTCCTCGCCTCCGGGGGGACGAGCAAGCCGATGATCTGCACCGAGGTCGGGATCTGGGGCTACGACGGGCCGGAGCCGCTCGATCTCCAGGCCTCCTATGTCCCCCGGGTCAACGTCCGGGGTTTGGCGGCGGGGCTGGAGACCGTTCTCTGGTATCCCCTGGTCGACGGTTTCACCCCTTTCCACGGAGGGCTGGTCGAGGAGTGGGGTTCCCTCAAGCCCGCCTTCAGCGCCTACACCACGCTGGTTGCGGAACTCGACGGCTACATCTACGGCTGGACCCTGTCCCCCGCCGAGACCGGTTCGCCCGCGATCGAGGGCTACGGTTTCGCTTCGCGCTTCACCGGGAAGGCAAAACGCGTCCTCTGGGCGGACCAGACGACGGTGATGAGTTTCCCGTTCTCCCGGATCCGCGTGGTCGACCGCCGGGGCCCGGAACGGTTCGTCTCCGACGGCGGGGAGGGCGACGGCGACCCCGCCGCCGGCTCCATCCAGATCCCGATCAGTCCGCAGCCCGTGTACGTGGAGGAGTGGGACTAGGGAAGGGTGGGCGCGCCGGCTGACCCCTCGGGCCGAGCCGACCGGCGCGTCTGGAGCGCCTTCTCCACCTCCGCCCGCTCGGGGAGGCGGGGGTCGATCTGGAGGGCCCGGAGGAGGTGGGGCCGCGCCGCCTCCGGATCCTTATTCACCAGGGTCAGGATGAGCCCCGCCCGAGCCTCGGCTGCCGCGTTCCTCTCCAGTCCCGCCGCCGCGAGGAAGTCGGCCAGGGCGCCGTCCCAGTCCTCCCGGGCGCCGCGCAGCTGCCCCCGGTTGAAGAAGGCCCGGGCATAGTCCGGATTCAGCTCGATCGCCCGGGAATAGGATTCGATCGCCTCCGCGATCTTCTCCTGGCGGGCGCAGGCGTTGCCGAGGTTGTAGCGGGGCTGGGGCAGGGAGGGGTTCAAGGCGATCGCCCGCCGGAAGAGGGCCTCCGCCCCAGCCGCGTCGCCCCGGTCGAGGAGCTGGAGGCCCCAGTTGGAAAGGTATTCCGCCGTCTCCCCGCCCTCCGCCAGCGCCGCCCGGTATTCCCGCTCGGCCAGGGCCGGACGCCCCGTCTCCCGGTAGAGGTTGGCCAGGTTGTTCCGGGCGTCGGAGAGGCCGGGGTCGAGGAGGAGGGCCCGCCGGTACTCCGCCTCGGCCGCGCCGATCCTCCCCGAGAGCCGCAAGGCGTCGCCCAAGGCGTTGTGTCCCTCGGGATAACCGGGGGCGAGGGAGAGGGCCTTCCGGCAGAGGGCTTCCGCCCGGAGGGGATCGCCGAGGTTTTTCTCGGCGATCGCCAGGTTGACCATCGCCTCGGGGTGGGAGGGGTCGATGCGGAGCGCCTCCCCGAGGACCTGCCGCGCCTCCCGGTAGAGCCCCTCCCGGTTGTAGAGGAAGCCCAGGTTGTTGAAAGGGCGCGCTTTGCCGGGGGATTTTGCCGCCGCGTCCACCCAGAGCGTGATCTCGTTCCGCCAGACCCGGAGGCGGGCGAAGGCGAGGAGGGCGAGGAGGAGGGAGACGAGGAAGAGGAGGCGGCGCCGGGCGGAGCGAGTGGCGGCGCAGACGAAGGCCGCCCCGACCAGGGGGAGGTAGAGGCGGTGCTCGAAGATCACATCCCGGATCGGGATGAAGCTCGACTCCGGGAGCAGGGCCAGGAAGAACAGGAAAATCCCGAACGCGGCGGCCTTTTTTTTCTCGCTCAGCATCTTGGCGCCCAGGACGAGGATCGAGACGAGCAGGAGGGCCGAGAACGCCACGGGGGCCGGGAAGAGCGAGAAAAAAACGGGGGAGTCGTAGTCCAGGTTCTGCCCCGCCGGGAAGAAGACCAGGCGGAGGTAGGTGGCCGCGACGCGGATCTGGGTGGCGGCGTAGGCGCCCCGGGGCAGGACCGGCGTTTCGCCCGGCGGGTTGGCGGGCGGGACCCCGGACCAGAAGGAGACCTGGCCGGAGTCGTTGTATTTAGGATGGCCGGGATGGAGGGCGACGACGAGAGGGACGACGAGGAGGAGGGGGAGGAAGAGCGCCCGTCTCCGCCCCCGCCCTGGTCGGCCGGGGAGGAAGACCGCTTCCCAGAGGAGGAGGGCCAGGGGAAAGGTCGCGGAGAGTTCCTTGCAGAACATCGCCGCCGCTCCGGAGAGCCAGGCGAGAACGACCCAGGAGGAGCGGCCCTCCCGCACCCCCCGGGCGTAGGCTCTTAAGCCCCCGAGGTAGAAGAGAGCGGCCAGGAGCACCGCCCGCTGGGAGACGTAGGCCACCGGCTGGGTCTGGACGGGATGGAGAGCGAAGACCAGCGCGCCCAGAAGGGGGAGGCCTTCGGGGGAGGGGGATCGGCCGCCGGTGACCGAGGCGGAGAGGAGGGAGAAGACGAGGAGGGTGTTGGCGAGGTGGAGGAGGAGGTTGACGAGGTGGTAGAGGGCCGGCCGCTCCCCCCCGAGGGAGCGGTTGCCGCGGAAGCTCAGCGTGGTGATGAAGCGGGTCGGCCACTCGCGGAAGAGGGCGCCGTATCCCGGCGCCGTTCCGCTCCGCGCTCCCTTCCCGACGACGGCCGCCCGGTCGTCGAAGTGGAAGGAGTGGAAGACGGTCTGCCCGTAGACCAGGAGGACGGCCGCGGCGAGGGCGAGGACGGAGAGCCGGCGGACCGCCGGGCCAGAGGCCGCTAGGTCCCGGAAATTGCTCTTCGGTGGCGGGCGGCTCATGCTATTCTCTCCCCCGGAGTTATCGCCCGGAGACGGTGCCCAGCATAACCCCGCGCGGCCCGCCCGCCAACCCCGTTTTCCCGGCGTCTCCGAGCCCGGATGGCAGAAATGAAAGTCGGCATCGACATCCAGTGCCTTACCCGCCCTCTGACCGGCGTGGGCTACTATGTCCTCGGCCTGCTCAAGGGTCTCGCCTCCCTCCCCCGGGCGGACACGATCGTCCCCTTCTACTTCAGCCGGGGAGGGTCCGTCGATCTCCCCTCGTCCGTCTACCGCCGGCTCCAGGTCTCCGGACGCCGTCTCCCGGGGCGGCTCCTGAGCTTGGGCTGGAAAACGATCGGCTTCCCCCCCGTCTCCTGGCTCGTCCGGGGGATGGACGTTTACCACTTTCCCGATTTCATCGCCCGCCCGGCCGGGAGGAAGCCCGTGGTCGCCACGGTCTACGATCTCTCCTTCCGGGTCCACCCGGAGTATACGGAGCCTCGGAACCTGAAGTACCTCAGCCGCCACCTGCCCCGCACTCTCGACCGCGCCGACCGGGTGATCGCCATCTCCGAGTTCACCAAGAGCGAGCTCATGCGCTTCTACCCCGTGCCGGAGGAGAGGATCTCGGTGATCTACGGCGGCGTGGACGACGAGTTCCGCCGCCCCTCCTCGCCCGCCCTGGTCCAGAAGGTCAAGTACCGCTACAACCTCCCCGACAAGTTCGTCCTCACCGTCGCCACCTGGGAGCCGCGCAAGAACCTCTCCGGGCTCCTCAAGGCCTGGTCCCACCTCCGGGAGGAGGGGCTCCTCGGCGACTACAAGCTTCTCCTGATCGGGATGAAGGGGTGGCTCTTCGACCGGATCGAGCGCCAGTTCCGGGCCCAGACCCTCAAGGGGGTGAAGGCCCTCGGCTACGTCCCCCGCGCCGAGCTCCCCGCGATCTGCCGGGCCTCCAGCCTCTTCGTCTTCCCCTCCTTCTACGAGGGCCAGGGGCTGCCGCCCCTGGAGGCGCTCGCGGCCGGCGTCCCGGTCGCCGCCTCCTCCGCCGGCTCCCTGCCCGAGGTGCTGGGCGAGGCGGCCGTCTACTTCGATCCCGCGAACCCCGAGGACATCGCCCGCTCGATCCTCCTTGGACTCACCGACCAATCGCTGCGCTCCCGCCTCCGGGAGGCGGGGCCGCGGCAGGCGGCTCCCTTCACCTGGGGCCGGACGGCCGAGGAGACGCTTAAGGCCTACCGCCGGGCCGGCGGCCTGGAGTAGGCGCCGCAAGAAAGTTTGGTTCTCTTTCGTTTCGTGTGGGTGAGAAGGGACAGAGCCATTCGCGCTTTATCCGCGCAAATTCGCGGAAGTCTTTAGCCGGGCTAACCCAGGCTTATTCGCGAAGATTCGCGCCGGCGCGCTGAAGCGCTGCGGCGCGCAAGCGCGAGATTCGCGGTCGCATGAAAATAGCCATCGACGCCCGCTGGATCTTCCCCCGGATCTCCGGGATCGGAAGGGTGACCGAGAAGCTCATCCTCCATCTCGCCCGGATCGACCGGGAGAACCGCTACCTTCTCCTCTTCAGCGACCCCGCCCTGATGGCCCGCTACCGCCGGGACTGGGCAGGATATCCCAACCTCGAGACGGCACTCGTCCCCTGGACGATCTTCTCCCCGGCGGGGCAGATCGGCCTCGCCCCCTTCCTCCGCCGGTCGTCCGTCGACGTCTATCACTCCACCAACTACTTCATCCCCCTGCGCCGGCCGCCGCGGCGGGTCGTCATCACCGTCCACGACCTCATCCCCCTCCTCTTCCCGGAGTTCACCCCCCGGGCGAAGAAGACCCGTTTCCACTTTTTCTTCCGCTGGGTGATCCGGCGCTGCCTCGCGCGCGCCGACCGGGTGATCGCGCCCTCCCGCCGCACCCGGGACGACATCCGGAGCCGCTTCCCCGCCGCGGCGGGGAAGGTGACCGTCATCTACAACGGGGTCGACGAGAAATATCGCCCCCTCGATCCCGCCGCCGCGCGCCGCCTCCTCCCGCCCGCGGTCGATCCGGCGGTCCCCTTCGCCCTCTTCGTCGGGCGCCTCGATCCCTACAAGAACGCCGCCGCCCTGGTCCGGGCCTTCGACCTCTTCCTCCGGGAGACCGGGGAAGCCGGGCGCCTGGTCCTGGCCAGCCACCGCGACCCGCGCTATCCGGAAGTCTTCGCCGCCATCGCCGCCTCCTCCCGGGCGGACCGGATCGTATTCCTGGACGGCCTCGCCGAGGAGGAGATCATCGCCCTCTACGCCTGCGCCCGGGCGGTGGTTCTCCCCTCGCTCTACGAAGGCTTCGGACTCCCGCCCCTGGAGGCGATGGCCTGCGGGGCGCCGGTGGTCTGCTCCGACCGGGGCTCCCTCCCCGAGGTGGTGGGGGAGGCGGCCCTGATCGCCGAACCATCTCCGGCCGCCCTGGCCGGGGCGCTAAAACGGATCTGGGGCGACGAGAACCTCCGGGCGGCCCTGAGGGAAAAAGGGCTGAAGCGGGCGGCGGAGTTCTCCTGGGAGAAAGCGGCGCGGGAGCACCTGGCGGTCTACCGCGAGCTAGCCGGCCTATAGGTCCTATAGGACCTATAGGTCCTATAGGACCTATACAAAGTGAAGGTTGCGCTCGTCCACGACTGGCTCAACGGGATGCGGGGGGGGGAGAAGATCCTCGAGGTCCTCTGCGAGATCTACCCCCAGGCCCCTCTCTTCACCCTCTTCTACCGGCCGGAGAAGGTCTCGGAGGTCATCCGCCGGATGGATGTCCGGCCCTCCGCCCTGAACCGCCTGCCCCTGGCCCGGACGCGGTACCGCTCCTACCTCCCCCTCTTCCCCCGGGCGGCCGAGGCCTTCGACCTCTCGGGCTGCGATCTGGTGATCAGCGTCAGCCACGCCGCAGCCAAGGGCTGCCGGCCGCCCCCCGGCGCCTGGCACGTCTGCTATTGCCTGACCCCGATGCGCTATCTCTGGTTCTTGCCGGAGGAATACTTCGGGCGCAACCCCCTGGTCCGCGCGGCGCTCGCCCCTTTCTTCTCCTCCCTGAAGCGCTGGGACGCCGCGAACTCAAAGCGGGTGGACGAGTTCTTCGCCATCTCGAAGCACGTCGCCCAGAGGATCGAGCGCGTCTACCGGCGCCCTTCCCGGGTGATCTATCCTCCGGTGGACGCCGAGTTCTTCCGGCCCGGCGGGGCGGGGAGGGGATACTTCCTGATCGTCTCCGCGCTGGTCCCCTACAAGCGGATCGACCTCGCGCTCCGGGCCTTCCGGCGGCTGGGTCTGCCGCTCAAGGTCGTGGGTTCGGGGCCGCTCCAGAAGAAGCTCCAGGCGCTCTCCGGTCCGGAGACCGAGTTCCTGGGCTGGCTCGATCCCGATTCGCTGCGGGACTGCTATCGGGGTTGCCGGGGGCTGATCTTTCCCGGCGAGGAAGACTTCGGCATCGTCCCGCTGGAGGCCATGGCCTGCGGCCGGCCGGTGATCGGGCTGGGCGCGGGCGGGCTCCTGGAGACGGTCAAGCCCCACCGGGCGGAGGACCAGTCCGGCGCGACCGGAGTCTTCTTCTATGACCGGAGCGAGGCGTCGCTCGAGGGGGCGGTGCGGTATTTCCTGGAGCACGAGGCCGAGTTCGATCCCTCCGCCATCCGCTCCCGCGCCCTGCTTTTTAGCCGGGACATCTTTAAGAGGAATTTGCACGAAGCTGTGGAGCTAAGCTTCCGCAATCGCTAACAGCAATTCTTCCGAATGGTGTATTATTTTCCCAGCGGCCGGATCGCGGCCGCTTACGGCCGCGCTCCGGCCGTCGGAAAAATGGAGAAGATCAGACAACGCGCCGTCTTTTTCACCCTCTTCACGCTGGCGGTGGACGCCCTGACCCTCCTGGGGGCGCTCGTCCTCGCCTTCTGGCTGAGCTTCCACTCCTTCCTGACCGGCGTCCTCCCCGTCACCAAGGGGGTTCCGCCGCTCAGCGCCTACTTCAAGGCCTTCCCGGTCATCCTGGTCGTCTTCGGCATCGTTTTCAAGGGGTTCAACCTCTACCGCCGCCGGATGACCTTCTCCCCCTCCTGGCAGGTGATCACCATCGCCCAGGCGGTGACGGTGGCGATCTTCTCCCTGATGGCCGCGACCTTCCTCTACCGCCAGGATTTCACCTACTCCCGCCGGCTGGTCGGCTGGTTCTGGGTCTTCAGCATCGTCGGGCTGACCGCCGCCCGCCGGCTAATCGGGAAGATCGAGATCTGGTGGTGGGAGAAATACCGCCGGCCGCGCCAGATCCTCCTGATCGGCGAGGGCGAGGCCGCCCGCCGGCTCCAGGCCAACCTGGAGGCCAATCCGCGCTGGGCCGGGAAGGCGGCCGGGCTCCTCTGGATCGACGGAAAGCCGGCGGTGGAAGACTACCCCGGTCTCCCGCTCCTCGGATCGGCCGACGACTTCGAGCAGGTCATCGAGCGCCACCCCGTCTCCGAGGTCATCCTGACGCGCTTGGGACTCCCCCACCAGCGGATCACCGCCCTGATCGCCGAGTGCGAGAAGAACCTGATCGACTTCAAGCTCGTCCCGGACGTCTTCTCCCTGATGTCGAGCCGGGTCTGGGTGACCAACCTGGACGGGATCCCGCTCCTGGGCTTCCGGATGCTCCCCCTCCACTCGGCCTGGAACCGTTTCGTGAAGAGATCGTTCGACCTTGTCGGGGCGGCCCTGGGACTGGTCCTCTCCGCCCCCGTCCTCCTCATCTGCGCGGTCCTGATCAAGCTCACCTCGCGGGGGTCGGTCCTCTTCCGGCAGGAGCGGATGGGGGAGAACGGACGGCTCTTCCTGCTCTACAAGCTCAGGACGATGCCGATGGACGCGGAGAAGGCGACTGGCCCCGTCTGGTCGTCCGCCGACGATCCGCGGGCCACTCCGGCCGGGCGGGTCCTCCGCCGGCTCGGCCTCGACGAGCTGCCCCAGTTCTGGAACGTGCTCAAGGGGGACATGTCCCTGGTCGGCCCCCGCCCCGAGCGAGCGGTCTTCGTCGAGCAGTTCAAGGAGGACATCCCCCGTTACATGTCGCGCCACCTGGTCAAGTCCGGGGTGACCGGCTGGGCCCAGGTCAACGGTCTGAGGGGCGACACCTCGGTCAAGGCCCGCCTGGAGTACGACATGTACTACCTGGAGAACTGGTCGCTGCTCTTCGACGTCAAGATTCTGCTCCTCACGATCTTCTCCCGCCGCGCCCGGCGGAAGACTTCCACGAATTTGCACGAATTTTCACGAATGGGGCCGGCCTAGCCCGGCAGATGAACCGCGAATTGCGCGAATTCGTGAAAGTTCGTGTAAATTAGTGGATATCCTTCGCCGGCCGGTAGGGGTTCGCGGGGATTCGTGAAGATTCGTGGTTAAAAAAGTTTGGGTTGCGCCATGTCCGTTCTCTGGAAGACCGTCCTGCTCCTCGTCTGCTCCAACTTCTTCATGACCTACGCCTGGTACGGCCACCTGAGGAACCTGGCCGACCGGCCCTGGTATATCGCCGCGATCTTAAGCTGGTCGATCGCCCTTTTCGAGTACCTCCTCCAGGTCCCGGCCAACCGGATCGGCTACTCCTCCTTCTCGCTGCCCCAGCTCAAGATCCTCCAGGAGGTGATCACCCTCTCGGTCTTCGTCCCCTTCTCCCTCCTTTACATGCGCCAGCCGTTGAAGCTGGATTTCCTCTGGGCGGGGCTCTGCCTGCTGGGGGCGGTCTACTTTATCTTCCGCTAATCCGTGAAGGGGTCGGTCCCGGCCCCTTCACGGATTAGAATAACTAGCGAAACAGATTGCCTTCGGAGGTCGTCGTGGCGGGGAAGGCGCTCAGCGGCTTGCTGGCGGTGGTCGGCTATCTCCTCTCGCCGCTCTCCTGGTGGAACGACGCCTTCATCAACCTGCCCCTGGCCTATCTTTTCTCGCTGCCCTTCACCCTCTTCGCCGAGTCGCTCTTCCTCCCCTCCTTCATCGCCGGCTACTGGCTCACCAACATCGCCGGGCTGGCCCTTCTCCACTACGGCGGCCGGGGACTTTTCGCGAAGGCCCCGCCGCCCGATTTCCGGAAGCAGCTTCTCGTCTCGCTCGTCTACACCGGCCTGGTCGTGGCCCTGGTCCTCCTCGGCTGGGTGAGGCCGCCGCGCTATTATATGCGCTGACGGCAAGTAAGATAGGGGACGGACTTGACTTGTTGACTTGCTAGTGAGCAAGTCAACAAGTCAAGTCCGTCCCCTATCTTACGCGGTTGAATAGCGGGCCCGCCGGTCAGAGGACCGATCGAAGGAGAGCCAGGCAATCCTCGTCGGAAGCGGTCCGGGGATTGCCGGACCGGCTGGAGCCATTCGATTCCCGGGCGATGGTCGCGAGATCCGGCTCCTTGACGCCGAAGGCGGAGAGTTTTCCCGGAATCCCGATCTCCTTGGCCAGGGCGGCCACGCGCTCCACGCCCCGCCGGGAGGCCGCCGCGGCGGTCAACCCGGCGGTCTCGGCGCCGAGCGCCGCCGCCGCGCGAGCGAGGCGTTCCGTCGCGGCGGGGAGGTTGAACTCCATCACGGAGGGGAGGAGGATGGCGCAGGCCACGCCGTGGGGGATCCCGAAGCGGGCGCCGAGGGGATGGGAAAGGGCGTGGGCGAGTCCCAGGCCGGCGTTGGCGAGCGCCATCCCGGAGAGGAGGCTCGCCAGGCTCATCGCCGCGCGGGCCTCCCGGTCCTTCCCGTCGCGGACGGCGCGGGCTATCCCGCGCCCGGCCGCCTCCATCCCCCGGAGGCAGAGGGCGTCGACGATCGGGTTGGCCCGGAGGGAGACGAAGGGCTCGATCAGCTGGGCGAGGGCGTCCATCCCGCCGGCCGCGGTCAGGGCGGGGGGGAGGCCGAGCGTCAGGTCGGGGTCGACGATCGCCGCCGCGGGGACCAGGAAACGGTGGCGGATCGAGCGCTTGCGGCGCTTCTCCCGGTCGGTGAGTACGGCGTTGCGCGTCGCCTCGGCGCCGGTCCCGGCGGTGGTGGGGACGGCGAGGCAGGGCAGCCCGGGGCGGTCGATCTCCTTCTTTCCGTCGAGATAATCCCGGACCGACTCGCCCGCCGGCGCCATCGCCGCGATCGCCTTGGCGCAGTCGAGGACCGAGCCGCCCCCGGCCCCCACGACCAGGCGGCAGCCGCGCTCCCGGCAGAGCGCCGTCCCCCGGTCGACGGTCTGGATCGAGGGGTCCGGCTCGACGCCGGAGAAGACGACGGCGTCCTTCCCCGCTTTTTTCAGCAGCCCGATGATCTCCGCCCGCGCCCCCGACCTCTCCAGGGAGCCTCCTCCGACGACGAGGAGGGCGGGGGAAGGGAAGGGGGCGGCGATCTCGGCGAGGCGGGAGAGGGATCCCGCTCCGAATGCGATGAAGCGGGGGAAGGCGAGGTCGAACGAGGCGGTCATAAAAGCAAAGCCACTGATTAGGCTGACCGATCAGGGAGGGCCGGCAAAAAAGAAAGCCGCGGATTGCGCGGATTGCCGCGGATTAATAACAGTGTAGGCAGGAATGTCGCTCCCACCGATTATTCGCGATCGGCGATCAACTCTTTTAATCCCGACGCCGGCTTTAAGCCGGCGTCGGGATTAAAAGGAATCGAAGAGTCGCTCCAGCTCGGGGCCGCCCTTGGCCACCAGGACGGGGCAGGGGGAGCGCTGGAAGACCTGCTGGGACTCGTCGTAGAAGGCATCCCGGCGGGACATCGACTCCTTGAGCTCGCCGATCACCAGGAGGCTGATCCCGAGCTCGCGGATCTTCTTCACCACCTCGCGGTGGACGATCCCCTTGAGGAGGAGGGGGGTGATCTCCATCCCCTTCTCCCGGGCGATCTCCGCGGCGTAGTTCAGGTAGCGTCGGCCGTCCTCTTCCAGGTCGTGCTCGTATTCCAGCTCCTCGGTCTTGATGAAGATGCGGGCCCGGAGAAGGTCTTGCAAGGCTTTCGTGTCCACCACGAAGACGGCCCAGAGCTTGGCCTGGTGGAACTTCGCGAGCATCACCGCGTAGCGGACGGCGTCTATGGAGGACTCGCTGGCCTCCAGGAAGATCAGGATGTTCTTGAACGGCGATTCCATCGACGAAAAATATTTAGCACCTGATTGCTCTGATGAGCCGGGGGGCTATGTCGGGATCAGTGGAATCAGAGCCATCAGGTGCTGATTGTTTTCTCTGGTCAGGGGTGGGAGAGCGCGCGCTCCTTCTTGCGCCCTATTCTAGCCTTGAGGAGCTTCAGGATAAAGAGATTTTCTCGGTCCTGCTCGTCCAGCACCTCCTGGACGTAGTGGAGGGTCTCGCTCATATCCGGGATGGCGATTTTCTCGAGGGAGTTCACCCGCCGGACGGTCTTCTTGACCTCCTGGGCCAGGCGGAGGACGGAGAGACGGAGCTGGGCGAGCCGGCCCAGGGAGACGAGGAGGCTGCGGAAGCGCTCCCCGGCGGCGTCCATCCAGGCGCTGGTCCCGAGGAGGCTGTGGTAGGGGCCGTGGCCGGTCGTCTTCACCTCGACCAGGGGCAGGTGGACGCCCATCACCCGCCGGCCGGAGACCGCGATCTCGGCGGAGAGGTTGACGGCGTTAGCCGCCTGGTAAAGGGAGTTCTTCCCCATCTCCACGATCGCCTGGTGGAGGGCGCGGTAGGCCTCGGCGAGCTCGCGGTCGAGCGCCTCCTCGGCCTCCTTGGTCCGCTCGGCGAGGCTCATCATCTCCCCGACCAGGATCTGACGCTTCTCCTCCATCAGCTCGTGGCCCTCCCGGGCGAAGGCGAGGGTCTGCTTGATCTTGAGGGCGTTGGTCTTGGTGGGTGCGAGTTGGTAGCGGGACATGTCAGCGGACCATGGCGGTGGGGCTGGCCGAGCGCCCCCGTTGCACAAGTTTATGACGCCGATTAAATCCGAAGCACGAAATCCGAAATTCGAAACAAATCCGAAATTCTAAATTCCCAAACAACGGACAAGAGAGGGCTTCATCTTTTAGGACCAGCTTGAGAACGACGCTGGCGGTTTCGAATTTTGGTCATTCGATTTTGTTTCGGATTTCGATATTCGGATTTCGAATTTAATCCCTTGCTTGCAACTGGGTCTGCAAACCCCGAACGCCCTCTCGATGGGGGATCACCTTCCGTAGTATGTGGAGATCTCCTCCTCGGTCAGACGGTGGAGCTCGTCGGCGGGGAGGATGGAGATGGCCTCCCAGCCCAGCTCCAGCGACCGCTCCAGGGAGCGGTTCTCGTCCGGCTTCTGACCCAGGAAGTCCTTCTCGAAAGCCTCGCCGAATTCAAGGTAGGTCTTATCCAGGGGGGCGAGCTCCTCCTCGCCGATCACCGAGGCGAGCGCCCGCACCTCCTTGACGTGGGAGTAGCTGGCGAAGAGCTGGCTGGCGAGGTGGGGATGGTCGGCGCGGGTGAAGCCCTCGCCCACCGAGTCCTTCATCAGCCGGGAGAGGGAGGGGAGGCCGGCGATCGGGGGGTAGATCCCCTTGCGCTGGAGGTCCCGATCGAGCACGATCTGCCCCTCGGTGATGAAGCCGGTGAGGTCGGGGATGGGGTGGGTGATGTCGTCGTTGGGCATGGTCAGGATGGGGAGCTGGGTGATCGAGCCCCGTCCGCCGGAGATGATCCCGGCCCGCTCGTAGATGGAGGCGAGGTCGCTGTAGAGGTAGCCGGGGTAGCCCTTCCGGGCCGGGATCTCGCCCCGCAGGGTGGAGACCTCGCGCAGGGCCTCGCAGTAGTTCGAGATGTCGGTCATGATCACCAGGACGTGGCGGTTCTCCTCGAAGGCGAGATACTCGGCCAGGGTGAGGGCGGCGCGGGGGGTGGCCAGCCGCTCGATCGAGGGGGCGTCGGCGAGGCTCAGGAAGAGCGCGACCTTCTCGAAGGCGCCGGATTCGCGGAAGTCCTCGATGAAGAAGCGGGCGATGTCGTGCTTCACGCCCATGGCCGCGAAGACCACGCAGAAGCCGCCCTCCTCACCGGCGATCGTCGCCTGGCGGGCGATCTGGGCCGCGATCAGGTCGTGGGGGAGGCCGGAGCCGGAGAAGATGGGGAGCTTCTGGCCCCGGATCAGCGTGTTCATCACGTCGATGGCGGAGAGCCCCGTCTGGATGCACTGGCGGGGATACTCCCGGGCGGTCGGGTTGATGGGCAGACCGTTGACGTCGAGGAAGGCCTCGGCCGCCGGCGCGGGGAGGCCGTCCAGCGGCCGCCCCTGGCCGTCGAAGGCGCGCCCGAGCATCGCCGAGGAAACCCCGATCCGCTGGGGCTCGCCCCGGAAGCGGACCCGGACGGAGGGGAGGGAGAGGCCGGTCGTCCCCTCGAAGACCTGGACCACCGCCCGCCCCTCGGAGACCTCCAGGGTGAGGCCGGGGCGGACCCGCCCCTGGCCGTCCACCACCTCGACCAGCTCGTTCCAGCCCACGCTGTGGATCCCCTGGACGAAGACGAGCGGCCCCACCGCTTCTTCGATCCCGCGGTACTCCAGACCGGCCGATGTCAGGTGTTTGTCCATAGGAAATGCAGTGATCAGTGATCAGTTATCAGTTATCAGTGATCAGCAATAGGTGGTCACTGTTTTAGGCGAATTTCTCGATCGAGGATTTCAGCTTCGCCAAGAGGGCGTCCAGGCGTTCGGTCTCCTGGTTGGAGTAGGCGAGCTTCATCTTGATGACCTCTCCGAAGACCTTGAGCTTCTTCAGGCGCAGGAGGGGGGTGCCGCGCTTGATCGCGTCCAGCCCCAGGGTGTGGAAAGAGGCGATGATCCGGAGCATCTTCATCTGCTTCTCCGGCGAGCAGTAGGTGTCGTTGGCGTCGAAGGCGTTCTGCTGGAGGAAGGCGTCCTTGAAGAGGGAGCAGGTCTCCAGGACCAGCCGCTGGGTATCGGGGAGGACGTCGGGGCCGACCAGCCGGACCACCTGCTGGAGGCGCACCTCCTTCTGGAGGAGCTCCATCATGAACCGCCGGAGTTCCCCCCAGTCGGGGTCCACGTTTTTGGTCCACCAGGCCTCCATCTCCTCGAGATACTCGGAGTAGCTGTCGAGCCAGGAGACCGAGGGATAGTGGCGGGCGTTGGCCAGGTCCCGGTCGAGGGCCCAGAAGGCCCGGACGAAGCGCTTGGTGTGCTGGGTCACCGGCTCGGAGAAGTCTCCCCCCGGGGGGGAGACCGAGCCGATGACGCTGACCGAGCCGGTCCCCCCGGCGAGGGTGGAGACGATCCCCCCCCGCTCGTAGAACTCGGCCAGCCGCGTGGGCAGGTAGGCGGGGAAGCCCTCGTCGGCCGGCATCTCCTCCATCCGGCCGGAGAGCTCGCGGAGGGCCTCGGCCCAGCGGGAGGTCGAGTCCGCCATCACCGCGACGTGGTAGCCCATGTCCCGGAAATACTCGGCCAAGGTGATCCCGGTGTAGATGGAGGCCTCCCGGGCCGCCACCGGCATGTTCGAGGTGTTGGCGACGAAGATCGTCCGCTCCATCAGCGGCCGGCCCGAGGCGGGATCGACCAGCTGGGGGAAGTTCAGGAGGACGTCGGTCATCTCGTTGCCGCGCTCGCCGCAGCCGATGAAGATGATCACTTGGGCGTCGCACCACTTGGCGACCTGGTGCTGGATCAGGGTCTTGCCGGTCCCGAACCCCCCGGGGACGGCGACCACGCCGCCCTTGGCCACCGGGAAGAGGGTGTCGAGGACCCGCTGGCCGGTGAGGAGCGGCTCGGAGAGGGGGAGCTTGGCCCGGTAGGGGCGCCGCCGCCGGGCCGGCCAGATCTGGAGGAGGCGGATCGGCGTCTCGCCGGAAGGGGAGGCGGCGACGGCGACGATGTCCTCCAGGCGGTACTTCCCGGCCGGCGCGACCGTGACCAGCTTCCCTTTCGTTTCCGGGGGGACGAGGATGCGGTGGACGACCAGGGGGGTCTCGGGGACGGTGCCCAGGATCTCCCCCCCCGCCACCTCCGTCCCGACGGAGAGGAGGGGGGTGAAGTCCCAGACCCGGTCCCGGGAGAGGGAGGGGAGGTGGACGCCCTTGCGGATGTAATGGCCGGAGGCCTCCCGGATGGTCCGCAGCGGCCGCTGGATCCCGTCGAAGATCGCCCCGATCAGGCCGGGGCCGAGCTCGAGGGAGAGGGGATGGCCGGCGCCGTGGACCTCCGCCCCCGGGGCGAGGCCGGTGGTGTCCTCGTAGACCTGGATGACGGCCCGGTCGCCGTCGAGATGGACGATCTCGCCGACCAGGCGCTCCTCGCCGACCTCGGCCAGCTCGAGCATGAAGGCGCTGCGGTCGCCGCGGATCTCCACCACCGGCCCGTTGACCCGGATGACTTTTCCGATGATTCGGCTCATATCTTTAGCACCTGATTCCTCTGCTTGGCCCAGTCAGAGGAATCAGGGCAATCAGGTGCTGGTCGTTTTGTTTTCCTCAGCGCCGCCAAAGAGCTCCCGGTAGGCCATCCGGCGCAGGGAGGGGGCGAGGCGGCGGAGGCGGGCCGAGAGGGTGTTGTCGAAGACGACTCGCCCTCCCTCCGCCCGCACCAGAGCCCCCGCCTCGTCCGCCCCCCCGCCGGAGACGGCGACCCGGGACGGGAGGGGAGGATTCCCGTCCCGGGCGCGCTCCGCTCTGCCGGCGATCTCGGGGCCGAAGGCCTGAGCGTCGCGCGGGCTCAAGACGACCTCCATCTCCGGCCGGTCCACGGCCCGGACGGCCTCGACGACGAGACTGGCGAGGTCGGCGCGGTATTCCGGCTCGTTCCGGAGGGCCGCCGCCCGCTCCCGGACCTGGGCGAAGACGCCGTCCACCGCCTGCTCGCGGGCCAGCATGAGGATATTACGGGCCTCGCCCGCCGCTTCGGCGAGGCGGCGCTTCCGGTCCCGTTCCGCCTGGGCCCGGGCTTGCGAGACGGCCTCCTCCCGCTCCCGGTCGGCCTCCCGCCGGGCGACGGCGAGCTTGTCCTCGCGGCGCTGCCGGGCCTGATCCAGGATCGAGGCGGATTCCTTCCCCGCGTCCTCGATGATCTTCGCCTCGAAGGCGGCAATGTCAGGGTCGTGGTCCATGAAATGCCAGATGCGGGGTTGAATCGTTCTCCGTTAATCTCTCGCCCCATCGGAGAGATAAATCCGAAACTCAAAATCCGAAATCCGAAACAAATTCCCGATTATCTTCTCTCGTCGCGCCGGCCCGGCTCTTCCCCGCGCGCGCTAGATGGCTATTCCCACCGCCTGCCGGATCAGGTCGGAGGTGGAATGGCGCCCGGGGCGGGGGCCGGAGGCGTCGGGGATCTCCAAGACCAGGGGGAAGCCGGACTTGTAGACCAGGAAGTCCACCTCCCCCCGGATCGATTCCGCCACCGCCTCGGTGATCAGGACCACGCTCACCTCGTCCGAGGCCGACGCGACGGCCAGGGCCTCCTTGGCCTCGAAGGGGTTCGCCACCACCCGCCCCTCCACTCCGGCCAGGCGGAACCCCCAGACCGCGTCCTCGTCGCCGATGCAAAAGAACTTCATATTAAATATTTCTAGTGAAATATTTAAATTTGAACCGGGATGGCAGGTTCCTCTCGCGGCCCGGCGCTTCTCTCCGGGGCTAGATTTTCCCCAGGATCATGATCGCGATGATCAGGCCGTAGATCGCGATCCCCTCCGCCAGCCCCACGAAGATGAGGGTCCGGGTGGCGAGCTCCGGCTTTTCCCCGATCGCCCCCACCGCCGCCGCCCCCACGTAGGCCACGGCGATGCCGGCGGCGATCGTGGAGAGGCCGGTGACGATGGCCGCCGCCAGGAACCCCCAGCGCACCACCGAGGGATCGCGGTAGACCGGGGCGGCGGCCTCGGTCTGGGCGAGGGCCCGGGAGAGGCCCACGGCCAGGACGACCAGGACCAGGCCGAGGACCGGGAGGAACATCATGAAGATCTTCCGCTGAAAGCTTTTCATCGCTCCGGCGTCTTTCATGTCGGTCTCCTTCTTCAGCGCCTGATTTCTCTGATCGGTCTGTTGAAAAATCAGAGGAATCAGAGTAATCAGGCGCCGATCGATTTTTTGCGCCTGATTTCTCTGATTAGCCCGGTGGGGTTTCAGATTTATCAGGCGCAGGTTGTTTCAGTCGTCGGGAGTCAAAGGGTGGTATTCGACGCCCTTCCCGGCCGGGAAGAACTTGGAGAAGAACTCATAGTATTCCAGACGCATCGACTGGATGACAACAACAATCCCTTCCAGCAGGATGATGCCGAGGTTGCCGCCGATGAGGAGGAGGGCGGTCCAGAGGCCGGAGAGCGGGAAGTCGCGGACCGCCCGGATCAGGCTGAAGAGGGCGAGGAAGAGGCCGATGTGGGCCAGCGCGAAGGCGGCGACGCGGATGAAGGAGACGGTGTTGGCGAGGTAGCCGGTGACGAGCTCGAGCACCTCCACCGCCGTCTCCAGGAGGTAGGTGAGCGCCCCCTCCGGGAACATCTTCTCGGAGGCCCCCAGCGCCTTGCGCAGGGGGCCCTTGAGGAAGAGGATGAGGACGGGCAGGCCGAGGAGGCCGGCCGCGAGCGGGGGAGGGGTGGGGGAGCGGAAGATCAGGCCCTTGATCAGGAGCCCGGCCGCCGACCAGTAGAAGAGGGCGCCGATCAGCCCGGCCTTGTCGAAGACGGCGTCGAGGAAGCGGCGGGAGCGCAGGGCGTTGGCGATATTGAGCAGGATGCCGAGGGTCACCACGGCCACGCCGAAGAGGACGGCGGTCTGCATGACCGAGGAGACGCTGTGCATCGGACGGAGCCAGAAGGCGGGGATCAGCTCCTCGTAGCCGAAGAACTCGCCGTAGAGGAAGCCGAAGACCATGGAGGAGAGGCCGCAGTAGAGGAGGAGGGCGGCCGCCCGCGCGGCCCCGGCCCGGGCTCTCAGGAGCAGACCGCCCAGGGCGAGGAGGAGGCCGTGGCCGACGTCGCCGAACATCGCCCCGAAGAGGATGAGGAAGGTGACGGCGACGAAGGGGGTGGGGTCGATCGCCCGGTAGTCGGGGATCCCGTATTCGCGGATCAGGAGTTCGAAGGGCTTGAGGAAGGGAGAGTGGGCGAAAGCGACCGGGACCTGGATCTCCCCCGTGCGCACCCCCTCCATCGCCTCGGGGTCCTGGAACTCGCAGTAGCAGCGCCCCCCGGTCAGTTCCCGTACCCGCTGCACCAGGTCCGCGGAGTGTTTTTTCGGGACCCAGCCCGAGATCAGGTAGGTCCGGGAGGTCTTGCGGAAGTAGGACTTGGCCTTCGCGATCGTCCGGGAGAGCTCGAGCCGCCGGCGCAGGCGTTGGAGGTCGGGGACCGCCTCCGCCTCCGCCGCGGCGATCCGGCGGTTAATCTCGGCCAGCTCCTCCCGGAGGCGCGCGAGCGTGGCCTCGACCGCGGCCTTGAGGTCGCGGTCGAGGCCGGCCCGCTCGGCGGGGACCTGGGCGCGGTCGAAGCCGGCCTCGTCGAGGGACTTGTCGAGGACGGCGCGGTCCTTGCGGAGCACGATGGCGACCGCGGTCAGGCGGCGGCCCTCCTGCTGGACCGGGAGGATGACGTGGGGGACCGTCTTCAGGCCCCCCTCCAGGAAGGGGAGGTTCTCCGCGGGCAGGTTCCCGAGCTCGATCTCGAGGAAGGAGTAGCGCTTCCCCAGGGGGAAGCCGATCTTGTCCAGGGCGAAGGTCCCGATCTCCTGGAGGATGCGCTCCTGGACGGCGATCTCCTCGACCTTCGCCTCCCGCTCGGCCTGGAGGGGATGGAGGCGCTCCTCGGCCCGGCGGAGGGCTTTCTCCGCCTCGGCCTGGACCGCCGGCCCCTCCGCGGCCTCGGGGGGCGCGGGGCGCTCAGCGCACTTGGCGAGGAGCTCGCGGGCGCGGGCAAGGAGCGCGTTCTCCCAGGTCAGCGTCTCGGCCGTCCGCTCGGCCTGGAGGCCCTCGGCCCAGGGCTCGAGCTCGGTCACCCGGATGGGGTGGAGGAGGCCGGACTTGACGATCCCCTCGGTTACCCGGTCGATGCTGACGTCGAAGACCAGGAGGTCGAACTTGAGCATAGCCTCGGGGCGGAGCATCAGGGGTTCCTCCGGGCCAGGGCGAGGCGGTAGAGGGCGCCGATGAGCCAGCGGGTCTCGGAGCGCTTGAAGATGAGGAAGGAAAGGATGGTCCCGGCGGTGAAGGGGAAGGAGCGGAAGACGGCGCGGGCCTCGCCGAGCAGGACCTCCTCCAGGGCTCCCTCGAGGAGGGAGAGCCCCTCCGGCTCGTGGGAGCGGGCGGCGAAGGCTCCGATCTCCCGGTAGGATTTGGCGGCGAGCCCGGCGAGGATCTGGCGGAGGTCGGCGGAGACCGCGAGCGCGCGCAGGATCTCGACGTTGATCCGGTTCCCGTGGGGGATCAGGCTGGGAAGGATCTCGGCCAGGGGGAGGCGGTAGTATTCGCGCAGGCGGATCAGGGTCTTGACGTTCTCGATGTCGATCTCGGTCCCGATCAGCCTCCGGGCGGCCGCCCGGTCGGCGGCGGCGAGCTCGGAGAAGGCGCGGTGGAGGCGGGAGTAGTAGTCAGTGTCGAGGGCGATCTCCAGGGGGAGGAGGGTGCCGGCCCGCTCGAAGCTTTTCCGGGCGAAGAGGAGCGGCCGCCGGTAGGGGGAGTCGCCGAGGCGGGCGAGGAGATCGTCGAAGGAAGCGGCCGCGGCCAGGTCGGTCAGGGGGAGGGGGTGGCAGATCGTTTCCGCGATCAGGTAGGGGAATTCCTCCTCGCGCTCGGCGGGCTGATACCAGAGGCGCAGCGCGGCCTTGAAGTTCTTAAGATCGTATCTTTCGAGGAGGAGGAAGACGAGCTCCCGGACGCCCGCGGGGGCGGCGACGAGGATCTTCCGGTGGAGGGAGATGTCGTGGAGGAGGAGGGACTTTTCCAGCAGGCGGGGGTTCCCGGCGATCTCCGGGCGGACGACCGCTTCGCGATAGGCGGTGAGCATGAGCTGGGCGACGAACTCCTCCAGCCGGATCGCCCGGCCGAGCGCCTCCCGCTGTTCCGGGGAAAGGAGCGCCCCGGCCATGGCGCGGACCTTGGCGTTGAGAAAGGCGTAAAGGGAGAGCGCGCGGAAGATCATTTAGGGGGCGGGCTTGAGGAGTTCCCGGAGCAGGAGGCCGGCCAGGCGTTCCCGTCGGCCGGGCTCCACCCGGCGAATCTCCTCCGCCCGCTTCCGAGCCTCGGACAGGAGCGCTTCCCTCTCCCGCTCCGCCCGCTCCGCGGTCTCCCGCCGGATCGTCTCCGCCTCGGCCCGGGCCGCGGCCCGGGACCGATCGAGGATCGCCTTCGCCTCCTGATCGGCCCCGGCCAGGACGGCCTCGGCCTCCGAACGGGAAGCCTCCACCCGCCGGCGTCCCTCCTCCTCGACGGAAAGGATTTTTATCACCGCGTCGCGCATATCGCTCTTGAAATCCGCACCGCCAGCATATATTGTAGAAATGCTGAAGTCAAGAAATCCGGAGACCGGACGATGAAATTATCCGAGCTGATCGAAGAACAGTGCATCACGGTGGGTCTGCGCCCCGCGCCCAAGGAGCAGATCATCCGCGAGATGGTCGCTCTCGCCGCCCGCTCGCCGCGCGTGATCGACGCGGAGGCGGTCTACTCCTCGGTCATCGAACGGGAGAAGCAGGGGAGCACCGGCCTCGGGAGCGGAGTCGCCATCCCCCACGCCAAGTCCGCCGGGGTCACGGACCTGGTGGGCGCCCTCGGGATCTGCCCGGAGGGGACCGATTTCGAGGCCAAGGACCGTTCTCCGGCTTACGTGATCTTTCTCCTCGAGGCCGTCCCCAACAACCCGGGCCCCCACATCCAAGCCCTGGCCAAGATTGCCTTCCTGATCAACAAGACGGAATTCGTCTCCGCGGTCCGGAAGTGCGCCTCCGCCGCCGAAGTCCACCAGACGCTCCAGCGGTTCGAGAGCGCGCTGGGCTCCCTCTAGCCCGCTATATTCATGAAGATCAAATGATCTTCATGAATAATGCGGGCTAGGCTGCCCCCTCTCCCCTCCCGTTTTCAGCGCTCCCCCGGCGCCTCGGGGCCCCCTTCGAACTCCCGGGGATCGGGCGGCTGCGGCCGCCGCTTGTCGGCCGCGCCCGAGACCAGGTAGACGATCCCGCCCAGCAGACCGAGGAAGATGATCATGACCAGCATGATGAAGGAGAGAGCCCCCGCCGCATCGGGGCCGATCAGGGGGGCGAAGAAGTAGACGTAGGCGCCTTCCCGCACCCCCAAGCCGTTCAGGGAGGGGATGACGGTGGCCACCGCGATCAGGGGGACGAAGAGGAGGAAGTCCGGGAAGGGCACCGAATCGTAGCCGAGCCCCTGCACGATCAGGTAGTTGAGGGCGATCACGAGGAACTCGATCCCGAAGGTGGCCAGGGCCGCCAGCCCGACCCGGACCGGGAAGCGGTGGTGGCTGTGGAAGATCCGGTAGACCTCCAGGACCTTGCGCCGGACGACCTTGTTCTTGATCGGCTTCAGGAGGAAGAGGAACTTGGCGGCGAACCGCCGCCAGACGAAGAAGATGACGAGGAAGGCGATCAGGAGGAGGATGAAGAGGAGGATCACCCCCGGGAGCTTGCTGGGGAGGAGCTGATAGCCGACGATCAGCGCCGAGCCGGCGACCAGGACCAGGCAGATGATCCCGATGATCCTGACCACGAAGAGGGCGACGTAGGGGCCGACCGCGGCGCCGCTGTCCCGGCTCAGGTAATAGCCCTTGACCACGTCCCCGCCGATGGTGGTGGGGAAGAAGTTGTTGAAGAACATCCCGATGAAGCAGTAGCGGATGAGGCGGGGGAGGGGGGAGCGGATCTCCTGGACGAGGAGGATCTGCTGGAGGCGGAAGGCCTCGAGGACCATGAGGACGACCCCCCCCAGGGCGAGCGCGGCCAGGCAGTCCGGCCGTTCGGCCCAGATCTGGGAGAGGTTGTCGGCGATCTTCTTGAGGTCGAGCGAGAAGACTAGGTAGCCGAGGAGGCCGAGGCTGACGACGATCCGGAGGACGGTGAGGAGGACGCGCTTCAATCTGCTCTTCCGGGCGGGATTCATGGCGAGATTCCAGTTTCGTCGATCATGCGGCGCGGGGACAAGATGGAGTAATGGAGTGGTGGAGTGATGGAGTACCGGGAACCGCGCGGTCCCATCGCATCACTCCATTACTCCAGTACTCCGGTGCTCCAGTGCTCCCACTACCCCGTTGCTTTATCGCTTCCGGTAGTACCCCGCCGTGATCCTCGGCGCCAGGGCGTAGAGGACGGCGTTGCGAAAGCTCTTCTCCCGGTCGACGAGGCCGGCGGTGAGGATCCCCTCCGCCCCCATCCTCCGCTTGGTCCGGCGCAGCCCGGTGAGATCGTCCATGCAGTCCCCCATCTCCCGGCCTCCGGAGACGATCCCGCGGACGACGGCGGGGGGGACCTCGCAGTGGACGCAGCCGCCGACCGTCTCCCGCTTCCCGTCCCAGACCGCGCACCAGACGCAGGTGAACCAGCGCCCGGCGATCCTGGCCATCCCGCCTTCCAGTCCCAGGCCCCAGTCCGCGCCGGTTTGGTCTCTCGCCGCCCGCGCCCGCCGGGCCGCCCCGGCGATCGTCTCCGCGTTGGAGAGAGGGGTGGCGGAGACGCCGGAGACCGCCTCCACCGCGGCGACGGCGGCGCCCGGCCGGACGCGCTTAAGGACGGCCACCACCGCCCGCCGTTTCAGGGGGTTCTTCGATCCGACCGCGACGCGCATGGTTTTCCCTGGGTCAGAACATCTGGGCGAAGGCGGCGAGCGCCTCCCGGAAGCACTCCATCGGGGCCCGGAGGAGCCCCGCCCCGATCTGGCCCACGCCGGGGTCCTTGTGCGCGATCCCGGTGTTGATGAAGGGGGGGAGGTTGAGCTCGACCACCTTGCGGATGTCGATCCCGACCGGCGTTCCCCGGAAGTCCAGTCCGGGGATGAGGTAGGTGGAGTGCTCGGCGGTGGTGATGTCGTACATCTCCTTGGTGAAGCGGATGGCGTCGGAGGCGGACCCGCCCACGAACTTCACGATCGCCGGCGCCGCCGCCATCGCCGAGCCGCCGATCCCCGCCACCTCGGAAACGGTGGAGTCGCCGAGGTCGGGGTTGGAGTCCGCCTCGGAGAAGCCGGGGAAGTAGAGGCCCTTGGGCATCCCGGCCGGGGCGGTGAACCAGCGGTCCTTCAGGGCGGCGATCCGGATCCCGATCTCGGTCCCGTTGCGGGCCATGGCCGAGACGACCGAGGAGTCCTTAAGGCCGAGGAGGGGATCGGTGGAGGCCTTGCAGGCGGCCATGGAGAGGTTCAGGAAGGTGTGGTCGTTCGCGGAGATGAAGAGGACGATCTGGCGGATCGTCTCCGGATCGAGCCCGCTGGCGAGGAGGTGGGGGACGATCTCCCGGATGAAGAGGGAGGTGGCGGCGACGTTGCGGTTGTGGCACTCGTCCCCCATCATCAGGGCGCGCGCGGTCAGGTCCTTGACGCTCAGCCCGCCGGATTTGCGCACCGCCTTCTGGAGGCCCGGGGCGAGCACGGTCTCCATCCACTTCAACCGCTTGATCACGTCCTCGCCGTAGGCCCCGAAGCGCAGCACCTTGCCCAGCCCTTCGTTCAGGGTGCAGAAAGCGGTGTTCCCGGCCGCCTGGTTTTTCACCACGTAGACGTACATCGACCAGGAGACGACCCCGGCCATCGGCCCCACCGCCTGGTGGTGGTGGCAGGGGGAGAACTCGATCTTCCCGCTCGCGGCGAGCCGCTTCGCCTCCGCCACCGAACCCGCCATCCCCTCGTAGATGAGCGCCCCCGTCACCGCTCCCTGCACCGGCCCGCACATCCTATCCCAGGAAACGGGAGGGCCGGCGTGAAGGATCAGGTTCTTCTTCATCCCCGGGATCGCCTCGCGCGCCGGGAGGATGTCGACGAGGACCGGCTGGGCCCCGATGATCAGGCCGGCGGCCTTAAGGTTGGCGGCCTCGATCCGCCGGCGGATCTCCGGCCGGGCGAGCGCGTCGAGGAGGGCGAGGGCGGCGGGATCGCCCCCGGCGGGGGGCTTCCATTCCACCTGCGTCGCCTGGACCCCCTGGGCCGTCACCGCCTCGGCGAAGGATTGGAGCCCCAGGTTGATCACGGACAGCTTTTTGCCGAAGAGCGAATCGGAAATGGACATGGTCTCCTCCTCTCGTCTGCCTGATTCCGCTTTCTGATTCCGTAGCGTCAATCGCATTCACATCGGGCCCGCGCCGCCCGGCGGCGACGGGCTATTTCAACACCAGGGCCGCGAAGCGGGCGGCCTGGGCGTTGGAGTCGAGCACGATCACCCCCGCCTTCTCCAGCGCCTCCTTCTGGCGCTTGTACCCCTGGGGGTCCTGGTCGGTGCCGCAGATCGAGGCGATGAAGGAAAGGGGGCGCTTCCCCGCCGCGCTCCTGGCCCGCGCGATCGCCGGGACGAGGACGGCGGCCGGATCGGCGTGGGAGCCGTAGCCCAGCACCACGTCGAGGAGGATGACGCCCGTCCCGGGGTCTTTGGCCTCCTCGACCAGGCGGTCGCAGCGAAGCGTGTAGTCGATCATGGGATGGGGGCGTCCCCGGGTGAACTCGTCCTCGCCCAGGTCGACGATGGAGTGCCCCTCGCTCCGGGAGCTGTCCTTCAGCTTGAGCTCGGGCCGGAGGGGGATGTTGGAGCGGATCTCGCCGATCGCCTGGGAGAGGATGAGGAGGGCCTCGTCGGCGAGCGTCCCCCCGGAGAAGAGGCCGCGGAGGAACTTCCCCTCCCCGATTCGCGCCCGCTCCCGCCGGGCCCGCTCCTTCACGCTAGCCTCGTCGTCGCTGAACGGCCGGGGGGAGAAGGCCTCCCCCTTGAGGACGGCGATCGCGAGCTCCGCCGCTTCCTCCAGCCCCGGGGCGAAGGGGAGGTTGCGTTTCCGGGCCTCGGCGGGATCGCCCTTGAGAAAGTTGACGACGTAGCGCTTCGAAAGCGGGCGGACGAAGTCGAGGATCTTCTTCGCCACCTCGGGAGCGGGGGGCTTGGAGATGAGGACGACGACCTGCGTCGCGGGGTCGGCCTCCAGGGCCTTGATCCCCTGGAGCATGGAGAGCCCTTGGACCTTCGCCGAGAGGTCGCGGCCGCCCAGCCCGATCGCCTGGGTGATCCCGTAACCCCGTTTGTGGAGGACGGTGGTCACCTCCTGGATCCCGGTCCCCGAGGCGCCCACGATCCCGAAGGGACCCTTTCGGACGACGTTGGCGAAGCCCAGGGCCGTGCCGTTGATGATCGCGGTCCCGCAGTCCGGCCCCATGACCAGGAGGCCGAGCTCGGTCGCCCGCCGCTTGAGGGCGATCTCCTCCTCGACCGGGACGTTGTCGGAGAAGAGCATCACCGACCGCCCGCTCTCGAGGACGCCCATCGCCTCCCGGCCGGCGTAGAGGCCGGGGAGCGAGATGACCGCCACCGTCGCCTCGGGATGGGCCCGCAGCGCCTCGGCGTAGGTCCGGGGGAGGGTTTTCTCCGCTGCGACCTCCACCGCCGCCCGGCGGGTGAGGAGCTCCTCGGCGCGCGCGATCGCCCGCTTCTCGGCTTCTCGGTTCGCGACCTTGAGGGCGATGATCAAGTCGCCGGGGCGGGCCCTCTCCCCCGCCTGGGCGAGGAGGCCGGAGGCCTTCAGGATCGCCTTGTTCGCCTCGGTCCCCATGATGGTGGAGACCTCGGCCACGCCGTCGGTCATCTTCAGCTCGCTGGAGACCGACATCAGGAGCACCGAGTCGAGGTAGGTGTTCTCGCGGACGATGTTGGTGGTGATCATGGGGCCCTCCCGAGGAAGCCGTTCGTTGGAGTGGTGTCAGTTGTCAGGGAAGCGACTGACCGGCAGTGCCTTTCGCCGTTTTACTTTTGCCTTTTACCTTTTGCCTTTTGCCCTGTCGATAGTACTGCGGCGTCAGGAGCGGCGCCAGGGCGTAGATGAGGATGTATTCGTAAGCGCGCTTCCGGCTGGAGAAGCCGCCGGTAAGGATCCCGATCGCCCCCATCTTCTGCTTGGTGTTCCGGCCCCCCGTCAGCTCGTCCATCGCCTCGCCGAGCTCGAGGCCGTCTTGGAGGACCCGCCGACGGACGGAAGCGGGGAGGGAGACATGGCCTCCGCCCCCGACGTGGCAGCGCTTCCCGTCGTAGACCGCCGCCCAGCCCGCGGTCAGGAAACGGCCGTCGACCACGGTGGTGGACCCCTCCATCCCGACCCCCAGGTCGGCCCGCGCGCGGGCGGCGGCCCGGCGGGCGCGGGCCACCGCGCCCCGGATCGCCTCCTCGTCGCTCAAGGGGTTGGCGGAGACGCCGGAGGCGACCTCGACCGGGACGATCGCGGCGGCGGGGTAAACGCGGCGCAGGACGCTCCGGGCGGCGGCGAGCTTGACCGGGTTGCGGGATCCGACGGCGATTTTCATGCTCTTTCCGTCCCTCCGCGGGGGGCGGGGCGGAAATAAATTATGCCATAACCCGCCCGCTTCGCCGAAGAGATTATCGCTCCGCCGGAATGCGTTGACATGGTCCAGTCCCGGGCTATGATGAGAAAAACCATCCGCGGAGGGAAGCCCATGAAAATTCTGCTCGGTCCGGTCGTTGCGTTGGCGCTCGCCGCTTCGGCGCTTCAGCCGTTCCCCGTCGCCGCCTGGGAGAGCGACAAAGGAGCCGAGGCCACCTATACCTTCCTGCCGCTCAGCGACCTCAAGGACGACGACGGGAAGGTCCGGATGCACTCCGTCCGGGCCTTCGCGACCGCCCCCATCCCGGTGGCCGACTCGGTCTTCCTCGCCCTCCGCGCCGCCTACCAGGGCCTCTTCGTCGCCTACGAGGACATCGTCTTCTCCTACCCCGACGGCAAGGGCGGGGTCTTCACCGAAGCGGACCTCCCGGACAAGCTCCATGCCCTCGACGCCGCCCTGGGCGTCGGCGCGGCCCTAAGCGACGAGTTGAGCGTCTACGGCGAGTTCCAGCCCGGAATCCATAGCGACTTCGAGGACGTGACCAGCCAGGACGTCTACTACCAGGGCGGCCTGATGGCGTCCTGGAAGTTCAGCGAGGAACTCACCGGGATCGTCGGCGTCTACTACGGCGACGACTTCGGCGAGCCGGAGGTCTTCCCCCTCCTCGGGGTCGAGTGGCAGATCGACGACGACTGGGCGCTCGACCTCTTCCTCCCCGAGTACGGCGTCTTCGGCTACCGCGCGGCGGAGTGGCTCACGGTCGGGTTGCGCGGTCGCCTGGAGGGGCACCAGTTCCGCCTCTCCGAGATGACGCCCTGGGAGAACACGGTGGCCCGCTACGAGCAGGTGCTCGCCGGCCCCTTCCTGGACCTCCACTTCAGCCGGCATGTCTCGCTCCGCCTGGAAGGAGGGATCGCCACCGGGAGGACCTTCGAGTTCCGCGACGCCGACTCCAGCGCCAAGCTCTATAACGGTGACCTCGAGGACGGCGGCTACCTGAGCGTCTCTCTGGCCGGGTATTTCTAGGAGCGTTCTCGATCCCGGCGCGCGGTGTAGGCCGGTTCTGTGAACCGGCGGCCCGGCTCGGTGCGCCCGCTCATAGAGCGGGCCTACAGCGCCCACCTTGTCCGTCGCATCTTCTGCCGGCCGCCGCAAAGAGGCGGCGCTCAAGCGGTTATACGGCCGCCCCGTTTTTTCCCGCGCTCTTCAGCAGCCAATCCCCGTCGATCGGGGTGAAGGCGTCGGCCGCCTGGGCGAGCTCCCGGGCGGTGGCGCGCTCCACCGCGTAGACCTCCACCCGGCAGTTCTTCCGCTTCAGGTAGGGGACGATCTCGGCGAAGTCGCCGTCGCCGCTGATCAGGGCGATGGTGTCGAGGTCGCCGGCATACTTGATCAGGTCGAGCGCCATCCCCATGTCCCAGTTCCCCTTCATGGAGCGGTCCGCCCGCACCTTGAGCGGCCGGCGCTTGACCTGGAAGCCCTTGAACTGGAGCATCTGGAAGAAGGATTCGGGATCTCCGAAGTCGGCCTGGACGACGTAGGCGATCGACCGGACGATCTTCCTCCCCGCCGCCACCCGGGTGCGCAGCTCATCATAATCCATGCGGGAGCCGCCCAGGAAGTCGCGGACGGTATAGTAGACGTTCTGGACATCGACGAAGATCCCCAGTCTCTCCTCCTCCCGGGGCGGCCGGGACGGGGGGGCGGGCTTCTTCGCCTCCTCCAGGGCTCGGAGCTTTTCCCGGAGACCGGCGACCTCCTCCTCCCGCTCCCGGAGGTCCTTCTCGATCTCCCGCTTCTCCCGCTCGGCCAGGTTGATGGTCAGCCGGTCCTCCTCGGCCTTCTTCCGGAGGGAGGCGGCTTCCTCGGCCGCGGAGCGGGCCTGCTGGAGATCGTGCTCCTTCCGCCGGAGGTCCTTCTCCAGGGCGTGGAGGCGGTGGGAGAGGGAGTCGGGCGGCTCGGATGCGGGTCGCGCCTGGAGCTCCCGGACGGCGACCCGGCCCGCCTCTTCCCGCTCCTTGAGGGCGGTCTTGAGGCGGATGATCTCCCCTTCCTTCTCCTTCACTTCCTCCAGACGCTTCTTGGCCAGTTCCCGCGCCTTCTGGGCCTCGTCCCCGGCCCGCCTCAGGTTCTTCCCCAGCGTCCTCGCCTCCCGGTTGGCCTCCTCCGCCAACCGGCGGAGGCCTTCGACCATCCGATCCAGGCCGCGGAGCCCCTCCGCGTCTCTCTCCGGAAGCTCCCCTTCCGCGTTCTCGTTCCCGGGCCTCGGCTTCGTCTCCGGCGCCGGCGGATCCTTCCGGGCTCGCTTCTCCTCCCGGACGAACTCCCGGATCGTCTTCCGGGCGGCCAGGCTGACCGATTTTCTCTCGTCCCGGAGGGCGGCCCAAAGGCTCGGCCCGAACTCCCCGCGCTCCAGGAGCTCCTCCCAATTCCGGAGGGAGGAGCGGATCCGAGAGGGGCCGTCGCGGACCTGCGTCTCCCGGCGCTCGCGGCTGGCGCGGTCGAGGGCGGCCTGGAGGCGGGGGAGGAGGTCGGGCGATTTTTTCGCTTCGTCCCAGAGATGGCCGATCAGGTCTCCGGTGCCGATCTTCTCCAGGCGGTAGCCCGGCGTCTCCACCTTGAGCTCGTGGCAGAGAGCGACGAGCTCGTGCCGGGAGAGGGACTGAGAGAGGATGCCGGCGAAAAGGGGCAGGGTCAGTTCGGAGTAGAACTCCTCGATTCTCACTGGCGTCTCCAGCGGATTAGACCGATCTTCCGGAGCGATTGTTCAAGGCAATTCCCGCCTTCCGCGGTACAATCCGGGCGGCCGTTTTCGGGCGGCGCGCCGGCCGCATTATAAACCTTGGCCGGGGAGATCGAGCGGTGGAAAACGCGGAGATCTACTATTTCTCGGGGACGGGGAACACGCTCCTGATCGTGCGGGAGCTGGCCGCCGCCCTCTCCGAACGGGGGGTCGCGGTCCGGATATTCCCCCTGGAGAAGGCCGACCCGCGGGCGATGCGCCTCTCCGGCGCGCTTGGCCTCGCCTTCCCCGTGGCCGCCCAGTCCACCTTCCCCTTCGTCTGGAGGTTCATCGAAGGCCTCCCCCCGGGGGAGGGGAGGGGGGTCTTCATGGCGGATACGCTGGCCGGCTTTTCGGGAGGGATCGTCGGCCCCCTGAGAAGGACCCTGGCGCAGAAAGGCTATCGCCCGCTCGGAGCGGCGGAGATCGTCATGCCCTCGAACTTCTTCCCCGGCCGGCGCGACCCGGCCAAGGAGGCGGCGGCGATCCGGGCCGGCCGGCTCGCCGCCCGCCGTTTCGCGGAGTCGCTCGGCGCCGGAAAGGGGCGCTGGGGGCGGGTCCCGCTCGTTTCCGATCTCGTCTGCCGCTTCTCCCGTTCCGCCCTTCTCTGGAAAGGGCTGCGCCGGTTCTTTCCCCTCGCGGTCGACCCCGCCCGCTGCACGCGCTGCGGGCTTTGCGCGAGGCTTTGCCCGGTCGGGAACATCGCCCTGAAGGATCTCCCGGTCTTCGCCGGCCGCTGCGAGCTCTGCCTGCGCTGCCGTTCGTTCTGCCCGGCCTCCGCGATCGCCGTGCCGGGGAAGAGGTCCGAGGCCTACCGGGCGGTGGAACTGAAGGAAATACTGGGCGGTGAAGACGGAGACCTGGCGCCGGTCAGCTAGTGCCTGTAATCTATAAGATGTCGGCCGGTTCTCCGCCTCCGCCCAGGCTTCGGCGGACAGGTGTGAACCGGCG
Source organism: uncultured bacterium (assembly GCA_964584165.1). GTDB lineage: Bacteria > Auribacterota > Erginobacteria > Erginobacterales > CAZKCI01 > CAZKCI01. The sequence continues at coordinate 47,722 of CAZOYW010000004.1, forward strand.
TCCCGGCCCGCCGCGCCCCGACTTTGTCGGGGCCTACAGCGGCGGCCCGGCTCGTCGCGCCTTGTAGGCCGCTTCTGTGAAGCGGCGTCAGCCCGTCGCGCCCCGACTTTGTCGGGGCCTACTGAGAGCGGAGTGAGAAGAGCGCTTTCCATCGCCGTCCTCATGTGCCTCCTGGGACCCCTCGCCGGATGCGGCGGGGGGACGGAGACGAAGGAGCGGGTCAAGGTGGGCGCCGTCTTCACTTCCTCCCTCGAGGCCCCCTGGGCGGCCGCCCTCCACCAGGCCCTGGAGAAGGGGGAGAGGGAGGGGGAGATCGCCTACGACTTCGCCGAGAAAGTCCCTCCCGCCGAGGCGCCCCGGGTTGCCCGGGAATACGGGGAAAGGGGATACAAGGCCGTTTTCGCCGAGGCCTTCGAGTGCGAGGAGGGGATGCGCCGGGCCGCCGCCGACTTCCCCGAGGTCGCCTTCTGCCTCGGCTCGCGCCGGGGGCCCACGGACCCCAACGTCTCGGTCCTGGACGCCTACGTCCACGAACCCTCCTACCTCTGCGGGCTCCTGGTCGGGAAGCTCGTCCGGCGGGGGACGGTTGGCGCGGTCGTCGGCTTCTCCACGCCCGGGGGCGAGCGGACGATCAACGCCTTCCGCCGCGGGCTCCTCGAGTCGCTCCCCTCGGCCCGCCTCCTCGTCGCCCGCCTGGAGAAGCGGTTCGACCCCCCCGCCGCCGATGCGGCCGCGCGCGGCCTGATCGAGAAGGGGGCCGAGGTCGTCTTCGGGGAGTCCTACGGGGTTTTCCCGGCCTGCCGCCGGGCCCGGGTGATGGCCCTGGGAAACCTTCTCGACCAGTACTCGCTCGCCCCGGAGACGGTGGTTACCGGTCCGGTCTGGGACCCCTGGCCTCTGATCGAGTCGGTCCTCGCCGGGCTCAAGGACCGCTCGTACCGGGCGGCGGACCTCTCCCCGCTCTGCCTGATGGCCCGCGGGGGCGCCCAGCTCGCGCCCTACCACGCCTTCGACCTGAGGATCACCCCGGAGGTCAGGGAGGCGATCGAGGAGAGGCGGCGCGAGATCGTCTCCGGGGTCTTCCGGGTCCCCATCGACGAGACGCTCCACCCCTCCGACTGACGGCGGGAGAAACCCGTGGTCCGAAGCCCGTCCCGGGGGCTATAATAATCGCGGAAGCTGTCAGGTCCGTCCGGAACCGCCATGAGCGTCCCCCTGCCGCCCCGGCCCACGCTCCTCGAGCGCCTGAAGGTGGTCTTCCTTGGCGCCTCCCACAGCCTCTCCGACCATTCCCTCTTCCACCGGCTCTCGCTGGCCGCCTTCTTCGCCTGGGTGGGGCTGGGAGCGGACGGACTTTCCTCATCCTGCTACGGCCCCTCCGAGGCCTTCCTCGCGCTCGGGTCCTGGCCGCATCTCGCCATCTTCGTCGCTCTCGGGTCGGCCCTGACCGTGCTGGTCATCTCCGCGTCCTACTCCCAGATCATCGACCTCTTCCCCACCGGCGGGGGCGGCTACCTCGTCTCCACGCGCCTCCTCTCCCCGACCCTGGGGATGGTCTCGGGCTGCGCGCTCCTCGTCGACTACGTCCTCACCATCACCCTCTCGCTCGCCAGCGGGGCGGACGCGATCTTCTCCTTCCTGCCCGAGCGCTTCTATCCCTACCGCCTGGCCCTGGCGGTGGCGGGGGTGGCCCTCCTCACCCTGCTCAACCTCCGGGGGGTGAAGGAATCGGTCCTGCCCCTGGTCCCCATCTTCCTGGTCTTTCTCCTCACCCACGTCTTCGCCGTCGTCTTCGCCGGTTTCTCCAACGCCGGGGAGCTGCCCGCGGTCCTGGGGAAGGCCGGGAGCGAGCTCGGCCACGCGGCGGGGACGTTGGGCTGGGCGGGCGCTCTTTTCCTGGTCTTGCGCGCCTACAGCATGGGAGCGGGGACCTACACCGGGATCGAAGCGGTGGCCAATGGCCTCCCCATCCTCCGGGAGCCCAAGGCCCGGACCGGGAAGACCACGATGCGCTACATGGCCTTCTCCCTCTCCTTCATGGTCCTGGGGCTGATCGCCGCCTACCTCCTTTACGGGGTGCGCGCCCTCCCCGGGAAGACGCTCAACGCCGTCCTCTTCGAGCGGGTGGCCGGCTCCTGGGGACAAGGGATCGGCCGCGCCTTCGTCCTCACCTCCCTCGTCTCCGAGGCCGCCATCCTCTTCGTCGCCGCCCAGACCGGTTTCCTGGACGGCCCCCGGGTGCTCTCATCCATGGCCCTCGACCGCTGGGTCCCCACCCGCTTCGCCATGCTCTCCGACCGGCTGGTCACCCGGAACGGCATCCTGCTCATGGGCGGCGCGGCGGCGATCCTGATGATCGCCACCGGGGGCTCGGTCACCTTTCTGGTCGTCCTCTACAGCATCAACGTCTTCATCGACTTCGTGCTCTCCCAGCTCGGGATGGTCCGCCACTGGCTCTCCTGCGACCTGCCCCGTCTCCAGCGTCTGCGCAAGCTCGCCGTCAACGGGCTCGGCCTCGTCCTCTGCGCCTCGATCCTCGCCGTGGTGACGGTGCTCAAGTTCAACGACGGGGGATGGATCACCCTCCTGGTGACGGGGACGCTGATCGGGGCGGTCGTCATGATCAAGCGGCATTACGCCCACACCGGCCGCCTCCTCAGCTCCCTCGACGCTCTGGTCGGAACGGCGGAGTCGGCGCCCGGGAACTCCGCCGCGCCCCCTCCGTCGTCCGCCGACCCCGAGGCCCGGACGGCGGTGCTCCTGGTCAACGGCTTCAACGGGCTCGGGCTGCACACCCTCTTCAGCGTCTTTAGGATGTTCGGCGGGATCTATCGGAACTACGTCTTCATCCAGGTGGGGGCGGTGGACGTGGGGACCTTCAAGAGCCCCTCCGAGCTCGAGCGCCTCACCGCCCGGGTGCGGAATGACCTCGACCGCTACGTCGCCTTCATGGGGAAGAACGGCTACTACGCCGAGGGGATATTCCGCCTGGGCACCGACGTGGTGGACGAGATCAGCCGGCTGGCGCCCGAGATCGTCCGCCGCTTCCCCCACTCGGCGATCTTCGCCGGGCGGCTCGTCTTCCCCGAGGACTCCTTCGTCTCGCGCTGGCTCCACAACTTCACGGTGGGGGCGGTCCAGAAGAACCTCTACCGGATGGGGATCCCCTTCTTCATCCTTCCGATCCCGGTCTGGCCGACGCCGGACGCCAGCGTCTGCTCCTGCCCGTCGCCCTCCTCGCTCCTCTCCTGAGCTCCGTTCGGGCTCATCTATCTAAGGAATCCAGGAAGCCAGGATAAGATAGCGGAGCGCCCCCTCTAGTCAGCCATTTCGGGCTTCCTCATCCTGAGCCCGCGCCTTGTCCCTTTTCAACCGCGAATCTTCGCGAATCTCCGCGAAGGGCTTGACCCTGGCTTACCGATCGCTCTTGGCTTTTCGTGGGCGATCAAAACCATCCAAGATCGGGGCGAGACGCCCCTCCCACAAATTGAACGAGTGATCGGCGGCGGGACGGAAGGGATTAGTAACCGGGCCATTCGCGGAGATTCGCGCAGATTCGCGGTTGAATTCAGCCCGGCCGGGGGAGGCGGCCGGACGATCAGCCGCGGGCGGGGGCGGGGAGGGAGCGGGCGAGGGAATGGGCCTCGAGGGCGTGGCGGATGGAGAAGAAAAAGATCATCCCGTAGCCCAGGACCAGCATCAGGTGGACGGGGAGGAGGGCGTAGTAGTCGTAGTGGAAGGCGAGCAGCGCCCCGCCCAGGAAGTAGAGGGCGAGGAACCCCTCGATCAGGGTGAGGGCGCTGATCCGGCCGGAGATGTAGGCGTTCTTGGACCAGCCCTCCTTGAGATCGCGGATGTTGAACTTGGGTGTCCGGATGAAGGGCGTCTTCCTGCCGAGGTAGCCCTCGAGGACGGCGATCCCGTTGTGCAGGGAGAGCCCCATGGTGATGCAGAGGAAGAGGGGATAGGTCAGGGCGAAGCCCAGCGCCTGGCGGAGGAAGGAGCGTTCGCCCCGCCGCCGGGCCGACCAGTAGAAGAGGGTGACGCAGACCATGGAGAGGATGAAGACCGAGGAGTAGCGGAAGACCGGGTTGAGCTGGGGATGACGGACCTGGACGATCAGGAGGGGGACGCTGAGGAGGGTGGCGGTGAGGAGGCAGACGAAGACGGAGCTGTTCAGGAGGTGGAAGCAGGCGTGGATCTTGATCGGAAGCGGGAGCTCGCTCCGGAAGACGGACCAGAAGTTTTTCCGGACGTTCTCGGCCGGGCCCTTGCACCAGCGGAACTGCTGGCTGCGGATCGCGTCCATCGAGACCGGGAGCTCGGCCGGCGACTCGTGATCGCCCACGAAGGCGAACTTCCAGCCCTTGAGCTGGGCCCGGAAGCTCAAGTCCAGGTCCTCGGTCAGGGTGTCCCCCTCCCAGCCGCCGGCGTCCTCGATCGCAATCCTCCGCCAGATCCCGGCCGAACCGTTGAAGTTGAGGAAGAACCCCCCCAGGCTCCTCCCCTGCTGCTCGACGGCGAAGTGAGCGTCCAGGGCGAAGGCCTGGAGGCGGGTGAGGAGAGAGTAGTCCTGGTTGATGTGCCCCCAGCGGGTCTGGACGATCCCCACCTCGGGGTCGCGGAAATGGGGCAGGGTCTTCAGGAGAAAGTCCGGGCGGGGGAGGAAGTCGGCGTCGAAGATGGCGATGAACTCGCCTCGGGCCGTCTTCAGTCCCTCTTGGAGGGCCCCCGCCTTGAAGCCGTTCCGGTGGGCGCGCCGGATGTGGTGGATCTGCACTCCCTTCCGGCGGGTCTCCTCCACCCGCCGGGCCGCGATCGCCGCCGTTTCGTCGGTGGAGTCGTCGAGGACCTGGATCTCGAAGCGGTCGCGCGGGTAATCGAAGGCGGCCACCGTGTCGATCAGCCGCTCCACCACGTAGCGCTCGTTGTAGACCGGGAGCTGGATCGTGACGAGGGGATGGTCCGTGAGGCCGGCCGGGGCCTCCGCCTTCTCCCGCCCCCGGCTCCACCTCTGCCTCCAGCACTGGATGAGGAGGTGGAGCTGGGCCAGGCTGTAGAGGAGGATGAGGAGGAGGGCCAGCGTGTAGATGATGATGACGGCGATCGCCATGGGCGGGAAAGGATTGACCGGGGCGGCTGCCTACCTGCCCCGGATGGTCAGTACTATAAGACCCTTTTCCTTGCTCTGTCCAGAGCAATCGGGGGGCGGATACCTCGGAATGAGGAGCGGGGCGGAAGCACCGCTCCTCATTTCGAGGCCTTGATCTCGTCCCAGATCTTCGTGTAGAGGGCGTTGTGCTCGCCCAGGTCCCGGATCACCTCGCCCTTGGCCCGGACCTCGGCCGGGGGGAAGATGATCGGGTTGTTCCTGGTTTCCTCGGAGAGGAGGGGGTAGGCGTCCCGGTTGGGGGCGAGGTAGCAGATGAACTCGGTGTTCTTGGCCGCCACCGCGGGGGAGGTGAGGAAGTTGATGAAGGCGTGGGCGAGCTCGACCTCCCGGGCCTCCTTCGGGATCACCAGATCGTCGCAGGAGAGCGAGAACCCCTCCCGGGGGAGGAAGAACTCGATCTCCGGATTCTCCTCCTTGACCTTGAGGATGTCCCCGCTGTAGCCGTGGACGAGCAGGAACTCGCCGGAGGCGAGGCCGGTCTTGTACTGCTCGTTCTCGAACTTGGCCAGGTTCCTCTTCCACCCGATCACCATGTCCCGGGCCTGGGCCAGTTCGGCGGCGTCGACGCTGTTGAGGCTGAAGCCTTTGGCCTTGAGCGCGGCCCCGATCGTCTCCCGCATGTCGTTGAGCATGGTCATCCGGCCCTTCAGCTCCGAGCGGCCAAAGACCGCCCAGGAGGGATCGACCGCGGCGACCTTGTTCTTCAGGTAGGCGACCCCGGTGTAGGTGATCATGTAGGGGACGCTGTGGTCCATGGAGGGGTCGAGGGCGAGCTTCAGGAAATCGGGATCGACGTGGGAGAGGTTCGGGAGGAGGTCCCGGCGGAGGCTCTGGAGCATCCCCTGCTCGAACATCAGCTTCACCATGTAGCTGGAGGGGACGATCAGGTCGTAGCCGGTGGCTCCCGCCTTGAGCTTGGCGTACATCGCCTCGTTGGAGTCGAAGGTGTCGATCATCACCCGGCAGGAGTTCTCCGACTCGAACTGCTTCACCAGGTCGGGGTCGATATAGTCGGCCCAGGTGTAGAGGTGCAGGACGGACTCCTTCTTCCCGCAGCCGGCGAGGGCGGCGAGGCCGACGAGCGCCAGGGCGAACAGCCACAGGGTCTTCTTCACGCTTGCCTCCTTTCCAGGGTGAGACGTTGGCTCAGCCAAACGGCGATGAAGGTCACCGCCAAGAGCAGGCTGGAGAGCGCGTTGATCAGGGGCGGCGACCCGTGCTTGATCATACTATAGATCCGGATCGGCAGGGTAGTGGAACCCGGACCGGCCACGAAGAACGAGATGACGAAGTCGTCGATGGAGAGGGTGAAGGCGAGGAGCGCCCCCGCCCCGATCCCGGGCGCGATCAGGGGGATGAAGACGCGGATGGTCGTCGTCCACCAGGAGGCCCCCAGGTCCTGGGCCGCCTCGATCACCGAGAAGTCGAAGTCCTGGAGGCGCCCCAGGACCACCATCGCCACGTAGGAGACGCAGAAGGTGACGTGGGCGAGGAAGATGGTGAAGAGCCCGAGCGCCGCGCCCACCGCCACGAAGGCGAGGAGAAGGCTGATCCCCATCAGGATCTCGGGGACGACCAGGGGGGTGTAGATCAGCCCGTAGTGGATCCGCTGGAGGGAGGAGCGGTAACGATGGAGGGCGAAGGCGGCGGTGGTCCCGAGCAACGAGGAGACGGCGGTGGCGGCGACGGCGATGATCAGGGTGTTGCGCAGGGCGTACCAGATCTCGCGCGCCGCGAAGAGCTTCATGTACCAGTCGAGCGAAAACCCCGCCCAGGAGCCGCCGAAGCGCGAGGCGTTGAAGGAGTTGACCACCAGGACGAGGATGGGGAGGTAGAAGAAGGCGAGCACGGCCAGGGTGACCAGGAGGGGGAGGAGGCTCCTCTTCATGCCGCCGCCTCCGCTTCGCCATCCCCGCCCTTCTTCCGCCCCTGGGCGACGAGGACCCCGAGGAGGGGGAGGAGGACAGCGACGGTGAGGAGGGCCGAGAGCGCCGAGGCGTGGGGGAGGTTGCGGTCCACGAAGGTCCGCTGGGCGATCTTGTTGCCGATCATCTCGCTGCCGGGTCCGCCCACGATGTCCGGGATGACGTAGGAGCCGAGCGCCGGTATGAAGACCACCAGGACCGCGGTCAGGAGCCCGCGCCGGATCCCGGGGAGGAAGACCGACCAGAAGGCCTTAAGCCGCGTCGCTCCCAGGTCGCGGGCCGCTTCGGTGAGGCGGAAGTCGAACTTCTCCGCCGCCGCGAAGATGGGAAGGATGGCGAAGGGGAGATAGGAGTAGACGGTGACCAGGAGGACGGCCTCCGGGCGGTAGAGGAGGGAGGCGTCCGGCCCGACCAGGCCGATGGCCACCAGGAGGTGCTTGATCGGCCCCTCGGGATGGAGGAGGACCTTCCAGGCGAAGATCCGGACCAGGAAGCTGGTCCAGAAGGGGACGATCACCAGGAGGAGGAGGATTTTCTGGCGGCGCTCGTCGGCGCGGGCGATGTAATAGCCGCTGGGAACGGCGAGGAGGAGGCAGGCCGCGGTGGAGACCAGGGAAATCCAGACCGTCCTCCAGATGATCGCGGGGTAGTTGGGGTTGCAGAGGCTCTTCAGGGTGGCCCAGGTCCAGCCGGCGCTGATCCCTCCGTAGATGTCGACGGGCTTGAAGGCGACGGCGAAGATGACGAAAGTGGGGGCGGCGAAGAGGACGGTCAGCCAGAGGAAGGAGGGGAGGGTGGCCAGCCATTCGAGCGCGTTCTTGCGGCCCCCATTGCGCATTCTTAGCTCCCGATCGGTTCCGATGCGGGTCTATGGGCTAGGGTAAGGATATTGGTCTGGTCGATGGGTAAGGTTAATGGTGTGGCCCGGCCGGCCGCGCCAACGACCTGACCCATCGACCAGACCCACTTCCTAACCTTTACCCATCGACCGGTTCTAAACCCGGCAGCCAGTTCTTCCCCAGGGAGTCCGGGGGCACCCGCATCAGCCGCTCGTCGGCCTCGCTGTAGTTCTCGAGCATGAAGCCGTCGTCGGCGTGCCAGGAGATGTAGACGTTGTCCTTCCAGCCGATCGGCTTCTCGTCCAGGAAGAAGCGGCTGTGGGGCTGGGTGACGGCGATCCGCCACTCGCCCTGGCGCACCCAGTACTTGGTCTGGTCTCCCAGGTAGATCACTTCGTCCACCTTCCCGGGGACGATGTTCTCCAGGGGGTCGGGGAGTGGGCGGTCGCGGGAGATCCGAATCTTCTCCGGGCGGACGGAGAGGAAGACCGCCGACCCCGGCTCGATGTGCTTGTCGTTGAAGCAGACCACGTCCGGGAAGCCCTCGATGGCGAGCCGGCTGTGCTCGGCGGTGGCCAGCTCCGCCACCCTCCCCTCGAAGAAGTTGGTGTCCCCGATGAAGGCGGCCACGAACCCGGTCCGGGGCGACTCGTAGATCTCGGCCGGGGAGCCGATCTGCTCCACCTTCCCCTGGTTCATCACCGCGATCTGGTCGGAGATGGACATCGCCTCGGTCTGGTCGTGGGTGACGTAGACGAAGGTGATCCCGACCTCGTCGTGGATCTCGTCCAGCTCGATCAGCATCCGCTGGCGAAGCTTCAGGTCGAGGGCGGCCAGGGGCTCGTCGAGGAGGAGGACCTGGGGCTTGAGGACCAGGGCCCGGGCGATCGCCACCCGCTGCTTCTGGCCCCCGGAGAGCTGGGAGGGCATCTTCTCGGCCTGCGCGCCCATCTGGATCAGGGCGAGCATCCGCTCCACTTCCTCGTCGAGTCGGGCCTTCGGGGTCCGGGCGACCCGGAGGCCGAAGGCGATGTTCTCTCGCACCGAGAGGTGGGGGAAGAGGGCGTAGTTCTGGAAGATGGTGTTGACCTTGCGCTCGTTGGGGGGGAGGTCGGTGATGTCCTGCCCGTCGAGGATGATCCGGCCGGCGTCGGGGTACTCGAAGCCGGCCGCCATGCGTAGGAGGGTGGTCTTGCCGCAGCCGGAGGGCCCGAGCAGGGAGAAGATCACGCCCTTCTCGATGGAGAGCGCGACCCGGTCCACCGCCTGGACCTTCCCGAAGCGCTTAGAGACGTTGTCGAAGATGAGGAAGCCGCCCATGGAGAGGCGCGCCAGCGTTTGATCTCGCGGTCCGTATTAATCCATGCCCGGCCGGAAAACAATAAGAATTTTAAGCGGAAGCGGAGAAAGCAAAGCTGTCCGGCTTTTCGGGACATGAATATTCGCAAAGCGATTGCGTTTCCATCTCCTCGGGTCTACAATAATTTATGTGCAACCCATGATCTCCCCGGGGACGGACCGCCTCCGCCCGCGCATCCGCCGAGCGCTCGGCGCCGCGCTTCTCGTCGGCGCCGGGTGTCTTTTTCTCTCTCCGACCCCGGCGCGCGGCGGGGACGTGACCTTTGACCCGTCCGTTCCCATGAGCTCGCGCGAAAGGCGCCGGATGATACGCCAGGTGGAAGAAATGAAGCGGCAAGGGCGCCTTCCCGATTTGTGGGACATTCGGAGAGCTCAGCGGGCCTATGATCAGGGGAAGGAATTATTCTTCCAAAAAAAATACGTGGAGGCCGAGCCCTTTTTTCGGGAAGCACTCCGTCTTAACCCGGGCTGGATACCTCCCCACTCCTTCCTCGGGCAGATTTTCCTTGAATACCACAAGGATTATATGCAGGCGATCCACCATCTGGAAATTGCCGCCAGGAACCCGAATGTTTACCTTCAGCAGCCCGCGCTTTATTATCTAACGCAGGCTCACGCGGGAGCGGGGCACACCGATCTCGCCTGGAAAACCTGGCGGAAGTATTTTGATAATTGCGCTCCTGGCACCGACTGGGAGCGCCAAGCCCAAGAGTTGTCCGCGGAGGTGAAGGCCACGCTTGAGGCCCGAACTCCGCCAACGGATGCCGCCGCGAAGCCATCCCCGCCCCCGTCTCCGGCTCCCGCCGTTTCTCCGCGCTGACCCGTCCCTCCTCTCCCGTGCATTTTCTCGATCCGGGAATCATTTGCTCTCCCGGCGGGCTTGCGCGCCGTTTATCCGTGGACTATATATTATGTACCCGTGATATATCATCTGCGTGCTTCCCCGCATCCGCGGCGACAGCATGATGCAACTCCCTTACAAAACGGCCCTTCTCCGGATGAGTCGGGCGGACCTGGGGAAGAACGTCCTCATTGTCTGCGGCGAGGACCCGCCCAAGGTCCGCCGCTGCCTGAAGTCTTTGGGCTTCGAGCTCTCGTCGCTCGCCCATTGCCGGGAGTCCCACACCTACCGTCTGAAAAAAGGTCGGCGCTCCTTCACCCTGGTGATCTCGGGCTATGGGTCCGCCTCGGTGGCCTGCGTCGTCTACGAGCTGGAGGAGCTGGGCGCGGAGAACCTGATCCTCGCCGGGACCTGCGGCGCCTCCTCCCATTTCCGCCTCAGCGAGCCCCTGGTTCTCCTCCGGGCCCGGATCAACCCCCTCGGCGGCTCCGGCGCGGTCGGCTTCTACACCCACGATCCCATGGACTGGGAGTTTTTCCCCTCCCTCAAGCTCAGCCGCCTCGCCCGGAGGCTCAAGCTCAAGCGGTCGGACATTTCCCACATCATCTCCTCCGACACCTTCTACGGCTTCTCCTGCGTTCTCGACGGGGAGGGGCGCCCGGCCTACCGGGGCCCGCCGGTCGAGGACCGCTTCCCCGCCGGCTACGAGAAGTTCACCCGCCTCTACCGCTCCAAGAAGCCCTACCTGCTGGACATGGAGGTGGGATTTTTTTACGCCCTCTGCGGGATCTGGAAGAAACTCAACGGCCTGGCGATCAAGGCCCCCTCGAACTACGTCCCCTGGGAGAACGGCCGCCCCCCGATCCGGGAGGAGGCGAAAGCCCTCCTGGCCGCCCTCCGCGTGGCCACCGACGTGATTCTCGCCCTGGAGACGAACGGTTCCCGCCCGTCCTGATCCCGCCCCGCCCCGGGGGGGATCTCAGATTTGAGATCTCAGATCTCAGAAGGTCCGGCGGAGGAGGGTCCCCTGCTCGGAGCTATCCCGCTCCCTCTCTCCCGGGGATCTCAGATTTGAGATCTCAGATCTCAGAAGGTCCGGCGGAGGAGGGTCCCCTGCTCGGAGCTATCCCGCTCCCTCTCCCGGGGATCTCAGATTTGAGATCTCAGATCTCAGAAAAATCCCCCCGGCCAGGAGGCTACCCCGGAAGAGATATGCGGGGAACGCGGATTCCGAGTTCGATCCGAAATAATGCAAGAAAACGCCTTTGAAAACAGTCCTTATAGTAGGGATGACGGGTCGCCGTTTCCGCCCCAGGGAGGTTCTCTTGGATTTGAGATATATCGAATCTCGGGTCCCGCGCCGGCGATCCGTTCGAGATCCGAGATCTCGAATCTCGGGTCCCGCGCCGGCGGGCCATCTGAGATCTGAAATTTCAAATCTGAGATTTTTATCAACGGGGAGGGGGGCGTGAAATACAACCGTTTCGAGGAACTTCCGGTCTGGCAAGCGGGCGTCGAGCTTGCAGTCCGGATCTTCGCCCTGACCGAGGACCGCGCCTTCCGTTTCCGGGGCGACATCGCGAGCCAACTCCAGCGCGCCGCTCTCTCCGTCTCCAACAACGTCGCCGAGGGCTTCGAACGGGGAACGACCCCCGAGCTGATCGCCTTCATCTACATCGCCCGGGGATCGGCCGGGGAGGTCCGCTCCGTCCTCTGCGTGGTTGAGAAAATCCCCGCCTTCTCCCATCTGGCCCGGAGCCTGCCAGAGGTCAAGTCCCTGGCCGAGTCCGTGTCCCGCCAGCTCCGCGCCTGGGCCGATTCGCTCCAGAACAGCGCGATCGGGGGGCAGCGCTACTTGACGGACAAGTCCCGGGAGGCGTTTGGGCGGAGACAGAGGGCCGCGGCTTTCCTGGCCGGGCTCAAGGAAGCCAACGCGGCGGCGGCGCGAAAAAGGGAGAAAGAAAGGCAGGCCGCCCGGCCGGCGGAATGGCGCCCCCCGGAAGATGAATCTCAGATCTGAGATCTCAGATCTCAAATCTCAGATCTCAAATCTCAGATCTCAAATCTTAGCCCCATCCCCCAAATCTCATCCCATCGCTCCATCTGAAATCTGAGATCTGAAATTTGAAATTTATGGTCGGAGGGCTTCCTTCCCGGCTCCCGGTCGGTTATAATCCGGCGACCGGGAGGTGCGCAGACGTGAAGAACAAGCGGACGGGAACCTGGCGTCTTTCCTCGCTCAGCCGCGCCGCCCTCTGCCTCTGCCTCCTCGCCCTCCCCCCCTCCTCCTGCCGGGGGAAGGAATCCGCCCCGTCCGGAGCTCCGCCGCCTACCCCCGCCCCGACGCTCGCCGAGCAGGTCCACAGCGATGCCTACGCCGAGACCGGCGACCTCGCCGCCCTCCGCGGCCGCGGCCGCCTCCGGGTTCTCGCCCAGCGCCGGGGAGAGGACTACCTTCCCCGCCAGGGCTACCCCCACGACCAGGACCGGGAGCTCGCCGGCGAGTTCGCCGCGAGCCTCGGCCTGGAACCGGTGATGGTCTACGTGGACAGCTTCGGGGCGCTCATCCCGGCCCTCCTGGAAGGGAAGGGGGACCTGATCGCCGACAACATGGCGATCACCGCCGAGCGGAAAAAGCTCGTTGCCTTCGCCGCCCCGCTCCTCTTCGTCCGCGAGCAGATCATCGCCCGGGCCGGTTCTCCCCGTCTTGCCTCCCCCTCCGCCCTCTCCGGCCGCTCCGTGGGCGTGCAGGAGGGTACGTCCTTTCTCGAGACCCTGGCCGGGCTCCGGAAGAAATACCCCCAGATCGCGCTCGACCTTCTCCCCGGCCGCCTGACCAGCGACGACATCCTCGACCGGGTCGCCGCCGGATCGGTCGACCTCGCCGTCGACGACAGCAACGTCCTCGCCGTCGCCCTCCGCTACCGCTCCGACGTCCAATCCGTCCTCGACCTCCCCGGGGAGCGGGCGCTGGCCTGGGCGGTGCGCCCGGACAACCCCGAGCTGCTCCGGGCCCTCAACGATTTCCTCACCCGGGAGCGGATGACCTCGGTCCGGGAGGAGAGATACCAGGACGATCTCCCCGCTATCCGGCGCCGCAAGTCCATCCGGATGATCACCCGCAACCACCCGGCGGCTTATTTTCTCTGGCGGGGCGAGCTTAAGGGCTTCGAGTACGAGCTGGCCAAGGAGTTCGCCCACCGCCAGGGGATACGCCTCCAGGTCCACGTCGTCCCCGAAAGCGTCTCCCTCTTCTCCGCCCTGACCGGGGGAGAGGGCGACTTCGTCGCCGCCTCCCTCCCCCCCGCGGCGGCGGTCCCCGGGGTCGCCTTCTCCGCTCCCTACCGGCGGCCGGATCCATCCGCGCTCAACGCTGGAGGCGCCTTCAGCGCGGCGACGGCGGTGGCCGCCTGCTGGGCGGCGCGTTCGTCCGACGCCCTTCTTCTCAAGGAGATCGACGCCTTCCTGGCCGCGGCGAGAAAGGAGGGGCTCCTGAACGAGCTTTCCGGCAAGTACGTCCGGGCGCTCGGATCGGCCTCGCCCGAGAAGCTGAAGGAATACCGGGAGGCGAACCTGGGCGAACGGATCTCTCCGTTCGATGGCTTCGCCCGCCGTTACGCCGAGAAATACGGCTTCCTCTGGCGGGCGATCGTCGCCCAGATGTACCAGGAGAGCCGATTCGACCCCCGGGCGCGCTCCTGGTCGGGTGCGGTGGGCTTGATGCAGGTCCAGCCCGAGACCGCGCGCCAGTTCGGTTTCCGGGACGGGCTCGACGACCCGGAGACCGGGATCCACGCCGGCGTCACCTATCTCGACTGGCTCCGCCGTCAGTTCGAGGCGGAGATCGACCTCTCCGAACGCCTCCTTTTCACCCTGGCCGCCTACAACGCCGGGATCGGCCACGTCACCGACGCCCGCCGGCTGGCCAAAAGCCTGGGGCTCGACGATCGGCGCTGGTTCGGCCACGTCGAGAAGGCCATCCGCCTCCTCGCCCGCCCGGAATACGCGGAGAAGGCCCGCCACGGCTATGTCCACGGGGAGATCCCGGCGAACTACGTCCGCCAGATCGTCGACCGCTTCCGGGCCTACAGCGCCTTCGCGGCCCAGAGCGGCTCGTAGCGATCGTGTCACGTATAACGTGTCATTGTCACGGCCGCCGCGTCCCTCGGTTCAACGCCGCCGACTTCTGCCTTCTGACTTCTTACTTCTGACTTCTGACTTCTGACTTCTGACTTGTTACTTGTGTTAGTATCCCCCCATGATCCACGTCTACACCGGGACGGGCAAGGGCAAGACCACCGCCGCCGCCGGCCTCGCCCTCCGCGCCCTGGGCTGGGGAAAGAAGGTCTGCCTCATTCACTTCCTGAAGGGGAGGGGGGTCTCCGGGGAGGACCGGATCCTGGGGCGGCTTGGGTCCTGCCGGATCGTTCGTTGCGGGCGGGGCTGCCTCCTCAAGCGGGAAACGGTCCGCCCGATCGACCGCCGGGAGGCGGAAAGGGGGATGGCGGAGGCCCGAGCGGTCGTGGACGGCCGGCGGGCGGACCTCCTCATCCTCGACGAGCTCGCCGTCGCCCTCCATTTCGGCTTGATCCCGACGGCCGAAGCGGAGAAACTGGTTCGCTCCTGCCCGAAGGGGATGGAGCTGGTGATCACCGGGCGGCGCTGCCCTCGCTCCCTCCTGCGCCTGGCCGATTACGCGAGCGACGTGCGAGAGTTGGGCCACCCTTATCAGCGGGGAATCAAAGGAAGACGCGGCATAGAGTATTAAAAATATCCGCGGGATATTTTTATATGAAGCTGTGCGAGCACCAGGCCAAGGATCTCCTCCGCTCCGCCGGGGTCGCCGTCCCCCGCGGCGTCCTCATCCGAGACCCGGCGGAGATCGACCGCGCCGGCGGACTCCCCCTCCCGGCGGTGGTCAAGGCCCAGGTCCCCGCCGGCGGGCGGGGCAAAGCGGGCGGGATTTTGGCCGCCTCCTCCCGGGCGGAGATCCGGGAGAAGGCCGCGCGCCTTCTCGGCGCTAAGATCCGAGGCTTCCCGGTGCGGGCGGTCCTGGTCGAGGAGAAGGTCGCCCTCCGGCGCGAGCTCTACGTCGGCTTCAGCGTCGACCTCGCCCGGGGGACCGTCGCCGCCCTCGCCTCGGCGGCCGGAGGGGTCGAGATCGAGGAGACCGCGCGCCGCGATCCCGGGCGGATCCGCCGGGAGGAGTTGAGCCTCCTCTCCGGCCTCGCCCCGGAGCAGGCGCGGCGCCTGGCCGAAGCCCTGGAACTCCCCCCCGGCCCGCGGGAGAGAGCGGCGGAGCTGATCGGCAAACTCTACGGCCTCTTCGTTCGCGCCGACGCCCTCCTCCTCGAGGTCAATCCCCTGGGTCTGAACGGGGACGGGGCGCTCGTCGCCCTGGACGGGCGAGTCGAGCTCGACGACGACGCCGCCTTCCGCCACACCGAGTTCACCTACCTCGACGACACGCTCACCCCCCTGGAGCGGGACGCCCGCTCCCGCGGCCTCATCTACGTGGAGCTTTCCGGCGACATCGGCGTGATCGGAAACGGCGCCGGCCTGAACATGGCCACCCTGGACATGCTGAAGCGGGAGGGCCTCAAGCCGGCGAACTTCCTCGAGGTGAGCGGGAGGACCTACGCCCTCGCCGAGGAGGCCGTCCGGCTGGTCTGCTCCCGTCCCGGGATCCGCGCCCTCTTCGGCAACTTCTACGGCTGCATCTCCCGCAACGACGTCATCGCCCGGGGTCTGGCCTCCGCGGTCGGGAAAGGCCTCCTCACCGTTCCGATGATCGTGGCGATGCGGGGGAACGGGGCGGAGGAGGGGAGGGAGACGCTGCGCGCGGCCGGCCTGGAGGTCTTCGAGGACGACGAGCCGGCGGTCGCCAGATTGGCGGAACTATTATCGAGCCACTGAAAACACTGAAGACGCCGGGGAGATAGCGCCTGATTCCTCTGATCAACCTGAAATCGCGTCTCTTGGATAATGTGGGAGGGCCGTCTCGGCCCGATCCAGTCGTATGGTTTATCAATCCGCGCCCATCCGCGTAATCCGCTTATGCCGATCCTAGCCGATAAGAACACCCGCGTCTTGATCCAGGGGATCACCGGGAACGAGGGGCGCTACCACGCCGGCCTGATGAAGGCCTACGGGACCCGGATCGTCGCCGGCGTGACGCCGGGCAAGGGCGGTCAGACGGTCGAGGGGGTCCCGGTTTTCGACCGGATCGCCGACGCCCGGCGCGCCTCCCCGATCGACGCCACCGTCCTCTTCGTCCCCCCCCGCCTTGCGCTCCCCGCCGTGGCCGAGGCGGTCGAGAACCGGATCCCCCTGATCGTCTTCCTCCCCGAGGGTTTCCCCCTTCTCGACGCGCTCCAGGCCCGGGAGATGGTCCGGGGGGCCGGCCTGACGATGATCGGACCCAACTGCCCCGGCCTCCTCGTCCCCGGCCAGAGCCTCCTCGGCGTCCTCGCCGTCCACCACGCCCGGCCGGGGAAGATCGGCGTCCTCTCCCGCTCGGGGACGCTCACCGCGGCGATCTGCCAGAACCTCTTCAAAAAGGGCTACGGCCAGTCCACGGTGGTCGGCCTCGGCGGCGACCCCGTGGTCGGGTCGTCCTTCTCCGAGCTCCTCCTCCTCTTCGAGCGGGATCCCGAGACCGCCGCCGTGGTTTTGGTGGGGGAGCCGGGGGGGGCGATGGAGGAGGACGCGGCGGAACTGATCGCCGCCGGGAAGGTTACAAAACCGGTGGTGGCCTACATCGCGGGTTCGGCCGCGCCCGAGGGGAAGCGGATGGGACACGCCGGGGCGATCATCCGGGGGGGGAAGGGGACGATCCGGGGGAAGATCGAGGCCTTGAAGGGGGCGGGAGTCCCCGTGGCGGAAGTCCCCTGGGAGATCGGTGACCTCCTCAGGGAGAAGGGCATTCGCTCGGACTAAAGGAAAACAAGAACATCAAGGACAACAAGGACATCAAGGACATCAAAGACAACAAGGACACCCAAGAGCAACAGACCGAACAAAGAGCCCGGACCGAACTCCGCAGGCCGAACAAAGAGCCCGGACCGAACTTCGCAGGCCGAACAAAGCGTTCGCCCCGAACTCCGCAGAGCGAACAAAGCGTTCGCCCCGAACTCCGCAG
>CAZOYW010000004.1:65099-105791 GCA_964584165.1 uncultured bacterium
AGCGTTCGCCCCGAACTCCGCAGAGCGAACAAAGCGTTCGCCCCGAACTCCGCAGGCCGTTCTCCACTAGTGGAGAACGGCCTGCGCGGGGTGATTATTGTCCCTTTTGTCCCTGCTGTCCTTGCCGTCCTTGCTGTCCTTTTCTAGGTCTGTCCCAGCCGTTGCCTGTCCCGCTCGGTGAGCCGCGCCCGGGTCATTCGTTCGCGCAACCCGCCTTCTTCCACGAAGGACTTCTCCAGCCTTTGAATCTGACGGCCGAGGAGGTAGCTGGCCACCCGGATCAAGCCGATGATGACGTTGGCGGAAACGCCCGGATCGGGATTTTCGATGCCTTTCCGGAAGGTGTCGTAGGAGGCGTCGGGGATGCGGTTGAGTTCGCGCAGGCGCCGGGCATAGGGGTGTTCCTTCGCCCATTCCTCCATCCCCCGGGTGCGGAGGAAGTCCCGGTAGTCGGTCAGGAGCTCCTCGAGGCTCGCGCGGGCGACGTTGGTCAGCTTGATCTCGGTCGCCTTGGAGGTGGCGGAGGCCAGCGAACCCTCGACGATGTTCTGCTTGCCGCTTCGCGCGGCCTGAACCATCTGATCGTGGGTGCGGTCCCGCCGGTCGAAGAAGCGGTTGCAGAAGTAGACCGTGGCGTCGTAGACGATCTCGGCTTTGCGGAAGGAGAGGAGGCTCTTGTAGCCCCCATGGGGAGGGATGAAGCGCTCGGTCACGGGAGGTCTCCGTGAAAAAGAAATACCAACAAGGTCTCCTTAAAAACCAAGGACAGCAAGGACGCCAAGGACATCAAGGACAACCCCCAAAAATAGCCTCACCTAGCAGCATCCGAAACCCGCCGGGATGCGGCCGATCGGTCTGGGCCGTCGCCGCCCCTTTTGTCCTTGCCGTCCTTGAGGTCCTTGCCGTCCTTGAGCACGTCCCTACCGCGAGACCGGAGGGAGAATCTCCTTCTTGTTCTTGACCGGCTTGTAGGTGATGAGCGCTGGCGCGTCGACCGGGCAGACGAAGGAGCAGATCATGCAGGAGATGCACTTGTCCTGGTCCTGCTTCGGCCGCCGCTTCTTCCCGTCCCACTCCACGCACTGCCCGCCGGCGTCCTGGCAGACGATGTAGCACTGGCCGCAGCCGACGCAGCGGTCGAGGTCATACTCGGCCACCCCCTGGCGGGTGAGGTCGAACTCGTCGGTGTGGTGGATGTTGGGGAGGGCCTTGCCGACGATGTCCTTCACCCTCCGGTACCCCCTCTCGGCCATGAAGTCGGACAATCCCTCGCACATGTCCTCGACGATCCGGTGGCCGTAGTGGATCACCCCGGTGGTCATCTGGACGAGCGAGGCGCCGACCAGGAGGTACTCCACCGCGTCGATCCAGGTCTCGGCCCCGCCGCAGCCGACCAGGGGGAGGCCGAGCTCCCGGCAGAGGGCCAGGTCGGAGATGAAGCGCAGCCCGATCGGCTTGACCGCCGGGCCGGAGAAGCCGCTGCAGGCGCCCTTCCCGGCGACGTTGGGGAGGGGGACGAAGTCGTCCAGCCCGATCTCGGTGAGCCCCCGCACGGTGTTGATCGCGGTGATCCCGTCCGCCCCGCCCTTCTTGGCGTAGAGGGCCGGCTCGCACATGTCGGTGATGTTGGGTGTGAGCTTGGCCAGGATCGGGATCTTCACCCGTCCCCGGACCGCCGCGGTGAACTTCTCGACCAGGTCGAAGGCCTGCCCGACCTTCATCCCCGCCCCCTCGACGGTCATGTGGGGGCAGGAGAAGTTGAGCTCGAGCAGGTCGGCCCCGGCGTCCTCGGAGCGGACCGCCAGCTCGATCCACTCGTCCAGGGCGAAGCCCATGATCGAGGAGATCACGGGGTGGGAGGGGTAGCGCTTCTTCAGGAAGGCGATGTCGAGGAGGTTGTCCTTGAGCGGCCGGTCGGAGGTCTGCTCGACGTTCTGGAGGCCGACCAGCTTCTTCTCGCCGTAGTTGTAGCCGGCCATCCGGGGGGAGGGGTGGATGATCTTGGTCTTGTCGATGACGATGGTCTTGAAGGCGACCCCGCCCATGCCGTGCTCGTAGCTGCGGGCGACCATCTCGGCGGTGTTGGAGACGGGCGAGGAAGAGAGGAGGAACGGCGTCGGGAACTTCACCCCGCACAGCTCGATCGAGAGATCCTTTTGCTTGGCCATGGTCAGCCTCCTTGGAAGTCGGCTCGGCGCTCTATTGCCACAAAGGCACGAAGGCACCAAGGATTCTTTATGGATTAATTCCCGAGTGCCCTATTTATTCTTCGTGTCTTGGTGTCTTAGTGGCGGATCGGTTCATTTCGCCAGGCGGGCGGCGATCCGCTTCGCCGCCTCCTTGCCGTCGGCCACCGCCTGGACCACCAGGGCCGGGCCCCGGACGATGTCCCCGCCCGCGAAGATCAGGGGATCGGGGGTGGAGACGCCGTCCTTCCCGGTCTCGATCGCCCCGCTCTTCGCGAAGCGGATCCGGGAGGAAAGGTCTCGCAGCGAGCTCTCGGCGCCGGTCCCCACCGCCATGATCACCGCCCCCACGGCGAGCGAGAAGTCCGTGCCGGGGACCGCCCGGGCGTTCGAGGGGACGAAGAGCTTCGGGCGCACCCACTCCGTCTCCGTCCCCCGGACTCCCGTCACCCGCCCGTTCCGCCCGAAGATCTCGGTCAGCTGGCATTGGGGCTTGACGATGACGAAGTTGTCGCGGGCGAGCTGGAGATCGTCCCGGTCGGCCGGGATCTCGGCCGGAGACTCCAGGCAGATCGCGTAGACCTTCTTCGCCCGGAGGGCTTTGGCCGTGGTGGCGGCGTCCATCGCCACCGAGCCGCCCCCGACGATCGCGACGTTCTTGCCCCTCACGAGCGCCGCGGCCCGGGCGGGGCCCTGCTGGCGGACGCTATCCAGGAATTCCGCCGCCGTGGTCACCCCCGCGAGGTCCGAGCCCGGGATCTTCACCCGCCGGGGGGACCAGAGGCCGGGGGCGACGAAGACCGCCCGGAAGCCCTGCTTGAAGAGCTTGTCCACGCCCCGCGGCCCGATCCGGGTCTGGCAGCGGAAGGCGACCCCGAGCTTCCTTAAGTCGTCGAGCTCGCGGTCGAGGAAGAAGGAATTGAGGCGGAACTCGGGGACGCCGTAGCGCAGGACGCCCCCCGGTTTCGCCCGCGCCTCGAAGACGACGGCGGAAAAGCCGGCCTTGGCCAGCTCCCCGGCGCAGGCGAGCCCGGCCGGTCCGGAGCCGAGCACGGCGACCTTGATCCCGTTCGCCGCTCCCTTCTCGACGGGGAAGAAGCCGGTCTCCCAGCCGTGCTCCACCAGGAAGCGCTGGAGGGCGCCGATCTCGATCGGGCGGTCGATCTCGGTGGCGGAGCAGGCCTTCTGGCAGAGGCGGCCGGTCGGGCAGACCACGCCGCAGACCCCGCCCAGGATGTTGTTCTCCTTGATCGTGCGGATCGCCCCCTTGAGGTTGCGGAGGCGGAGCTTGCGGATGAACGTCCCGGGGTCGGTTTTGGCCGGGCACTCGGCGCTGCAGGGGGCGTCGTGGCAGAGGAGGCAGCGGGACGCCTCCTGGATCGCCTGGGAGAGGGTGAAGGCCGCCCCCATGTTGGCGATCCCCTCGAGCCTGTTGGACTTCCTGGCGGCTGATTTCAACGTGCACCTCCCGGTCCAGGGCTTGGTATTTCCGGCGGGGCGCCGGAGGTTTTTATCTTAAAGCCGCCCCTTGTTTAGTCAATCGAAAACCCCCGCCGGCCGGAACGGCCGCCGGGGGTTTCGGACTTGACACCGCCTCCCGCTGGATTAAGATTCACGTCCCCGTCAATCCTTAAGACCCGCCAAGGAGCGAAACCATGCCCGCCAAGGCCAAGCCCGCGTTGAAAGTCACCTGGGAAGAGCTCTACGAGATGGAGATCGTGAAGAAGGCCCGCGCCTGGAACCGGATGCGGGACGTGGACACGATCGAGGGGATCAACCGGAGGATGCGCTTCGGGGGCTACCGGGAGGTCATCCGGGACGCCGACCGGGCCTACGCCGGGGCGATCTGGAAGGCCGCCGCCGAGATTCTGGGAAACCGCGACCGGATCCGGATCGTGATCGTGGCCGGACCCAGCTCCTCGGGGAAGACCACCACCACGATCAAGCTCTGCGAGTCCTTGAAGGCCATGGGGGAGAGCCTCCAGCTCCTGGCCATGGATAATTACTTCTGGAACTTGAAGGACCAGCCCAAGGACGAGTTCGGCGATTACAACTTCGAGACGCCGGAGGCCCTGGACAAGAAGACGATCAACCGGAACCTGACCGACCTCCTCGCCGGCGACGAGGCCGACATCCCGATCTACAACTTCAAGACCGGCCGGCGGGAGGCGGAGGGGAGGAAGATGCGGCTCCAGCCGGGGCAGCTCCTGGTGATCGAGGGGCTCCACGCCCTCCATTCCGACATGACCAAGGGGATCGACCCCCGCTCCCAGTTCCGGGTCTATATCGAGGCGATCTGCCAGCTCAAGGACGCTCAGGGCAACTTCCTCCCCTGGACCGACATCCGCCTCTTCCGGCGGATGGTCCGGGATAACCTCCACCGCAACTATCCCCCCCTGAAGACGATCGGCCACTGGCACTACGTCCGCAAGTCCGAGAAGGCCCACATCGTCCCCTTCATCAAGGCCGCGGACGCCGTGGTCAACGGCTACCTCCCCTACGAACTCCCGGTGCACAAGAAATACCTCTACGGCAGCCTCAAGGAGGCGGTGGAGCGCTTCGGCGACGCCCGGGGAAGGGAGGACGCCCTGAAGCGGGCTTCCCGCTGCCTCTCCTACCTGGAGTCGGTGGACGTTCTCGAGGACGACTCGATCATCCCCCCTACCTCGCTTCTCCGGGAGTTCATCGGGGGAAGCGCCTACAGCTATTAAACCCGACATTGGTCATCGATCATTTTTTATTTGTCATTTCGCATCGATCACGGACCCGGCGAGTCTTCCCGTAGCCGCGGACCTTCCGGTCCGCGGAGGGTAGCGGGGGAACGGCTTCCCGACTGTGAGCAGTCACCGGATGGGAACATCGCGGAATGAAAGATATCGCCAGCCTCGGCCTCGCGCTGGACACCGACGCTGAGCGGGCCGCCTTCGATCGTGTCCGCTCCCGCCCCGACCGCCCCGACGGCTATCGGGCGCTCGCCCGCCTCCTCAAGAAGGGCTCCGACCCCCGGCGGGCGGAGAAGGTTTTCCTCCTCGCCGAGAGTCTCTTCCCCGAGGACCGGCTCACGCTGGAGGAGGTCTCCGAGCACTGCGAAGAGACCGGCCAGCTCGACCGGGCGGTCGGGATCTGCCGCCGGCTGGTCGAGCGGGGCGACTCCTGGGTCGCCTACACCCGCCTCTCCCGCATCTGCAAGAACCGGGGCGACCCCGAGGCCGCGGTCGGCCTCCTCCAGTCCGTCCCGGAGGGGCACCCCTTCAAGGCCCGGACGTATCCCGCGCTCTTCACGCTCTTCTTCGTGATGAACGACCACGCCCGCGGGATCCGGAACCTGGAGGAGGCGATCCGGGCCTGCGGCCCCAGCCACCGCTTCGTCAAGGACCTCGGGCGCCTCTACCTCAAGGCGGGGCGGAAGGCCGAGGCGATCCGGGAGCTCGTCCGCTCCCTGGAATACCAGCCGGACGATCTGGACACGGTGAAGTTGATCGGGCTCGCCCACCTCGACCTCGGCGAGTACGACCTCGCCCGCGGCCGCTTCCGGGAGATCCTCGACCGGGACCCCGACTCCTACCAGGCGATGATCCAGCTCGCCGAGCTCTCCCTGCACGAGCACAAGCTCGAAGAGGCGAAGGAGTGGCTGGACCGGATCCGGGCGGTCCAGGAGAGGAAGGGAGAGCCGCTCGATTCCCGCTCCAAGCTGGCCCTGGGGGAATACTGGGTGAAGCGGGGGGAGCCGGAGAAAGCCCTTCCGATCACGATGGAGGGGATCCGGGAGACGCCCTTCTACTACCCGCTGGAGCTCCGCCACGCCTACAGCGTCCTGGAGGAGGCCTGCCGGGGGGTCCGGGACGAATGCCAGACCAAGCTCTGCGCCGAGATCCGCTCGGCCCTCAACGCCAACCCCGACGTCTTCTCCGCCCTGATCGCCCTGGCCAACCGCCTGAAGAAGCAAAACGAGCTCCTCCCGGCCAAGGAGGTCCTGGAGCGGCTCCTCCTCACCTTCCCGGGCAACGCCCTGGCCTTGGTGGAGCTCGCCGAGACGCAGTTCCAGCGCGGGGTCTTCGAGTCCGCCGTCCAGATCGCCCAGGCGGCCGCGCGCGTGCCCGCCGGCTCCTTCGCCCGCGACCGGGCGCGGGCGTTCCGGCTCCTCGCCGCCGTCCACCGGAAGCTTCACGACGATGCCGCCGCGGCGGAGTGCGAGCGCCAAGCCGCTGCCATCGTGGAAACATAAAAATAAGGTTCAACGGTTCACGGTTTAAGGGTTCAACGGTTAGGGGAATCAAACTGACCGTAAACCGCTGAACCGTGAACCGCTGAATCGTGAACCGTTGAACCGCCCCTCGGTTCCTATTAGTTTAACCGTAGTTCCCCGCGCCTTTATTTGGTTAAATTGGATGCGCCTATGATCGTCTACACCAAGCATCCGACGCTGAACCGCCCCCAGCTCATCGCCGCCTGGCCGGGGATGGGCTACGTGGCCTTCCGCACCGTCTCCTTCCTGGTCCAGGAGCTTTCGGCCGAGCGCTTCGCCCGCGTCGAGCCCTCCGATTACTTCCACGCCTCCTCGGTGATGGTGGAGCGGTCGCTGGCCCGGATCCCGCCGCTCCCGGAGTGCAATTTCTACTTCTGGAAGAACCCTTCCGGGGCCGGCGACCTCGTTCTTTTCCTGGCCGACGCCCAGCCCGCCGCCGAGCTCCAGATGCGGATGGCTCGGGAGGTGGTCGGGCTGGCCCGGGAGCTCGGGGTGGTCTCGATCGTCACCTTCGCGGCCGCCCCCGCCTCCATCCAGCACACCGCCAAGCCCAAGGTCTGGGGGGTGGCCACCAGCCGCACCCTGCGCGACTCCCTCCCCCGGCAGGGGGTGAAGCTCCTCCGGATGGGGCAGGTGAGCGGACTGAACGGCCTCCTCCTTGGCGTGGCCTCCCTGGACGCCCTCCCCGGCTTGTGCCTGCTCGGAGAGATCCCCTACTACACGATGAACCTCGAGAACCCCCGGGCGGTGATGGCGGTGGCCGAGGTCCTGGAGCGCTTTCTCCGCCTCCGCTTCGACTACTCCCCCCTCGCCGTCGAGGTCGAGCGGTTTGACCGCGAGATCGCCCAGATGGGGAAAAAGGCCCAGGAGACGATGTCGAACTTCATTAACCCCGAGGAGGAGGGAGGGGGTTTCGTCCCCGGCGGCGAGATGGCGGAGGCGGAGGGAGAGGCGGAGGAGGAGTTCCGCGAGGATCCGCCGGAGGGCAAGGGGGAGGCCAAGGACGTCCTGCCCGCGCCCGCCCTGCGGCGGATCGAGGAGCTCTTCCGGCTGGTCAAGGCCGAACCGGTCAAGGCCCCCCTGCTCAAGGCCGAGCTCGATAAGTGGGGCGTCTACACCCGCTTCGAGGACCGTTTTCTGGATCTCTTCCGGAAGGGGAAGAAGCCGCGGGGAAATTAATCCCATGCCCCGCTCCCTCGCCCTATTTTTGTTTGCCTTTCTTCTGAGGGCGGCGCTCAACGTCTATTTCTTCCTCACCTTCGGCTGGTTCTCCTCCAACCTGATCGAGATCTGGTTCTACTACGGCGTGGCCCAGGGGATCTTCCCCCTCTCCCCGCTCGACCCCACCCGCTGGCTTCTCCGCCTGGCCGCCCTCCTCGTCCCCGCCGGCGTCCTCTACCCCGCCACCGCCTTCGCCGCCGCCCTCGTCTCCGCGACCGTCCCGCTCCTGGTCTATCTCTGGCGGCGCCGTGCGGACTCGGAGCCGGCCGCGCTCCGGGCCGCCCTGGTCGCGGCCGTCCTCCCCTCCTCGCTCACCCTCTGCCTCGCCAACTTCTCCCACGACCTGGTTCAGCTCCCGCTCGTCGTCCTCTTCTGGCTCGCCCTCTCCGCCGCGGCGAGGGCGGCGCCGGGGCGTTCCCGCCTACGCCTCGCCGTCGCGGCGGGGGCCTGCGCGGTGATCGGGCTCGCGGTCGGGCCGCTGATGGCGGCGGCGCTGGTCGGGGCGCTCCTTTACGCCGCCTGGCTCGCCCTCCGGACCTCCTCCGCGAAGGCGGCGGCGGCCTTCGCCGTCATCCTCGTCCTTCTCAACGCCGGCCTCTACCTGCTGATGAAGGCGCATCTCCTCGACGTCCTCGCCCCCCTGGCCTTAAAGGCGCGGGGGATTGACCTCCGGGCGCAGGTGGAGATCACGGTTGGCGACCTCCAGCCGCTGCCTCCGGATTCGCTTTGGAACCGCTACCCGCTTCTCCTCTTCTTCCTCCCCTGGGGACTCTGGGTTGCCTACCGCCGCCGGGATTTCTTCCTTCTCTCGCTCTTCGCCTTCGGGATGGCCCTCTCGCTGGCCGTCAACCGGGGGACCCGCCTCCTCGACCCGGTCGTCGCCGCCGTGATCGGACTGGGCTGGGCGGGGTGGTCGCGCCGCGGCCTCCAGACGACGGCGGCGACCATGATCCTCCTCCTCGTCCCCAACCTCTTCCCCTCCGGGCTGGGGGGCCTGGCGAGAGGGATCCGCCTGGAGATCCCGCTCGCGAAGATCCTCCCCGCTTTCTCGGATTTCGGGGCGCTTTTCTCCGGCCCCCCCTTCCTGAGGCAGAAGGCGGCGATCGGCCTTCTCCTCCTTTCCTTCCTGGTCCTCTCCGCGGCCGCTCTCGCCCTGCTCTCCTTCCACCGCCGCTTCCTCTCGAGAGCCCTCTTCGCCCTCTTCGCCGCCGCCGCGTCGGGATGGGTTATCATCTCGGCGAGTTACCCCTCGAGCGAAGAGCTGGAGTACGATTCCTACCGGGCGCTGGCCGCGCTCACCCAGCCGGGGGAGAAGATCTTCGCCGCCTGGAACCAGGGCTTCTTCATCCCCGCGGTCACCCGCCTGAAGCCGATCACCACGCCCGACCGGATCGACATCGGGCTCACCGCGTATTACTGGGCCGGCGAGAAGGAGGCCTACGCGGAGCTCAAGCGGAGGGGGGTGGCCTATGTCCACGTCAACAACCGCTACTTCGGTCTGACCGCGGTCGACCCGGTCCGGGACACCTTCTCCCTCCGGGGCAACACGATCATCGGACCGCGCCCCGACCACATCCGCACCTTCTCCCGGATGCGCCAGACCTTCCTCTACCGCCTGAACTACGAGCCGCAGACCCTGACCTATTTCCGCGTGATCTACGACGCCTTCGACCCCGCCCGCGAGATCGGGGTGCGGGTCTTCGCCCTCAACTGATCGAAAAGAAGCCGCGGATTTTCGCGGATTGCGCGGATTATCGCGAATGAATAAGCCGAAGAAGATCGTAATTGAAAAAATATCCTACGGAGGCTGGGACGGTTGCGTCCGGATCACGGACGGGAGGACCGAGCTCGTGGTCACGACGGCGGTCGGTCCCCGGGTCATCCGCTTCGGCTTTCTCGGGGGAGAGAACGCGTTCTGCGAGATCATCTCCGACCGCGGGCGGCGGGGGGGGAGGCGCTGGCGTCTCTACGGCGGGCACCGCCTCTGGCGGGCGCCGGAGGACCGCCGCCTCACCTACCTTCCGGACAACCGCCCGGTCGGCTGGGGCGAGATCGAGGGCGGGGTCAGGGTCTTCCAGGAGGAGGGTCCGACCGGCCTCAGGAAGGAGATGGAGATCGCCTATCTCCGAAGCTTGGGCCGGGTGGGCCTTCTCCACCGGATGGAGAACCGGTCCCGGAAAGCCCTGAGCCTCTCCCTTTGGGCGATCACGGCCATGGCCCCCGGCGGGACCGAGTTCATCCCTGAAGGGGCGCGGAAGGCCGGCCTCCTCCCCGACCGCTCCCTGGTCCTCTGGCCCTACACCCGCCTCGACGATCCCCGCGTCCGCTGGGGGGAGGCGGAGGTCGCCCTCCGCCAGGACCCTCGGATCGCCGCCCCCTTCAAGATCGGCTTCACCCGCCCGCTCGGCCGGGCGTCGTATTGGAATCGGGGGAGCCTCTTCATCAAGACCTGGCGGACGGTCCCCCATGCCTCCTACCCCGACTTCGGCGCGGCCTACGAGACCTACGCCAACGCGGCGATGCTGGAGATGGAGACTCTCTCCCCCCTCGTCCGCCTGGAATCGGGGGAGAGCGCGGTCCACCGCGAGGAGTGGTCGCTCTCCTCCGTCGCCCCCACGCCGGGCGACCCAGGATAGAAATACGCGGGCCCGGCCGGGCATTTTTAACAGACGATTGAATAGGATGGAATGGGATACTGACCGCCGGCCGGGCTCATCCTATCCAATCCTATTCAATCGTCTGTTGATCGGTCAGGCGGATCGATAGATCTATGAAGATCGGCTACCCTTGCATCTGCCTTTCTCTGTCCTGCCGCGCCTCTTCCACCTTCCGGCTGCGCTCCTACAGCGCGGCGCGCCTCAAGGAGACGGTGGCCGCGAACCTCGACTGCCTGCGGAGGATCCTGGAGTTCAACGCCGCCCGGGGGATCCTCCATTTTCGGATCACCTCCGACCTCGTCCCCTTCGCCTCCCACCCGGTCTGCCGCTTCCGCTGGCAGACCGCTTTTCGAAAGGATTTTTCCGCCATCGGCTCATTCATCCGGAAGAATGGATTCCGGATCTCCATGCATCCCGACCAGTTCACACTGATCAACTCGCCGGACCGGGATATCGTGCGAAGGTCGGTCCGAGAGCTGGTCTACCACGCCGAGATCCTGGATCTTCTCGGACTCGATTCGACGGCCAAGGTCCAGATCCACGTCGGAGGCGTCTATGGCGAGAGGGAGGCGGCGATCGGGCGTTTCGTCTCCGCCCATGCTCGTCTCCCGAAGGAGGTGAGGAGAAGGCTCGCGGTCGAGAACGACGACCGTCTCTTCCCCCTTCAGGACTGTCTCCGGATCCACGAGCTCACGGGCGTCCCCGTGGCCTTCGACGTCCTCCACCACCGGATCCTGAACCGCGGCGAGCCGGTCCGGGAGGCCCTCTTCGCGGCGGCCAAGACCTGGAGGAAGCGGGACGGAATCCCCATCGTCGACTACTCCTGCCAGGACCCCGACCGGCGGGTGGGGGCCCACTGCGCTTCAATCGACCTCAAGGATTTTCGCGCCTTTCTTCGCCTCTCCCGTCCCTGGGATTTTGATATCATGCTTGAGATCAAGGACAAGGAAAAGAGCGCCCTCATCGCTCTCCGCGCCGCCCAAAGGCCCTGAGGGACGGGTTAAGTTCAACTTAACAATTAAACCCCGTCCCTCTCTCCGACCTCTCTCCGAGCTATTATGTTCTGCGCGAATAGGGAAAGATTAGCCGCGGCGCTGACGATCGCGGGCTCCGACTCCGGGGGAGGGGCGGGGATCCAGGCCGACCTCAAGGTCTTCCAGCGCTTCGGCGTCTTCGGGGCCTCCGCGATCACGGCGGTCACCGCCCAGAATACCCAAGGCGTCCGGTCCGTCTTCTGCCTCCCGGCGAAGATCGTCGGGGAGCAGATCGACGCGGTGATGGAGGACATCCGCCCCCGGGCGGTCAAGACCGGGATGATCGGGAACGCCGCGCTGACCCGGCTCGTCGCCCGCAAAGCGCGCGAGCACCGGATCGGGAAGCTGGTGGTCGATCCGGTGATGATCTCGACCTCCCGCCACCGCCTCCTCGCCGCCTCGGCCGTGGGGGTGTTGGTCCGGGAACTTCTCCCCCTCGCCCTCGTCGTGACCCCCAACCTGGACGAGGCATCCGTCCTCGCCGGCTTCCCCGTCCGGACGCGGGAGGAGATGCAGGCGGCGGCGGAGGCGATCCGGAAGCTCGGAGCCGCCTTCGTGGTCGTCAAGGGCGGCCACCGGCGGGGGGACGCCGACGACCTCCTCTACGACGGGAAGAGGATGGCCTTTCTCCCGGCGGCCCGGAGTCGCTCCGGACCGATCCACGGGGCGGGGTGTTCCTACGCGGCGGCGATCGCGGCCGGTCTGGCGCGGGGGATGGCTCCGGCGGCGGCCGTCCGCGCGGCCAAGCGCTTCATCTCCGAGGTCCTGAAAAAACCTTTGCGGCCGGGGAGGGGGGCTTATACCATTGATTATCTCGGGCTTCTCCCGAAAAATTGGGGGAGAAGTCCGCGTTAATCGAATTTGATAAAAATTTTCCGGAGGCAAATTTTTAATGGCGATTCTGCCCGTCAGGATATACGGCCAAGCCGTGCTCCGGCAAAAGGCGGAGGCGGTGAAAGAGATGAGCGGCGAGGTGAAAAAGCTCGTCGCCGATCTGAAGGACAGCCTCCACTACCACCAGGGGGTGGGGCTGGCCGCGAACCAGATCGGAGTTCCGCTCCGGGTCTTCCTGGCCGGCGACGGCAAGAAGACGATGGCCTGCGTCAACCCCCGGATCGTCCGCTCCGAGGGGACGGTGAGCGCCGAGGAGGGGTGCCTGTCCTTTCCGGAGATCTACGTCGACGTGGAACGGGCGGCCCGGGTCACGCTGGAATACCGGGACGAGGATTTCGCCGTAAAGACGGTCGAGGCCGAGGGGCTCCTCTCCCGCTGCATCCAGCACGAGCTCGACCACCTCGACGGGATCCTCCTCTGCGACCGGGCGGGGTTCCTCTCCCGGACGATGATGGCGGCCAAGCTCAGGAAGATGGAGAAGAAGGTGAGGGAGGCGTTCTAGCCCGGATTATTCATGAAAACCTTCAGTTTTCATGAATAATTCGGGCTAGCCCGGCGCGCGGACCTCGAAGGTCCGCGCCTACGAAACCACACCGGCGTCGTCCGGAGACGTTCTTAGCCGCGGGCCGCAAAGGTCCGCGGCGGGGGATCGGCCGCTGATCGCCGGTCGCTGGGTTGGCGATAGAAGAGCGCACGGTAAAGAGCGAGGAGGCGGACATGAACGGAAACGGAACTGACGCCAGAACGCACGGCATCCCCTGGGCGGGCGCTTCGCCCTGGCTTATCCGTTCGGCGGGAACGGTCGCCTTCGCCCTCCTCCTCGCCCTCTCCGCCCACTTGAGGATACCCCTGCCCTGGTCGCCGGTCCCGGTCACCGCGCAGACGCTGACCGTGCTCCTCCTCCCCGCCTTTCTCGGCCCGATCGCCGGCGCCTCCGGCGTCGCGATCTACCTTCTCCTCGGCCTCAGCGGCCTTCCCTATTTCGCCTTGGGCGGGGGAGGAATCTATCTCCTCGGTCCCACCGGCGGCTATCTCTGGGGCTTCTTCCTGGCTTCGATGATCGTCGGCGCGGCCGCCCGCCGTTTCAACCGTTTCCCTCCCGTATTCGCCGCCATGGTTCTCGGCGAGGCGGTTATCCTCATTCTGGGGGCGCTCCAGCTCGCGGTGGTCGCGGGCGGGGGCTGGAGATGGGTCTTCGCGGCCGGCGTCGCCCCCTTTCTCCCCGGAGACATCGTCAAGCTCGCCCTGGCGGCCTCGATCTTCCGCTTCCTCGCTCCGCGGTTCAGGCGCCGGGGCTATATTTCGAAAAGTCATTGCGAGAAGCGTTAGCGACGAAGCAATCTCACCGGCAAAGAACGGAGGTTGCTTCCCGCCACGCTTTGCTCACGGCCCAAGGCCTTCGCTCGCAATGAGTAGCGTGAATTGCGGTCAATCCGTCATTGGTTCGCCCGACAGAGGCCGGCCATGAGCGATATCTTCCTCTCCGTCGTCGTCCCCGCCTACAACGAGGAGGCGCGGCTCGTCCCCTCGCTCGAGAAGATCGTGGGTTACCTCCGCCGACAGCCCTACGCCTCCGAGGTGATCGTGGTCAGCGACGGCTCCCGGGACGGGACCGCCGCGGCCGCGCTCCGCTTCCGGCCCGAAGGCTTCCCCCTCTCCGTGATCGACCGGAAGGAGAACCGGGGCAAGGGTTATACCGTGCGGGAGGGCGTTTCCGCGGCCCGGGGCCGGCATGTCCTCTTCTCCGACGCCGACCTCTCCACCCCGATCGAGGAGGTGGAGAAGCTCCTGCCCTATTTCCAGCAGGGCTGCGACGTGGTCATCGCCTCGCGCTCGCTGAAAAACTCGGAGATCCTCGTCCGCCAGCCCTGGCACCGGCAGTTGATGGGGAAGGTCTTCAACCGGATCGTCCGCCTCTTCGCCGTCCCCGGGATCATCGACACCCAGTGCGGTTTCAAGTGCTTCTCGCGGCGGGCGGTGGAGGCGATCTTCCCCCTCTGCCGGGTGGACGGCTTCGCCTTCGACGTCGAGATCCTCTACCTCGCCCGCAAGAGAGGCTTGAAGATCCGGGAGGTCCCCGTCCGCTGGATCGACTCCCCCCGCTCGACCATCTCCCCCCTGCGCGACTCGGCCCGGATGTTCCGGGAAGTGCTGGCGCTCCGCTGGAGCGACTGGCGGGGAGCGTATAAAACAGATCAGTGAACAGTAATCAGTGATCAGTTACTGAAAAAATCGGGCCCGTTTCCGATTCCGGAAACGGGCCCGATTTTTTATTGGTGCCAGAGGGACTCGGGCGGGATCGGCCCTTCCCGGCCCCCGGGGGGGATCCAGGTGAGCTTCATTACCGCGCCCCAGGCGCTGTCGAAGTACTTGATCTGGATGCGGTGGAAGCCCGGCTCCAGCCAGATCGAGTTGGACTTGTAGTCCATGGCGTGGGAGCCGCCGTTGTCCACCACGAGCTTGTCGTCGATGAAGACCCAGGAGCCGTCGTCGGAGACGGTGCCGAAGGTGTAGTCCCCGGCGGCGGGGATCTCGATCAGCCCCTCCCAGAGGATGGAGAAGGGGGACTTCATCGGCTTCTCCTCGTCCTTGTCGTAGCGGAAGTCGATCGCGCTCTCCGTTTTGACCAGGTCCGGCTCGCCCACCGGGTTGATCTTCCGGTAGTACTTGGCGGTCAGCCCCGGCTTCTTCTCCGCGCTCGAGACCTCGACCGGGGCCGTCCCCTTGAGCTGTTCGGCCGCCGTCTTCCCCCGGTGGAGGCGGGTGTAGAGGATCAGGTCCACCCCGGGGCGGAGGCTGTACATCTCGGAGTAGTAGGTGTCCTTGAGCTTGGCCTCGAGCTTGGCCTGGGTGGTGGAGCGCCCGATGATGATCGGGGAATCGGGGTCGACCTGGGAGGTCGGCTCGATGATGGAGGGGCCCCAGAAGCCGACGTGGCCGTAGTCGCGCAGGTACCACTGCATCGGCCAGTATTCGTCGGAGGTGATCTTGATCTCGGTGTCGTAGCCCTGGCCCTGCTGGAAGGCGTAGTCCTTGATCCTCGCCATCATGTCGTTGAGGTCGCGGCGGGTCTGGGAGTAGACCAGCATGTAGCGGTCGTCGTCGTAATACTCGTAGTTGACCGGGAAGCTCACGCCTCTGGCCCAGGCGACGAGGAGGGCGGCGGCGAGGACCCCCGCCCCTATGGTCAGCGCCCGATTGCCGGAGAGCGCGCGGTAGAGCTGCTCGCAGAAGAAGCCGGCGAGGAGGGCGAGGGGGGCGATGAAGCTCAAGGCCAGCCAGGGGGTCTTGTAGGGGACCGCGGAGTAGATGAGGAAGAGGATGACCGACCAGAAGACGGAGAAAATGGCGAAGGCGTTCCGCCGGAGGAAGGCGAAGACCGCCCCCAGGACGCCGAGGAGGAGGATGGGGAGCTCGAACTTGAGGAGGAGGTTGGCGAAATAGACGGCGGGCTTGTTGTGCCCCTCCCCCTCGGTCCCGGTCTTGGTCCACTTGAGCAGCGTGCGGACCATGTCGATCGTGGGACCCTCGTGGTTGGTGAAGAGGGAGGAGAAGTAGACGACGATGATCAGGAGGAAGGCCCCCAGCGCGGCCAGGACCGCGCTCCGGTGGGAGGCGTACCAGGAGAAGAGCTCCCGGAAGAAGACGCGGGGGAGGATCTCCTGAGCCCGTCCCGGCCGTCCCCGGGGGGCGAGGAAGCGCCGGTGGTTGAGGAAAAGGACGGCGCCCCCGGCGAGGAAAAAGGCGGCCGCCGTCATGACGTAGGTCTCCTTGTTCGTGACCACCCAGGCGGCGCAGGCCGCCGTCAGGACGACGTAAGCCGCCTTCCGGCTTTCCCAGAAGCGGACGGCGGCGACCACCGCGGCGAGCGTGAAAAAGGCGAAGTAGGTCTCGTGGATGTTGGTCCGGGCGAAGAAGAGGTTGGTGGGGGAGAGGGCGAGGAGGAAGGCGGCCGCCGTCACCCCGAGCCGGCCGATCTTCCGGCGCAGGGGCCAGAGGAGGAGGATGAGGAGCGAGCCGAAGAGGGCGACCGAGCAGCGCAGGGAGAATACGGACTCCTTGATCGAGAGCGGAATGATGTGGGTGAAGAAGAGGAAGGGGCCGTGGTAGTTCTGGTAGTCGTACTTCCAGCCGGCGGGGAAATCCTTCTTCAGGTTGAGGAGGAACCAGGCGTTCACCCCCTCGTCGTGGTGGAGGGGCTTGCGCTCGAGGTCGTAGAAGCGGAGGAAGAGGGCGAGGAGGAAGGCGAGAACGAAGAGGCCGGTGAGGATTTGCTTCGCGGCCGGGGAATAGAGGGGGGCGGCCTCGGGCGGGGGGGATTCTGGTGATTTCGGCTTAGTCATGGATGGTGAATGGTGAATTGAACAAACGACTTCGCAATGTTAGTGAGTTCGATCGCAGTTCACGCCTGTTATCAGCCAACGGGGCGAGCGATAGTGCGCAAACTAAAGCTCTCCGCCGAAATGCGCGGCTTATCCCTCAACCGTTGCCCACGGCAATTCTAGATCGGCTTATTCATGAAAACCAACGGTTTCCATGAATAAGCCGATCTAGCGCCCTTTCATCCGGAGCATCTTGAGGCCGGCTTTGGCCTTGGTCGCGAGTTCCCGGAAGGATGAGACCTGGGCGATCTTTCTCAAGACGTACGAGGGGCGAGTGTAGAACTTCCGGTAGGCCAATTTCAAGAGTTCTTGCAGCTCCTCGTCGCTCAGGTTCGCGTTCCAGTAGGGGGGGTGGAAGCCCGGGCGGGGGTTCTCGGCGAAGGCCTGCCAGACGTCGCTCCGGAAGAGACCCTCCTTCAGCCCCCGGGCGTAGATCTCGGTGGCGGGGAAGGGGGAGAGGATGGTGATGTGGACGAAGTCGGCGTCGAGCTCGAGGGCGAAGTCGATGGTCCGGAGGATGTCGTCGCGGGTTTCGGTGGGCGCCCCGATCATGAAGTAGGCGAGGGTCTGGATGCCGAGCTTTTTCGTCAGGGAGACCGCGGCCTTGGCCTGGGCGAGCGAGATTCCCTTGTTCAGGACCTTGAGGATCTTCTCCGTCCCGGCCTCGATCCCGTAGTGGATCCGCTCGCAGCGGGCGGCCTTGATCCGCTCCAGGAGGCGAGCGTCCACGCAGTCCACCCGGGCCCGGATGTCCCAGCCCACGTCGAGTCCGCGCCGGATGATCTCGTCGGCGACGGAGTGCACCCGCTCGCGGTTGACGGTGAAGGTGTCGTCGTAGATCAAAAACTCCCGGATCCCGAGCCGGGCGCAGGCCTCCATCTCGTCGACCACGTTGATAGCGCTGCGGGCCCGGAAGCTCTTCCCGAGGTGGGGGCGGGAGCAGAAGGAGCAGCGGAAGGGACAGCCGCGGCTGGTGAACATGGTGGTGATGGGGAGCCGCTTGGCCACCACCGAGGAGTACTTCCGGTAGGGGGTGAGCGTCCGGTCGGGGAAGGGAAGGGCGTCGAGGTCGGCGATGAGGCTGGGGGGAGGGTTCTGGCGGACGGAGGCCCCGTCCCGGTAGGTGAGTCCGGGTACGGCCTCGAACCTCTTCCCGCCGGCCAGCTCGTCGACGAGCCGGGCGAAGGTCTCCTCGGCCTCGCCGGCGAGGACGAAGTCGACCCCTCTCTGGCGGAGCGTCTCGACCGGGTAGAGGAAGGCGTGGACGCCCCCGATCACGGTCCGGATCTCGGGGGAGACCTCCTTGACCAGGGCGACGGTCTTGAGGACGTCGATCAGGGTGAAGGTCATCGCGGTGAGACCCGCGACGTCGGGGCGGGCGGCGGCGATCCGCGCCTTCAGGGCTCCGTAGTCGAGCCCCTCGAC
Organism: uncultured bacterium; assembly: GCA_964584165.1. Taxonomy (GTDB): domain Bacteria; phylum Auribacterota; class Erginobacteria; order Erginobacterales; family CAZKCI01; genus CAZKCI01. The sequence continues at coordinate 83,145 of CAZOYW010000004.1, forward strand.
CTGGGCGTCGATCACCTCGACCTCGTGGCGGGTGCGATTCCTCAGGTAGCCGCCGAGGTAGAGGAGGCCGAGCGGGGGGTTGAAGCCGCGCTCCTCGTCGATGATCGGGGGGTTGTTCCCGACCAGCTCGTTCTCGCGGGGAGGATTGATGAGCAATACTTTCATAGCGATGCACCGCCCTGGAACAATGAAGGTCGACGATCGTTGAACTAACCCCGGTAAAAATCCGAAGCACGAATTTCGTGCTTCGGATTTTTATTTCTGGCTTCGCTTGTCGATGAGGTCCGCGATCAGGCCCAGGGCCAGGATCTGGACGCTGGCCATGAGCACGACGATGACCGTGACGTCCATCACCTTCTCGGTGAAGAACTTGCTGTAGAGAAGGACGAGGACGGCGAGGAGGAAGAGGATGACGGAAAGGGGGACGAAGATCTTGAGCGGGCTGAAGTAAAGGCTGGTCCGGACGATCAGGCCGAAGAGGTTGAAGGTGTCCTGGAGGGGGCGGAACTTGGACTTGCCCGTCCGCTTGTGGTAGTCGATCGGCACGTAGCGCACCGCCATCCCGTTGGAGAGGAGGGCGACGGTGATGGTGGTGGTGAAGGAGAAGCCGTCGGGAAAGAGGTTCAGGAAGCGGAGGGCGGAGGCCTTGGTGAAGACCCTTAAGCCCGAGTTCAGGTCCGGGATCTTCATCCCGGTCAGATAGTCGGCGAGCTTCTTCAGGCACCACTTGGGGAGGCGGCGGTGGAGGGGGATGGCGACCGCCGGCCCGGTGCGCGCCCCCACCACCATGTCATACTGATCCGCCTCCCCGAGCAGGGAGGGGATCGAGCCCTCGGGGTAGGTCCCGTCCGCGTCCAGGATCAGGATGTAGTCGTGGGCGGCCCGGGCGATGCCGCTCTTCAGGGCGGCCCCGTAGCCGCGGTTCGCCGGATGCTCGACCAGGATGACCGGCAGCGCGCGGGCGGCCTCCCCCGTCCGGTCGGTCGAGCCGTCGTTGACCACGATCAGCTCGTGGGCCCAGCCGGTCCCCTTCAGGATGGAGAGGACCTCGTTGACGACCCGGCCGATCCCCGCTTCCTCGTTGTAGGCGGGGATGATGATGGAGACGGATTTCATGGCGTGAATATATGCGATTTCGCCCGCCTTGGCCAGTGCTCTGAAGCTTGCCCCGTTCGCGCCCGATCGCAGATCGGGCCTACCGGCGGCCCGGCTCCGGATCGACGATCAGGGTGTAGGCGAGGAGGCGTCCGAACCGGTCCTTGAACTCCTCCACCGCCCCCCGCCCGATCCGTTCCCGCAGCTCCTCCAGCGCGCGCCGCCCGACCTGGTTGTTGGAGCAGACCAAGGCCGCCGGCGCCTTCTCCAGAACCTCCTCCGGCTTCAGCGATCCCAGCTGGCCCCCGGCAAGGTAGCGGTAGCGCTCCGCGGCCGGCGCCCTTGCGTCGTAGAGGATGAAGTCGATCGTCTGGCGGCAGAGCTGGTCGTGGGGGACGACGAAGAGGAAGCGCCCCGCGCCGAGCCGTTTGGCCTCCTCGTCGAAGGCGCGCTCCTCTTCCCATCTCCCCGCCGGCTGGTCGGAGAGGTAGAAGACGGCGGCCTCCCCCGCCCCGATCAGGAGGAGGAAAGCGGCGACCGCCGCGCCGATCAGCCCGGCGCTCTTTTTCCCGAAGACCCGGGGCGCGAGGCCGAGGAGCTCGGAGAAGGGGATGGCGGCCAGGGCGCAGAGGAAAGGCCAGGCGACCATCGTTCGGCGGACCATCACGCTGGGGCGGGAGAGGAGGTTGGGGACCAGGAAGGCGAAGGCGAAGAAGAGAAGGAGGCGGGAGCCTCCGCGGTGGAGGGTGGCGAGGCAGAAGGCGATCCCCAGGAGGACGGAGACGGCGACGACGGGGTGGATGTAGAGGTTCCCCCGCGGCCAGGGGTCATAGTTGAAGTTCCGCTCGATGAAGAAGGAGCGGACGAGCATCTCCGCGTTCTCCCGGATCAGGGGGACCGCCCGCCGGTAGTCGGCCTGCTGCGTGTAGAGGTGGTCCTTGGTCCGGTGCCAGACCGACTCGTAGTCGGCGATGTCGGGGCTGATCAGCTGCCGGGTGGGTAGGTGAAAGGCGGCGGTGACCAGGACCAGGGAGAGGAGGAAGAGGAGGAGCCCGAGGAAGTGGCGGACGAGGTAGCCGCGCTGGAAGAGGACGTGGGCCGCGATCAGGACGCCGGAGAGGAGCATCGGGTATTTCACCGGCGAGTAGAAGTAGCCGGCGAAGGGGAGGACCGCGCCCAGGAAGAAGTAGGCGAGGAAATCCCGTTTCAGGATCCCCCGGAGGAGGAGGTAGACGATGAGGAGGGAGACGGTCAGCGTCGAGGAGAGGAGGAGGCCGATCCGGCTGTAGTTGACGTGGAGGGGCATGGCGGCGAAGAGGAAGGCGGCGATCAGGGCTAGCCGCCGGTCGAAGAGCAGGCGCACGATCCCGTAGGCGAGGAGGAGCGCTCCGCAGCCGTAGGCGACCGCGACGAGCTTCAGGGTGGGCAAGGAGACGCCGAAGAGGCGGTAGAAGAGGCCGACGGAGTAGATGTAGATCGGCGAGAGGTTGTTGTGTCCCAGTCCCCGCCAGACCATGGCCGTCCAGTAGCCGAGGGGGTGCTGGCCCTGGAGGAGGCGGATGCCGGCCAGGGCGTAGTCGCACTCGTAGTTGTCGAATCGCAACGAGACCTCCCCCAGGCGGTAGGTGCGGAGGAGGAAGCCGAAGAGGAGGATCAGGGCGAGGAGGATCTCTCCGCGCGGCCCGGCGAGCGCCGAGGGGAGGGGAGGGCCTTTCGCCAGCCGGCGCAGGAAGGCGAAGGCGAAGAAGTAGAGGCCGGCCAGGCCGAGGAGGGCGGCGGCGGGGACGACCGCGCGCCGGTTGAGATAGACGCCCCCGGCCAGGGCGAAGCCGGCCGAGAAGAGCCAGAGGACGACGGGATAAGCGGGTTTTTTCTTGGCGATCAGGAGGAGGGGAACGAGGAGGAGGACGGCGGCGATCGCGGAGAGCTCAATCGCTCCGGCCCGGGGGGGAACCGCGGCCGCGAGGTATTTCCCCAGCCCGATGTAGGGCTTAAGGAGCGCCCCTTCGGCCCGCATCAGGGCCGGTCGCTGGTCCCCCGTGGTCCCGAACATGAGCAGGAGGAGGATCGCCCCGGCGGCCAGGGCGAGGAGGAGCGAGAAGCGCCGCGGGCCGTAGCGCGGGGAGTGGAAGAAGCCTTTCAGGGCGAGGCCCAGGAAGAAGAGAGCCAGCCCGCCGATCAGGAGGCCGGGCGCGAGAAAGGTCGGGAGCAGGCGCGGCATGGCGCCACCGGTCAGCGCGGGAAGCTGACCTTCAGGTTGGTGTAGGCCGGCCCGGCCGACTGGCTGTCCGGGCCCGCCACCGAGTAGACGAAGCGGTCGGCGAAGGGGCTGTCGGAGAGCGGCCAGGGTCCGTTGCCCCGGTAGATAAGGGTGCCGGGCCGGTCCGGCCAGGCGCAGCCCACGAAGATCCGCTTCTCGGGGGAGCTGAACTCGAGGCTCGACCAGTCGCCGGCCTTCTCGGCCGCTCGCCGGTCGGAGCGGGCGATTTCCCGGTCGGGCTGCCCGTCCCCGTCGCTGTCGGCGAAGGCGACGATTTGGAAAGCACCGGCCTCGCCGGGCGCGGCGTGGGCGATCTCCACCTTCACCGTCTCGCCGGTCTTCTTTTCGGGGCGGATCTCCCAGGTCCAGAGGAAGTAATCCCCCTTGGTCTGATAGACGTCGCCGGTGAGGAGGCCGTCCGGGCGGGGGGCGGGGATCGGGGGCGGGAGGGGCGGCATCGGGGCCGGCTGGTCGGCGGCTGGCCCTTCGGGCGGGGGAGGCTCTCCCCCGGAGGGGGCCGCCGCCTCCCCGCTCCGGAAGAACCCGGAGACGGCGTTCACGATCTTCTGCACCAGCTGGTCCTGTGGCGTGTTGGGGAAGAAGGGGCGGACGGCGTCGTAGAGGACGGCCAGGAAGAGGAGGACGCCCAGGAAGATCAGGACGGTTCCCCAGAATTCTCGGCTCAGGATCTTCATCGCGGCTCCTTCGTGGATGGGATGTTTGCTCTCCAAACGCCGGACCCCGGTGGACGGGTTCCGGCCGCGGCCGCCTATTCTAACGGACGCGCCGGGACCGGGATAGCACAATCTCGCCGCCTGGCCCGTCTCGAAACGGAGGCGCCTCGCCCCGCCGGGTTGCGGTTGATTTCCGACCCGGGTTGAGATAATAAAGGTAGCCAATGCCGACGAACCGCCCCACCCCCCTTCCCGGCCCTCCATCCCCCATCGGGCCCCCTTCCCGGAGGCCGGAGGAGCCGCGATGATGCACTTGCTCGGACGGATCTATCGCCGCCGCTTCCGCGGCCGGATCGAGCGCCGGAATCTGGTCTGGAAAGCGCTCTGCGCCGGCTACTTCCAGCGCCTGGTCCCGGAGGACTCGACCGTCCTGGAGATCGGAGTGGGCTGCTGCGAGTTCATCAACAACATTCGCTGCCGGCGGAAGATCGCCTTCGACGCCAACGTCGACATCCGCGGCTACGCCGGTCCCGGCGTGGAGGTGATCATCGGCCACTCCACCTCCCTGACAACGGTTCCGGACCAGTCCGTGGACGTCGTTTTCTTGAGCAACTTCTTCGAGCACCTGAGCAAGGGGGAGATCCTGGAGACCATCGGCGAGATCCGGCGGGTGCTCCGGCCCGGAGGGAGGCTGCTGGTCCTGCAGCCGAATTACCGCTACTGCTTCCGGGACTTCTGGATGTTTTTCGACCACGTCACCCCCCTGGACGACCGCAGCGTTTGCGAAGCCCTGGAGGTCTCGGGTTTCTCCGTAATCAGCTGTCATCCCCGCTTTCTGCCCTACACGATGGCCAGCTCCTACCCGCTCTTCCCTTTTCTGATCCGGATCTATCTGAAGTTCCCGCCTCTCTGGTGGCTGTTCGGCCAGCAGGCGTTCATTGTCGCCGCAAAGGAGACGGCACCGGAGTCATGCGCCGATCGCTCATAGGATTGGCCGCCGTCATGGCCGCCAGCGCTTTCTTCATGTTCCGGGCTTCCGGCCGCTACCCCATCTCCCTCTGCTCTCTGGAGGGCCCCTGCGGCCTCTCCGCCCGGGGGGTGCTCGCCGGGGACCGGCAGGTGATCAGCGATCTCTGGGCGAAGCCGATCGTCAACATCCGGGGAGGCACGGCCGGGAGCGGCGGCTGCATCACCAACCCCTTTCTGATCTACCCGATCGCCTGGCTCGTCGGGCGATTCGGCTGCGGCGACGACTACCTCGCCCTCCGCCTCCCTTCGATGATCTACGGCTGCCTGAGCGTGCTCGTCCTCTACCTGCTAGTGGCCCGGATGTTCAACCGAACTTCCGGCCTGATCGCCGCCTGGCTCCTCGCCGTCTCCTCCTGGGCGATCGGGTACAGCCGCTTCTGCGGTGAGTTCAGCGCCACTGTGCTCTTCGCCCTGCTTTGCTTCTGCCTGTACCACCTCCTCAACCCCGATCGCCGCCTGGGCTACCTGGCCCTGGGGGGGATGATCTCCCTGGCGACCTACTTCTACGGGACGGTGAGGATGGTCTTCCCGGTGATCGCCTCCGCCCTGCTCCTCGACTTGGCCCTGGTGCGGAAGCTGCTCCGGGCGCGCCTGGAGAACCTGGTCTTCCTCCTCTGCGGGCTCGTCATCGGGCTGCACCTCCAGGGAGGCGGGCTGGCCACCTACTTTCGCCAGAACCTCGCCTGGGATTGGAGCGAGTACGCCGGCCCCGGGGAAATGGCGGCGCGCTTCGCCGGGACGGCGCGCAAGGCCTACGACCAGCTCTTCCGGACCTGGGGCTGGGGGGAGGAGGACGGGATCATCCTGGAGCGGGCGGCCGTGCTCGACCCCGTCACCCGCGTCGCGTTCCTGCTCGGACTCCTTTGGGCCCTGACCCGCCTCGGCCGGCCCGCCCACCGCTTCCTCATCCTCTGGCTAGTCCCGGCCATTCTCCCTCCCCTGATCACCCACGGCGAGCTGCGCCGGGGTTTCCTCGCCCTCCCGGCTTTCTGTGCCCTGGCCGGGGTGGGGCTCGAGGAGACGACCCGCCTGGCCTTCGGACGGCTGCCGCGGGCCCGGGCGGCGCTCACCGCCGCCGTTGTCATCCCGGCGCTGGCCCTGGCGGCCTACCTGAACTACGACAACTATTTCGGGCTCTACCAGAGGCTGGGCCCGGACCATCCCCTCCTGGTCCGGAAGGAACAGCGGGCCGCCCTGGTCGATCTCCTGCGTCGGACCCGGGTCTACACCGACCTTTTCCGCTGCGAGACGGGCTGGGACGAAGGGGTCCGCTTCGACGAGTATCGCCTGGGCCGCCCCGGCGCCGTCGCCATCCTGCCGCCCGAGGAGGCGGCGGCGGCCTTCGCGCGGGACTCGGGTCCCTGCGCGCTCTACCTGTCCGACGGGACACGGGAGGAGAAATGACCGCGCCCCGCCCCCCCTTCGCCGCCCCGGGGAGCATCTCCGCCTTCTTCCCCTGCTACAACGACGCCGGGACGATCGCCAGCATGGTGGCCCTGGCCGACCTCACCCTCCGCCAGGTCGCCTCCGACTACGAGATCATCGTGGTCGACGACGGATCGAGCGACCACAGCCGGGCCATCCTCAAGGAGATCGAGGCGAAGTACCCGCGCCTGCGCCTGGTCTTCCACGAGAAGAACCGCGGCTACGGGGGGGCGCTCCGCTCCGGCTTCTCCGCCGCCCGGAAGGAATGGATCTTCTACACCGACGGGGACTTCCAATACGACGTGGCCGAACTCCCCCGCCTGGTCTTGCGGGCGGAGGCGGGGGTGGACGTCGTCAACGGCTACAAGATCAGCCGGGCCGACCCCCTCCACCGCAAGGCGATCGGGCGGCTCTACCACCACCTGATGCGGCTTCTCTTCGGCTTCCGTCTCCGCGACGTGGACTGCGACTTCCGCCTGATCCGCCGCTCGTCCCTGGAACGGATCAGCCTCGAACACGACTCCGGCGTGATCTGCGTGGAGATGGTGAAGAAGCTCCAGGACGCGGGCGGAGTCTTCGCGGAGGTCCCGGTGCACCACTTCTTCCGGGCCTACGGGATCTCCCAGTTCTTCAACTTCAAGCGGGTGGCCGCTGTGGGGGTGGACATCCTGCAGCTCTGGTGGCGGCTGGTGGTGAGGAAGGGGAAAAATACCGGCCCGGCCTAAAATATGAACTATAGTTGCTTCCCGCCCCCCGCCGCCTATAATTTGTAATCCGTAAACAATAATCTATTATCCACTTTCCCATGCCATCCTCCGCCGATCCCATCGCCGTCCCTTTCCGCCGCCGCCGGGTCCTGATCACCGGGGGCTTGGGATTCATCGGCTCGAACCTCGCCCTCCGCCTGGCCCGGGCCGGGGCCCGGGTGACGCTCGCCGACGCCATGATCGAGGGACACGGGGGGAACGTCTTCAACATCGCCCCCATCCGGGACGCGGTCGCGGTCAGCTTCTCCGACGTCCGCGACGAGAACGCAATGAACTACCTCGTCCAGGGCCAGGAATACGTTTTCCACCTGGCCGGCCAGAACGACCACGTTCTCTCCCTCTCCAATCCCTTCCCGGACATCGACATCAACATCAAGGGCTCGGCGGTGGTGCTGGAGGCCTGCCGGAAGCACAACCCGAAAGCGCGGATCGTCTACACCGGGACCCGGGGCGAATACGGCTCGGCGGCCCTCCTCCCGGTCAAGGAGACCGCCCCGATCAACCCCAAGGGGATCTACGAGCTCTCCAACCTCACCGCCCAGCGGCTTTTCAAGATCTACCACGACAACCACGGGCTGAAGACCGTGGCCTTAAGGCTGACCAACATCTACGGCGAGCGGGCCCAGATGAAGCACAGCCGCTTCGGCGTGGCCAACTGGTTCATCCGCCTCGCCCTGGACAACGAGACGATCAAGGTCTTCGGCGACGGCTCGATCCGCCGCGACTTCCTCTACGTCGGGGACGCCGTGGAGGCGATCATGATGGCGGCCCGATCGGAGAAGGCCTGGGGCGAGGTCTTCAACGTCGGCCACGACCGCCCCTCCTCCTTCCTCGAGCTCGCCGACCGGATCATCGCCGTGGCCGGGACGGGGAGATGGGAGTTCGCCCCCTTCACGCCGGAGCGGAAACTCCAGGAGCCGGGGGACTTCTACTCGGACGTCACCAAGATCGGGACCGTGATCGGCTGGAAGCCGAAGACCGGCCTGGAGGAAGGACTGCGGGCGACCATCCGCTTCTACCGCAAACACAAGAAGCACTACTGGTAAAACATGCCGATGTCCACGAATTGACGCGCCTGCGCGCTGTAGCGCTTCGGCGCGCAGGCGCGAATCTTCGCGAATAATCCGAAGGATCAGACTCTACACGATTCTGTGGGAGCGGCGTCCCTGCTTGCCCCGCATCCCAAGAATTCACTCGGGGCCGCGATCCGGGCTGGTCAAGAATAAGCAGACGATCGAATAGGATTCAATAGGATGAGCCCGGTCGGCCTGCGTTATCCTATTCCATCCTATTCGATCGTCTGTTTATAATGCCAAGTCGATTCGGATCGCGGCGAGACGCCGCTCCCACAGAACGAGAGAAGAACAGGCGACCAGAATCGTTCAGTAATCCGTGAGATCCGTGTAATCCGTGGTTCCGTTTTTTGCCTGCGGCCGGCCATGATCCCGCTCAACGACCTCGCGAAAAGCTACCGGAGTCTGAAGAACGAGATCGACGCCGCGGTCCTGCGCGTCCTCTCCCGGGGTTGGTATATCCTGGGCGAGGAGGGGGAGCGCCTGGAGGCGGAGTTCGCCCGCTACTGCGGAGCCCGCCACGGCGTCGGCGCCGGCTCCGGGACGGAGGCCCTCCACCTGGCGCTCGCCGCCGCGGGCTTGAGCCCGGGGGACGAGGTCGCGACCTCCCCCCTCACCGCCGTCCCCACCGTCTCGGCGATCGAGCTCGCCGGCGGCCGCCCGGTCTTCTGCGACGTCGATCCCGAAACCCTCACCCTGGCGCCCAGCGCCCTGGAGCGCCTCCTGGAGCGGAGGAAAGGAAAGAAAGGGAGCCGTCTCCGGGCGGTCGTCCCCGTCCACCTCTACGGCCAGCCCTGCGCCATGGGGCCGATCCGCGAGCTTGCGGCGGCGCACTCCCTCCTGGTGGTCGAGGACGCCGCCCAGTCCCACGGGGCGGCGTACGGCGGGAAAAAAGTCGGAACCCTCGGTCTCGCCGCCGCCTTCAGCTTCTACCCGACGAAGAACCTGGGGGCCTTCGGCGACGCCGGGATGGTGACCACCGACGACGCCGCCCTGGCCTCCCGGCTGAGGATGCTCCGGAACTACGGGGAGGAGAGCAAGTACCGCACGGTCGTCCGCGGCTGGAACTCCCGCCTCGACGAGGTCCAGGCGGCGATCCTGCGGGCCAAGCTTCCCCACCTCGACGCCGGGAACGCCGTCCGGAGGAAGTACGCCCACTACTACCGGATCCTCCTGGAGAAGGCGCCGGTGACTCCCCCCGGGGAGAGGGAGGACTCTCGCCACGTCTTCCACCTCTACGTGGTCCGCTCGAGGCAGCGGGACCGCCTGCGGGAGTGGCTCAAGGCCAAGGAGATCATGACCGCGGTCCACTACCCCGTCCTCGTCCCCTTCCAGCCCGCCTACCGCGACCTCGGCTACCGGGCGGGGGACTTCCCCGTCGCGGAGCGGGCCGTCTCCGAGATCCTCACCCTTCCCCTGGCCCCGGAGCTCAGCGAGGAGCAGATCGGAGAGGTCGCCGCCGCGGTCCGCTCCTTCCCGGGCTGAAAAGACTTGCCACCAAGGCACCAAGGCACGAAGGAAAACCGGATTGAAATATTCCCGAGTCTTTGTGCCTTCGTGCCTTAGTGGCATAAAAGGGTCGATGTTATGGAAAAGCGCGAATACCGGGTGATGTTCGAGATCGAGGACGGCTACTGGTGGTACGCCGCCCTCCGCGATCTCGTGGACTCCCTCCTGGGGAAGTACGGCCCGGCCGGGGAGGGGGGGCGGCTGCTCGACGCCGGCTGCGGCACGGGCGGGTTCCTCTGCCGCCGCCCGCCCGGATCGAGCTTCGGCTTCGACGTTTCGGAGGAGGCGCTCTCTTTCTGCGCCCGGCGGAAGATTCCCTCCCTGGCCCGGGCCTCCGCCGCCCAGATCCCCTACGCCTCCGGGTCCTTCGACGCCGTCGTCTCCTGCGACATGCTCTACTACCTCTGGGCGGGGGACGACCAGCGGGGGATCAGGGAGTTTCACCGGGTCCTGAAGCCGGGGGGGATCGTGGTCTTGAACCTCCCGGCCCTGGATTTCTTGAAGAGCGAGCACGACCGGGCGGTCCACGTCACCCACCGCTACTCGCGGGGCGAAATCGTCGGCAAGCTTTCAGCGGCGGGTTTCACCGTGCTTCGGGCGAGCTACCGCAACTCGCTCCTGCTGCCGCTGCTGGTCCTGCTCCGCCTCAAGGACAAACTCTTCCTCCCCCGGGCGGAGGAGGCGCATTCCGACCTGAAGCCGCTCCCCCGTCCCCTGAACGCCCTCCTCACGCGGGTCCTCCTCTTCGAGAACCGGCTCGTCCTCGCCGGTCTATCCTTCCCCGCCGGCCTCTCCGTCGTCTGCGTCGGTCGGAAGGAAAAGTGATCAGTAACTGATCACTGATTACTGATCACTGATCACTTGGTTGCGGTTACTGCTTTCCGGCCCGGGAGCATGTTGCGCAGGTAATAGCCGAGGTAATAGAAGGCGCGATACTCCCGGGTCTTGAGCATGGTCAGAAGGTCGAGGAAGAGGGGGAAGAGGGGGAGGTAGCGGAAGAGGCGGTAGACCTTTCGGTCCAGGATCCAGCGGACCGCCCGCGGGGGGAGGAGGGGGAGGAGCTTGAAGACGGCCTCGAAGTTCTTCGTGACCGCGTTCTCCACCGATCCCCCGGAGAGGTACATCTTCTCCCGCCCCTGGTTGATGGACTCCACCTTCTCCGGAGGGAGGTTAGCCCGCCCGATGATCTCGGTGGCGGGGAAGTAGGAGAGGTAGTAGTAGGTGAAGCGGTTCGGAGGGTGCTCGGTGTAGAAACGGGCCGCCGCGACGAGGTCCTCCTCGGTCTCCCCGGGGAAGCCGACCATGTGGTCGATGTGCGTCTTCAACCCCGCCTTTTTGATCGCGTCCAGTGATTCGGCGATCCGCTCGTTGGACATGTGGCGGTTGAGGAGGTCCTTGCGGATTCGCGGGTTGAGGGTTTGCACGCCGATGTCGATCGCCTCGCAGCCGTGCTCCCGGAGCAGGACGGCGGTGTCGTAGTCGATGATCGTGGGGTGGGTGAGGCAGCGGAAGCTGACGCCGAACTCGCGCTGGAAGGCCGGAAGGAAGTCCTTGAGCCACTTGCGGTCTAGTGTGAAGTTGTCGTCCATGAAGTTGACGGCGTCGAAGCGGAAGCGCTCCCGTCCCCAGGCGAGCTCGGCCAGGACGTTCCCGACGGACCGTTTCCGGCGGGGGTGGCCGTAGAGGCGGTGGAGGACGGAGTTGCAGCAGTAGGTGCAGTCGAAGGGACAGTCCCGGGCGGTCATCAGGGTGTAGGACTTCTGGGAGAAGAAGGGGGCGAAGAGGTCCTTGTCGGGGAAGGGGACGGAGTCGAGGTCGGCGATGGGCGGCCGGACCTCGCGGCGGACGACCTTCCCGCCTTCCTTCCTCCAGATGTTGGGCGCGTCGCGGCTGCCCGCGGCGAGGTCGAGGATGGCGCCTTCCCCCTCGCCCACGACCACGTAGTCGACGGCCGGCTCCCGGATGACCAGCTCGGGGACGGAGGTGGGGTGGATCCCGCCGAAAACGATGGGAATGTCCGCCCGCTTCTTGACGTCGGCGGCGACGGAGAGGGCCCAGCGGTAGGTGTCGGTGAGGACCGAGAAGGCGACCAGGTCTGGATGGCCCGCGAGGATCCCGTCCACCACCTCCCGCCGGCGGTCGAAGAGGCGGGCGAGGGAGGGGATGTCGAGCCAGTATTTGTCGTTGAAGAGGGCGGGGTCGAAGACCAGGCGGGTCTCGTGTCCCGCCTGGCGGAGGACGGAGGAGAGGTATCCCACGCCGAGGTTTTCCGCCCCCAGGCAGGCGAAGGTTATTTTCACGTTGCAGAGTTTTCCGTAGGCCCCGATTCTGTCGGGGCGCCGCTGTAGGCCCGCTCCCCGCCTACGCGCTCCGCGCTACGGCGGACAAGTGCGAGCGGGCGCGCCAGGCCGGTCGCCGCTGTAGGCCCGCTCTATGAGCGGGCGCGACGGGCTTGACGCCGCTTCACAGAAGCGGCCTACAAGCCGCGACGGGCCTGGCCGCCGCTTCACAGAACCGGCCTACAGACCGGCCGCCTCCTGCGCGGGGCTGGTTGGGAAATAAGTGTAGCCGATCACGCCGCCCGCCCGGTTCTTAATCACATCGAGGCGGACCGGGGGGACGCGCCCGCGCAGGCCATCGAGGAGGTCCCGGGAAAGGTCCGGGTTGGCGATCAGGAGGACGGATTTCCCCTCCTGGGCCTCGGCCGCCGCCAGCCCCTGGGCCGTCTCTTGGAAGGTCCAGAAGCGGTAGTAGGGGTTGGTCTCCCGCAGTCCCCGCCGCGGCTGTCCCCAGATGTCGAGCGGCTCCCCGAAGGCATAGTAGAGCTTGTTGACCCGGGGATAGGCGAGAAACTCCAGCAGCCACTCGGAGAACTGGGGGCGGGGGAGGATGACGTCCGCGTGGTAGCCTTCGTCGAGCCGCCGGGCGAACTCCTCGCCAAACTCGCGGATGTCGCGGTGGTAGTTGAGGGCGTAGGAGGGGGTGGTGAAGTAGACCGTGATCCCGTTGACCCCGACCACGAAGAGGAGGCCGGCCGCCGCGATCCCCGCCAGGATCCCGCCCGGGCGTCCGGCGGCACGCCGGGCGCCGGAGATGAAGGCGTCTACGGCCAGGGCGGCCAGGGTGCAGAGGGGGATGAGGAGGAGGAACCCCCGGCGGGTGGCCCCCCGGTCGACCATGGGCGAGATCAGGGCGACCGGGAGGAGAAAGAGGAAGAGGCAGGCGAGGGGAAAAAAATAACGGCCGTGGAAGGCCCTCCCGAGGCAGACGCCGGCGCCGACCAGGAAGAGGAGGAAGACGGACCGGTGGAGGAGGGGCGCGTCGACGGCGGGGTAGGCCCAGGACATCGCCTTCTCGAAGACCATGCCGTAGAGATGCTCGAGGTCGTTCACGATGTCGCGGAGCGCCCAGTCCAGGTCGAAGCCCCCGGTCTGCCCCGCCGTTCCCCCGACGTAGTGATCGGTGATGCTGACGCCGATGACCTGCTTCTCGAGCGGGGCGATCAGGGAGGCGAAGAGGTAGAAGCAGACGAGGAAGGAGAGGAAGCCGACGATGTGCCGGGGGAGGGATTTCCGGTTGGTCAGGAGTTTGTGAATCCAGAGCAGCCCGGTCAGGGGGAGGAGGGTCTTGCTGGGGACGTAGAAGTAGGAGTAGCCGGCGAGGAGAGTCCCGGCCAGGGGGTAGTACCAGGGGCCGCGGTTCAGGGCCCGCTCAAAGAGGAAAAGGACGAGGAGGCAGTTGAAGGCGGTGAAGCCGATGTAGATGCCGAGGTGGGTGGAACCGAGGAACCAGGGGCTGACCGAGAGGAGGAAGGCCCCGATCACGCCGGTCCGCGCCCCGTAGAGGTCGGCGAGGAGGCGATAGAGCATGGCGACGGCGGCGAGCGCCCAGAAGCCCCCCGCCGCCCGCATGACGCCGATGGTGGGCTCGAAGAGGCGGAAGAGGAGGGCTACCCAGTACACGTAGGGTCCGTAGGCCCCTCCCTGGTAGTCGCGCTCGATGTAGGACCAGAGGACGGTGTGATAGGCTCCATCGCCTTCGACGACCTGGAGGGCGGAGAGGCCGTTGGCGACCTCGTAGTCGTTCACCGTGTAGAGATATTGGTCGATGCGGAAAAAGGTGTTACAGAGGGCGACGAGGAGGATCGGCACGAGAAGGAGGGCGGTCCCGCCGGTTTTCTTCGGGGCCGGGTCCGCCATCTCCCCGCGCCGGATTCGGAGGGAGGAGACGGCGGCGGCGGCGATGGCGACGAAGTACCAGCGCCAGCCCAGGCGCAGGTTGCCCGCGAGGAGCAAGCCCTGGGCCTTGACCGCGACCGCGAGGGCGAGCGCGATCCAGAAGATCCGCCAACCCCGCCAGCGGGCGAGGACGATCGAGAGAAACCCGAAGAGAAAGAGCGCGGCCACTCCTCCGGCGCGCATCGCCGGCCCCTTCGCGGCGATCAGCCCATTCAGCTTGCCGGAGAGGTCGAAGACGGCCTGGAAGGCGGGGGCGGCGAAGGCGAAGCTCTCCCGCCCCGCCTGGATGTTCCCGGTCGACACCGCCAGGGCGAGGTAGAAGGCGGCCAGGGCGATGGCGAGGCCGGGGAGGTGGGCGATCCCCCGTCGGACCCTGTCCGTGGCAAACGTCCCTCTCGCCCGGAGGCCGAGGGCGACGAGGGAGAGGGCGAGGAAGCCCAGGATGACTTGGATCGGCGTCGGCAGGGCGCTGGTCATAAAAAGCAAGAAGTGCAAGGTGTAAAATGTAAGGGGTAACGGGGGAAACGATCGGACGAATACCCCGGGCGTATACCTTCCCTTCCCCCCGAAGCCCTGGATTGTATATAATTATTAGCTTGGATGGTCAAACGGATTTGCGCCTGGTATTGTCCCGCGGTTTCTGTAGGCCCGCTCTCCGCCTACGCACTCTGCGCTGCGGCGGACAAGTGTGAGCGGGCGCGGTGGCCTGGCCGCCGGTTCACACTTGTCCGCCATAGCCCGTAGGGCGGAGGCGGAGAACCGGCCGATAGGAACGGCCGATACGCATGAAGGGATCGGAACGCACAATCGAGATCGCCCTCTTCCTGGTCCTCCTCTTCTCCTTCGCCTTCTTCTACCAGGGCGGGGGGGCGAACCAGAACTCCCGCTTCGACCAGATGCGATCGATCGTGGAGCTCCACCAGCTCAACCTGAAGCCCTTCGCCGCTTCGCACGACATTGTCCAGGTCGATCCCCCTCCCGGATCCGGGGCCCGGGCCAAGACCTACCCGAACAAGGCCCCGGGGATGAGCCTCGTCGGCGCGGCCCCCTATTTCCTTATCTCGCGCCTCAAGCCCGTCCTGGTATCCGCCTTTTCCGAGGACTTCTACCACCTCTTCACCTGCTGGCTTACCACCGTGATCGTGGTCGGGATCCCTTGCGCTTATGGCGGCGTCGTTTTCTTCCGGCTCCTAGGATTATTTCACTCCGCCGTCTATCCCCGCCTCCTCTGCACACTGGGTCTCTTTCTCGGGACTCCCGCCTTCGCCTACTCCACCGTTCTCTACGGCCACATGGTGGGCTCCGTCCTGACCGTGGTTTCCTTCTATCTTCTTCTCAAATACGGCGTCCTCTTCCCCCGGAAGCGGCGCGCTTCTCTCTTCGTTTTCCTGTCGGGGCTGGCTGGGGGATGGGCGGTAGTCACCGAATATCCCACGATCATCATCGTCGTCTTCCTCTCCCTCTACTGCTTCTTCCGGATGCCCCGGAAGCTCCGCTTCGCCTGGTTCCTCCTGGGCGCGCTCTTCCCCGCCGGGATCCTGCTCGGATACAACTATCTCGTCTTTGCCAAGCCCTTCTACGTCGCTTATTTCGACAAGAGGGCCGCCGCCCATGCGGGCTACCGGCGGAGTTTCCTCCTCGGGATCATCCCCTGGGGGAGACAGATCCTCAAACCCCTCTTCCAGACTTCCTTCGGCCCCTTCCGCGGCTTCTTCCATCTCTCCCCATTTCTCGTCTTCATCTTCCCGGGGATCTACTACTTCGCCAAGGCCAGGGGATGGAAGGGACTGCTCGCCGTTCTCTGGGCGATGTGTCTGCTCTATTTCTATACCAACACCAGCTACGTTTACTGGTATGGCGGCAAGGCTCTGGGCCCCCGCCACGCGATGGAGATCCTCCCCTACCTCTGCCTTCTCGCTTTTTTCTTCATCGTCCGCTTCCCTCGCCTCTCCACGGTCCTGGTCGCCCTCTCCATCTTCCTCATCCTCACCGGGGTGGCCGTCCGCCCGGAGGAGTACGCCGCCCACCCCTACCGGGACCTCTACCTGGGAGCCTTTATGAACGGCACCCTTTCCACCAACCGGGAGACGACCTTCCAGAAGAACACCGTCGTCTCCGATTACTATAATTCATTCAACCTGGGGGAGGTGGCCGGTCTGGAAGGCCAGGCCAGCCTCTTCCCCCTCTACCTCGTCTGGCTGATAGGAGGGTTGCTCATGACCGCCGTGTCTCCGCAGGGGAACGGGGCTCCGGAGAGGAAGTCCCGCGGCCCCGCCGCGTCGAATGCCGTGTTCTACCTCGTCCTCGGGGTTCTCGCCGTATCCGCCTTCTCCCTGGTCGTCCAGTTCCAGATCAAGTCGGCCTTGCAGGATCTGGCCGGGGCGGGGGCCTTCAAGGTCGCCCCCCGGGAAGCCCCCGTCGGGGACATCCAGCTCCGCACCTCTCCGGGGCACCGCCTCCAGGTCTGGGAGGTGCTGAAGGAGAGCGCGCCGGGCGACACGCTGGTGCTCAAGATCCAGCACGCGGCGGCCGGGCGGGAAGGCGGTTTTTACATGGTCGCCTTCGGGGACGCGAACGGCGACGGGAAACCCGACGCCGAGATCGCCCGGTCCGACTTCCTGATCGCCCAGAAGGCGGGCGACTGGTCCTTCTGGACCTTCCCGGCCCCCGAGGGGAAGGTCTTCGTCGGGGACACCTGGGACGAGGGGGCCCGGATCTACTTCGACCGGACGGGCTGGAAGACCAAGGACTTCTCCTCGAACATGTTCTTCTCCCAGGGAGGAGCCCCCGGAGGCTCGACCGGCCCGCGCTCGACCAACATGGCGATCGAGGTGGAGAAAAAATAGTCGATGGGTGAGGGTAAAGAAGTGGGTTTGGTGAATGGGTCAGGTTGATGGTGCAGCTTGGGTAATGATTTAACCGTGAATCTTCGCGAATCAGCTCGGACAATAAGCATGTTTCAGCGATGAACGATCTGACTAAAAACGGAAGGATGGGCATGTGGCTTCTGGGGTTCTTCCTTCTCAGTCTCGCCCTGCGGCTCGCCTTCATCTCCTGGCACCCCGCGGTCTACACCGACTCGGTCTACTACATGACCGCGCTCGAGCGGGTGGAGGGAACCTTCATCCTCCCCGGCTATCCCTTCGTCTTGCGCCTCCTCAACCGCCTCGTGCGCGACCCCCTGGTCTCGGGGAGGCTCGTCTCGATCGTCGCCGGCGCGCTCGGCGTCCTCCCCCTGATGGGGATCGCCCGGATCGTCGCGGGGAAGCGCGCGGCGATCTTCTCCGCCGCCCTCTACGCCGTTTCCCCCCTCACCTTCCGCTGGTCGCTCCGGATCTTTCCCCACGCCCTCTACGCCCTCTTCGTCCTCCTCTGCTTCTACGGGATACTGAAGTGCCTCGAGACCGGCGGCAGCCTTTTTCTCGCCCTCGGAATCTTCTCCGGGGGGCTGGCCGCCCTCACCTACCCCACCGGCCTCGTCCTGGTCCCGCCGGCGGCCGCCGCCGCGGTCATTTTCCTCTGCGCCGCCCTTGTCCGGGAGAAGAAGCTCGTCCCCTTCCTGATCGTCTTTCCGCTGGCCGCGGTCCTGCTGGTCCTGGCCTTGCTCCGCCTCCCCGCCTTCGCCGCCGCCGCGCCGATCTTCGCCCAGGTGTTCTCCTTCCTCCCCTTCACCCTCCCCGGACCGGCCGTCTTCCGGCAGGGGATGCTGGCCGTCCCCCTCCTGGCCGGTATCCTCCTCGGCCTCTTTTACCTCGTCCCCTCCGGGGGCGCGTCCCGTCCCCGCTGGTGGGCGAGACCGCCTATCCTGCTTCTCATCCTCCTTTCCTTCTCGGCCTTCGCCTTCCTGGAGATCTGGCAGAAGTACCTGGCCAAGAGCAACTGGTACGGAGAAGGGATGAGGACGTCCTGGCAGTCGCTGAAGGTCCGGGGGATGGACTGGCTCGTCCACTATCTCTACTCCTATCCCTGGATACTGACCTACCCGGTGGCGCTCGCCGCCCTCGCCGGACTCATCGTCCTCGCCGTCCGTTCCCGGCGCTCCGCCGCCGCTCTCTCCTGGGTCCTCCTCTACCTCTATTTCTTCGCCGCCATCACCTTCGTCCTGGTGATCAACAAGTGGTGGACTCCCCGCTACCAGTATGAGCTGGTCCCGGCCGGACTGGTCCTTGCCGGAGCGGGTCTCGAGGCGTTGTATTCTTCGCGAAAACTCCGCTGGCTGGGGACCGCCGCCCTCGTCCTCTGCCTTCTCGCCTCCGCGGCCTTCACGGGTTTGGTTCTGGTCTACCAGAGGGATTCCTTCGCCGACATCTCCCGCCTCTCCCTTTATGCCCGCGATCGTTTCCCGGGGCGGGCGCTCTACACCGACGAGACGCTGAAGGTGGGATTCTTCGCCAAGCCCCGCCCCTTGCGCGGCTACACCAACTCCACCCGGGGGAACCTCCCGGTCGGCGCCCTGGTCATGCTCCACGGCTGGCACACCAACCTGCAGACGGAGAAGCGCTACCTCGATCGCCTCTACGAGATCGAGCTCGTCCACAAGGAGAAGGCGGAGATCGTTCCCCTCCTCGCCGACGACATCGTCGACTGGGCGGGCCAGCGCCTCCCCCGCCGGGCCAACGCCCCCGTAGTCTGGGACGAGCGGATGGAACCCCAGCGCTTCGAATCCTGGCTGGTGGAGATCAAGGCGGTCCGGGGGGACGCGGGCGGAGGAGAGGCAGGAGGGGCAGGCAAGGCAGGAGAGGGGGGAACCGCCGCCGTCGTCGCTCCGTCAGCCTCGGGCGGCCTCCTGACCGACTCGGTCGAGCACGCCACCTACTTCGACGTCGGCGTCTGGGAGGTGGCGAACGGTTTTCCGGCCGGGACGGTCCTGAAACTCGAGATGGCCCACGCCAAGGGAGGGGACGAGGGGGCTTTCCGGCTCGCGGTCTTTTCCGACGCGGACGGGGACGGTTTGCCCGACTCGAAGGCGGCCGAATCTCCCCTTTTTGCCGGCGGAAGCGAGGGCGATTGGTCCTCCTTCACCTTCGCCGCCCCGGCGGGAAGATATTTCGTCGGAGCCTCCTGGCCGATCGGGAACTGGATCTACTACGAGCGCGGCCCCTGGAACGACAAGACCTTCGGCGAGACGATGTTCTACTCCCGGGGGGGCATCCCCAGGAACAAGGCCTACCCGGTGATCACGAATCTCCGACTGAACACAGTGATCAGTAATCAGTGATCAGTAATCAGTGATCAGTTATCAGTGTCTCGAATCTCAGATCTCAGATCTCAGATCTCAGATCCCAGATCTCAAATTTAAAAACCCAAATCTCAAATCTCAAATCCCAGATCCATAATCCATCCCGGCGATTCGGTTAACGAAGAACATCCGCCTTCTGGTAATATAACCGTCTCCAAACTCTAAAAATCCGGAAAGGATTTTTATGATCAAGGGCAAGAAGATCCTGCTCACCGGGGGAGGGGGGTTCATCGGGACCCACCTCTGCCGGGCGCTCGCGGACGCGAACCGTCTGGTGGTTTACGATAACCAGCACCGGGACGCCATTCACCTGACCGACCTCCCCCGCCATCCCCACCTCTCTTTCGTCAAGGGCGACGTCCTCGATCCGAAGGGCGTGCGGAAGGCGATCAAGGGCTGCGACCTGGTCATCCACCTCGCCGCCATCGCCGGGATCGATACCGTGATCAAGCGCCCGACCGTGACCATGGGCGTGAACATGACCGGGACCCAGAACGTCCTCGAGGCGGCGGTTAAGGAGAAGGTCGAGCGCTTCATCGACTTCTCCACCAGCGAGGTCTACGGCTCCTTCGTCTACAAGGCGGACGAGGCCGCCCCCACCACCCACGGCCGGGTCGGCGTTCTCCGCTGGATCTACGCCGTCTCCAAGCTCGCCGCCGAGCACATGACCCACTGCTACCACCAGGAGTACGGCCTCCCCGCGGTCACCGTCCGTCCCTTCAACGTCTACGGCCCCTACCAGGTGGGGGAGGGGGCGATCCAGAAGTTCACCCTGGCCGCGCTCCAGAACGAGCCCCTCCTTATCCACGGAGACGGGGCCCAGATCCGGGCCTGGTGCTACATCGACGACTTCGTCCGGGGCGTTCTCGCCTGCCTGGAAAAGCCGAAAGCCGTGGGGGAGGTCTTCAACCTCGGGAACCATGCCGCGGCGGTGACCATCCGCGATCTCGCCGAGACGATCATCCGCGTCTCCGGGTCGTCCTCGAAGCTCGTCTTCAAGCCGGCCCTCGCCGCCGACGTGGAGCTGAGGATCCCCTCCACGGAGAAGGCCCGCCGCCTCCTCGGCTTCATCCCGCGGGTCTCCCTGGCCGAAGGCCTCGAGAAGACGATCGCGTGGTACAGGGAGTACTGGAAAGGATAAATAACAACTCGCAAAGAACAAACTCCAAACAAAAAACAAACGCCAAATCACAAACAACGCGGTTCCGGGGACTTTGTATTTTGTGATTTGCGGTTTGTAATTTGTTTGGGATTTGTGATTTGTATATTGGAGCTTTTGCTCTTATGAGGATTATCATCGCCGGCGCGGGAGGGTTCATCGGCAAGAACCTCCTCCTTTCGCTCTCGGAAGACCACCGCCTCCTCGCCCTCGACCGGACGCCCGAGGCGGCGGCGTTCGTACGCGAGCGGGGGCTTAAGGGGGTCGACGCCGTCGCCTGCGATCTCAAGGACCCCGCGGCCCTCGACCGCCTCTCCCGCCGCTGGGACGGAGCGGCGGACGCGGCGGTTTACCTCGCCGGGAACGGCGATCCCGCTTTTTCGGTCGAAAATCCGGCCCGGGACCTGGCCGACGGCCCGCTGGCCCTGATCCGTTTCCTCTCCCATTTCCGGATCGGGCGGCTCGTCTACTTCTCCTCCGGAGCGGTTTACGATGGCCTGACCGGTCCCGTTTCGCCCTTGAGCCGTCTCGATCCGAAGCTGCCCTACGCCATCGCCAAGCTCGCCTCCGAAGGTTACGTCAAGTTCTTCCAAAAGCGGGGAGCCGTCCGCGAGTATGCGCTCGTCCGCTTCTTCGGCGCCTACGGACCGCATGAGCCGCCCCGGAAGATTTACACCCGGCTGGTTAAGGCCTTCGCCCTGGACCGGCAGCGGGAGTTCGTTATCCGGGGCGACGGGAAGAACCTGATCGACGCCATGTTCGTCTCCGACGCCGTGGAGGCGGTGAAACGGATACTCACCGCGTCGGCGAAAAACGTTACCGTGGACCTCTGCGTCGGGAAGCCCGGCACGATCCGGGAGCTGGTCGAGGCGGCGGCCCGGACTTTCGGGATCAGGGCGCGGATCCGCTGCGCGGGCAAGGTGCCGGAGTACATCGCCTTTCGCCCCCGCCCCACGGCGATGAAGAAGCTCTACGGCTTCTCCCCCCGAGTGAAGCTCGCGGAGGGGCTGAAGATGCTGCGGGACCATTTGGCGGGGGAGAAGCAAACGCTAGGGTGAGATAACGGCTAGTTCTCTTTGCAGCTCTGTTGGGGTTGATGGGTAAGGGTCAGGAAGTGGGTTTGGTAAATGGGAGAAGTCGATGGTGAGGCTAGCCGAGGCCGACACCATTAACCCGACCCATCTACTAAACCCACTTCATAACCCTAACCCATATGCGTGCTCGAACTTCTGAATTACCGCGCGGAGAATAGTATGAAATCATATAAAGTATTAATTACAGGCGGGGCGGGGTACGTCGGGTCGGTGATGACCGAGCATTTCCTGGGGAAAGGCTATTCGGTCACCGTCCTCGACGATTTTCGCTACCGCCAGACCTCCCTCCTCCACCTCTGCCATCAGCAAGGGCTTAGGATCGTCCGCGGGGACGTCCGCGAGCCGTCGGTCCTCAAGCCCCTGCTCAAGGACGCCGACGCGATCATCCCGCTCGCCGCCGTGGTCGGCGCCCCCGCCTGCGACCGCCATCCCCAGGAAGCCCGCTCGATCAACGTGGGGGCGGTGAAGCTGATCGACCGGCTGCGCTCCCGTTCCCAGCGCGTCCTCTTCCCGGTCACCAACTCCGGCTACGGAGTGGGGGAGGAGGGGGCCTTCTGCACCGAGGAGTCGCCGCTCCAGCCGATCTCCTCCTACGGCCGCCAGAAGGTGGAGGCGGAGAAGGTGCTGATGGGAAGCGGCCACGCCATCGCCTTCCGCCTGGCCACCGCCTTCGGGGTCTCCCCCCGGATGCGGATCGACCTGCTGGTCAACGACTTCACCTATCGGGCCCTCGTCGACCGGGTGATCGTTCTCTTCGAGGCCCACTTCAAGCGGAATTACATCCACGTCCGGGACATCGCCCGCGCCTTCGCCTTCGGCCTCGAAAACTTCGCGCGGCTGAAGGGCGAGGTTTTCAACGTCGGCCTCTCCTCGGCCAACCTCTCCAAGCTCGAGCTCTGCCAGACGATCAAGCGCCATCTTCCCCGGCTCGTGATCATCACCTCCGAGGTGGGCAAGGATCCCGACCAGAGGAACTACATCGTGTCCAACGAAAAGATCGAGCGGGCGGGCTTCCGAGCCCGCCACGGTCTGGACTGGGGGATCGACGAACTGATCCGGGCCTACAGTTTTCTCAAGCACTCGAT
>CAZOYW010000004.1:105891-122768 GCA_964584165.1 uncultured bacterium
ATCCTCGTCACCGGCGCCACCGGCTTCCTCGGCCGCCACGTCGTCCCGGTCCTCGAATCCCGCTATGGGAAGGGGGCGGTGACCGGTGTCTCGTCGAAGGACTACGACCTCACCGAGCAGGCGGCGGCGCGGGAAATGTTCCGGGATCTGCGCCCCGATTGGGTGGTGGCCCTGGCCGGTTACGTGGGGGGGATCGGCGCCAACGTCGCCTTCCCGGCCGACTTCTACTACCGCAACCTGATGATGATCACGCTCACCCTGCACGAGGCCTGGAAGGCGGGGGCGAAACGGATCCTCAACGTCATGGGCGGGTGCAGCTACCCGGGCCAGGCCGCTTCCCCCCTCTCCGAGGAGCAGATGTGGGAAGGGCGGCCGGCCTCCGAAAGCGCGCCCTACTCGATGGCGAAGAAGATGGCGATCGTCCAGTCCGAGGCCTACCGTTGCCAGCATCGCTTCCGCGCCATCGTCCTCATCCCCGGAAACGTCTACGGCGAACACGACAACTACAGCCTCCGGGACGCCCACGTCATCCCCGCTACCATCCGCAAGTTTTTCGAGGCGAAAAGGGCCGGGGCGAGCGAGGTGACGATGTGGGGGAGCGGAAAGCCGACCCGGGACTTCGTCTACGCCGCCGACGTCGCCGCCCTCTTCCCCTATTTCCTGGAAAACTACGATTCCCCCGAGCCGATCAACCTCTCCACCGGCCAGTCCACCTCGATCCGCGAGCTGGCGGAACTGACGCGGGAGCTCACCGGCTATCCCGGGCGGATCGCCTGGGACGCCTCGAAGCCCGACGGGAAGCTCTTCAAGATCTTCTCCAACCGGAAGCTCCGGGCCCTCGGCCTTGACTGCCCCACGCCCCTCCGGGAAGGGCTGAAGAAGACGGTCGACTGGTTCGCGGCGAACTACGACCGGGGGACGGTGCGCCTGTCAAACCCCAGTGATCAGTAACTGAAGAAAAAGTGATCAGTTATCAGCAACTGATCACTGATTACTGATTACTGATCACTGATTACTGATCACTGCTCACTTGAAAAACCAGGGAACAATCCTTGTCCTCGGCGGCCAGGGCTTTGTCGGCTCGGCCTTCCTCCGGGAGGCGCACGCCCGCGGTCTTGACGCCGAGTGCGTCGACCTCGATTCCTACGCCGCCTTCCGGGGGCGGGAGTGCGATCTGTTGGTCAACGCCGACGGGAACTCGAAGAAGTACCTGGCCGCCGAATCCCCGGTCGAGGAGTTCGATCTTTCCGTCGCCTCGGTCCTCCGCGCGCTCCACGACTTCCGTTTCCGGAACTACCTCCACGTTTCCACCATCGACGTCTATCCCGACCATGAGAACCCCCGAAACAACGGCGAGGACGCCCCGATCGACCCCGGCCGCCTCTCCCCGTACGGCCTGCACAAGTATCTGGCCGAGCTCCTGGTCCGGAGCTATGCGCCGCGCTGGCTGATCGTCCGCCTGGGCGGGGTCCTCGGTCCGGGCCTGAAGAAGAACCCCGTTTTCGACCTGATCCACGATCGGCCCCTGCGGGTCCACGAGGATTCCCGCTACCAGTATCTCCCGGTCGATTTCGCGGCCGCCGCCGCGTACGACCTGGCGGGGCAAGGCCCGGGGGGGGAGGTCGTGAACCTGTGCGGAACGGGGACGGTCTCGATCCGGGAGGTCCGGGAGCTGCTGAAGAAGCCCCTGCGCTACGCCGCCGCCTCCGTCCCCCGCGAGACCTATGAGATCAGCAACGCGAAGCTCCGGAGCCGGTTCGAAGTCCCGACAAGTGTTGAGACTCTCCGCGCTTTCATGCATAATCACGATCTTTCCCGGAGGGCAAGATCGTGATTATCTCGCAAACGCCGGTGCGGATCAGCTTCCTGGGCGGCGGGACCGATTTCCCCGAGCACTTCTCCCGTCACGGGGGTGCGGTCCTCTCCACCACGGTGGACAAGTACTGCTACCTCACCGTCAGCTACCTGTCCGATTTCTTCGACTACCGGATCAAGGTTTCCTACTCCAAGACCGAGCTCGTCCACCGGGTCTCGGAGATCGAGCATCCGGCGGTCCGGGCCTGCCTCGAGTTCATGGGGATCTCCTCCCACGTCGAGATCAACTACTTCTCCGACCTGCCCGCCCGGACGGGGCTGGGCACCTCCTCCTCCTTCGTGGTCGGCCTCTTGAACGCCCTCTACGCTTACCGCTCCAGCCGGGTCTCCGCGAAAAGGCTGGCCGCCGAGGCGGTGAGGATCGAGCGGGAGATGATCGGGGAGAGCGTGGGCTTTCAGGACCAGTACGCCGCGGCCTGCGGCGGTTTCAACTACATCGAGTTCAAAAGCGCGGGAGAGGCGCGGGTGGAGCCGGTGATCTGCTGCCCGGAGGCGCTCCAGGAGATGGAAGACAACCTGCTCCTCTTCTACACCGGCATCCAGCGCTATTCCGACACCATCCAGAAGCGCCACGTGCAGGCGCTCGGCGACAACACCGCCTATCTGAAGAACATGTCCTCCCTGGCCGCCCAGGGGCGGGACCTTCTCGGGAAGGGGAAGGAGAAGCTCGGCGATTTCGGCCGCCTGCTCGGCGAATCCTGGAAGATCAAGAAGTCGCTGGGGACCGGCGTCAGCAACCCGCAGATCGATGCCATGTACGACGCGGCCTTGAGCGCCGGGGCGGTCGGTGGTAAGCTTCTGGGCGCGGGCGGGGGAGGCTTCCTCCTCCTCTACGCCGAGCCCCCGGCCCAGGCTCTCGTCCGCCGCGCCCTCTCCTCCCTGCTCGAGGTGGATTTCCGTTTCGAGAACCAGGGCTCGCAGATCGTCTTCTACGATCCGGAGAAGCTGCCCGCCCCGCGGAAGTAGCGATCGGGCGCGCAATCACCACCACGGCGGCCCGCGGGGCAAATTACAAAGCCCAAACAACAAATCCCAAGCAAAATCCAAAACTCAAAAAATCAAGCAACAAAAGCTGACTTGGCCGGCGGGAAGACGGGTGGTTTGTTGATTGTGTTTTGTAATTTGCTTGGGATTTGTTGTTTGGAGCTTGTGGTTTTTTGCGATTGAACCGCTGCGGATAGATTCTGTAAACCGATCATGGCTAGCGAGACTGTGAACGATCTTTCCGTCATCATCTCCACCTTCAACGAGGAGGGGACGATCGTCTCCTGCCTCGAGCGGCTCGCCGCCGCCGTCCCCGGCGCGGAGGTCCTGATCATCCACGGGGGACGGGACCGGACGGCGGAGCTCTCGCGCGAATTCGGGCGGACCCACGACGCGCTGCGCCTCCGGGTCCTGGAGAACTACGGCGATTCCGGCAAGGGGCATGCGATCAAGGTGGGGATCTCGCTGGCCTCCCATTCCCTCCAGGTCCAGTTCGACGCCGACCTCCAGTTCGCCCCCGAGGAGATCCCGGCGCTGCTCGCTCCCCTGCAGGCGAATCGGGCCGACCTGGTCGTTGGCTCCCGCTTTCTCCGGGGGGCCGACCGGACGGGCTACACCTTCAGCTTCTTCCGCGACGTGGGGAACCGGGTTCTGAACCGCTTCGTCTCCTGGATGGCGGGGACTCCGATCAGCGACGTGACCACCGGGATGAAAGCCTGGACGCGAGAAGCGATCTGGAAGATCCGTTTTCGGGACAACCGCTTCGTCTACGAGATGGAGGTCGTTCTCCGGGCGGCCCGCTCTGGGTTGCGCATCGTCCAGATCCCGGTCAAGTACTTGAGCCGCCAGGGCGGTCACTCCGGCCACGGCACGGGCTGGAAGGAGTTCAGGTCGATCGTCATGACGGGAGCCTCGATCGCCTGGCGGGCCCTGCTGATCCGGATCGGGGCGTGGTGACAGCAAGGCGGCGGGATCGCTCTCGCTTGTAGTAACTCCTTCCCGATCCGCTTAGCGGATCGGGAAGGATTGCAGGATCGCTCACGCTTGTAGGATCGCTTTGCTTGCCGCCTTCCGCCGCGCGGACCTGAAGGTCCGCGCCTACGGGAAATCGCCCGGGCGATCGCTATTCGGTCGTAGACGCGGACATTCATGTCCGCGTTCAAGACAGCCAGAGAGACACATGCCTGTCGTAAGCGATGATCCGCCTTACATCATCTTCGGCGCCGGGCCGGCGGGCCTGACCGCGGCGCTGGCGCTCCAGAAAGCGGGGAAGA
Organism: uncultured bacterium; assembly: GCA_964584165.1. Lineage (GTDB taxonomy): Bacteria > Auribacterota > Erginobacteria > Erginobacterales > CAZKCI01 > CAZKCI01. Next base: position 110,025 of record CAZOYW010000004.1, read on the forward strand.
AGGTGGTGGTGGCGGAGAAGGCATCCGCGGTCGGCGGCCTCTCCGCCTCCCCGCGCTGGAAAGGCTTCATCGCCGAATACGGGCCCCACGTCTACCACGTCAAGCACGACCGGATCGACGAGATCCTCCGCTCCCACTCCCCCGCGCCGCTTCCGGCCAAGATCATCAACACCCGGATGCTCATCCGGGGGAAGTTCTTCGACTACCCGCTCAAGTTCTGGCAGCTGATCCAGGGGCTGAACCCGTTCTTCTCGGCGCGGATGCTCCTCGATTTTCTCTTCACCTCGATCCAGTTCCGGATCTTCCCCCGCCCCGACGACTCTTTCCGGACCTGGGGGATCCGCCGCTTCGGCCGGACCCTCTACCACCTCTGCTTCGGCCAGTACACCGAGCGGCTCTGGGGCGTCCCCGCCTCGGACCTCTCCGTCCGCCTGGCCAGCCAGAAGCTCCACAAGCTCAACCTGAAAGACGTCATCGTCAAGCTCCTGGGCGGCCGGGGGCAGGAGCAGGCGACCTACTGGAAGGAGTTCTACTATCCCGAGGAGGGGATGGGCGTCATCTTCGAGCGCATGGCCGCCGCTCTGCGCGAGGGGGGCGGAGAGGTGTGGCTGAAGAGCGAGCCGGTCGCGGCCCGGGTGGAGGGGGGGCGGGTGGTCTCCGTCCGGATCCGCCGCGAGGGCAAGGAGATCGAACTCCCCTGCGCCGGTCTCCTCGCCACCATCCCCCTCAACGCCCTCACGGGGGTCTTCCGGTCCGCCGTCCCGGAGGAGTGCGTTCGGGAGGGACAGCTGATGCGCTACCGGGCGCTCCTCGTCTGCAACACGATCGTCCCGGTCGGCCAAGCCTCTACCGCCCACTGGGTCTACCTCCTTGACCCCTCCTTCAACTGCAACCGCTACTGCGAGCCGAAGAACCTCCTGGCCCTCCCCCTCCCGGCCGACCGGACGATGATCGCCTTCGAGCTCTGCGCCGACCAGGGCGACGGGCGCTGGTCCGCGCCGGACTCGGCGATCGCGGGGATCGCCCGGTCCGACGCCGCCCGGATCCCGGTGCTGAAGGGCCGACCCATCTCCGACTTCCAGGTCGTCCGGGTGCAGGACGCCTATCCCGTCTACGACCTCGCCTACGATGAGCGCCTGAAGCGGGTGCTCGCGCCGCTCGCCGGGATCCGCAATCTCTTCATCACCGGCCGCCAGGGGCTCTTCCTCAACACCGACATCCACGACAGCATGGAGATGGGACTCCTCGCCGCCGAGGAGGCGCTGGCCGGGAACGACCCGAAGCGCTTCTACGAGAGGATGATCTCCTACCTCGACTACAAGACGGGGAGCACCAATCGGTGAAGATCGGAGAGAAGATCATCACCGCCTTCCTGGTTCTCCTGCTCCTGGCCGGGGCCTTCCTCCTCCGCCTCGACTTTCTCCTCCACAAGCGCCAGCTCCCGGTGGTCTGGGACGCCGCCGGCTACAGCCTCCAGGCCCGGGAGTTTTACGAGGCCTGGCGGTCGGTCTCCGACCCCGAGTCCTTCCGGCGGCATTTCTTCCGGGGCTACGAGATGGCCCTGGACAAGGGCGAGGTCTATCCCCTCTTTCTGAGCGCGGTCTACTACCTCTGGGGGCCGAACTTCCCCGCCGCCCGGGCCGCCCAGGCCGTCCTGGGAACGCTCTCCCTCCTGCTGCTCTTCGCCGTCACCGCCCGCCTCCTCGGGAAGCGGATCGCCATCCCCGCCCTGCTTATCGCGGCGGTCTATCCCCCCTTCATCCTCTCCGAGGGGAGGCTCCTCACCGAGACCGTCGCCATCTTCCTCCTCCTTCTCGACGTCTGGCTGCTCACGCTCGCCCTGGCGCGGGGATCGCTCCTCGCGATCTTCCTCGCCGGGATCGCCACCGCATTCCTCACCGTCTCCCGGACCTTTTTCCAGTTCTCCGCCCTGGTCTTCTTTCCCCTCCTCGTCGCCGGCCTGGCGGTCGGCCGGAAGAGGAAATGGCTGCTCCGCGCGCTCCCCTTCCTCGCCGGCTTCGCCCTGATCATCGTCCCCCGCCTCTCCTTTACCCCCCGGGTGGACAAGCACCACCGCCGCCTGCTCAGCGGCTCCTGGAAGAACGGCCTGGCGATGTATTGCGGCGTCTACCCCCCCAACCAGGGCTACCAGACCGACGGCGACCCCGGCGGGCCGGTGCTCTCCCGCCTCCGCCGGGAGGCGCGGGGGAGCCTCTCCGCGGACGACCTCTATCTGAAGGCCGTGGCCGCGCTCCTCCTCTCTCAGCCCCGGGAGGTCGCGCCGGTCGTCCTCGCCAAGGCCGGGATCTTCTGGAAAAGGGCCTACAACGATTTCCTCCAGAGCTACCTCCTCTCTCCGGAGGGAATGAACGCGCTGAACCGCGCCATCCTCCTCCTGGGGGTCTGGGGGCTTGCCTCCCTTCTCGGGCTGGGCCCGGCGGCCTGGCCCTTCCTCGCCGCCTGCCTCTACACCTGGGCGCTCTGCTTCCTCGCCGACGCCGAGGCCCGCTACACCCTGCCCGCCATCCCGTTCATGATCGCCGCCGGAGTCCACGCCGCCTATCGCCTGGGCCGGGGCTCGATCCTGCTCTGGAGAAGGGAGATCCCGCTCCGCCTCCCGTTGGTCCTCTCCGTGTTCCTGGCCGCGCTCCTCTTCGCCTTGAGCCGTCTCTCCCTCCCCTCCCGCTTCCTGGCCATTTTCCCGGGGGCGGACTTTCCGCTCGCCCATCGCCTCCACGTCATCCTGGTCTCCCTCCTCCTCCTCTCCCCCGCTCCCGTCCTCTTCCTCGCCTACCGCGACGCGCTCGCGGGCTGGCGCCGCGGGGCGGCCGCCGCCCTCCCCGCCCTGGTCTCCGTTGGCCTTTACCTCTGCGCCCTCTCCGTCCATCCCTTCGGGCAGGAGTGGCGTTGCCGCCTCTCCGGCGCCGGTCAGGCGGCGACCCAGACGATCGTTCTTCCCCCCGAGGCTTTCTCCTGGAAAGGGGCGGAGCTCAAGCTCGACCTCGTCTCCGGCCCGGCGCGGGACTACGATCTCCTGGTCACGGTGGACGGGCAGCTCGTCCGCCGTTTCGAGCGGGGGCTCTCCGCCGACCCCGACTCCTACATCGCCCAACGGAGGGCCTTCCCGATCTACCTGAGGGAGCAGGGGAGGCACCTGACCGAAGTGGGCCAATGGTTCACGGTCCCCCTCGACCCCGCCACGCTCTCCGGGAAGAAGGAGATCGCGGTTGGGGTGAAGCTGGAGTCCCTGGGCGCCTCCCGGGGATCCTGGGTCGATCTTTTCGGCGACAGCCCCGGCTCTTCCCTGGTCCCCACCTTCTCGCAGTCCCCCGCCGAGCTCTCCCTCTACCGCTACCTGGTCGAGGACGACTGGCGGCTCTGGCGGCCGTCCCCGGCTCTGCCCGTCGCGAGCTCCTACGCGGAGAACGGGAAGAGCCGGGGGGGCGACCTCTCTCCCGCCCCCGGCATCCAGACGGGGCGCTACCGGATCTTCCTGAACCACCGCCGCGATCCGGCCCCCTCCACCTCCTACCCGGTCGCGGTGAGGAGCGGCGACTATCTGACCCGGAAGACCCACGTCGCCTCCTACTACCGCCTTGCCCTCTGGGAGGTGAATCCGGCGCGGAGGAAGGGGAACCGGATGCTCCTCGAGATCGCCCACGCCGCCCCGGGTCCGGAAGGCGCCTTTAGCATGGTCGTCTACGCCGATTCCGATAATGACGGGAAGCCCGACCGCCTGGTCGCCTCCTCGCCCGTCTTCCAGGGGGAGAAGGAGGGCGCCTGGTCGTCCTGGGAGTTCGAAACGCCGGAGAAGTCCATCTTCGTCGGGATGACCTGGCCCGAGAAGTCGGCGACGGTTGTCTACCGGGAGAGCGTCCTCTGGCCGGACGACCTCTTCCCGGAATGGATGTACTACGGGGTCGGGAAGGGGGCGCCGAAGGCGAACCCGGTGGTCACGAACATGAAGCTCCGCTTCCTGGAGCCGGCCCCGGCGGCGCGCTGAAAAGCCGATCGGACCGATCCGTCGGATCCGACTGATCGGTCGGATCAAACCCGGTCGAGATCGGGGCCACTCCCGAAGAAGATTTCGGGATGGGGCAAGTCCCCTCCCGCAAGATGTCCACGGATCTTTCGATCATGCGGCGTTTACCCTTCCTCCATTCTCTTTGCGCCCTTCTCTTCCTTCTGGTTCTCTGCTCCGCCGTCTTTTACGAAGCTATCTTCCCCCCGGTCTCCGGCTGGGTCCTCTCCCGTCCGGAAGGAGACGTCGGCACCCTCTACTACTACTGGCGCGCCTTCGGCTTCTCCGAGCTGGGGAAGGGGACCCTTCCCCTCTGGAACCCTCTCGTCCTCTGCGGGACGCCGTTTGCCGCCTATCCCGAGTCGGCCCTCTTCTATCCCCCGAACCTGGCCTTCCTCTTCCTCCCCGTCGCCGCCGCGATCAACTCGAGCTTCCTCCTCCACCTCCTTCTTCTCGCCCTTTCCCAGTATCTCTTCCTGAGGAAACTCCGCCTGGGCGCCTTTCCCGCGCTTCTGGGGGCCTCCGCCCTCGCCCTCTCCGCGCCGGTCGTCCTCCACGTCCACGCCGGACACCTCTCCAACGTCTGCGCCCTCTCCTGGGTCCCGCTCGTCTTCCTCTGCCTGGAGGACTTCCTCCTCCGGCGGCGGGTCCTCTCCGCCGCCTGCGCCGGCGGACTCGCCGGACTCCAGCTCCTTTCCGGCCACGCCCAGTATGTCTACTACACGCTGCTTGCGGGCTCCCTTTATCTCGTCCTGGGCCCGGCCCTGGATTTCCCCTCCTGGCGGGGAAGGCTACCGCGCTGGCTGCTCGGCGTATCCGCCTTCTTCCTCTTCGCGGCCGGGCTCTCCGCCGTCCAGGCGCTCCCCGCGGCCGAGGTCTCGCGGGAGTCGTTCCGGCGGTCGGCGGAGATCTCCTGGGCGGCCAACTTCTCCCTCCCCCCCCTGAACCTGATCACCTTCGTCCTCCCCGAAGCCCTCGGCGACTCCGTGCGGAGCCTGTACTGGGGGCAGTATTACTTCTGGGAGATGTGCGCCTACCTGGGGATCGCCCCTCTTCTCCTCGCCCTGGCCGGGGTCTTCGTCCGCCGCGACCGGCTCGCCCTCCGCTTCCTGATCCTCGCCCTGGCCGCCGTCGCCCTCGCCCTCGGCGCCTACACCCCGCTCTTTCCCTTCCTCCATCGCTTCCTCCCGGGCTTCGGCCTCTTCCGGGGATCGGCCAAGCTCCTCTTCTTCGCCGCCTTCGCCGTCTCCGTCCTTTCCGCGGCGGGAGCGGAGGCGCTCCGCTCCCCCCGAGGGAAGAAGGCGGTCCTCCTCTCGCTCACCGTCGTCTGCGCGCTGGCCTTCGGCGCGGTGGGCCTGTTTCAGCGCCTTTCCCCCGTTGCTCCCCCCGCCTGGTGGAGAGCGTGGGCGGGGGAGACGCTGACGGCGGGAAGGCACTACGATATCGTCGTCCCCGGACAGCCGGAGTGGTGGAAGGATCTCATGCGGGAGACCCCCCCGGAGAAGGACTACCCGGCCTTCGCGCGGCGGCTCGCCGAGGAAAGCCCCTTCGCCCCGGCATCCTGGGCGATGTTCCGTCTCTCCCTCCTGCGCCTGGCCCTGGTGACGCTGGCCCTGGCGGGGATCCTCGTCGCCCTCTCCGGCCGGCTGTTTCTCCCCGCCCTGCTGGCGCTGACCCTGTTGGAGCTCGTCCCCTGGGCTCGCCGCTTCTCCTCCGGTTTCGATACCGCGCCCCTCGCCTGGCCCTCCGCCGAGGCCGGTTTCTTCCGCTCCCGGAATGACCCCTACCGTTATTCGAGCCTCGACCCCGGGGATTTCAACCGGGGGATGCTCGCGGGTTTCCCCTGCCTGCTCGGCTACCAGGCGGACGCGGGCCTCCGCTTCCTGGAATACGTCTCCGTGAGCCAGGGGACGGGGACGCGGCCGGAGGAGCTCCTTCCCCTGATCGAAAGGCCCTCCCCTCTCCTCGATCTCCTCAACTGGAGGTACGTGATCGGCCCGGAGGGATCGATCCGGGAAGAGTCGGGGTTCCGGAAGGTCTTCGCGGCGGAGGGGAGGGAGATCGGGGAGAACGCCCGCGCCTGGCCGCGCGCCCTGATCTCGAGCGGCGAGAAGGTCGTCTCCGGGCCGGCGGCGGTCCTCGCGGAGCTGCTCCGGAGCGGCTACGACCCCCGCCGGTTCATCCTCCTGGAGGAGGAGCCGGGCCGCCGCGCGGGGGGCGGTGGGGGCGAGGCCCGTATCGTCGCGAGCGGGACGGGGGAAGTGGCGGTCGCGGCCGAGCTTTCCGCCCCCGGCTGGCTTCTCCTGGCGGACGCCTTCGCCCCCGGCTGGACGGCCGCGGTGGACGGGAAGGAAGTCAGGATCCACCGCGCCAACTATCTCCTCCGCGCCGTCTTCCTGGAGGGGGGGACCCACCGCGTCGTCTTTTCCTACCGCCCGCCCGCCTTCCGGATCGGCGCTTCGGTGAGCCTCTCCGCCCTCCTCGCCCTCGCCGTCTGGTCCCTCCGGGCGTCCCGCTCTTCCCGCCCGGGAAGAAAATAGAAACCACGAGTGGTGATCATTCGCCGGCCGAAGGTTTGACAGGAGGCATCCCGCGGGTTAAGATTTGAGCATGGTTAAACCAGCGGTCAAAGCCCTCCTTCTCGGTCTCGGCCTCGACTGCGCCGACGGGCACATCCGCGTGACCAAGGGCCCCAACTTCCGCCTCTACGGGGGCGCGGAGGAGACTCACTCGCTGATGCAGGAGAAGGCGCTCAAGTTCAACGAGCACCTGAAGCGGCGCGGGAAGACGCTCGACGACATCTCCCGCCAGGAGTTTCACGAGATCGCCGAGAAGATCGGGATCAAGCCCCCCCCGCCGGGCTGACCGGAGGCAAAAAACATCAGCGCCTGATTGCTCTGATCCCGGCTGGTTGCATTTATTGCTCTGAGAAATCAGAGTAATCAGGTGCTATTGCTTTAATCGGGATCGTCAGGCGCTCCCGCCCCCCGAGGAGGTTTTCCATCAGGCTCCACCACCACACCGCGCTTTCGCTGGCCGGCTCGGCCGGCTTCTACCTGGTCTCCCGCTCGCTCGCGGGGACGATCGCCTTCTTCCTCTCCGGCGTCTTCATCGACCTCGACCATATCTTCGAGTACGCCTACGCCTTCGGACTGCGGGGGTTCAGCGTCCGCCGGTTCTTCCAGGCCGCCCACGACCACGAGTACCGCCGCTACTTCCTGCTCGTTCACTCCTGGGAGATCGCTCTCCTCTTCTGGGCCGCGGCCGCCTTCTTCTGGCCCTTCGCCTGGGCGGTCGGGTTCTCGCTGGGGTTCACCCTCCACATCCTCGCCGACCAGATCTACAACCCCTGCGCCCCTCTCACCTATTTCCTCTGGTTCCGGATCAGCCACCGCTTCGAGGGCGACATCCTCTTCCCGCCGGAGAAGCGCGCCCGGCGGCCTTGACCGCGAAGCTTGGCGAATAAACCCGGCTGGGCCCGGCGGAGGACTTCCACGAATTGACACGAATTTTCACGAATGGGGGGTGGCCCGGCGATTTGAACCGCGAATCCCGCGCTTGCGCGCCGCCGCGCTGCCGACTCCGCCAAAGTAGCCTTTGGCTACGACGGCCGGATCGGCGCGCAAGCGCGCGATTCGTGGTTTCAGCTTCGTGCCCGGCCGGAAAGGCTTGCCGCCCGTAATCCACCGCGCTAGACTGAACCGTCCGGCAATCCGCTGCCGGGAACGCAACCAGGAGGCAAGGCCGTGCCCAAGCATCCCGAGAAGAAGCACCAGTATAAAAATGCGTTCGAGAAGATGCACATGTACGAGATCAAGGACCGGGCGGTGGTCCTGCGCGATCTCGGCTATGGCGCGGACGAGGTCAAGGCCCGCCTGAAGGCGAACGCGGCCTGGGAGAACGAGCTCTTCGAGCTCCCCGAGTACTGCCGCCACATCGACCCGATCGTCGACTACGTCTTCCGATCCTGATGAAAAAGATGGTCGAAGCGGTCCGGAGGTTTCACCGCCATCACCGGCTGAAGGAGCGGGGCGGGGAGGAGATTCTCCACCGCATGAACCTGATCATGGAGGAGGTGGGGGAGATCTGCCAGTGCCTGACCAAGGGCCGCCCCCGGAGGGCTCTGATCGAGGAGCACGCCGACCTCCTCATCCTCCTGATCGGGAACGCGGTCTCGCTGGATTTCGACCTGGAGAAGGCTTTCTGGGCGAAGCTGCGGAGGATAATGAAGCGGAAGGGCCGGATGGTGAAAGGAACGGTCCGGGTCACCGAAACTTAAATCCGGGGAGGACGAATAGATTCGTTCTCCCCGGATTTAACCACAGGGCTTCTCCACCCGCTGGTTGCCCACCAGGGAATTCCCCACGAAGATCTGGTAGATGTCCACGCGCGGCGTGGAGCGGAGGAGTTCCCGGCGGGCGGGAGCGCAGCCCTTGCCGCAGCGGAGGCAGGCCGGATTCTGGCTGTGGAAGAACTTTTTGCAGGAGAAACAGTAAAAGTATTCGCCGCCGGCGCTCACGCTCGCCTCCCATGGTGACCGAGCGCCGGCCAAGATAACACAGCGGCCCGCCGAATGCCAGGGAAAAGGCGAAGCGAACGACGGCGGGACGCGGAGAATATGTTTGTCTCCGGTTTCCCCGGCCGGCTACACTATAAGCATGTCCAGAATAGAGTAGGCAGGCCATTGCGAGGGGGACGAAGCAATCTCTCGACGAAAAGGGGATGAGATTGTTTCCCGCCCCGCTTCGCCCGCGGCTAAAAGCCTTCGCTCGCAAGGACAACTATCGTCGATGTCTGAACTATAATGGTCGGATTAGTAATCCCGCCGCCCACCCCCGCGCGCTATGGCCAGGAAGATCATCCAGAAGGAATTCGCCTTCTCCGCTCCCCCCAACTCCCTTGCCAACCCTCCCCGCCTCCAGGACCTGGGCCGCCTCAGCGCCGATGTCCTGTGGGTGAGCGCCCGGGCGAAGAAGTGGCTCAAGGCCCACGGCCTGAAGACGCTGAACGAGGTGGTGGAGGCGAGCGTGCGGAAGCAGGTCTCCCACCAGTGCCTCGACCAGCAGGTCCGCAAGGAACTCCAGCGGGAGCTCTCCCGGTTCTGGAGCGGTTCCAAGTTCCGCTACATCTTCGCCCTGAACTTCCTCGACCGGGGAGTGGACGATGTCCTCGCCCATCCGCGGTTCGCCGCCACCTCGCTGGAGCGGCTCCCCTTGAGCCCCCCGCTCCGGAAGGCGATCGGCGACAAGGGCGTGGAAACGGTCGGCGAGCTCCTCCTCCAGGAGGAGCTGAAATGGCGCCACCCTCGGGTCTTCGGCAACATCCTGGTGGACGAGATCCTGGCCGCCCTGGGCGAGTTTCTCGCCCGCCGGAAAAGCTAGGGTGAGGGAGAGGGTCAAGAAGTGGGTCTGGGGCAGGGGAAAGGGTGATGGTGGGGCCGGGCAGACCATCGGCCTCACCCATAGACCAAACCCACTTCATCTCCCTAACCCATCGACAAAACCCGATGATTCAACAAGACGTCTTCGGATGTTGAAAATATCCCCGCCCGGAAGCACATACCGATGAGCCCCGTCTGCGGATTCGTCAGCCTGGTGGGAGAGCCCAACGTGGGCAAGTCCACTCTCCTCAACCGGCTGGTCGGGGAGCCGCTCGCCATCGTTTCCCCCAAGCCCCAGACCACCTGGACCACGGTGCGGGGGATCGTCACCGCGGAAGCGGGGCAGGCCATCTTCGTGGACACGCCGGGGCTCCACGCCCCCCGGGACCTCTGCGGCGAGTCCATGGTGGCCTCGGCGAAGCGCGCGCTTAAGGACGCCGACCTCATCTACTGGATGGCGGACTGCCGCCGCGGCGCGCTCTCCCCGCCGGAGTTCGATCCCGCCCTGGTCGCCTCGGTCCCCACCTTCCTCATCCTCAACAAGATCGACCTGATCGCGAAGCTGGCGCTCCTCCCCCTGATCGAGTATTTCGCGAAACTCGCCCCCTTCCGCGAAGTCGTCCCCGTCTCCGCCCGGACCGGCGACAACGTGAGCCGACTCCTAGAGTCCACCTGGCCCTATCTCCCCCCCGGCCCGCCCCTCTTCCCATCCGACCAGCTCTCGGACCAGCCGGAGCGGGACCTGGTCCGGGAGTTCATCCGCGAACAGATGTATCTCCTGACCCGCCAGGAGATACCCTATGCCAGCGCGGTGACGGTCGAGGAGTTCCGGGAGCGGGAGGACCGGCGCAAGGTCCTCATCGTCGCCACGGTACACGTGGAGCGGGACTCCCAGAAGGGGATCGTGGTGGGCCAGCGCGGGGAGATGATCAAGCAGATCGGGACCTGCGCCCGCCGGCGGATCGAGGGTTTCCTGGGCCGGCCGGTCTTCCTCGACTTGCGGGTGAAGGTCCGCGAGCAGTGGCGGCGGAGCGAAAGGAGCCTTAGGGAGTTCGGGGTGAAGGACTAGCGAGTTTGATCGCTGATCGCGCCTGTGATCAGGGAGCGGGGCGAGCGACAGTGTGCAAACTGCGCTCTTTTGGTATCATGCAGGCAATGACCGGAGCTGAGACAGCTTCTCCCAGTTCGCCGGCGCCCGCCGCGCGCGCCGCGCCCTCCCGCTGGCGCTGGCTCATCCCCCTCTTGATCCTGGGGCTCGCCGCCCTCTTCCGCTTCTGGGGGCTCAAGCATTATTCCCAGGTCGGCGGCGACGACGTCGAGTTCCGCGTCCACATCCCCGACCATGTCCACAACTTCGAGCGGCTCCTCCGCCTGGAGAAATACTACTACCCCCGCCTCCAGGCCCCCTTCCTGGCCGCGGCCTACCTCTCCCAGTGGGACGTGAACAAGAAAGTCACCTCCTTCGCCAAGCCGTTCTTCATCCTCGAGATCGGGATGCTGAGCTCCCTCTTCAACCTGCGGACGAACGATCCCTACGAAAACATCTGGCGCCTCCACGTCTGGATGGCCGCCTTGGGGCTGGCGACGGTGCTCGCCGTCTTTTTTCTCGCCCGCCGGCTGGGGGGATTCGCCGCGGGCTGCGTCGCCTCCTTCCTGGTCGCCGTTTCCCCCTGGGCGGTCCGCTACTCCACTTGGGCCCTGCACGCGGCCGGGGGCGGCCTCTGGTTCTGCCTCGCCCTCCTCGCCGCTCCCGGGTCCTCCCGCCGGGACAGCGCCTTCCGGTCTCTGCTCTTCGGAGTCTTCCTCGGGGTTTCCGTCTATTACTCGGTTTCGCTCGTCTGGCCGGCCTTCTGCGTCTGTTGTTTCGAGCTGCTCCGGAGGACCGTCGCCGCCTTCCGCCGCTTCCGTCCCCTGCGCCAGGTCCTCCTCCTCGCCGTTTTCGGCCTGGGCTTTATCCTGCCTCCGGCCGCCTGGGAGGGGGTGAACTACGGCGCCTTCCGCTGCTTCGCCGAAAACCGGGAGGCGATCAGCCGCTATCCCTCCGCCTCTGCCTTCGATTTCAACTTCGGCGAAGCCTCCTATTTGCCTTTCCCCCTCCGCCTGGCGGAAAAGATCTCGGGCTGCCGTTTCGACCGCGTCCCGGGGGCTCCTTTCGCCCTCCGTCTCCTGGAGACCTTCCGGGACAACGCCTCCCACACCGGGTCGCTCCCGGCCGACCACTTCTACTTCTTCCGCCACCTGAAGGACAGCGACGGGTGGGCGGCCCTGGCGGCCTGCGCCGCCGCCCTGGTCTATCTCGCCCTCCGCTCCTCCCGCCGGGGCTCGACCGACGAGGGGCAGCTGCGGCTGCTCGCGGTCTTCGTCGGTGTGGCGGCGATCATGAACTACACCAGCGGTACGCAGGTGGCGCGCCACTACTACTCCGCCTTCCTTCTCGCCGCGGTCATCACGGGGATTGCCGCCGCCGCCCTCCTCGTCCGCTGCCGTTGGGCGGTCTGGCCGCTTTGCGCCTTGGCGGCCGGCGCGGCGGCGCTCGACTCCCAGGGTCTTTCGGAATACCGCCGGAGCCGCCAGGGGCCGTATCTCTACGGCCTCTGGGAGGAGAGCAACCGGCTCCGGGGACAGGTGGCGACGCTGAACATGCAGCAGTGGGACCTCTGGCCGACCATGACCTTCTTCCACGACTGGAAGGAGCTCGACGGCTTCATCAACGGGCACACCCATCCCTACATCATGTATTCCGACTACATCGGGATCGCCCACGGGGCCTGGTTCTACCATACCAAGGAGCAGCTGGGGATGGCCGAGACCTTCCGCAACTGCCGGGCCACCGCCTTCGCCTGCCCCTCCTATCTCTCCTATGGCCCGATGCTCTACGAAAACGAGTTCTACTACTGGGGGCTCTTCCGCCACCCCTCGCCCGATTTCGACCCCCGGATCAAGGTCATCCCGGCCCGGGAGGTGCTCCGGGTCAATCGCATCCTCACCGACGATCCGAAGGCCGCCGACCGCCTTGCCCGGCGGCTCTCCCGGCCGCCCCCCGTGGTCATCCCGGCCTGGAAGGACCGGATCATCCTCCCCTACATGGACCGGATGGAGAGGCCGTCCTACCTCGTGATGGGGATCGCCGCCGCGGCGGTGCTCCTCGCCTATACCCTGGTCTGCCTGGCGAGGGAACCCCGGCGCGGCGACGCCTCAGGGCATGGGGAGAATACGGCGGGAACTGCGTGACGGGTAACGTGTAATGTGTGAAAGCAGTCCTAGCCCGGTTAATTCCTGAAAACCGTCGGTTTTCATGAATAAGCCGGGCTGCTATAAGGCCGTTCCGTAAAGAGCAAAACCG